>JAIRVG010000083.1 GCA_031253995.1 Paucimonas sp. | reverse complement strand
CATGCGGGAGGCTTGTGAGGTGGTCAATCAATACTGGTTCCAGATACTTGAGCGGACGGTGATGCAAGTGCCGAAAGCAGTGAAGAACGAGGCTTCCCGCAAGGTTTCAGTGCATGAGGAAATGCGCCTGGTGGCAACGCAAGATGGTCGGTTCGTTTCAGGAGAGATGGTGAAGGAGATCTGGGAGATGACGCTGGAAGGCTGGCTGGCCAAGAAACAAATGAAGCACTCCCAAACGTCAGGATAACTAGCGATAGATAGAGAGCCAGGATTCACAGCGCAAGACACAATTCGCTGACCAAGCAACAAGGCCGAACAACTACATCCGGAAAACCAGAGCGAGTATATGAGCAACGCACAAGCTAAACATGAAAGACCGTGGGAGGACACACTGATCCTGGCATTTCGGGACATGCAATGGATTGAACGGGTCTCAAATGAGGCGCTGAACCGAACAGAGCTTGCCCAGACGCCTGGCCTGTTGCTGAAGTTTGATGGCAATGCTGAGAGTGCTGTTGGGGATGTTCTTGCATCGCAAGACGATCGTTACTTTCTTCTGGAGTTCAAGGCGACATTGTCAGGCTTGGACAAGGAGCGAGAAAAGGACATGTATACCGTAATCAGCGAAGCCTGCAACAAAGATACTGGCGATCCTGACCTTACGGAGAAAGCTGAGCTTGGGCACTTCCTGGTGTTCCCCCACCCGCGAAGGTCAGGGCTCAAGAAAATTGAATCAATTATCCCTGTGCATGATATTCAGCTGAACTGCATCTCATATCCAGCCTTCACACGTGAGCCAGTTGCCAAGCAGCTACGTAAGCAGTCTGCGCCGCTTCGTGAGGTTTTCTATGGTGCCGAGAAAGGCCTTGATCTGGCGGAAATGGCAGATTACCTGAACTTGCTCGCGAAAAAGAAGGGCGACGGCGGTGACAGCTTGCCAATTAACGCGGCAATCGCAAGTCCCAGCGGACTTTTCTGGCCGGGTGGACAGCTCAGGGAGCTCAGAAAATTTGTTCAGACTCTAGAGTTGCAAAAATTGCGGCTCGTTGAACTCGAAAAGAAGAAAGCACTTGAAGCCAAAAAGGCAAAACCAACAAGCACATTCGGTAAGAGTTTTTGACTGAGTCGCAATACCCTTTCCTACGAAACTGAATCTGAACAAGGGGCAGAAATCAATCCGCCCCGTCCGCCTGCGGGTTAAACCCGAATTCCACCTGTGCATGGCCCGACGCCTGCATATCCCCTCAACGCTCCCCATCCGCCCTGGCCAGATACACCGTACCGCTCACATGCGTATTCCCCATCTGGCGCCGCTTCACCAGCTACGCTCAAATCAGAAAAATCCCGACAACCCACGTCGGCTTTTTCACATTCGACCTTTGAACTATCTGGTTAATTAGCTAGCTAAGCGTATAATCGCCTCCGCATTCACACAGCGAGATACCTGGCATGACCCCTCAACCTCAGGCCTCTGGCCTAAGCAAATTCATCCTGATCGGGCTGGGCGTGATCGTCGCCCTGCTCGGCCTGGCCCTGGCTGCGGGCGGTGTACGCCTGACCACTCTGGGCGGCAGTTGGTACTTCCTGATCGGCGGCGCCGCCATGGCCATCGCCGGCATCCTGATCGCGCTGCGCAAGCCGGCCGGTGCCTGGCTGTACGCGGCCTTCCTGGTCGGCACCGCCGTCTGGGCCCTGGCCGACACCGACCGCAGCTTCTGGCCGATGTTCTCGCGCCTGTTCATGTTCAGCGTGATCGGTGTGGTGGTGGCTCTGGTCTACCCGACGCTCAAGCGCGCCGCTGGCGCCAGCGCCGGTCGCGGTGCCTACGGCATCGCCGGGGTGCTGGCGATCGCCGTGGTCGTGGCGGTGGTCAACATGTTCCTCCCCCACCCGAGCGTGCCGGCCACGGGCAAGGGCCCTGGCCTGACCAAGGTCGATCCGGCCAACGCACAAAAGGACTGGGCCCACTACGGCAACACCGAAGGCGGCAGCCGCTTCGCCGCGCTGGACCAGATCAACCGCGACACGGTCGGCAAGCTGCAAGTGGCCTGGACCTACCACACCGGTGACGTCGCCCTCAGCGACGGCAACGGCGCGGAAGACCAGCTGACCCCGCTGCAGATCGGCAACAAGGTGTTCATCTGCACCCCGCACAACAACCTGATCGCGCTCGACGCCGACAGCGGCAAGGAGCTGTGGAAGAACGAGATCAACGCCCAGTCCAAGGTCTGGCAGCGTTGCCGTGGCATGGCCTATTTCGACGCCACCCAGCCGGTGGTGCAGCCAAGCCAGCCGAACAGCTCGCAAGTGATCGCCGCCGCCGTACCGGCCGGTGCCAACTGCCAACGTCGCCTGCTGACCAACACCATCGACGCCCGCCTGATCGCGGTGGACGCCGACACCGGCGAGTTCTGCCAGGGCTTCGGCAACAACGGCCAGGTCGACCTGAAAGCCGGTCTCGGTGACGTGCCGGACTCCTACTACCAGCTGTCCTCGGCGCCGCTGATGGCCGGCACCACCGTGGTGGTCGGCGGTCGTGTTGCCGACAACGTGCAGACCGACATGCCCGGCGGCGTGATCCGCGGCTTCGACGTCATCACCGGCGCCATGCGCTGGGCCTTCGACCCGGGCAACCCGGAAGACAAGCAATCGCCGGCCGACGGCAGCACCTACGTGCGCAGCACGCCGAACAGCTGGGCGCCGATGTCCTACGACGCGGCGATGAACACCGTGTTCCTGCCGATGGGCAGTTCGTCCACCGACATCTACGGTGCCGAGCGTACCGCGCTGAACCACAAGTACGGCGCCTCGGTGCTCGCCGTCGACGCCAGCACCGGCGCCGAGAAGTGGGTCTACCAGACCGTGCACAACGACCTCTGGGACTTCGACCTGCCGATGCAGCCGAGCCTGATCGACTTCACCAAGGACGACGGCAGCACCGTTCCCGCCCTGGTGATCGGCACCAAGGCCGGGCAGATCTTCGTGCTGGACCGCGCCACCGGGCAGCCGCTGACCAAGGTCGAGGAAGTGCCGGTCAAGGCCGCGGGCATCCCGGACGAGCAGTATTCCAAGACCCAGCCCAAGTCCGTGGGCATGCCGCAGATCGGCGCACAGACCCTGACCGAGTCGGACATGTGGGGCGCCACCCCGTATGACCAGCTGCTGTGCCGTATCGACTTCAAGAAGATGCGCTACGACGGCCTGTACACCGCGCCGGGCACTGACCTGTCGCTGAGCTTCCCGGGCTCCCTGGGCGGCATGAACTGGGGCAGCCTGTCCACCGATCCGGTGCATGGCTTCATCTTCGTCAACGACATGCGCCTGGGCCTGTGGATCCAGATGATCCCGTCGGCGAACAAGGGCCAGGCCGCCGGTGGTGGCGAGGCGCTGAACACCGGCATGGGCGCGGTGCCGCTGAAAGGCACGCCGTATGCGGTGAACAAGAACCGCTTCCTGTCGGTGGCCGGCATTCCGTGCCAGGCGCCGCCGTACGGCACCCTGACCGCCATCGACATGAAGACCCGCCAGGTCGCCTGGCAGGTGCCGGTGGGTACCGTGGAAGACACCGGTCCCCTGGGCATCCGCATGCACCTGCCGCTGCCGATCGGCCTGCCGACCCTCGGTGGCACCCTGTCGACCCAGGGTGGCCTGGTGTTCATCGCCGGTACCCAGGACTTCTACCTGCGCGCCTTCGACAGCGGCAACGGCAAGGAAATCTGGAAAGCCCGCCTGCCAGTCGGCAGCCAGGGCGGCCCGATGACCTACGTGTCGCCGAAGACCGGCAAGCAGTACGTGGTCATCACCGCCGGTGGTGCCCGCCAGTCCACCGATCGCGGTGACTACGTGATCGCCTACGCCCTGCCTTGATCCCCTCCAGCGCCCGCCTTCGTGGCGGGCGCTCGCTTTATCCCGGAAATACCGACATGCCTGTTTACCCGCGTTACCTTCCCCTGGCGCTGCTGGGCGCTTGCCTGGCACCTGCCCTCGCCTGCGCCGCCTCCTTCGACGACTCGACCCTGACCGGTGACTGGGGCGGCCTGCGCCACCAGCTCGATGCCGACGGCATCCGCTTCACCGGCGACTACAGCGGCGAGACCGTGTACAACGCCGACGGCGGCCTCAAGCGCTCGGCGCGCTATTCGCAGAACCTCAAGCTCGGCGTGCGCTTCGACCTGGAGAAACTGCTGCAGAGCGAGAATGCCGGCGTGGTCCAGCTGACCATCAACGACCGCCGCGGCAATGACGGCTCCGGCGACCTGGTGGGCAACCGCCTGCCGTTGCAGGAAAACTACGGTGGCCTGTACACCCGCCTTACCGAACTCAGCTACGAGCGCACGCTGTTCACCCCCGCGCTGGACGTCAAGCTCGGCTACATGTCCATGGGCAACGACCTGGGCGGCCTCGACAGCGGCATCCTGTGCAACTTCATGAACGCCGGTTTCTGCGGGCATCCGCTGAACATGTCCGGCGGCAGCGGCTGGACCAACTACCCCAATGCGCGGCTTGGCGTGCGGCTGAAGTACAGCTTCGACCCGGCCTGGCAGCTGCGCGTGGCGGCCTTTGCCGTGGACCCGGAAAGCAACGGCAACTCCAGTCGCGCCTGGCATGTCACGCCCAAGCACAAGACCGGGACCGTGGTGCCGGTGGAGTTGATCTACAAGAAGCTCGACGGGCTGCCGGGCGAGTACAAGGTGGGCTGGTACTACGACAGCTCCGACGCCAAGCGCATCGGCAGCGACGAAGAGGTCGCCGGCCGTGGCGGTCACTACCTGCTGCTGGACCAGGCCGTGTGGCAGGCCAGCGATCTGCCGGGGCAGCAACTGCATGTGTTCGGCCAGGCGTCGGCCGCCAGTTCGGCGGCGTCGCCGTTCAGCAAGTGGTACGGCGTGGGGGTGGTGCTCAAGCAGCCGTTCGCCAGCCGTCCGGCTGATACCGTGGCGCTTGGTTTCGGCCGCGCCGTGCCCAACCCGCGCAGCCGCGAAGTGCAGGAAAACGCCGCGCTGGCCAATGGCGAAGAGTTCCCGAGCCTGGGCAATGCCGAGCGCCTGGTGGAGCTGAGCTATGGCTACCAGGCCACGCCGTGGCTGGTGCTGCGGCCGGATGTGCAGTACATCATGGAGCCGGGGGCGTTCTCCGGGACTGATATCGACAATGCGCTGGTGGTGGGGTTGCAGGTAAAGGCGACGCTGTAACCTGCTTTGCTGTTGAAGGCACAACACATCACTCATTGATCTAGCGGGGACGGCGTGCGGATTCACCGGGACGCCGGACCGCCGCGATTGGGAGCGAAGCGGCCACAAGTACCCCAACCCCACCCGTACCTGATATCGTGCCCACCGAGCCCTCTCTCTCGCGTATCCCGCCATGACCCTCCTCTTCCCCACCCCTGATCTCGGCGCCAGGGAACGCTTCGACTACTGGCAGGACGTCATTGCCGCCCAATTCGTCCCCTCCATCAACCGGCAACTGAGCGACGACTGTTTCGACGGTTCGCTGACCTCGGTGACCAAAGGCGCCGTGACCTTCTCGCGGATCCGCTCGCTGCCCGTCGAGTACGCCCGCCAGCGGCGCGATGACGCCATCGACTCGTTCTTCATCTCCCTGAGTTTCTGCAGCGAAGCCCATGTGCAGCAGGGCGACCGGCTGTCCAGGCAAGGGCCAGGGGATATCGTCCTGTACGACAGTGCCCGCCCCTTCACCGCCTCCTTTCCCAAGGGCGACGACCAGATCGTGCTGGGCGTACCACGGGCGTTGATGCTGCAGCACATCCCCGATGTCGAGCGGTACCTCAACCGCACCCTGGAAAGCCACACGCCCCTGGCCCGCCTCGCCCGCACGCTGGTGGAGACCTGCAACAGCCAGGAAACCTCGCCGGCCATCAGCGAACGACTCAACGGCGCATTGCTCGACGTCCTCTCGGGCGCCTACGAGGCCGCGTTCGGCACGCAAGGGTCGGCGACCGAACGACGCCATGAACAGCAGGTAGAACGGGTCAAGCACTTCCTCCTGGCCAACCTGGCCCGCACCGACCTGAACGTGGACAGCATCGCCGCAGCGAACCATCTGTCGTCGCGTAGCCTGAGCCGGATCTTCGCGGCAGAGGATTCCACCGTCATGCGCTGGCTCTGGCAACAACGCCTGGCAGCGAGCCACGCCGGGCTGGTCAGCGGGCGTTTCCAGCAAGTCAGCGTGGCGGCGCTGAGCTGCGGCTTCAGCAACCTCTCGCACTTCAGCAAAGCCTTCAAACAGGCCTACGGCATCACCCCGCAACAGCTGCTGAACGGCGCCTGAGCACCAGCTGGCGACGCCAGCACAACCATTGGCCGGCACGACAAAGCGGCCACCCGCCCCATCGAGCAGCATGAACGCCCAGCTTTCAACCGCTACCCGATGGTGACCTGATGAGCACTCCCCAGGACAAGACCCTGCGCCTGCTGTTTCCCCAATGGCAAGGCGGCAACAACCCGCCCTACTTCTTCGGCGCGCAATTGCTCGCCTGGCTGGCGCCCGCCGCCGACGGCCCGGTCGAGCACGTGCCGGTGATCGAGCCCGACCAGCAGCCATTGCCCCTGGAAGACGGCATTGTCGGCCGCTCGGCGCTGCTACGGCAGTTACACGATGCCCGCCGACTGATCGACCGGCACCAGCCCCACCGCCTGGTGGTGCTCGGTGGCGACTGCCTGGTGGACCTGGCGCCCTTCGCCTACCTGAACGAGCGCTATGACGGCGATCTCGCCGTGCTCTGGGTGGACGCCCACCCGGATGTGATGACCCCCGCCGACTTCCGTCACGCCCACGCCATGGTCCTCGGCAACCTGCTGGGCGAAGGCGACCGCGCGTTCGCCGAGGCGGTGCAGCGGCCGCTGAAGCCTGCCAACGTCATGTACGCCGGATTGCAGCAGACCCTGCCGGTGGAAACCGCGACCTTGCAACGCCTGGGCCTGCGCAGTGCCGGCCCGGCGGAGCTGGCCCACAGCAGCGAGCCGGTGCTGCAATGGCTGCGCGAGACCGGCGCCCGGCACCTGGCAATCCACCTCGACCTCGATGTACTGGACCCGACCCTGTTCCGCTCCCTGCTCTTCGCCGAGCCGAACATCGCACCTGACACCTATGACGGCGTGGCCCAGGGAAAGATGACCATGGAACAGGTCATCCGCCTGCTCGCCGATGTCGCCGCCGCCGTCGATGTGGTGGGTATCGGTATCGCCGAGCACCTGCCATGGGATGCGCTGGCGATGAAGAACATGCTGGCGCGCTTGCCATTGCTGGGTAATCCGCAGCGCTGAATCCACACAGACCACCCTCCTCAAGGCGCTCCCAGGAGCGCCTTGCCGTTTCTCCCCCTCAGGAAACCAAGATGAAAGCACTCGTAGCGACCCGCTTCGGCGCTCCCGCCGAAATGACTCTCGAAGACCGTCCCATGCCAACCCTCAAGTCCGGCCATAGTCTGGTGAAAATCCATGCCGCCACGGTCAATCCACTGTCCAGCCTGGTGCGCTCGGGCATCGTTGCGGCTGCGATGGCCCCCGTGGTGCTGAGCAACGACGGCGCCGGCGTTATCGAGGACAGCGCCCGCTTCCCGCGCGGCACGTCGGTGGCGATCTACGGTGGCGCACAGTTGGGCATCCGCGAGGATGGCCTGCAGCAGCAATGGGCTGTGATCGAGGACAAGCGCCTCTTCGAACTGCCGGACAACATCGACCTCGACGAAGGCGCGGCCCTGCCCATCAACTACGTCACGGCCTACCAGGCACTGACCCGCGCCGGTCAGGTGAAGCCGGGCCAGCGGGTGCTGGTGTCGGGCGCCTCCGGTGCGCTTGGTCATGCGCTGGTGCAGACCGCCCGGGCTCTGGGGGCGGTACCCATCGGCATTGTTTCCAGCACGCGGAAGGTGCCTTATGCCCTGCGCTCCGGCGCGGCCAGGGTGATCGACCTGTCCAGCGAATCGTTGAAGGAAGGGGTCCTGGCGGCCACCGATGGCCAAGGTGCCGACCTGGCCTTCGACCCGGTCGGCGGTGAGTTGCTGGGGCAATTGGTGCGCGCGCTGCGGCCCCGTGGCGCCCTGGTCTCGATCGGCTTCGTCGGCGGCATGTCCGCCAGCATCGACGTAGCCGACCTGGTGATCGAGGAAAAGCGCATCCTCGGCTACGACGCCTGGCTGGAAACCGACGAGGACGTAGCGGCGGCCTTCACCGCGATCCACGGCTTCGTCGCCAAGGGCCTGCTGCGGCCGCTGATCGACAGCCGCTACGCCCTTGAAGACCACGCAGCGGCCTATGCGCGCCTGGCATCGCGGGAAGCCACGGGCAGCATCCTGCTCAAGCCCTGAGCCTCAGCCCGGGTACACCGTCCGGGGCGCCACGGCCAGGGTGATCATGCTGTCGAAATCGATGAAGCGCTCGCTGTCGGCCGCCACCGCGGCCAGCCGCGTGGTGTGCGCGGCATCCTCCTCGCTGCGGTAGGTGTAGATCGACAGCGCGTCATACACCGTGGGGCCGGCATTGCAGGCGATACCGCCGATCTGCGCCACGGCGCTGGCCGGGCATTGCACATAGCTGACCAGGCCACGGGCCTCACGGATCATGACTTCGCGATGGGCTTCGTAGAGGGCATCGAAGGCCTCGCGATCGAGGCCGGGCTTGCGGCGAAAGAGAAATGCGATGGTAAACATCCCGAACCGCTCCTTTGCGGTGGTTCAAAGAGAAATGCCCCCGCCAGGCGGGGGCACGCTGTGTTGCTCAGAACGCGTGAACGAAGCGCACCCGGGCACCGCGGGTCTCGAAGGCGTTGTCGACCTTGATGTCCTGGATGTACTCGACCTGCACGTTGTCCTGCCGGGTCAGTTGCTTGGCCAGGCCGAAGGCCACGGTCTGCACCTTCGAGCGGTCGTCCTGGTCGACGCCGCCCAACTCCGTCTCGCCGCCGCTGGCCCAGGTGTACTTTGCCGAGGCCCACAGCGTCGGGGTCAGGTTGTAGGCATAGATGGCCTGGGCACTCCAGACCTTGTCCTTCTTCTGGGTCTGTCCGAGGTAGTCGTCGTTGCGCCCGAAGAAGTCCACGGCGGCGATCAGGTCCACCGTGGTGTTCTCGCCAAAGCCCTTGGTCATGCCGAACTCGGCGGTGTAGCTCCAGCGATTGCTGCCCAGGCTGGTGCCCGGACGCTCGTCGTTGTAGTTGCCGGTGGGCACGGTGACGTAGGGGGTGAAGGCGATCCAGGTCTTGCTGGCCGGGTCGTTCACGAACCAGAACGAACTGAGCAGGATCATGTCGCCCATGCTGCTGCGCCGGTCATCCAGCGCGCCGGGCAGGTTCACGTTGAGCTGGCCCATGGGCAGGATGATCTGCGGGTCGATGATCATCCCGCCGACTTCCATGAAGTGCACATAGCGAGCAATCAGCAGGTCGGAAGAAAAGTCCGCGCCGATGTCCTTGCCATTCGCCACGTAGGTGTTGGCCTGTTTGTGGGTGTAGTAGCCCACGGCAAGGTCCACGCCTGCCGGGGCGGCGATGTAGTCCCGGGCCATGGCGTCGCCAGCGGCCTGTGCAGGGATGGAAAGGGACAACAGGAGAGCGACGCCGGAAACCTTGAGGAGTGTGTTGTTCATTGGGCACTTTTATTGTTTTTGTGGGACAGGCCGTCGCCGTGGCTGGCACCAGGGTGCCAACCCGTTCGACGACAGGTTGATGAAGCCGAGGAAATGCGCGGGCCGTCAGCTCTCGACGACGAAACTGCGAGGAGCACTGGCGCGGCGTTTGCGGCGGTGGTCGTAGAGCCAGGCACCGGCAAAGAACACCACGACGATCAGCGGCAGGAACGACGCGCTGTGGAAGATCGATCCGGCCGCGTCGACCATGACCTGGTCATGTGCAGGCGAGCCCTCCTTGAGCGCCTCGAACGCGGCGCTGCCGCCGGCACTGGCGATCTTCGCCTGGTCGAACAAGGTGCCGAACGCCGGCATCAGCACGTAGGTGGAGAGCATGCCGGCGGACGCGGTGATACCGATCGCCAGCGAGCCGCCCTGCGGAAAGCGCTCCGAGGTGCTGGCCAGCATGGTCGGCCACAGCACGCTGGTGCCCATGCCGAACAGCAGCGCGGCGAACAGCCCCGTGCCCGGGCTCGTCGCCTGGCTCAACAGGGACAGGCCGGCAAACGCGAAGGCGCAACCGAAGAACAGGATCCCGCTGGAGCCGATATGCCGATACATCACCCCGGTGAACAGGCGCACGACGATCTGCACCGTGTAGATGAACGCCACCAGCCAGAAGCCCTGGATGCCGACGATCCGGGTCAGGGTCAGGTCGATCCAGCTGCTGGGCACCAGCTCCGTGGCGGAGGTGAGGAACATGGCGCAGAGGAACAGGTAGAACGCCGGCCGGGTCAGGGTATGGCGGAACATGCCGGTGAACGACACGCCTTGAGCCACCCGTTCGCTGGGCGGGTACTTGACCCGGGAAATCAGCACGAGGGCGAGCAGTGCCGGGATGGCCACCAGCGCCAGCTGGACTTTCCAGCCCAGGGCGAAGGTTTCCACCATCACACACGCCGGCGCCGCGACCAGCATCCCCAGGGCGAAGGCGGCATGGAACAGGTTGAGCTTGAGCACCTTGCGGGTGGGATAGAGGGTCACCACCAGCGGATTCAAGGCCGCTTCGAGTGAGCCCCAGGCCAGCCCCTGGAGCAGCGAACCGCCCCAGAGCAACTGCCAGGCCCAGGCCGACTCCGCAGAGGCCGACACCAGCGTGGCGGTGCCGGCCAGGTACAGCAGCACACTGAGCACATGGGTACGGCGCAGGCCGATGGCATCCACCAGCGGCGCCATGCAGAAGTTGGCGATGGCGAAGCCGAGGAACAGCACCCCGAGCACCTCGCCGATCATGGCGCCGGAGGTCAGCGGGTTGGTGGCGTCGAAGAAATCATGCTTGATCGGGCTGGCGGCATTGAGCCGCAACAGCACCTCGAAGCCCATGCAGAACTGGGTGATGAAGGCGGCGATAAAGATCCGCGTGACGGGAATGCCTTGCAGATGGCCGGGAAGCCCCGGTGGGTTGCTGTGCATGATGCAGTGCTCCTTCAGCGGATCGGGCCGCTGAATACAGGATGTTGTTCTTGTTGGTCTGGGTCGAAGCGTGGGGCAAGGCGTGATCGTGGGTGATGGGTGTCCTCGGTCAGTGGATGGGTTGGCGAATGAATGCCGCCGCCCGCTCGGCGATCATCACCGTGGGCGCCGTGGTGTTGCCGCGCACGATGACCGGCATCACCGAGGCATCGGCGACGCGCAGGCCCTGGATGCCGCGGACCCTGAGCTGAGGATCGACCACCGCATCGGCGCCGCTGCCCATGGCGCAGGTGCCGACGGGGTGGAAGGCGTTCTGCGCATGGGCCCGGACATAGGCCTCCAGCGCGGTGTCATCGTCGTCCACCGCCCTGCCCGGCATCAGCTCGCCATCGACGAACCGTGCCAGTGCCGGTGCGCGCAGGAAGCGCCGGGCGACCCGCACCCCGTTCATCAGGTTGCGCACATCGCGCGGGTCGCTGAGGAAATTCGCATCGATCAGCGGAGGGTCCTGCGGGTTGCTGCTGCACAGGCGAATGCGACCACGGGAGTGGCTGGTGAGGCAGCACGGCGCCACGGAGTAGCCGTGCGCGGCCTCACCGGCGGCCAGCTTGCCCCAGGCGGTGGAGGCCATGGCCAGGGTATGGATCTGGATTTCCGGGCGGCCATCGCCATCCAGGTCCATGAAGCCGCCGGCCTCGACCAGGCAGGAACTGAGGATGCCAGTGCGGAACAGGCTCCATTCCAGGCCGTGGCGCAGGGCGTTGAGGCCCTTGTCCTGGCCCAGCAGGCTGATGGGTTCCTTGAGCTTGCCGTCCACCGGCGCCACCAGGTGATCCTGGAAGTTCTCGCCGACGCCGGGCAGGTCCACCAGTGGTTCGATCCCCTGCTCACGCAGGTGCTCCGCCGGCCCGATGCCGGAGAGCATGAGCAGCTTGGGCGTGACCAGGGTGCCGGCGCAGAGGATCACCTCGCGACGGGCGCGGATAACCTGTTCCTCGCCATTACGGCTGACGACGACCCCGGCCGCGCGCAGGTCTTCGATCAGCACGCGGGAGACCGCGGTGCCGGTCTGCACGGTCAGGTTGGGTCTCGCTTGCGCTGCCTTGAGGTACGTCCGCGCGGAACTGCCGCGCTCGCCGCGCTGACTGGTGATCTGGTAGTAGCCGAAGCCGTGCTGGCGCTCGCCGTTGAAGTCGTCGTTGTAGGTGAATGGCTGGCCGTCATCGTCCAGGGTCTGCTGCGCGGCCTTGACGAAGGCCTCGCTGAGCGGATCACGATGGGGGTTGTCGGACACCACCAGCGGGCCGTCGTTGCCATGCAGCTCGCCGGCGAAGCGACGATTGCCCTCGGCCTTGCGGAAGAACGGCAGCACCTCGTCGAACGACCAGCCCTCGCAGCCGGCCGCCGCCCAGCCGTCGTAGTCCTCGCGCTGGCCGCGGATATACAGCATGGCGTTGATCGAATGCCCGCCACCAAGGGTGCGGGCCTGCATGATCTGGATCGGACGCCCGGCCACATGCCGGGACGGTTCGGCATGGTAGGTACGGGTGCGCTCGGTGCCCATCATCCTGAAGTAGCCACCGTTCATGCGGATGAACAGGTTCTGGTCGTCAGGTCCTTCCTCGATGAGCAGCACCTGGTTGCGCGGATCTTCGCTGAGACGGGCGGCCACTACGCAGCCACCTGCCCCGCCACCCACGACTATGTAGTCGTAAGCCTGGGTATTCATGTCATCACCGTATCGCTGTTGTCGTTATTGGAAGCGGTCGATGACATGCTAGGTTTTGCGGCGGGGCCCTGGCTTGGATGGCTGCGCCAGGGTTTGGACTGCTTGCGCCAGGGTTTCGCCTACTGGCGCAACAACTGATTGGGCGTCACCCCATAGGTCTTCTTGAACGTCCTGCTGAAATGCGACAGGTCATTGAACCCACAGCTCAACGCCGCCTCGCTCACCTGCCTGACGCTCTTCCCGGTCAGCGCCTGGTAGCTGGCCTCCAGTCGCTGCTGCCAGAGCCAGCGATTGGCACTGACCCCTTCGGCAGCGAAAAGCCGATTAAGGGTACGCAGCGACACGTTGTGCTTGCTGGCAACCTCCGCAAGCTGCAGATCCGGATCATCCAGATGCGCATGCATATAGCGCTTGATCTGTTCCAGCGGCGACTTGCGCGCAACACTGGCGCTCACCCCCGCCCCGCTCTCGAAGGCAAAGCACATCAGATCGAGCATGCCATTGGGCAGCCGCACCTCATCGCTGCCCTCCTTCTCCAGGCTCCAGGCCAGCGACTCGCGCATCAGGCTGCCGAGCATCGCGCCGAACGGAGAAGCGGCCTTCAATGACAGCGCCAGCGCCTGCTCGCGACAACTGATGCGGCTGAGCACACTGGCCCGTGGAATCTTCACTGCGATGGTCCGTGAACCGTCCGGATAAGCGATGGAAGACGGCGCAGTAGCCGTGTACAGCGCCACATCGCCCGGCAGCAATACCGCCTGGCGGTCATGCTGCTGCAAACGGCCGACACCACTGACCTGCAGGACCAGCTGGAAGTGCTCTTCATGGTGCGACTTCAACTGCGAAATCTCCCGCCGGTACTCCATCGCCGGCGAAACCACATCGATCAGATCCAGCTCCCCCAGGTGCCCGCCTTTCATCTCGCCGTGAAAGGCATCACCGGCCTGCTGCCGGCAATCCACCGCGAGGAAAGTCTCGCAGATGGCTTCTGTCCAGTAGGCAAGGCGCTGGCGCTGGTCGATGGCGGCGGTATTGAAGGCATTGAACATGGCAGGCGACCTCGCGATCAGTGTGCATTCTTATTTTGTTAACAAATTAACTTTCACCTTTTCGATCCGTCAACGACCCGCCGGCTTCCATCCGTCGACTGGCGCGCCCGGTCCAAAGATTGGCACCCGCAACCAAGCGTGGTGCCCCGTGCATTCGTAGCCTTGAAGCCAGCACAAAAACAACAAGGCGTTCTCGATATGCACATTTCCAATGGTCGTGCCGACCTGGACGAATTCGACTACATCGTGGTCGGTGGCGGCGCCGCCGGTTGCGTGGTCGCCGCCCGGCTCACCGAAGACCCGGCCAACCAGGTCCTGCTGCTGGAGGCCGGACCCCATGCCCGGCACCCGCTGATCAAGATGGCCGGCGGTTTCTTCAAGATCCACGGTACCGCACGCACCTTCCTCTTCAAAAGCGAGGCGACGCCCGGCGCCAACGGCCGGCAGATGCCCCTGCTGCAAGGCCGCACCCTCGGCGGCGGTACTGCCATCAACGCCATGTGCTACAGCCGTGGCCAGAAGGAGGACTACGACGCCTGGGCCGCCGCAGGCTGTGATGGCTGGAGCTACGACGAGGTGCTGCCGTTCTTCAAGCGCGCGGAGCACAACAGCCGGCTCGCCGGTAAATACCACGGCACCGACGGGCCCTTGCGGGTCTCCGACGGCGTGCACCGCCATGTCCTCAGCGATGCCTTTATCGTCGCTGCCCAGCAGGCCAGCGGCGCGCCGGGGCTGCCTGCGGTGTTCAACCACGACTTCAACGGCGACAAGCAGGCCGGCGTGGGCTTCTACCAGACCATGAGCTACCGCGGCGAACGCAGCAGCAGCTATGTTGCCTACATCGAAAAGGCCGAGAAGCGCGCCAATCTCACGGTGTGGACCGATGCGGCGGTGCACAAGGTGCTGCTCGACGGCACCCGGGCCACGGGCGTGCGTCTGCGCCACGACGGACAGGTGCGGGACATCAAGGCCAGGCGCGAAGTGATCGTCTCGGCGGGCGCCTTCATGTCGCCCAAGCTGCTGATGCTCTCCGGCATCGGCCCCGCCGCACACCTGCGCGAGCATGGCATCGAGCCGGTCGTCGACCTGCCGGGGGTCGGGGAAAACTACCAGGACCACGTGCTGGTGCCGGTGGACGCCGACCTCAAGCAGCCCATCAGCCTGATGGGCCAGGACCGCGGCTGGCGTGCAGTCTCCAACGGCCTGCAGTGGATGCTGTTTCGCAGCGGCGTGCTGACCTCGAACATCGTCGAGTGCGGCGCCTTCTTCGATACCGACGGCGATGGCCGCTCGGAAATCCAGCTCAACGCCCTGGCGGCATCGTCCTGTGGCTGGGGTGATCCGATCCCGCAGGTCCACCGTTTCTCCCTCGCGCCGCTGTGCAACACCTGCCACTCGCGGGGCCAGGTACGCCTGCGCAGCGCCGATCCCGAGGACATGCCGCGGGTGCAGGGCAACTACCTGGGCGCCCGCGAGGACGTCGACAACCTGGTCAAGGGCATCCGCCTGGCCCGCAAGATCCTCGCGGCGCCGGCCCTGGCAACGCTGCTCAAGGGCGAGTCCCTGCCCGGACCGCAGGTCGGCGACAGCGATGCCGAGCTGGAAGCCTATGTCCGCGCCAGGGCTGGCACCGCACTGCACCCCACCGGTACCTGCGCGATGGGCAACGGCCCGGAGGCCGTGGTCGACAGCCAGCTGCGCGTGCATGGCATCGAGGGCCTGCGGGTGGCGGACGCCTCGATCATGCCGAGCATCGTGCGCGGCAACACTGCGGCGCCGACGATCATGATCGCCGAGCGTGCCGCCGATTTCATTCGCCAGCATGGCGCCGGCGCGACACAACGGGCTTCGGCCCGGAGGTAGAACATGAGCAGGATTTTCCAACCCCTGACCCTGCGCGGGGTCACCTTGAAAAACCGCATCGTCATGGCGCCGATGCTGATGTACAGCGGCCAGGACAACGGCAAGGTCAACGACCTGCACCTGGCCCACTACGCGGCCCGGGCCCTGGGCGGGGTCGGCCTGATCACCACGGAAGTGGTGGCGGTACTCCCGCAAGGGCGCATCAGCCATACCGACCTGGGGCTGTGGGACGACGGCCAGATCGCCGGGTTGGCGCGCCTGGCCGAGATGATCCACGCCTGCGGGACCAAGGGCACCCTGCAACTGGCCCATGCCGGGCGCAAGTCGATGGTGGACGGCGCCATCGTCGCCCCATCGGCAATCCCGCACAGCGAGCAGCAACGTACCCCCCAAGCCCTGAGCGTCACGCAGATCGAAGCCATCGTGCAGGCCTTCGTCGACGCCGCGCAGCGCGCCATCGACACCGGCTTCGACTGCCTGGAAATCCACGCGGCGCACGGCTACCTGATCCACGAATTCCTTTCGCCGCTCAGTAACCGACGCGAAGACCAGTACGGCGGCAGCGAAGAAAACCGCAACCGCCTGCTGCTGGAGATCGTCGCCGGCGTGCGCCAGGCCTGGCCGCAGGACCGCCCGCTGATCGTGCGCCTGTCCGCCGAAGACAAGGCCGGCCCGGGCGGCAATCACCTGCAGGTCACCGAACGCCTGGCATCTCGCCTCAAGGCGCTGGGCGTCGACCTGCTGGGCATTTCCGCCGGAGGCCTGGCGCCCACCTTCGACGCAGAGATAGTGCCGGGCTACCAGGTGCCCTACGCCGCGCGGATCCGCGAGCAGGTGGGCATCCCGGTGGGCTGCAATGGCTCGATCACCTCCAGCGAGCTGGTGGAATCCATCCTCTTCTCTGGTGCCGCCGACCTCGTCTATATCGGCCGTGAGCTGCTGCGCAATCCGTTCTGGCTGCTGGAGGTCGCCCGCCATGCCGGCGTCGAGCCGCCCCTGGCCATCCCCACCTATGCCCGGGCCACCGGGCCCTATGTTCGCGGACACTGACAGCGGAGCCTCCCATGTTCAACGACCAGCAACGCCAGGCCGCCCAGCGCGAGATCCTGCAACGCCTCCACCAGTACTGCTGGGGCTACGACAGCAACGACATGACCCTGCTCGGCAGCGTCTTCAGCGAGCAGGCCAGCAGCGGCGGCATCGTCGGCGGCAGCGACCTGGCCTGGGGTCCGTGGCAGGGTCGCGGTGCCATCGTCGAGGCCCTGGCGGACATCCGCGCCTCCCAGCCGGATCGCCGCCGCCACGTGATCGACGCCTGCGTCTTCGATCAGCTCGAAGCGGACCGTGCCAGCGCCCGGGTCTACGTCAACATCTTCTCCTATGCCAACGGCCAGCCGCCGCACCTGGTGACCGTCGGCGAGTACCGCCTGGACGCCCGCCATGGGCGCGATGGCTGGCTGATCGAGCGCCTCGACGAAGTGCTGGACAGCGCCTTCTGAGCCGCACCCTCCTGCGAACCAAGGAATCCACACGATGAGCGACACACGCGAACACTTCGACTGGAGCCAGGCGCAAGCCGTGCTCGACACCCTGCACCGTTACGGCTGGGGCTACGACAGTTTCGACATGGAACTGATGGGCTCGGCTTTCTCCGAGGACGCCACCAGCGGTGGCGTGGTCAGTGGCTCCAGCAGCGGCTGGGGACCGTGGACCGGTCGCGCAGCGATCGTCGCCGGGCTCAAGGCCGTCCATGAAAGCCAGCCCGATCGGCGCCGCCATGTAATCAGTACGCCGATGTTCCTGCGCCTGGACAGCGAACAGGCGGAACTGAAGGCCTTGCTGACCTGCTACTCGATCCTGCCGGGGCAGCAACCGGTGCTGGCCACTACCGGCGAATACCTGGCCCGGCTGTCGCGCAACGACGGCACCTGGAGCATCGACCGCCTGGATGCCGTCCTCGACGGCGAGTTCTGAGAGAAGACCATGACCGCACTGCTTGAAACCTATCGCCTGGGCGACCTGGAACTGCCCAACCGCCTGGTGATGTCGCCGCTGACCCGGGCCCGTGCCGGCGTCAACGGCGTACCCACCGAATTGATGGCCGAATACTACGCGCAACGGGCGTCCGCCGGCCTGCTGGTGTCAGAGGCCACCAACGTCAGCCCGATGTCCTGTCCGTTCGAACGTGCCCCCGGCCTCTACACCGACGCCCAGGTCGAAGGCTGGAAAACCGTCACGAATCGGGTCCACGATGCCGGCGGGCGGATCTTTGCCCAACTCTGGCACGGCGGTCGTATCGGTGCCATGGGTACGCTGGGCTGGGCACAGCCGCTGTCGCCTTCCGGCGTCAACGACGATGTCGACCACCTGCATGTCTGGGCCCTGCTCGACAACCAGAACTACGTGCGCATCAGCGCCACGCCGTCCCGGGCCATGACCCTGGAAGAGATCCGGGCGACCATCGGCGAATACCGCGAAGCCGCGCGCAACGCGGTTGCGGCGGGGTTCGACGGTGTGGAGATCCATGCTGCCAACGGCTACCTGCCGCACCAGTTCCTCTCGGCACGGGTCAACCAGCGCGATGATGCCTACGGTGGCTCCATCGCCAACCGCGCGCGCTTTCTCGAAGAGATCGTCGATGCCATCGCCGAGGTGATGCCCCTTGGTCGCGTGGGGGTGCGCCTGTCGCCGTTCACCACCTACAACAGCGCCCAGGACGACTTTGCCGCCGACACCTATGCCTGGGTCGGGCGTCTGTTGCAGGACAAGGGCGTGGGCTACCTCCATATCGCCGACGTCAACGGCTGGTACGGGGCGCCGGACCTGGAGCGGATCCTGGAGATCCTGCAAGGCAATTTCCACGGCGCGCTGATCGCCAACGGCGGGCTGGATATTCCGCGGGCCAAGGCGCTGGTGGATGAAGGACGGGTGCCGCTGGTGGGGTTTGGCCGTTACTTCATGGCCAACCCTGACCTGGTGGAGCGGGTCCGAGACAACGCCCCGCTCAATGAACTGGCGGAGCGTGGTCACTATGCGGGGGGTGAAGAAGGTTACACCGACTATCCGCGGTATCGCTGAGTCACGACGCGGACCTTGTGGGAACTGGCGTTGCCAGCGATGAGGCTGGCACTACCGATGAGGTTTCCGGGTGAACGCTTTGCCGCTGATGGCCCTATCGCTGGCAAGCCAGCTCCCACAGGGACCGCACCGCTCGCAAAAACAGCGGTGAACCTGTGGGAGCTGGCTTGCCAGCGATGAGGCCATCAGCAGCACCGATCAATCCGGATCCTTGCGCACGGCCTCACTCAACGCACTCTGATCCACCTGGATAAACGTCCGCCGCAACATCCACCCCGTCAGCCAGTCCGGCGTCCAGCGCATGAACAGGTTGCGCAGGTGCCAGCTACGCCGTGTCAGCGGCACATACCACCCCGCCATCTTCGGCGCCAGCGCCTGCAGCACCTCGATATCCGGTCGCAGCCGCGCTTCATAGCGCTGCAACGCCGCCACGTCGCAACTGCGCGCCAGCTCCTCGGCCAGCAGCCAGGCTCCGGTCAACGCCATGCTCGCCCCGCGCCCCGACGCCAGGGTCAGGCAATGCGCCGCATCCCCCAGCAACACCAGCCGCCCCTGGTGCCAGCCCGGCAAATGCACCTGCATCAGGTGATCCAGGTAGAACCCCTCCGGCTGCGCCGCCAGGGCCTGCTGGATATCGCCATGGGCATGGGCGAACACCTCGCGCAACCGCGCCGCCCGCTCCGCCCTCGGCACCCGCAGCCCTTCGCGGTCCTGCCAGACGAACAACGCCGCCAGCAGGTCCTCGCGCATGCCATACAGCTCGACGGTGTAGCCCGGCTCGGAGAACGACACATGCCGCTCCCCACCTCGCGCCTGTGCACCTTCCAGGGTGAAGGCCGCCGCGCTGTAGCCCAGGGATCGCAAGCACGCCTCGTCACTGGCGATATAGCGCTGGCGCAAGCTGGAGAAACAACCATCCGCCGCCACCACGAAGGCGAAACGCTCGGTCGTGCCATCGTCGAACCGCACCTCGACACCCTGCCCATCCTGCTCCAGCGTCTCGACCTGGGTGCCGAAACGAATCGGCACCTCGTCGTTCAACGCCCGATGCAAGGCATTGACCAGATCGTCCCGGCACACCGGCAACAGATTGGTCGAGCGCAGATGCTTGCGGTGGTCGATCAGCAACACGTCGCGGCCCAGGCTGTCGCGAAACTGCGTGCGCCCCAGTTCCACGCCCTTGGCCATCAAGCCTTCGAGAATCCCCATGCGTCCGGCGATTTCATGGCCGCTGCCCCCCAGGCTGAGCACGAAGCCATCGCAGCGCAGGTCCGGCGCGCGCTCCACCAGCACCGGCGAAAAGCCGCGCCGCTTCAGCCACCAGGCCGCAGCGAGGCCGGCGATACCGGCGCCTTGAATCAGAATCTTCGCAGTCACTCTGTGTCCCCTCATCAACGGTGCCGCCAGCTTGCCGGGACAGGCTCGCCACTGCGCGCGCGATCAGGAGGGGACGCGCGCGATCGGTCGCTAATGATAAGTGTTATCATCCGCCATCGTTCACCCTGCGGACCTCGCCATGTCGATCAATCATTACGTCGCCGACCAGCCGCTCTCCCCCACCTTCGCCAACCTCGCCGACGAGGAACTGGATATCCGCGTGCTCGACCTGCTGCCCAGCGTCGACTGCCGGATCCAGGCCGACAGCGCGCCCTCGCTGTCCATCGCCTACTACGCCGAGGGCGGTGGCTGGCGGCAGTTCGCCGATACCCCGTTCATGCTGCTGAGCCCCGACACCTGCTGCCTCTACCACGGCACCGTGGCGATCCACGGCGAAGGCCTGCTGGCGGCCAACACCCGGGTGCGCGGGGTCAATATCAGCTTCGCCCCGCAGGTGCTCAGCCGCATCGGCCTGGACCAGCAATTGCTCGATCAGGCCGGCCTGTGGGAACGGCGCATCTCCACCGACGGCCAGGCGCGCCTGGTGCAGTTTCCGGCGCCGTCGGTACTGCGCAAGGTCGGCCTGGCCATGCTCGATTGCCCGCTGCAAGGCGTAGCGCGGGAAATCTTCCTGCGGGGCAAGGCCTTCGAAATGCTCGGCGAGATGGTCGGCTACCTGCAAAGCGGCGCCGCCCAGGCCAACGTTGGCGCGCGGGATCGGGCACGGATCGAGGAGGCCTGCACCCTGCTCAAGGCCCGTCCTGCCGAACCCTGGACCCTGGAAGCACTGGCCGATGCGGTCGGCCTCAATGTGCGCAAGCTCAAGCAGGGCTTCCGCCAGGTCTACGGCAAGGGCGCGTATGCCCTGCTCCAGGACGTGCGCATGGAGCTGGCCGCCGAGCGCCTGCGACGGGGCGAACGGGTGGTGGATGCCGCGCTGGAGGTGGGTTACTCCAACGCCAGCCACTTCGCCAAGGTGTTCCGCCGCCATCACGGCGTCGCCCCCAGCGATTACCGCAATCGAGGTGAAAACACCTAGATGATAATCACTATCAACAAATGACCCGATCGCGCGCACTGCAACCCTGATCGCGCGCGCAGGCCGGACGGCGGAACGCGACCATCTGGCCATCATCCTTCACCTGGTTGTTTCTTCCATGCAGCGTTCCCTTCTCAGCCTCGCGGTGCTGTTCGCCATCAGTCCCTGGGCCCTGGCCGATTCCGTCCTGACCCTGCCCGAACTGCAGGTCACCGCCAACAAGCGCGAACAAACCCAGAACCAGACCGACCTGGCCCTGTCCGTCGCCACCCCGGCGGACCTCGAACAGGCCAACGTCTATCGCAGCGGCGAACTGGAGCGGGTGTTCCCCGAACTGCTGGCGCGCAACACCGGCGCCGAGCTGTTCCCCAGCCTCAGCCTGCGCGGCATCTCGTCCTCGGACGCCTACAACGCGCCGGTGGGGATCTATGTCGATGGCGTGCCGCAGTACCTCGGCACCTTCAACCAGCAGTTGCTCGACATCGAGCAGATCGAGCTGCTCAAGGGCCCGCAAGGCACGCTGTACGGCCGCAACGCCCATGCCGGCGCGCTGAACATCACCACCCGCCAGCCCGATGAAAGCGCCACGGCAACCCTGCAAAGCCACTTCAGCAACCTGCACCGGCAGGTGGCGGCCAGCGGCTCGGCACCGCTGGTGAGCGAGCGCCTGTATGTCCAGGGCGCCGTCTACCACGACGACACCGATGGCGAGCTGACCCGCAGCGAACACCATGGCGACAGCGACAACGGCGGCGCCCGCGCCGGGGTGCTGTTCAAGGCCAGCGAGGACCTCAGCCTGCGCCTGGCCTATGCTCGCGACAAACTGCGCTCCTATGACGAGCAGTACCTGGCCGACGCCACCTACGGCCAGCGCCGGGCCAGCGTGCCGCTGATGGAATCGGTCTACGTGCGCCGCGTCGAGAGCAGCAGCGCAACGATCGACTGGAGCCTCAACGACAGCTGGCGCCTGACCTCCATCAGCGCCTTGCAGAACTACCGTCACGAACGCCTGTTCGGCGACCTCGGCTTCCTCTGGCCGGAAACCCAGCGCACCCTCAGCCAGGAACTGCGCCTGGCCACCCAGGGCGCGGACCGGCCCTGGGACCTGGTTAGCGGCCTGTACTGGCAGAACGGCAAGAGCCATTCGCGCCGCGTGCCCGACAGCAGCGCGCCGCTTTCCGGCCTGTATGGCCAGGCCGACAGCCATATCGAGAGCACCGAGAAGGCCGTGTTCGGCGAATTCACCTGGCACCTGGCGCCACGCTGGGACCTGACCCTCGGCGCCCGCCACAGCCAGGAAAAGGCCGAGACCCGCTACACCCAGCAGAACGCCATGTTCACCCCGGGCTTCGACTTCAGCGGCGACGACACCTTCACCAGCACCACGCCGAAGATCGCCCTGGGCTTCCAGGCCAACCCCGACACCCGCCTGTACGCCTCGGTCAGCAAGGGCTTCAAGGCCGGCGGCTACAACCGCATCGGCGCCATCACCCCGGACGCGGTGGCCTACTCGCCGGAGAAGTCGCTGAACATGGAAGTCGGGATCAAGGCCAGCCTGCTGGACAAACGGGTGTGGCTCAACGGTGCGCTGTACCGCATCGATATCGACGACGTGCAGCAGTTCATCGGCGATGCCGGCACCGGCAACCAGTCCCTGGCCAATATCGGCAAGGCCCGCAGCGAGGGCGCTGAACTGTCGCTGGACTGGCAGGCCACCGAGGCCACCCGTGTGCGCGTGGCCGGCACGCTGAACCGCAACCGTATGCTCGACTCCGTGCGCCAGGGCAATCACCTGACCTACACGCCCTCGCGCACCCTGCGGGTGTCGGCCGAGCACAGCCTGTTCTTCGACGGACTGCTGGGCGAGATCCGTCCGGCGGTGGGCCTGAGTTATGTCGGCAAGCACTATTTCGACGTCGACAACCAGGTCGCGCAGAGCGGCTACAGCCTGCTGGATGCGCGGCTGGCCTGGCTGCCGCAACCGGACCTGGAACTGGCGCTGTACGGCAACAACCTGGGCGACAAGCTGTATCGCACCTATGCCTACCAGTCCGCCGGCCAGCAGTTTTCCCAGCCGGGCGCCGGGCGCGAGCTGGGCCTGAGCGTCAAGGCCTCGTTCTGAGATGGGCCGCTACCTGCCGTACTGGGCGTACTACCTGCACCAGGGCATGCTCACCGCCCTGATGCTGCAAGGCGTGACCGGTTACTTCCGCCACCAGGGCCTGGACCTGGCCAGCCTCAGCCTGCTGTCGCTGACCTTCCTGCCCTGGATCGGCAAGTGTTTCTGGGCGCCGTGGTGCGAGCGGCGTTGCCTGGCCCTGCGCGGCAATCGCTACCTGGGCAGCCTGGTTGCGCTGCAACTGGGCATGGCCCTGGTGCTGCTGGGCATCGCCCTGCTGCGGCCGGACCAGGCGGTGACGCCGATCCTCCTGGCGTTGATGCTGCTGGCGGTGCTTTCGGCCAGCCATGACGTCTATGCCGACGCGATCACCATCACCACCACCGACCTGCGCCAACGGCCACTGGCCAATGCGGCGCAGGTCGGCGGCAGCTACCTGGGGGTGGTGTTCGGCAGCCTGGCCTTCCTGTTCCTTGCCGAGCGCTGGGGCTGGCGGGCCGGGTTCCTGGGCATGGCGCTGGTGTCCCTGATGCTGCTGTTGCCGCTGGCGCGCTTGCCGGCGACCCGCGAGCAGGTCGCGCAAGCGGCGCCACGCCTGGACCGCGACACCCTGCGCGCGCTGTGGCCGGCGCTGTGCCTGGCGGCGATCTACTACCTGGCCATGCGCGGCCTGATGGCGGTGCAGACGGTGCTGTTGCTCGACGAAGGGCTGGCCTTCGAACAGCTGGGTCTGGTGATCACCCTCTACGGCACGGTCGCCAGCGGCCTGGGCATTCTCCTCGGCAGCTGGATGGCACGGCGCCTCGGAGCGGCGAGCTGCCTGCTGCCGTGCATGCTGGTGCACGCCACCCTGGCACTGGTGGCCGCCTGTGGCGCGGGTCTGTTCGAGCTGAGCGCATGGCTGGGACTGTTCGCGCTGGTCAATGTCGCGGCGGCGATCGGCTTCGTCACCCTGTACAACCTGCTGATGGGCCAGGTACGGGCGCACCAGCCGGCATCGGACTACGCGCTGTTCCAGTCGGTGGACGCGGCCGTGGCGATGCTGGGATCGATGGCGGCGCTGCAGGTGGCGCATGTCACCGGCTATGCGCCGTTGCTGGCCGGTCTGGCGGTGATCGCCTGGATGAGCCTGTGGCCAGCACGGCGATTGTGCGCGCGGTTGCACCGGGAGGGGGCGGCCTGACTGCCCTCGCCGCCCCCTCAGATCCTCCTATTCCACTGATTTTCCTGACAAAACAGCCAACTTTTACGGCATACCATAAGATCAAAAAGTATTTGCAAATGCGAATCGCACGCAGATATGATCCGCGCGAATTTTCCCGTTGTCCTATAACTTCCCCGCCAAGGTCCTATCGCCGATGCGTCGCACGATCGTCTCGCTGTGCCTGCTCCATGCTGTCCCCTCCCTGGCCTGGGCAGCCGAACCTGCCACCAGCCTTCAGCTCGATGCCGTGAACATCAATGCCGACGCCGCCGACTACGAACGCGCCGACGGCCCGGTGCAGGGCTACAAGGCCAACCGCTCGGCCAGCGCGACCCGCACCGATACCGCACTGCATGAAACCCCGCAGTCGGTCAGCGTGGTGCCGAAGGATGTGCTGCAGGACACCGGCGCGACCCGTCTGCAGGATGCCCTGGACTACGCCGGTGGCGTTGGCCGGGCCAACAACTTCGGCGGCCAGGGCCTGACCACCGTCACCGTGCGCGGCTTCACCACCGGCGAGTACTACCGCAACGGCTTCCCGATGAACCGCGGCTACCCCAACGCCCCGGATGCCGCCAGCATCGAGCGCATCGAAGTGCTGCGTGGCCCGGCCAGCAGCCTGTACGGCCGTGGCGATCCCGGCGGCACCTTCAACGCAGTGACCAAGCAGCCCCTGGCCGAATCGAAGGTCACCCTCGGCAGCCAGATCGATGACCAGGGCATGCACCGCGGCACCCTCGACGCCAGCGGCCCGCTGACCCAGGACGGCAGCCTGGCCTATCGCCTCAACGTGCTTGGCGAAGGCGGCGACAGCTTCCGCGACGACGTGGAAAGCGAGCGCTACGAAGTGGCGCCAGTGCTGAGCTGGCAGGTCAACGACACCACCAAGCTGGTGTTCGAAGGCGACTTCCTGCGCAACAACCACCCGCTGGACCGCGGCCTGACCCGCTACGCCACCCAGCGCGGCAGCGCCTCCCGCGACACCAACGTGTGGGAGAAAGGCACCGACAACAAGCTGCACAACGACAACGACATGGTCCAGTTGCGCTTCGAGCACCTGCTCAACGACAACTGGACCCTGGCCGGAGGTTTCCAGTACCTCGACGGCTCGCTGGACGGCAATGCCGTGGAAGCCAACGGCGCCCCTGCCGATGGCCGCACCCTGCAGCGCAACTTCAACTGGCGCCGCCTGGAATGGACCGACCGCGACTTCCAGCTCAACCTCACCGGCCACTTCGATACCGGCGCCTTCGCCCATACCCTGCTGACCGGGGTGGAGTACGAGGATTACGACTACAACTCGATCATCCTGCGTTCCTCGGCGCCCTATTCGGTCGATATCTACAATCCGGTCCTCGGTCAGCCGCGCCCTGCATTGGACCGCGCCACCACTTGGGACAAGGAGAACCTGCGCACCTGGGCGTTCTTCATTCAAGATCAGGTCGCCTTGACCGAACGCCTCAAAGCACTGGCCGGTGTGCGATTCGAGCGCTTCGAGCATGAGTATGACGACAGGCTGCTCGACACTCGCGACTTCAAAAAAGGCGAAAACGGCGTCACTCCTCGGTTCGGCCTGATCTACGACCTGACCGATACGCTGGCGGTCTATGCCAACACAGCGCGCTCGTTCAAGCCCAACAGCGGTACTCCCGCGAATGGTACGGGGTTCGATCCTGAGAAAGGCAAATCGTACGAACTGGGTGTGAAGTGGGAAGCACTGGAGCGTCAGCTCAGCGTCGACGCGGCGATCTATCACATCGTCAAAGAGAACGTTCTCACCCGTGACCCTGTGAATACCAACTACAGCATCGCCGCCGGGCAGGTCCGCAGCCGCGGCCTGGACATCAACGTCGCCGGCAACATCACCCCGGAATGGCGAGTGATCGGCGGCTACGCCTATGTCGATGCCGAAGTGACCAAGGACAACCGCCTGCCCACCGGCACGCGCCTGGCCAACATCCCGCGCAACAGCTTCAGCCTGCTCAACACCTACGAGTTCCAGGACGGCTTCGCCAAGGGACTGGGGCTGGGTGTCGGGGTCAAGTACGTCGACGACCGCAACGGCCAGACCGAGGCGGTGACCTACACCATGGAGCGCTACAGCGTGGTCGACCTGCTGAGCTTCTACAAGGTCAACGAGCACGTGCGGCTGAATCTGGATGTGAAGAACGTCTTCAACAAGGGTTATGACGAAAGCGCGTTCAACACCTACGCCTATCCGGGCGCACCGCGGACGGTGCAGGCGGGAGTGGCCTATACCTTCTGATTCATGAGCGACGCGGACCCGGGCCTTGTGGAAGTCCCCCCAGCCCGGCGGGCTGCGCTGTCGCGCCTAGAACTAGCTCGCAAGTGCGCCGCAGTCGGCGTAGGAGCGGATTCACCGGAACGCCGGACCGCCGCGATCGGCGGCGCAGCCGTCGTAAAACCTGGGTCCCGAGTTATCCTGACACACCCGGGATACCGGTTTTATGGCCGCTTCGCGGCCAATCGCGGATGAATCCGCTCCCACGCCGTCCCCGTTAAATCAATGAGTTATGTGTTGTTCCATGAGAGAGCCCTGGCTCCCCCTCACACCAACCGCTCGAATATCGCCCCCTCTATCCCCAGCACCTCCCCCGCCCCGGAATAAACCCCCACGCCGGTCTCCCAGACATCCTTGACCTGCCCCTCGGCGCAGCGGATCCGGTAGCGCAGCTGATACGGCTCATGCTTGAGCAGCGCACACTGCACGCAATACCAGATGTACTCGGCGTACTCATCGAGGATCAGCGAACCGAAGCTGCAGGCAGGATCGCGGGTGAGGTATTCCGGCGGGTAGCCCGTCAGCGGCAGGCAGCCGGCACTGACGTATTCCATGGACCAGCTACGGTCGTTGCGCCCGCGATAGATCAGCCCGGGCAACTCGTTCAACAGGCCCAGGGCGAACGGAATCGGTGCAGACGCGGTGCCTTGCGCACACTCAGCGAGCAGCGATGCACTGCCGCGCGGCACCCGGGTCGCCAGCTCCAGCCGTGAGCCGAGGCGATACTTGCGCAGCAGATTGCGCACGTAGATCTTCACGGTGCCATCGCTGATCCCCAGCTCACGGGCGATCTGCTTGTTGCTCAGGCCCGCGCCGATCAGCGCCAGGGTCTGCCCCTCGCGCTCGGTCAACGCGTCCCGGACTGGCACCGACAGCATGGCATTGTCCATCCCTCTCCTCCTGCAACCCTGGGGAATTGCCTTCCAGGGCAGCAACTTCCATGCCCTTCGCCGCCAACTACCCCTTTTGGCATACCCCCTTTAGCGGATTGAGCAGAATTTCTTCCGGGGAAATTATTTCCCTCACGAAGAAACACGAAACCCGCCGCCGAGGTGCCTCATGAGCCACAGCGCCACCCTCCACCCCTTCAGCGTTCCGCGCTACGCGCCACAGGGTGAACCCGCCGACCTGCTGGTCACCCAGCACCGGGACGCAGGTCCAGCCGAACAACTGGCACTGGGCGACTTTGCCGACGTCCAGGCCCTGCACCGTGCCGTGCTCGCCCGTCTGGAACTGGCCCGCTGCGGCCTGCGCCTCGAACTGCGCGGCGACGAAGCCTTCATCTGGCCCCTGCAGGCCCTTGCCCGGGCCGCCGGGCTGGACGCCGAGGAAATCGCCCTCAGCCACGTGCCGGGCCAGCGCCAGGTGTTCTGCGTGCACTGCGCCCGCTGCCAGCCGGCCAGCGACGCGACAGCCATGACCTGCGCCCACTGCGGCGTGCAACTGGAAGTCCGCCGGCATTTCTCGCAGCGCCTCGGCGCCTACCTCGGCGTATGCGCCGATGCCGACCAGCCGTATGGGGAGGTGCGACCATGATCGAGGTCCGCGTCGCCGCCATCCGTGAACTCACCCCGGTGATCCGCGAGTATTGCCTGCAAGCCGTGACCGGCGAGCTGCCCGCGTTCTCCGCCGGCAGCCATGTCCAGGTACATCTGCCCAATGGCTTGCGCAACGCCTATTCGCTGCTCGGCGATCCGGCCGACACCCGCCACTACCGCATCGCCGTGCGCCACCAGGACAACTCCCGCGGCGGCTCGCGCTTCCTCCATCAGCAGCTGCACAGCGGCGACACCCTGCGCATCGGTGCCCCGGCCAACCTGTTCCCGCTGTACAGCAAGGCCCGCCAGCACCTGCTGGTGGCCGCCGGGATCGGCATCACGCCGTTCCTCGCCCATGCCCGCGAGCTGCTGCGCCGTGGCGAAGACTTCGAACTGCACTACGCCTACCGCCGTGGCAGCAGCGATGCCTACCTGGACGAACTGCGCGCCCTGCTCGGACCCCGCCTGCACGAATACCCCAGCGGCAGCCGGCGCTTCGACGCCCGTGCCCTGCTCAAGGACCGCCCGCTCGGCACCCACGTCTACAGCTGCGGCCCGCGATCGCTGCTGCTGGCCGTGGCGGAACAGGCTGCAGCCCAAGGCTGGAGCCCGCGCCGCCTGCACAGCGAGGCCTTCGCCGCGGCCGAACCCGGCCAGCCGTTCAGCGTCGAGTTGCAGCGCAGCGGCCGCCAGCTCCAGGTCGGCGCCGGGCAAAGCCTGCTGGAAGCCCTGGAGGCCGCCGGGGTGGAGATTCCCAACCTGTGCCGCGGCGGCGTCTGCGGCCAGTGCCAGACCCCATACCTCAAGGGCGACGTCGAGCACCGCGACCACGTCCTCGACGCCACCGAACGCGCCAGCCAGCTGATGCCCTGCGTATCCCGCGGCTGCGGCAGCCCGATCCTGCTGGACCTCTGACCCGGAGCCCGACCATGACCCTGACCTTCAAGCCACTGGAAACCTACCGGGACGACTTCAGCTTCCGCAACAGCGCCGAAGCCATTGCCCGCTTCCCCTTCCCGTTTCCCGAAGACCACTACATGTACTCGGTGAACCTCGAACCGGCGGTGTCCCGCGACCCCGGCTCGGTGTTCGAGCACACCTTCGACATCGACGAGTACTACGTCGCCGAGATGGCCGAACGTGCCCGGGTGCTGGAACTGGACCCGCAACGCTGCCTGGTGATGCCGCACATGGCCCAGGCCGCCTGGGACACCCTGGCGGTGCTGATGGAGCACCTGTCCCACGACTATCCGCAGCACTTCCGGCTGGACCGCGAGGACGACGCCTGGCACTGGCGCAACCTGGCCCTGGGCATTGACCAGCACTTCACCTTCGGCGACCCGGCCAGCCTGCCGTGCGAACCGCTGGAGTACATCACCCGGCAGATGCAGGGCGACTTCGCCCTGCTCGACCAACGTGACGACGACCTGTTCATGGACGCCGGCATGGTCACCTGCCCGGCCGACTGGTCGCTGCGCTTCGACGCCGGCATGAGCTTTCGCCAATGGCATTCGCCGGTGCCCCTGGCCCCGCAGGCGGGGATCTTCGAGCGCGCGCTGAAATACCTGCTGAACATCCAGGTCGGCCAGCCGGTGCGCCGGCTCAACTGGACCCTGACCATCAACCCGCGCCTGGACACCTCGCCGGAGACCTTCCACGAATGGGGCAACGACCGCGGCAAGGTCACCCCGGACAACGTCGGCCGCCTGGTGCACCTGCGCGTCGAACTGCAGCTGATGCTGCGCCTGCCGCGCTCCAACGCCCTGTTGTTCGGCATCCGCACCTACCTGATCAGCCTCGACGAACTGGTCACAGATCCGGCCTGGGCGTGCCGCCTGCACCGGGTGATCCGCGACCTGCCCGAGCCCATCGCCGACTACAAGGGCATGACCCGCTACCGCCAGACCCTGGTGGACTGGCTGCGCGCCTTCGACGCCGACGCCTGACCCCCTGACCACTCACCACAAGAGGACCTTTCCCATGGCCAACTCATGGCGCATCAGTGCGCTCCGCGATCGCCACCTGGCGCTCGGCTCGCAGCTCGAAGACTGGAACGGAATGGGCACCGCCTGGACCTACGCCAGCGACCTTGCCGACCACCACGAAGCCATCCGCACCCGCGCCGGGCTGATGGACGTCTCCGGACTGAAGAAAGTGCACTACGTCGGCCCCCACGCCGAAAGCCTGCTGCAATACGCGACCACCCGCGATATCGGCAAGCTCTACCCCGGCAAGTCGGTGTACGCCTGCCTGCTCGACGAGGACGGCACCTTCGCCGACGACTGCATCGTCTACCGCACCGGCCCCAACGCCTTCATGGTGGTGCACGGCGCCGGCAACGGCCACGAGATGCTGATCCGCTCGGCCCAGGGCCGCCAGGTCGCGGTGCTGTTCGACGACGACCTTCACGACCTGTCCCTGCAAGGTCCGAAAGCCGTGGACTTCCTCGCCGAGCACGTTCCCGGCATTCGTGACCTGCCCTATTTCCATCACCTGCAGACGCGCCTGTTCGAACGCCCGGTGATGATCTCCCGCACCGGCTACACCGGCGAGCGCGGCTACGAGATCTTCTGCAAGGCCGCCGACGCGCCCTTCATCTGGGACGGCATCCTGGCCAAGGGCGGCGACCACGGCATCATCCCCTGCGCCTTCACCGCCCTGGACTGGCTGCGGGTCGAGAGCTACCTGCTGTTCTACCCCTACGACAATTCGCAGATGTACCCCTTCGCCGACCAGAAGGCCGGCGACACGCTGTGGGAGCTCGGCCTGGACTTCACTGTCTCGCCCGGAAAGCAGGACTTCCGTGGCGCCGGCGAGCACTACCGGCGCCAGGGCCAGGAGCGCTTCAGGATCCACGGCGTGCTGCTCGACGGCCACGTCGCCGCGCAGAACGGCGACACCCTGTGGCACGAAGGCCGCCAGGTCGGGGTGATCACCTGCGCCATGTACTCGCGCCTGACCGAGCGCTCCATGGCCATCGCCCGGGTCGAGCCGCATATCGCCCGCCAGGGGCTGCCCCTGGAAGTACGCGGCAGCCTGGTCGCCAGGGCCATTGCCCACGACCTGCCGTTCGACGACCCCGAGAAGAAGAAGCGCACCGCCAAAGGCTGAGCGCACACCGACCTTGCCTGCACAGAGAACCACAGCATGAACCACTACATTCTCAAGATCGGCTGCCCGGCCACCTCCGGCATCGTGGCCGCAGTGACCACCTACCTGGCCGGGCGCCAGTGCTACATCAGCGAACTGGCGCAGTTCGACGACGAACCGGCCGGCCGTTTCTTCATGCGCGCGGTGTTCCGCTTCAACGATGGCGTCAAGCCCGACCTCGACGCCCTGCGCCAGGGCTTCGTCGATGTCGCGGTGCCCTTCGCCATGGACTGGACCCTGGTGGAAGGGAGCCGGCCGATGCCGGTGCTGCTGATGGTCAGCAAGTACGACCACTGCCTGGCCGACCTGCTCTACCGCCACCAGAAAGGCGAGCTGGACATGCGCATCACCGCCATCGTCTCCAACCACCTCGACCTGCGGCCGATGGCCGAGCGCGAGGGCATCCGCTTCGTCTACCTGCCGGTAAGCAAGGACAGCAAGGCCCAGCAGGAAGCCGCGCTGCTGCAACTGGTGGAAGAGACCGGCACCGAGCTGGTGGTGCTCGCCCGCTACATGCAGATCCTCTCCGACGACCTGTGCCGCCAGCTGTCCGGGCGGGCGATCAACATCCATCACTCGTTCCTGCCGGGCTTCAAGGGTGCCAAGCCCTATCACCAGGCCTGGGCCCGCGGCGTGAAGCTGATCGGCGCCACCGCCCACTACGTGACCTCGGACCTCGACGAGGGCCCGATCATCGAGCAGGAGGTGCAGCGGGTCGATCACACCTGGCTGCCCGACGACCTGGTGCGCATCGGCCGTGATACCGAGACCGTCGCCCTGTCCCGGGCGGTGAAGCTGCACCTGGAGCACCGGGTGTTCCTCAATGGCGAGCGCACGGTGATCTTCCGCTAGCCAGGTATTTGCAAAGCACGACACGGACCCTGCAGGAGCGGGTTCCGGTTGCCAACCGTTCCACTGCGGAGTACCCACCATGAAACAACGCGTTGCCATCATCGGTGCCGGCCCCTGCGGCCTGGCCCAGTTGCGTGCCTTCCAGTCGGCCCGGGCCAAGGGCGCCGAGATTCCCGAGCTGGTCTGCTTCGAGAAGCAGGCCGATTGGGGCGGCATGTGGAACTACACCTGGCGTACGGGCCTGGACCAGCATGGCGAGCCCGTCCACGGCAGCATGTACCGCTACCTGTGGTCCAACGGGCCGAAGGAGTGCCTGGAGTTCGCCGACTACAGCTTCGACGAGCATTTCGGCCACCCCATGGGTTCCTACCCGCCCCGGGAAGTGCTCTGGGACTACATCAAGGGCCGCGTGGAAAAAGCCGGGGTGCGCCCCTGGATCCGCTTCCGCACGGCAGTGCGCGACGTGCGCTTCGATGCCGACAGCCAGACCTTCGAGGTCACCGCGCACAACTACGCCGAAGACCGCACCTACAGCGAGACCTTCGACTACGTGGTGGTCGCCAGCGGCCACTTCTCCACCCCCAACGTCCCCAGCTTCCCCGGCTTCGAGCGCTTCGCCGGGCGCATCCTGCACGCCCACGACTTCCGCGACGCCCTGGAATTCAAGGACAAGGACGTGCTGATCGTCGGCGGCAGCTACTCCGCCGAAGACATCGGCTCGCAATGCTTCAAGTACGGCGCACGGACCATCACCAGTTGCTACCGCAGCGCGCCGATGGGCTACCAGTGGCCGCGTAACTGGGAAGAAAAACCGTTGCTCAGCCATGTCCAGGGCAGCACCGCGTTCTTCGTCGACGGCAGCAGCCGGCATGTCGACGCGGTGATCCTGTGCACCGGCTACAAGCACCACTTCCCCTTCCTCGCCGAGCCCCTGCGCCTGAAGACCGACAACCGGCTGTGGCCGCTGGAGCTGTACAAGGGCGTGTTCTGGGAAGCCAACCCGAAGCTGGTCTACCTCGGCATGCAGGACCAGTGGTACAGCTTCAACATGTTCGACGCCCAGGCCTGGTATGCCCGCGACGTGATCCTCGGGCGCATCGCCCTGCCGCCGGAAGACCTGCGCCGCGCCGAAGACCAGGCCTGGCGCGAGGAAGAGCTGACCCTCGACAGCGCCCAGCAGATGTTCGAGTTCCAGGGCGAATACATCCGCCAGCTGATCGCCGCCACCGACTACCCCAGCTTCGACATCGCCGAGGTCAACCGCACCTTCCTGCAATGGAAGCAGGACAAGTACGAAAACATCATGGGCTACCGCGACAAGTGCCATCGCTCGCTGATTACCGGCACCCTGGCCACGCCCCACCACACGCCCTGGCTGCAAGCGCTGGACGACTCCCTGGCGGCCTACCTGGCCGACGCGCCTGCCGCTACCCCGCTGACCGCGTCCTGAGGAGTCCGGCATGCAAGCACCCGTGATATCCCGCCCGCTGGAGCCGGCGCTGTTCGCCCGTCATCCCCTCGTCGAGCGCCACCGCGTGGCCCCCGGTGGGCTGACGGTGGTGAGCCTGGAGCCGGACGACCGCCTGGAAGTGATCGACGTCGAGGGCGACCAGGGCGCCGAGTTGCTGGCATTCGCCGGCAACCGCGCCGCGCTCGGCGCCCTCGGCCTGCGCCCCAGTGCCGGCGCCGCCTGCATCGGCCACCTGCTGCGCGACGGCAGTCGCGAGGCGGCCCATGTCAGCGCCGGCCTGGCCCGGCGCGGCATCGATTGCCGTCACCTGCCGGACGCCGCACGGCTATGGCCGGCCGCGACTCCCGCCGGCCATAGCCGCGTGTTCCACTGCAGCAAGGCGCTGCTGGTACTGGTGGCCGCCCCTGGCGGACCGACGCCGGTGGACAGCCAGGTGCGGGCCAGCGAGCTGCGCCTGCTGGTGCGCAGGGCCAGGCCCCGCGCCCGGCTGGCGCCACCACTGCCTGCGCCACTGGGTGAGTTGGTGGACGAGTTCACCCTCAATCCCGGCACCGCCCGCGACTACCTGGTAGGTGCCGGCCAGTACATTCAGGTGCTCGACGTCGCCGGGCGGCAGTGTTCGGACTTCGTCGCCTTCGACCGGCGCGGCCTCGACAGCGGTGCGCAGATCGACCTCGACCCGACGGTGACCCGGACCCTCAACGGCAACGCCTGGCCGGTACCGGGCCTGTTCAGCCGCTACTACGACCGCAACCTGCAACCCATGCTCGAAGTGGTGCGCGACACCGTCGGCCGCCACGACACCTTCGCCCTCGCCTGCACCGCGCGCTACTACGAGGCCCAGGGCTACTTCGGCCACGACAACTGCAGCGACAACCTCAGCCGCGCCCTCGCCCGCCACGGCGTGACGGCCCGGGCCGGCTGGCCGGCGATCAACTTCTTCTTCAACACCGCGGTGGATGCCCACCAGCAGCTGACCGTCGACGAACCCTGGTCGCGCCCCGGCGACTACGTGCTGCTGCGGGCCCTGACCGACCTGGTCTGCGCCAGCAGTTCGTGCCCGGACGATATCGACCCGGCCAACGGCTGGCAGCCCACCGATATCCATATCCGCGTCTATTCCGCACAGGAGCGTTTCAGTATCGCCATGGCCACGCGCAAATCCCCCGATGCAGAGCCGGTACTGACCCGGGAAAGCGGGTTCCATCCCGGTACCAGCGCCCTCACCCGGCAGTTCACCGAATACCGCGGCTTCCGCACGCCACTCTCCTACGACGGCTACGGCACCCTGGCCGAGTACCATGGCTGCCGCGAGCGGGTGGCGGTCATGGACCTGTCGGCGCTGCGCAAGTTCGAGGTACTGGGGCCGGACGCCGAGGCGTTGCTCGATTACTGCCTGACCCGCGACGTGCGCAAGCTCGCGGTGGGCCAGGTGGTCTACGGCGCCCTGTGCTACGAGCACGGTGGCATGCTCGACGACGGCACCCTGCTGCGCCTGGGCAGCGATGCCTTCCGCTGGATCGGCGGCGAGGACCACGCTGGCGACTGGCTGCGCGAGCAGGCGGCGCGGCTGGGCATGAAGGTCTGGATCAAGAGCGCCTCGGAGCAGATCCACAATATTGCCGTGCAGGGCCCCCTGGCCCGGGACCTGCTCAAGCAGATGATCTGGACCCCGGGTACCCAGCCGGCACTGGCCGACCTGGGCTGGTTCCGCTTCCTAACCGGGCGCCTCGACGACTACAACGGCGTGCCGCTGATGGTCTCGCGCACCGGCTACACCGGCGAGCTGGGCTACGAGATCTGGTGCCACCCGCGCGACGCCATGGCGATCTGGACCCGTCTCTGGCAGCTGGGCGACCCGCTGGGCCTGGTGCCGGTGGGCCTGCAGGCCCTGGACATGCTGCGCATCGAAGCCGGGTTGATCTTTGCCGGCTACGAGTTCAGCGACCAGACCGACCCGTTCGAGGCCGGCATCGGTTTCTGCGTGCCATTGAAGAGCAAGCAGGCCGACTTCATCGGCCGGGCTGCCCTGGCACGGCGCAGCGCCGAGCCGCAACAGCGCCTGGTGGGCCTGGAACTGGAGGGCAACGAGGCCGCTGCCCATGGCGATTGCGTGCGCATCGGCCGCGCCCAGGTCGGGGTGATCACCAGCGCCACCCGCTCGCCGGTACTGGGCAAGAACATCGCCCTGTGCCGCCTCGACGTCGCGCACTGCGCGGCGGGGACGCGGGTCGAGGTGGGCCGGCTGGATGGCCAGCAGAAGCGCATCGTCGCCACCGTCAGCGCCTCGACCGTGGCCTATGACCCGGAGAAGAGCCGGGTACGTGGCTGAACTGGAGGAAAAATTGCAAGGCAATGGCAAGGGACTGCCCCTCCAGCACGGAGAATCGACCGATGTGGTTCAGCAACGCTTCCAGCGACCTGGCCGAGGCCCTCAGCCAATGGCTCGAACAACTCTCCCGCGATGGCGCTGCCACGGCCCTCGCACCGCCCCTGCAACGCCAGCCACGCCTGCTCGGCACGCTGCAGCACCTGCAACGCGACTGGGGCGAACTGCAGCGCATCCGCCAGCAGGCCGAACGCCAGCCGCCACCGCCATGCACCGTCGAAGAGCTGGATGCGCTGCAACGGCGCCTGGTCGAGGCTGAGGCAGAGGTGACCCGCCTGACCCAGGCCCGTGACAGCGTCGCGCAGCAACTGGCGGCCCTGGAAACCGACCGCGCACGCTGGGACGAGGAGCGCCAGGTCTGGGAGCTGACCAAGCGCACCCTCACCGAGGGCTGCTGGGCGATGAACGTGGTCGACGGCGACCCGGACCATGGGCAGAACGTGATTCGCTGGTCCGAGCAGTTCCGCGCGCTGATCGGCTATGGCCGCGACGAATTTCCCGATGGCTGGGACAGCTACTTCGCGGTGGTCAACGCCGACGATCTGAAACAGGTCATGAAGGCCTTCAACGCCGCCATGGCCGACCGCGAGGGCGATGGCCTGTATGCCGTGGAATACCGCATGCGCCACAAGACCCGTGGCGAAGTCTGGTTCCGCGAGCGCGGCCGCTGCCTGCGCGACGGCAAGGGGCGGCTGACCTGGGTCACCGGGGCGGTGCGCGAGATCAGCGACGAAAAGACCGCAGCGACCCTGCATGACCGCGAGCAGGCCAGCATCCAGGCCACCTACGGGCAGATCGCCCAGGTCGCCGGGGTGATCCGCGGCATCGCCGAACAGACCAACCTGCTGGCGCTGAACGCGGCGATCGAGGCGGCCCGGGCTGGCGAAGGCGGCCGCGGCTTCGCGGTGGTGGCCGACGAAGTGCGCAACCTGGCGCGGCGTACCCAGGAATCCGTGCAGCAGATCCAGACCATGCTGAAGTAGACGCTGGCTTGCCTGCGAAGGACCGCGACGCAGCCCCCCACAAGCTTCGGAAGACACACAACAACAAAAGCCTCAACGGCTAGCAGTCCACTTCCTTCTGCCCACCACAACATTCCACAGCAATGTGCATCGAGGATCGAGTGATGGAAGAACAGAAAGCCCCCACCGTCGAGGAGCTCAAAGCCCTCATCGACATGACCAACACCCTCAACATGGAAATCTTCTACTGGTGGTGCATCGCCCTGATGATCCTGATCCATGCCGGCTTCCTCTCCTATGAGATCGGCGCTTCGCGGCTGAAGAACGCCCTCGCCGCCGGGGTCAAGAACATCCTCGCCTTCGGCTTCATCGTGCCGACCTTCTTCCTGTTCGGCTGGGCCATCTACAACGCCTTCCCCGACGGCCTGGTGCCGCGCATGGACGCGCTTTCCGCGGCCATGCCTTGGAGCCAGGCCATGGGCCCGAACATCAAGGACAACGCCACCGGCATTTTCTGGGGCGCCTTCGCCCTGTTCGCCGCCACCACCGGTTCGATCCTGTCCGGGGCGATCATCGAGCGGGCGCGGATGAGCGCCTTCATCATCATGACCATCCTGCTCGGCTCGGTGCTGTGGCTGTTCGGCGCAGCCTGGGGCTGGCACCCGGAGGGCTGGCTCACGGTCAAGTGGGGCTACCACGACGTCGGCGCGGCGGGGGTGGTGCACATGATCGCCGGCTTCTTCGCCCTGGCCGTGGTGATCAACCTCGGCGCCCGCATCGGCCGCTTCAACCCGGACGGCAGCGCCAATGCCATCGTCGGCCATAGCATGCCGATGAGCGTGGTCGGGCTGATGCTGATCATCGTCGGCTTCTTCGGCTTCCTCGGCGGCTGCATCATCTACAGCTCGGGTGCGCAGTGGATCAACATCTACGGCCAGCCCACCACCCTCTCCGCCTTCGCCTTCAACACCCTGATGGGCTTTGCCGGCGGCCTGATCGGCGCCTACCTGACCAGTCGCGAGCCGTACTGGATGATGTCCGGCGGGCTGGTGGGGATCATCTCCGTGGCCCCGGGCCTGGACCTCTACCACCCTGGCCTTGCCTACCTGATCGGCATGGGCGTGGCCGCCGTGGCACCGCTGGTCAACAACCTGCTGCTGAAATTCCGCCTCGACGATGCCGTGGGCGCCTTTGCCGTGCACGGGTTTGGCGGTTTCGCCGGGCTGGTGATCAGCGGGATTTTCCTTTCTGGCTACCCGAACATGAACGGCATGGCCGAGATCAGCTTCATGGGGCAATTGGGCGGTGCGGTAGTCATGGCTTCGCTCGGGTTCATCCCGGGCTACCTGGTGTCCTGGGCGCTGAAAAAGGCCGGCGTGCTGCGGGTGCCGGCGCATGCCGAAGAGCGCGGCCTGGACCTCACCGAAGTCCCGGCCCAGGCCTATCCGGAATGGAGCGGGATCTATGGCGAGCCGGTGAAAGCCAGGCCGGTGATGATCGCTGAAAGCAAAGCCACTGTCTGAGGAGAATCGGGATGAGCATCAGTACCTATGAAGGCGCCAGCGCCGTGTTCACCTTTGCCGACAAGCCTGCAATCCTCGGCTTGATCACCGTAGTGGTGATTGCGGCCACGCTGTATGCGCTGGTCACTACGTTCGTGCATGAAAAACACAGCTATGCGATGCCGGACGAGGAGTTGCCGAAGCTGAAGTAAAGCTGACAGGGTCACTGTGGGAGCTGGCTTGCCAGCGATAGCGGCGGTGAATTCACCATTGCAATCGCTGGCAAGCCAGCTCCCACAGGGTCCGCGTCAAGGTTTGTCAGAGGTCTCCGGCGCATAGTTGCACGCCGGCGGGGCCGCATCGAAATCGATCTGGTCGGCCTGATTGAAGCTGAAAACCCGGCCATCGGCTTGGGTGAGGTCGAGCTTCAGCAGGGGCACGCGTCGTCCGGTCGCAAAGTAGATCCGGCACTGATGGCGCTGCACGAAGGCGAACGGCGGGACATCGACCTGGCTGTAGAACATCGCTTCGACGGGCAATCGCGGAACGTCTGCCTGCGTCCAGCTGGCGATGACAAGCTCGTTCCATTGCGTGCGACGCTCGCTGTCCTCCGGAATGAATTCACGGGACGTCATGCCCAGCTCAAACCCCTTGGCCGAGACATCGAAGGCGCAACTGTAGCGTCGATCAGGAAGACCATTGAAGTGCGCGCCCCACGCCTGCGCCGTGTCGATACCCTGTTCGGCACAAGACCTGCTTTTCAACGTCGGCGTCATGTCCGGCTTCGCATAACCGCAACTGTCCGGCCTGTCGTCGGTAGAACCGTTGGTAGGGAATACACAGCGCGCCTTCAGCGGAACAAAGCCGGCTGGATCCTGCAGATCCACGGTGAAACCAGCCCAGCCGCCCTGGTAAAGGTGCTTGATACCCAGGTCCGCGCGGATAAACGAAAAGGACGCGCCATTGCGGGCGATTTGCGTCGGAGTCGGGTCGAGTGGCTGTAGGTTCGGATTGAACGGATAAAGCACACGGAGCGTGATGCCGCTGCACAAAAACGCTGGCTGTCCGGCGCAATTCGCCACGGTCTTCACATAACGAGCGTTGAGCCTATCCGCGACAGCCTGGCCGTCGATCACCGGCCCCTGGCTCGGTGTTCGCCCGCCGGGCGACGAGCAGGCGTTCAGTAACACTACTGCACCAATCACGACCACGAAGCGAAACGTGCGAACCATCATCATGAATCTCCTTTGGTGGACCTGATGACAACGGCTGCATTGCACTTCTTACGGTACCCCTCCCACAACTGGCATTTTTATCAGGTGGCCTGCGGTTGCTTTCACTGGCCTCATCGCTGGCAAGCCAGCTCCCACAAGGTTCTGCAGCGACGCGGACATTGTGGGAGCTGGCTTGCCAGCGATGAGGCCCTCAGAAACACCACATCAAGCCACCTGCCCATCCCCCACCAGCTTCAACCCCACGATCCCGCCAACGATCATCAACAGGCACAGCCCCTTCAACACCCCCAGCGACTCCCCGAGAAACAGGCTCCCATACACCACCGTCCCCAGCGTCCCGATCCCCACCCACACCGCATAGGCCAGGCCCAGCGGCAGTTCCCTGACCGAGAGGCTCAGCAGGTAGATGCTCAGGGCCAGGAACACCCCGCAATACAGGCTCGGCCACAACCGCGTGAAGCCGTCGGTGCGGGGAATGATCGAGGCATACAGCACCTCGCAGGCCCCTGCGGCAACCAGGTACGTCCATCCATTCAACCAGCCCACTGCCCTTCTCCTTTCATCACACAGGCAAACGCCGGCACAAGGCGCCGGCGCTGTTTTCCATCAGGGATCAGTTGGAATACTTGTATCCCACCTCACCGTGCGCGGAGAGGTCCAGGCCATCCACCTCGGCCTCTTCATCCACCCGCAACCCACCGCACAACGCCGCCGCCACCTTGAAGGCGACCCAGCTGCTGACGGCCGAGAACAGGATGCTGAACAGGATCGCCCCGCCGTTGACCGCCAGTTGCTCCATCAACCCGCGGCCTTCGGCGAAGCCCTGGCCGCCGATCGCCGTCAGGGCGAACACCGGGGTCAGCAGGCCGCCGAGAATCCCGGCCACGCCGTGCACGCCAAAGACATCGAAGGCGTCGTCCAGGCCGATCATCGGCTTGAGCTTGTCCACCGACCAGACACACACGGGACCGGCGATGAAGCCCAGCAGGAGCGCCCCCATGGGCCCGACGAAACCGCAGGCCGGGGTGATCGCCACCAGCCCGGCGATGGCCCCGGAGATCGCCCCGAACAGGCTCGGCCGGCCACGGTACTGCCACTCGACGATCAACCAGCCCAGGGCACCGGCACAACTGGCGAGCATGGTGTTGACCATCACCAGCATGGCGAAGCCGCTGGCCGCCAGGGCGCAGCCGCCGCAGAAGCCGAGCCAGCCGACCCAGAGCATGCAGCCGCCGGTGTAGGTCATGGTCATGTTGTGCGGGGCCAGGGCCTGGGTGCCGAAACCACGACGGCGTCCCAGCATCCAGGCGCCCACCAGGGCGGCGATGCCGACATTGAGGTGCACCACGTTGCCGCCGGCGAAGTCCTGCACGCCGAGGTTGAACACCCAACCGCCACCCCAGCCCATATGGGCCATCGGCAGGTAATTGAGGGTCAGCCAGAACGCCATGAACACCATCACCGCCGAGAACTTCATGCGCTCGGCAAAGGCACCGACGATGATCGCCGGGGTAATCGCCGCGAACAGCAGCATGAACAGGAAATACAGGTACTCGGGGATGGTGCCGGTGATCGAGTCCTTGTCCACGCCGCGCAGGAACAGCTTGTCCAGGCCACCGATGAACGACTGCAGCGAGCCGCCGTCGGTGAAGGTCAGGCTGTAGCCGTACAGGGCGAACAACACCGCCGCCAGCGACGCGGTGCAGAACACCTGCATGAGGATCGACAGCACGTTCTTGCTCCGCGCCATGCCGCCATAGAACAGCGCCAGGCCCGGCAACATCATCAACAGCACCACCAGCGAACACAGGGCGACGAACGCCGTGTCGCCGCTGTCGATGGCCGGGGTGGCGTCCTCGGCGAATGCCGACGCCGCGCCCAGCATCAGGGAAAGGCCCAAGGTACCGCGGACCACAGGTGAAAACCGGATCATTGCCCACTGCCTCCAATCGATGGGAATGCCGGTTTCCACGCAAGCGGGAATCACCGGCACAGGGTGCCCAGCGGAGCCTCGCTCCGGAGCGGTGTGATTGCCCGGGCTGCAACGCAAGAGGTCTGCCAAGTCGCGAGAGTGCGCAAATAATTCCGCAATCGGTTGAAAACAAACGGGTTTTATTCAGCTATCGAACCTGGAGCAATCGTCCCTTTAAATTCCTGAAAGGAAATTATTTTTCTTTTGGTGCAATTAACTTGCACCTCTCACCAGTTTGGTGCTGCTGGTAAATGGACGTGGCATTGCTGATGAGCTGCTGCCCCAGCAGCACCCTATTGCGTATCTGCCCGTCGGTTTTCCCGCTAACCCCAGCAAAACCGGGCCCCTGCCCCGGATGGCGTGAAACCTGCTCTGACCCGCAGCAACGCATCCCTCAGAGGCTCCCGCATGATCGAACGCCCTCCCTTCACCCGCCGCCGCTTCCTCGGCAACAGCCTGGCCCTCGGTGGCCTGGCCCTCGGCGGCGGCCTGCTCGCCGGCTGCGGCGATGACACCGCCCCCCTCGGCAGCGACACCACCCCACGCTACGGCGGCCGCCTGCGCCTGGGCATTCTCGACGGCAACCAGGCCGGCAACCTCGATGCGCACAAGCCGGCGGGCAGCGGCATCGTTCGCGGCTTCGCGCTGTACAGCAAGCTCTGGGAATGGGACGAGAACATGCTGCCGCGCCTGGCCCTGGCCGAAGAGGCCGAGGTCAGCCCGGACGGCAAGGTGTGGACCCTGCGCCTGCACAAGGACCTGGAATTCCACCACGGCAAGACCATCGATGCCGACGACCTGCAGTTCTCCATCCGCCGCCTCACCGACCCGCAACTGGCCTCGCCCTATGCCGCGCTGCTGCACTGGATCGACCGCGACAACCTGGAGAAGCTGGATAACCGGACCCTGCGGGTCCGCTTCAAGGACGGCGCGGGCTTCGTGCCGCTGCCGGAAACCTGGGTGAATTTCGGCGGCATCGTGCCGGTGGACTATCACCCGGTGACCAATCCCGTGGGCGCCGGCCCCTACCGATTCAAGAGCTTCAGCGCCGGCCAGCGCTCGCTGTTCACCCGTTTCGAGAACTACTACAAGTCCGGCCGGCCCTACGCCGACGAACTGGAGATCATCGGTTTCAAGGACCAGACCTCGCGCCTCGCGGCGCTCAAGGCCGGCCAGCTGGACATGGCCAACGCCCTGGCCGCCGAGCACCTGCGCCTGATCGAGAACGACCCGCGCCTGCAGGTGCTGACCTCGGTCACCGGCAACTGGCTGAGCCTGGACATGAACACGCAGAAGGCGCCGTTCGACGACCCGCGGGTACGCCAGGCGTTTCGCCTGCTGGCCGATCGCGAGGAACTGGTAGCGCGGGTGCTCAATGGCCAGGGGCGGCCGGCCAACGACCTGTATGCGCCGAACGACCCGACCTTCGATCACGGTATTCCACCCCGGCGCCAGGATCTGGAAAAGGCCAGATCGTTGCTGCGCGAAGCCGGCCAGGAAAACCTCAAGCTGGAGCTGGTGGCCGAACAGGAAGGCGTGGCGTTGTCCTCGGCCCTGGTCTTCGCCGAGCAGGCCCGACGTGCTGGCGTGGACATCACCGTGCGCCAGGTGGATGGAGCGACGTTCAACGGCCCGCAGCACACCGAGTGGACCTTCAGTACCGGTGGCAGCATCGGCGCGCCGTTCCTCACCTGCGCGCTGCATGCCGATGCGCCGGTATCGGTGGCTAACAAGACCCACTTCGACGATCCGCGTTTTTCCGAACTGTTCCTGCAGGCGCTGGCCGAGCCGGACGTGGAGAAGCGCAAGCCGCTAGTGCACGAGGCGCAGCGGATCCAGTACGAGCGTGGCGGGATGCTGGTGTGGGGGTATGCCAACCTGGTGGATGGCTTTGCCCGGCGTGTGGGTGGGGCGGCGGCGGAGAAGACGTTGTTTCCGACCTGGCGTTTCGATCAGCTCTGGTTGACCTCGTAGGCGCAAGCCAGCTCTCATAGAACAACACATAACTTATTGATTTAGCAGGGACGGCGTGGGAGCGGATTCATCCGCGATTGGGCGCGAAGCGGCCATAAAACCTGTATCCGCAGTGTGTCAG
>JAIRVG010000041.1 GCA_031253995.1 Paucimonas sp. | reverse complement strand
CCGAAGTAGCGCGGGTTGATCGGGTTGAGCAGGCCGATGCCGAAGGCGGCGGTCTTGCCGCTGCCGGTCTTGGCCTGGGCGATCAGGTCCTGGCCCTTGAGGATGACCGGCAGGCTCTGCGCCTGGATCGGGGTCATCTCGGTGTAGCCGAGGGCGTCCAGGTTGGCCAGCATGGCGGCGGACAGCGGCAGGGTGGCGAAAGCGGTGGCGTTGGTGGTCACGAGGCGGGCCTGCAAAACAAAATGTCGCGCAGTGTACCAGCCTCATGGCCATTCGCCCTACGGCTCGATCTCCGCTTCCTGACGAGGGGCGCGTCGTCCGTCTGTCTTTGCCAGCTGCATGAAGATGGCCGCCGCCAGCATGGCCATCAGGCCGATGGTGACGAAGGTCAGCTGGAACGCCCCCAGGGTGGTTTCCACGCCTTCGGCGCTGCCTGCCGCAGTGAAACCGCCGAGCAGCGCGCCGGCGCAGGCCACGCCCAGGCTCAGGGACAGCTGCGCCACCACCGACAGCAGGCTGTTGCCGCTGCTGGCGCTGGCGTCGTCGAGGTCGATCAGGGTCACGGTGTTCATCGCGGTGAACTGCATCGAGTTGATCGCCCCGAGGATCCCCAGTTGCACCAGCAGCACCGCGTGGGGCGTGCTTTCGTCCACCAGGCCGAGGCTGGCCAGCATGATCCCCAGCAACAGCGTGTTGCCGGTGAGGATATTGCGGTAGCCGAAGCGCTCGATCAGCGGCCGGGCGATGGACTTGGCGAGCATCGCCGCGGCGGCCAGGGGAATCATGCTCATCCCTGCTTCGGCCGGTGAATAACCCAGCGCCACTTGCAGCAGCAACGGCACCAGGAACGGCAGCGCGCCGCTGCCCAGGCGGGCGAACAGGTTGCCGAGGATGCCCACGGAGAAGGTCCGCACGCGGAACAGCCTGGGCGAGAACAGCGGGTCGTCGATGCTCCCGGCGCGCAGCCAGTAGGCGGCCAGGCAGGCCATGCCGGCGAACAGCAGGAGCATCACCCGCAGGTGCGGCAGGTGCAGTTCACCCAGGCCTTCCATGGCGATGGTGATCAGCACCATCGCCGCGCCGAACAGGATGAAGCCGATGCCGTCGAAGCGGGTGCGCGACGAGCCGCGCAGGTCGGGGATGAACTTCCACACCGCGTAGCAGCCGAGCACGCCCACCGGCAGGTTGAGCAGGAAGATCCAGTGCCAGCTGAAGATTTCCACCAGCCAGCCGCCCAGGGTCGGGCCGAGCAGCGGGCCGAGCAGACCGGGGATGGTGATGAAGCTCATGATCCGCACCAGCTCCGAACGCGGGTAGGCGCGCAGCACCACCAGGCGCCCCACCGGCAGCATCAGCGCGCCGCCCAGGCCCTGGATGATCCGCGCCGCCACCAGCATGCCGAGGCTGCCGGCCAGGGCGCAGAGCAGCGAGCCGAGGCTGAACAGCAGGATGGCGCCGAAGAAGATCCGCTTGGTGCCGAAGCGGTCGGCGATCCAGCCCGAGGCGGGGATCAGCAGGGCCACGGTGAGCATGTAGGCGATGATCACCGACTGCATGCGCAGCGGGTCTTCCGCCAGGTCGCGGGCCATGGCCGGCAGGGCGGTATTGAGGATGGTGCCGTCGAGGGACTGCATGAAGAAGGCAATGGCCACCACCCACGGGATCCAGCGGGCGGTGGTGGGGTCCAGGGGTGTGCGGTCTGGCATGACGGTCGTCAGTCCTTTTCTCGATCCAGAGAGCGAAACGGAACCCTGTGGGAGCTGGCTTGCCAGCGATGAGGCCGGCAAGAACAGTGATGTTGTCAGATCCGGCCAAATCGCTGGCAAGCCAGCTCCCACAGGGATTGTAGTCAGCCCATCAAAGGGTCAGGGTCAGCCCATCAAAGGGTGAGTGTCAGCCGTTTGACCAGCGCCCCCGGCAAATGATTCGAGCCGGTCTGGCGCTGTCCGTAGGTACGGGTCGAGAGCACCAGCTCGCGTTCGCGGGTCAGCGCCTCCAGGTTCGAACCCAGCAGGCTGTACAGGCTGTCATCGAAGCGCATGGTGCTCACCGGCGCCTGGATCTGGCCGTCTTCCACCCAGAAGGTGGCGAAGCGGGTCAGCCCGGTCATCCGCGCTGCCGGCTGGTCAGAGTAGTTCAGGTACCACAGGTTGCTGATGTACAACCCGGTGCCCAGCCGTGCCAGCACCTGGTCCAGCTCCAGGTCACCCCCGGCCATGCTCAGCGCGGTGGGTGCCTCCCACGACTCGGCACCGTTGGCCTGGCGCTGGAACTCCGCCGCGCTGCGGGCGCTGGTCAGGCTGTCCCGGGCCACGCCCGCCTCGACCAGGGCCACATCGTCACGGGGATAGCCCTCGCCGGAAAACGCCGGGCAGATCGAGCCGCTGACCTGTTCGCTGAAGCTCACCAGCGGGCTCAGCGCCGCCTCGCCGGCATGCAGGCGCTGCAGCGGACTGTGTTTGTTGGCGATGGCCTGGGTCGAGAAACCACCCCAGCCCAGCAGGTCGACGATCTCGTCCATGGCACCCGGGGCGATGTAGGCGCGGTACTGGCCGGGGGCAAGGACCTTGAGCGGCCGGCCAAGGTAGTCGAGCTGTTCACGGGCCTGGGCCAGGCGCGCCGCGAACTGCTGTTCGTCCCACACCTGGCCGCCGTAGTTGGTCTTCACCGCCTGGCCGTTGGCGTGGAACAGGCTCCAGTCGAAGCTGAAGCTGTTCGCCTGGTGCCAGCCGAAGGCCCCGAACGAACTGGCAAAGCCGCGGCATACCGGTCCGGCGACATAGAAACCGACCAGGTCCAGGTCGCCGGCGCCTGCCTCGATCTGCTCCAGCACCCGGGAGAAGTCCGGCAAGGGCTGGTCCTGGCGATGCTCGCTGGTCCAGACGCTGTCGTTGAGCAGCAGGTAGGGATCGGCGGGGATCAGCGGCAGGGTCTGGCGCAACTGCTCCAGCGCTTCGCCCAGGCGTTGCAGATCGGTGTCGGCGTCGTTGCTCAGGGTCAGGCCCAGGTCGGCCTGGCGGCCGTCGGCGATCAGGCGCAGGGTGACGCTGGACTGCCGCACTTCCCCGGCCTGGCGCACCTTGGCGTGGTTGAAACGCACGAACTGTGAATCTTCCCCGGCGAAGCTCAGGGTGAAGTGCTCCGGCGCCCGTACCTGGGTGCGCAGCCAGGCGACCAGGGCCTGGAAACCGGGCAGGAAATGATCGGCCATCAGGCATCCCCTCCGAAAATGTCGATCTGGCTGAACACGCACGCCGGCGAGGCATGCCCGACCCGCACCACCTGGTTCGGCTCGCCCTTGCCGCAGTTCGGCGTGCCGAGCACCTGGAAGGTCCCCGCATCGCCGACGGCACTGAGGTTGCGCCAGAAGTTGGCGGAAATCCCCCGGTAGTTGGGGTTCTTCACCACGCCCTTGAGTTCGCCGTTCTCGATCAACTGGCCCCATTCGCAGCCGAACTGGAACTTGTTGCGCGCATCGTCGATGGACCAGGAGCGGTTGGTGCGCATCAGGATGCCGTGCTCGATGCCGCCGATCAGCTGTTCCAGCGACTGGTCTCCCGGCTCGATATTGAGGTTGGCCATGCGGTCGATGGGCGCCCGGTTCCAGCTGCAGGCGCGGCTGTTGGCGACGCCGTCCAGGCCCGAGCGGTATTGCGACAGCGCGCCGCCCAGCGGCCGTACCAGCAGGCCGTCGCGGATCAGGAACTGCTTGGTGGCCGGGGTGCCGTCGTCGTCATGGCCGTAGCTGGCCAGCTCGTCCGGCAGGGTCGGGTCGAAGGTCACGTTGAGCAGTTTCGAACCGTAGTGCAGGTGGCCGAAGTCCTCGGCCTTGACGAAGCTGGTGCCGGCGAAATTGCGCTCGTCGCCGAGGATGCGGTCCATCTCCAGCGGGTGGCCGATGGATTCGTGGATCTGCAGGATCATCTGGTCCGGCATCAGCAGAAGGTCGCGGGCACCGCTCGGCGTGTTGGGGGCCAGCAGCAATTGCAGGGCCTCGTCGGCGATACGCTGGCCGGCGCCGATCAGGCCGCAGCTGTGGATAAGTCCGGGCCCGCCCTGGCGTCCGAAGTTGTCGTTACCGAAGGTGCGGGTCTGGCTGTCGCCGTTGCCGAAGGCGGTGACGGTCAGGCCCGGAAAGACGAAGCGCTGGGCGCGGCGCAGTTCGGCGCCGGCACTGTTGAAGTAGATCTGCTGGACCTCGCGCAGGCCGAGGTTGACCTGCCAATTGACCAGGCGTTCGTCCTGCGGCACGGAGGCGGATTCGCGGTTGAGCAGCTCGTAGCAGTCGGCGAGGGAAGGGAAGGCCTGGTCTAGGTCGGGCGAACAGTAGTCGGCGCGGCCGGTGGCGATGGGCTGGTCGCGCAGGTCCAGCAGCGAATGCGCGGCGATCTGCCGGGCCAGCGCCTCGGCGCGGTCCAGCGCGTGTTGCAGGCCCGCCTGGGACAGATCGGCGGTGGCCGCGTAGGCCTCGACGCCGCTGACCCGCACGGTGAGCATGGCACCTTCGTCACGGCCCAGGCTGGGCGGCTCGGCGATGTTCTTGCGCACCGACAGGTGCTGGTGGGACTGGCGCACATGGCGCAGGGAGAAAAACTCGCCGCCGCTGCGCAGGCTGTGGAAGCGCTGGCGCAGCGGCGCGGTGGAATCGAACATGAACGGGCCTCCGGTGACGGTGGCCCTGGTTCAGAACCACTCCTCTTGCATGCCCGGGCAGGTATCGTCACGGGCTTCGAGCAACGTGATGTCATTATGGCAGGCGGGTACTTCCCAGGTGAGGAAGAATCGCGCCGCCTGCAATTTGCCGCGGTAGAAGTCCCGGTCGGCATCGCTGGCGCCGGCCAGGCCCTGTTCGGCGCGGATCGCCTGTTCCAGCCAGCGCCAGCCGATCACGCAATGACCGAAGGCCCGCATGTACAGCGCCGAGTTGGCCAGGGCGGCGTTGACCTTGCCGGTCGCCATGTCGCCGAGCAGGCCGAGGGTCACGGCTTGCAGGCGGGTCAGCAGTTGCTCCAGTGGCTGGCGCAGGGTGTCCAGGCTGGTGAACCCGTGCGCCCGCTCGCAGGTCCCGGCGATCAGCCGCACCAGTTGCTTTAGGCCGGCACCGCCGTTCTGCGCCAGCTTGCGCCCCAGCAGGTCGAGGGACTGGATGCCGTGGGTGCCTTCGTGGATCGGGTTCAGGCGGTTGTCGCGGTAGTACTGTTCCACCGGGTACTCGCGGGTATAGCCGTGGCCGCCGAGGATCTGGATCGCCAGTTCGTTGGCCTTGAGGCAGAACTCCGAGGGCCAGGACTTGACGATGGGGGTGAGCAGGTCGAGCAGGTCGTGGGCCTGCTGGCGGGCTTCCGGGGTCTCGGCGGTCTGGGTATCGTCGAACAGGCGCGCGGCGTACAGGCCGAGGTCGAAGGCGCCTTCGACATAGGCCTTCTGCGCCAGGAGCATGCGCTTTACGTCGCTGTGGGCGATGATCGGCACGGCCGCGGTGGACGGGTCCTTGTTGTCCGGCAGGCGGCCTTGCGGGCGCTGGCGGGCGTAGTCGAGGGAATACAGGTAGCCGGCGTAGCCGAGCATCACCGCGCCCATGCCGACGCCGATGCGCGCCTCGTTCATCATCTGGAACATGCTGGCCAGGCCCTGGTGCGGTTTGCCGATCAGGTAGCCGACGCAGTTCCCGTTGTCGCCGAAGTTCAGCGCGGTCGAGGTGGTGCCGCGCCAGCCCATCTTGTGGAACAGGCCGGCCAGGGTCACGTCGTTGCGTTCGCCGAGGCTGCCGTCGGCATTGACCAGGACCTTGGGCACGATGAACAGGGAAATGCCCTTCACCCCGGGCGGCGCATCCGGCAGCTTGGCCAGGACCATGTGCACGATGTTTTCCGACAGCGGATGGTCGCCGCCGGAAATGAAGATCTTGTTCCCACGCAGGCGGTAGCTGCCATCGGCGGCGGGTTCGGCGCGGGTGCGGATATCGGCCAGGGACGAGCCGGCGTGGGGTTCGGTCAGGGCCATGGTGCCGAAGAAGCGGCCGTCGATCATCGGCTGGAGGAACAGGCGTTTCTGCTCCTCGGTGCCGAAGCTCTCGATCAGGTTGGCCGCGCCCATGGTCAGGAACGGATAGGCGGTGGTGCCGGCGTTGGCCGCCTGGAAGTGGGCGAAGCAGGCTTGCGACAGCAGGGTAGGGAGCTGCATGCCGCCGACGTCGAAATCGCGGTTGGCGTTGAGGAAACCGGCTTCGAGGAACGCGTCCACGGCGGGCTTCACTTCAGGAATCAGGACGGCTGCGCCGTTCTCGTAGCGCGGCTCGTTCTCGTCGCCCTTGCGGTTGTGCGGGGCGAAGTACTTCTCGGCGATGGTCCGGGCGGTGGACAGCGCGGCATCGAAGGTCTCGCGGCTGTGCTCGGCAAAGCGCTCGCGGCGGGTCAGGGCTTCGGCGTCCAGCACTTCGTAGAGTTCGAACGCCAGGTTGCGGGCGCTGAGCAGGGTCTCGGTCATGGCGGCGGTCCTTTGATTCGGGATGGGGCGAGTCTAGGCAGCCGAGGCGGGTGTGCACAGGGAAATAGGTTTGGGTGATGGTGGGGTAGAAATCTGGATTGCAGGAGATTCCGAAACGTCCTTACAGTCGGGTTGATTTGGACTACATCATTTTTGTTTGCAGGGGTATCTGATGGCCGGCCCATAACAACAAGGCGCCAGCCATGTCTACGAGCACTGTTTCCCCTGTCGATTCCCATCCAGATCAGCAATCGAAGCCAACCTTCTATGTGGTTTCCGTGAGGAAGATGGCCATCATGACGATCTGCACCTTCGGCCTCTATCTCACTTACTGGAACTACCGGAACTGGGCGGCCTACAAGCGCGCCAGTGGTGACGAGGTCATTCCTTTCCTGCGCGCCTTGTTCTCGATCTTTTTCCTCTATGCGCTTCTGCAGCGTGTCGATCGGGCGTTTCAGGCCAGCGGTCGCACTTACAGGTGGTCCCCGGGGTTGTTGGTCTTAGGCGTGGTGGGCGTCTTCCTCATTGCAATGTCGATAAATTTTGCAACGCTTGATACGCAACTGATGCTAACCGAGAGCCCGGAGGGCCAGGGGCGCTTCCTGCTTCTGGCCTATCTGCTGTCGCTGTTGCAGTTTGCATGTCATGTGTGGCTGCACGGAAAGATGCAACGGGCAATGAACACTCATGAACACGATACGCCCGGTCAGACCAATGCCCGGCTGACGTGGGCTAACTGGGCGTGGATGGCACCCGGCATTCTGATTTGGTGGCTGGAGTTGCTGGCAGTGATCCGTGGTTTCTAGTCTGGGTTTTCAGGCTGGCTCACGTTCAGCTTTGTAGTCCAGTTCCCATCCTCTGCCGGAAACTTCGCTCTCTTGACCGGGAGCGAGCCGGCAGTCTGCAACCCCCGCCAAACGTTCTCATGGACCGCCCCAACACGACGGTCCTTTTCATGTCTACAAGCACCTTTTCCCCTGCTGGCGCTCACGAGCCCGCCTTCTTCGTGGTCGCTGTGCCAAAGCTGATCCTCATGACCTTGCTCACCGGCGGCCTCTACGGGCTGTACTGGTACCAGCGCAATTGGGATATCCATTGCCGGGCCGGCGGCAGCATTGCGGTGTTGTACATGCTGTGGCCGGAGTTCTTCCTGTATTCGCTGTTGAGTCGGGTCGACCGGCGTATCCGGGCTTCGGGGCGCAGCTATCTCTGGTCGCCCTGGTGGTTGACCTGCGGGATGCTGCTGACGTCGATGCTGTGCATTGTCATGGGCGTGCTGTCGCTGCCCATGCCTGGGGTGGCCAAGGGCGCCTTGGTCATGTTCGCGTTGTTGCTGCTGTTGCTTGGAGCGGTTCAGCGGGCGATCAACTTTTGCGAGGGGGATGTGCGGGGGGAGGGGAACGCGCAGTTCACGGTGGTGAACTGGCTGTGGATATCGGTGGTGACGCTAGGGTGGGTGGTAGCCCTGTAGGAGAGGCCAGTTCTCATGGAACAACATATGACTCATTGATTAACGCGGACCTGTGGGAGCGGGTTTACCCGCGATTACGGTGGTGAGTCCACCATCGCTATCGCGGGTGAACCCGCTCCCACAGGGTTCGCGTGGTGTGTTCTGCCGGGTTGCTGATAGTCAAAAAAACGGGGCGGGTTTCGCGACATTCCAGATGAATGCGCAAAACCCGCCCCGCTTCTTTTTCCCGCGACTATCAGCCGATCGTCATCAGGCTCGCATTACCACCGGCAGCAGCGGTGTTCACACTCAACGCCCGCTCGATCACCAGACGCTCCAGCGCCACCGCGGTCTCACCCGAGGACAGGCCATGGACGCCAACGATCGCCCCTGGACGCTTGGCGATCTGCTCGCAGATGCCGCGCAGCTGGTCGGAGTCGCCGTGGTGCAGGACGGCGTCGAACAGCACGTCTTCCTTGTTCCAGTCGGCCACCAGCTTGATCCGCGCCTGAAGCTCCTTCGGCAGACGCGAACGCACGCTCTTGCCCGGTTCGCCGTCAAGAATCACCGCCGAGCTGCCCACCGCGAACACCGCCGCCAGTTGGGTCAGCAGGTCAGCCTCGCTGTCCGCCAGGCACAGCACGTGCTCGCGCGGCAGGATGGTGTAGCTGTTGCGCTCGCCGGTCGGGCCGGCCAGCAGGCGGGTGATGCCGCTCTGCGATTGGCGGGCGAACTGTTCGCAGGTCTGCACCAGTTCGCTGTTCTGCGCGCTCGCGGCCCAGGCCTTGAACGCTTCCAGCGGCTTGAGCAGGACTTCGCGCAGACGGCCGTCCGGGGCGTTGCCGGCGTCGCCGCGCTGGAACGATTGCTCGATGGCATCGGCCGGACGGGTCGACAGCAGGCGGTACAGGTACAGCGGGCCACCGGCTTTCGGACCGGTACCGGACAGGCCTTCACCACCGAATGGCTGCACACCGACCACGGCACCGACGATGTTGCGGTTGACGTAGACGTTACCGGCATGGGCATTGTCGATGACCTTGGCGATGGTCTCGTCGATGCGGGTGTGCACGCCGAGGGTCAGGCCGTAGCCGGAGGCGTTGATCTGCTCGATCAGTTGGTCCAGGTCCTTGCGGGCGTAACGCACCACGTGCAGCACCGGACCGAAGATCTCGCGCTTCAGCTCGTCGAAGCTTTCCAGCTCGATCAGGGTCGGCATGACGAAGGTGCCGCGCTTGCATTCGTCGCTGTTGGCCAGGGCCACCTGGTAGACGGTGCGACCTTTCTCGCGCATGCCCTGGATGTGCTTCTCGATACCCGCCTTGGCTTCGGCGTCGATCACCGGGCCGATGTCCACGGACAGGCGCTCCGGGTTGCCCAGGCGGCTTTCGGCCATGGCGCCCTTGAGCATTTCGATGACGCGGTCGGCGGAATCTTCCTGCAGGCACAGTACGCGCAGGGCCGAGCAACGCTGGCCGGCGCTGTCGAAGGCGGACGAAACGACGTCGATCACCACCTGCTCGGTCAGCGCCGAGGAGTCGACGATCATGGCGTTCTGGCCACCGGTTTCGGCGATCAGCGGGATCGGACGGCCCTGGGCATCCAGGCGACCGGCGATGTTGCGTTGCAGCAGGCGCGCGACTTCGGTGGAGCCGGTGAACATCACGCCCTTGACGCGATCATCGCCCACCAGGCGGGCACCAACGGTTTCACCGCGGCCCGGCAGCAGTTGCACCACGCCTTCCGGAATGCCGGCGTCGAGCAGCAGGCGCACGGCCTGGGCGGCGACCAGCGGGGTCTGTTCGGCCGGCTTGGCCAGTACCGGGTTGCCGGCGGCGAGGGCCGCAGCCACCTGGCCGCTGAAGATCGCCAGCGGGAAGTTCCACGGGCTGATGCACACCACCGGGCCCAGCGGACGGTGAGCGTCGTTGCTGAAGTCGTTGCGTGCCTGCACCGCGTAGTAGCGCAGGAAGTCGACGGCTTCGCGGACTTCGGCGATGGCGTTGGCGTAGGTCTTGCCCGCTTCGCGGACCAGCAGGCCCATCAGCGGTTGGATCTCGGCTTCCATCAGGTCGGCGGCGCGTTCGAGGATCGCGGCGCGCTCGGCCGGTGGCGTGGCCTGCCAGATCGGTGCGGCGTTCAGCGCGCACTGGATGGCATTGTCGACGTCGCCGACGGTGGCTTCCTGGACATGACCGACCACGTCGCGGTGGTCCGCCGGGTTGAGGACTGGTGCGGCAGCTTCCTGGCTGGCGGCGCAACCGAGCAGCGGCGCTGCTTTCCAGTCAGTGTGTGCGGTGGCCAGGAGGGCGCAGGACAACGAGGCCAGGCGGTGTTCGTTGGCCATGTCGATACCGGCCGAGTTGGCTCGCTCGCTGCCATACAGGTCACGTGGCATCGGGATGCGCGGGTGTGGCAGGCCGACGCTGCCTTCCTGGGTGGCCATGCGTTCGATGGTGGCGACAGGATCGGCGACCAGTTCCTGGATCGAGATCGAGTGGTCGGCGATACGGTTGACGAACGAAGTGTTGGCACCGTTTTCCAGGAGACGGCGGACCAGGTAGGCCAGCAGGGTCTCATGGGTACCGACCGGAGCGTACACCCGGCACGGACGGTTCAGCTTGCCATCGGCGACCTTGCCCACGACCTGTTCGTACAGCGGCTCGCCCATGCCGTGCAGGCACTGGAATTCGTACTGGCCCGGGTAGTAGTTCTGACCTGCGATCTGGTAGATGGCCGACAGGGTGTGGGCGTTGTGGGTGGCGAACTGCGGGTAGATGACTTCCGGCACCGACAGCAGCTTGCGTGCGCAGGCAATGTAGGACACGTCGGTGTACACCTTGCGGGTGTAGACCGGATAGCCTTCCAGGCCTTCGATCTGGGCGCGCTTGATCTCGCTGTCCCAGTAGGCGCCCTTCACCAGGCGGATCATCAGGCGGTGGCGGCTGCGACGGGCCAGGTCGATGACGTAGTCGATCACGTGCGGGCAGCGCTTCTGGTAGGCCTGGATGACGAAGCCGATACCGTTCCATCCGGTCAGTTGCGGTTCGAAGCACAGGCGTTCGAGCAGGTCGAGGGACAGCTCCAGGCGGTCGGCTTCCTCGGCGTCGATGTTCAGGCCGATGTCGTACTGCTTGGCCAGCAGGGTCAGGGACAGCAGACGCGGGTACAGCTCGTCCATCACGCGCTCGTACTGGGCGCGGCTGTAGCGCGGGTGCAGGGCGGAGAGCTTGATCGAGATGCCCGGGCCTTCATAGATGCCGCGGCCATGGGAGGCCTTGCCGATGGAGTGGATGGCCTGCTCGTAGGACGCCAGGTACTTCTGTGCGTCGTGCTCGGTCAGTGCGGCTTCGCCGAGCATGTCGTAGGAATAGCGGAAGCCCTTGGCTTCGAACTTGCTCGCATTGGCCAGGGCTTCGGCGATGGTCTCGCCGGTGACGAACTGCTCGCCCATCAGGCGCATGGCCATGTCGACGCCCTTGCGGATCATCGGCTCGCCGCTCTTGCCGATGATGCGGCTGAGGGACGAGGTAAGGCCGGATTCGTTATGGGTGGAGACCAGCTTGCCGGTCAGCAGCAGGCCCCAGGTGGCGGCGTTGACGAACAGCGACGGGCTGTTGCCCAGGTGCGGCTGCCAGTTGCCGGTGCTGATCTTGTCGCGGATCAG
>JAIRVG010000037.1 GCA_031253995.1 Paucimonas sp. | reverse complement strand
CGGATTCATCCGCGATTGGGCGCGAAGCGGCCATAAAACCTGTATCCGCAGTGTGTCAGAAGAGCCCGGAACTCAGGTTTTACGACGGCTGCGCCGCCGATCGCGGATGAATCCGCTCCCACGCCGACTGCGGCGCTCTCACGGTCTAGTTCTCTGCACGACAGCGCAGCCCAGCGGGCTGGGTGGACTCCCACAAAGTCAGCGCCCTATCCCGCCCTCCCCCAACTGTCATGGTCTCGCGACCAGACAGTTTGGCGGCCCCCCTCTGCCGCTGTACCGGTACATCCCCCCTCGCTGTTCCTAATCTGCACGTGTTCATCAGGCACGGACGCTTCTGTAACTGCAAGACACCCCACCTGAAAGTGCAATAAAAAGGAGCAGCAATTGAAAACTGATGAAACGGTCGTCGTCACCGGAGTGACGTCTGGCATCGGGCTGGCTTGTGCCCGAATGCTCATCGAGCAGGGATGCAAAGTTATCGGAATCGGACGCAGGAAAGATCGACTGGATAAATTGGCCGATGAATTCCACGGACGTTTCCACGCACTGGACTGCGATGTTCGCGACAGTCTGGCACTGAACAAGAAGTTGAATGAACTACCCGAAGAGTTCGCCGCTGTCAGCAAACTCGTGAATGGCGCCGGACTGTTGCAAGGCCAGGGAACTTTGCTGGATGTAACCGACGAGCAGATATCCACCATGCTCGACACCAATATCCACGGCCTGATCAACGTGACCCGCGCGGTACTGCCGAAACTGATCGCCAGCGGTCATGGCCACGTGGTCAACCTGACCTCGATCGGTGCCCATGTGCACTACCAGGGCGGGCATGTGTACGCCGCCTCGAAGGCCTTCGTCGATCACTTCGGGCGCTGCCTGCGCACCGAGCTGGTGGGCCGCCGGGTGCGCCTGACCAGCGTTGCGCCGGGCAAGACGCGCACCGAGTTCGCCCTGGTGCAATGCGCCGGCGACCAGGAAAAGGCCGACCGCGTGTACAGCAGCCTGACCCCGCTGGAGCCGGAGGATGTCGCCCGCGCGGTGCTCTGGGCCCTGCAGCAACCGGAACACGTGAATATCAACCTTATCGAACTCACGCCTGCTGACCAGGAACTTTCGTATCGGTGATTCCATGAGCCAATCTCTCGCGAAGTATTACGTCAGAAACAAACTTACCCATAAGTTGATCAGCAAGCGTGTGTTGTCGCCGATTTCCCTGTCGCAACAACCACCGGCCGACCTGGTAAAGGCACTTTGCATCGAAGAGGAAGTTTCCCGGCTGTCGGCGGTGTATTCCCGCTTCCAGCAGGATGATGATGAAAAGACCGGTTTGCCGCGTTATATGCCGTTCTATCGTTTCATCCAGTCGAAGTTTCCCGGCTTCCAATGGCAAGTGCGCAATAGCGAAGGCAGGAAGACCCTGATCCTGGACAAGCCTTATATCAACCAGAGTCGTCCGTCGCTGTTGAACCTGTTGCTGTGCGCGGTCAACGACAACACCGTCACCACCCCGGCACTGAAGGTGCGCTACCCGGCCATGACAGTTCTGCCGGACGCCCTGGTGGTGGACCTGGAGCGCGCCTTCGAGCGCCTGTCGTTCACCAGCTCGGCGCCGCACTTCATGGCCCGCTTCGCCGAAACCCTGGCCAAGGGCCTGGCCGGCGAAACCATCACCCTGGTCTCGCCGGTGTGCCCGGACTACGGCTACGAAAGCAAGAACGGCCGGCTGCGCTACACCTTCGACCACCTCGGCGAAGGCATCGGCCTGGTGGCCAGCCGCGTGGTCAAGACCCTCCCCGACCTGCAGGCCGTCCTGCGCAAACACGGCATCGACGCCCGCATCGCCATCGGCGGCGGCGACTTCGAAGGCTTCGACGAGTCGACCCTGAACCGGCTCAAGGAAACCCGCGAAGGCTTCGCCCGCAAGCTGCGCATCAGCCAGGACAAGATGCTCGACATCCTCGGCCCGCAGACCGAGTCGATCATGATCGCCGAGGCCGCCGGCGGCGAAGCGCAATGGCGGGCGATGACCGCAGACGCCGAAGAGCGCCTGGCCAACCGCGACAACGGCTGCATCGTTGAAAGCGACCTCGACTATGCCGCGATCTTCAATGCCCGGCTGCCGCTGTACCAGGCCTGGCACCAGAACCGCAGCAACGAGGAACTGATGCGCATCCTCTACGCCCAGGGCGCGGAGTACGCGGCCATCGGCCAGGTGTTCGCCGGGCAGTGGCGCAACCCGATCGTGATCGGTGCCGACCATAACCGCATGCAACCGTTCTACTGGCTGTACAGCGACATCCCTGTCCTTTACCTGACGCGGGTGTACTGATGAGCCAGCGAGAATCCACTCACTACTGTCAGTACGGGCCCCAGGGCAATGTTCGCGACAGCTATGCGCACCTGCCCTTCCAGCCGCTGTGGACCTGGCTGACCGGCAAGGGCCAGGCCCAGCAAACGGAGGCGCTGAAGGCACGGATGGCGCGCACCGGCGAACCCTTCCTGCTGGCCCACCTGCTGTTCACCTGGGCCACCATGATCGGCCTGGTGCTGCTCGGCAAGGCGGTGCTTGAAGGCGCGTTCCACCCGCTGCTGTCGGTGCTGCTGGTACTGGCTGCCTGGGTGCTGATGGTCAACCGCCTGCGCAGCATGCAGGCGACCTTCCACTACCTGACCCATGGCGCGGTACTCAAGGACAAGGCGCGGGCCCAGCGTTACGCCCGTTTCTTCCTGACCACGCCGCTGCTGTACCAGGACTGGGACACCTACAACCAGAGCCATGTGCGCGAGCACCACAACATCCATGTGTTGTGTACCGACATCGACCCGGACCAGTGCTTCATAGAGGCACAGGGTTTCCACCCGGGCATGGCGGAACCGACCTACTGGTGGCGGGTGATCAGCACGCCGTTCCGGCCGACCTACCTGCTGCGCCAGTGGCGCGGGACGCTGCGGGACTGCTTCGTGCGGCCGCCGCGGGACGAGGTGCGCTTTCGCCTGGTGTTCTGGGGTGCCCTGCTGGCCCTGCTGTGGGCCACCGACAGCCTGGCGGCGTTCGGCCTGATCTACGTGATTCCGCGGGCCGTGCTGTTCGAGCACTCGATGTGGCTGCAGCTGTTCACCGAGCACCTGTGGTTCTACCAGCGCGAGGCCGGACGGGGCGACAAGCCGCATTACGGACGCCTGACCTGGGGTCGCTTCCAGGGCCGCCGGCCACCCCGCGGCGGCCTGTTTGCCTGGGCCACGTGGCTGCTCAAGGGCCTGCTGCTGGACGTGCCGGTACGCCTGTACGTGTACCCGCAGGACCTGCCCAACCACGACGCGCACCACCGCCGTCCCAACGTGCATTACCGGCATATCGCCAACTACCGCGCCAGCATCGAGCAGCAGCCGTCCAGCTACGGCCCCTTCCTCGAAGTCTGGGGCTTCATGGCCGGGCTGTACCTGATCCGTGACCACATGTGCCGTGGCGTGCGTGAACCCTTCGGGCCGCTGCAAGCCACTGCCGACGACCTGACCGACACGCTGTACCCACTCGCCGATTCTCAAGGAGCCTGATCATGCAAGAGACGATTCAAACGGCAAGCCAGCAACTGAACAGCAGCGCCTACGCGGCCCTGAACGCCGCCCAGCTGTTCTCCCGGGAAGACCTGGCCTACATGGAAGAAGCCTGCCAGGTGATCCCCAAGACGATCATCGAGATCGGCGACGTGGGCGAGCAGAACTTCCTTTCGGTCGGCCGTTTCATGGAAGACCAGAAGGGCCAGTTGCCGGTGTACCGCAACGACCCGTGGGGCAAGCGCGTGGTGGAGATCCTCTCGTCCGGCAAGAGCCGCGAGTTCTTCAACGGGATCATGGGCGGCGAGTGCTACATCCGCCGTTGCCAGGCCAACAAGCTGGAAGCCGGCAACTTCATCGGCAAGCACATCGACACCTACAGCAACCTGGAATACCGCTACTCGGTGGTGATCCAGTTCGGCAAGGACTATGACGGTGGCGAGTTCTTCGTCGACTACGACGGCAAGGAAGCCCTGCTCAAGACCGGCTATGCCGACGTGCTGATCAACCGCTGCGAGATTCCCCACGGCGTGCGCAAGGTGGAAAGCGGTACGCGCACTTCCCTGGTGTTCTTCCTCAGCACCAGCCCGCTGGACAAACCGAACCTGAACAACAAACAGATCTGACCGGCGTGCGCATCCGCCCATGAGGGGCGGATGCCTTACCGGTAAAGCCAGAAGGAACCGTTGCAATGACGCAAAGTACAGTCGCCAGCTACCAAGACACCAAGAACCAGGACCTGCAGGCCTATTTCCTCGGGCTCATCTCCGTCGCCGCCTTCGCCATGACCCTGCCGGCGGCGAAGATGCTCGCCGGCGACCTGAGCGCCCTCCAGGTCGGCTTTTTCCGCTCCGTGCTGGCGGCGTTCGCGGCGATTCCGTTCCTGATCATCGGCCGGGCCAAGCTGCCCAACGGCTCGCAGATCAAGCGCATGCTGCTGACCTCCACCGGCATCGTCTACGGCTTCCCGGTGCTCACCGCGCTGGGCATGCAGTACGTGCCGGTCAGCCACGGTGGCGTGGTGCTCGCTGCCCTGCCGCTGTCCACCGCGATCTTCGGCACCCTGATCACCGGCACCCGGCCGTCGAAGGCGTTCTGGATGGTGTCGAGCCTGGGCTTCCTGACCGTGCTGGCCTACACCGTGATCAAGTCCGACGTGCAGGACATCTACATCGGTGACCTGGCCCTGCTCGGCGCGGTCCTGCTGGCCGGCTTCGGCTATGCCCAGGGCGGCGCGCTGTCCAAGGAACTGCCGGGCTGGCAGGTGATGTGCTGGACCCTGGTGGTCAGCCTGCCGGTGCTGCTGCCGGTGAGCCTGTTCCTGTACGACGGCGAGACCATCGCCAACCTGCCGGGCCAGGGCGTCGCCGCGCTGCTGTTCCTGGCGCTGATCAACTCGCTGCTGGGCTTCTTCTCGTGGAACCGCGCCCTGGCCCTGGGCGGCATCCAGCGCATCAGCCAGCTGCAACTGCTGCAGCCGTTCTTCACCTTCGGCTTCTCGATCTGGCTGATGGGCGAGACCTGGAACTGGCTGACCCCGGCGGTGTGCGCCGTGGTGATCGTGCTGGTGTGGCTGTCCAAGCGCATCTGAATACCGCGCGCGCCGGACAACCGGCGCGCGTCTTTCATCCCTGTACCGATGGAATCCAAGTGATGAGTGCTCCGAGTTTTTTCCGCCCCGGCACCGAGCCCCCCGAGCCGCCGCCGCCCTGCATCGTTCACCACGCCGAGGGCGTGGTGAACCTGCTGGCGCTGCAGCCGGGCGAACGGGTCCTGGACATCGGCTGTGGCGACGGCTGCCTGAGTGCGCAACTGGCCGGCCAGGGCGCCGAGGTGGTGGGCTTCGAGGTCAGTCCGGAACGGGTGCAGGCCGCCCGCTCCCGGGGGCTGGAGGTCAAGCGCGGGAACGCCGAGGAGCTGTATTTTCATCAGGAATTCGATGCGGTGTTCAGTCATGACGCCCTGCATGAGATGCAGCATGCCGACCTGGTTGCCTGCGGCGCCTTCATGGCCCTCAAGCCGGGCGGGCGGTTCGTCGGCGAGCTGGCCGGCAGCGGCCATGCCGCACTGGTCCGCCGGGCCCTGCAGGGTGCACTGGAACGGCGCTCCATCGACCCGCGAGGCCTGGACCTGGCCTACCTGCCCACGGCCCACGAGTACCAGATGGTGCTGGAGCAGGCGGGTTTCCATGTCAACCATATCGCCTGGTTCGAGCAGCCGAGGGTCATCGACCGGCCCATCGGTGAATGGCTCGAACACTGCTACGAGCCCTACCTGCGCGCCGTGCCGCTGGCACTGCGGGCGGCGTTCCTGGAAGAAGTCAGTGAAGAACTGGTCGGCGACCTGCTGGATTCCTGCGGGCGCTGGACCGTGGACGCGACCCGGCTGCGATTCCGCGCCCAACGCAAGGCCTGAACCATGACCACCCTTTCAATCAGTCGAAGCGGGATCAACAACATGCCCATGCAAACCAATGGATTGGCGCTGAAGTCCTTCTATGCCGACACCCGGATCTGGTCCGGCCAGGACGGCAAGCCGCTGTATTGGATCGATGACCTGAGCCTGGCGGTCAACGGCTCGGAGATCTTCGAGGATTCGATCATCCCCAGCCTGCGCGACAACGACGTGGTGCAGATCCTCAATGGCGTCATCTATTCCTTCGAGGACCTGGGCAAGGTGAGCACGCTGGCGGACTACTTCAAGCGCTGGCAGTTTCGCTGCATAGATGGGCATCGAGGAATTGCCGGAAACGCGGGTCGTTACAGTGACTGACGTTGAGGCGCAGGTACTGGTCGTACTCGCGGGTATTGCTGAACAGTGAGCCCGGGGCCAGGAAGATGCGCTCGTCGTGCGCCTGCTCGATGAGCCGGCGAAGATCCACCTGCGCAGGGAAGCGCGCCCAGAGGAACAGGCCTTCGGCGGTCCCTTCCTCGAATTCCACCCCCAGCTTGCCCAGCCACTCCTGGGCCCGGGTCCGTTCCTGCATGACCCGTTGGCGCAAGGCATCCAGGTGGTGCTGGTAGCGGCCTGACTCCAGGGTGTAGGTGACGATGGTCTCGTCCAGCGACGAGCCGCACAGCACGTTGTACATCTTCTGCTCCACCAGGCGCTCGACGAACGCCGGCGGCGCCACCACGTAGCCGAGGCGCAACGCGGGGCTGAGCACCTTGCTGAAACCACTCAGGTAGAACGTCCGGCTCCACTCGTCGAGGCTGCTCAGGCGCAGCGTCTGCTTGGCGCACAGGGCGCCGAAGATATCGTCCTCGACGATATGGAAATCGTACTTCTGCGCCAGCGAGAGGATCTTGAAGCCCTTGGCCGGCGAGGTATTGCCACCGGTGGGGTTGTGTACCAGGGTCTGGGTCAGGAACAGCTTGGGACGGTACTGGGCCACGATCGCTTCCATGGCCTCCAGGTCCGGGCCATCGGCGGTGCGCGGTACGGTGATGATGTTGAAGTCGCGGTCCTTGATCAGCTTGAGCTGCAGCAGCAGGTAGCTGGGGTCTTCCACCAACAGGTAGTCGCCGGGTTCGAGCATCATGCTGCGGATCAGGGAAAAGGCATGGGTGGCGCCGATGGTCACCACGATCTGGCTGCTGGAGGCGTTGATCTGCAATTCGCGCAGCTTCTTGGCGATCACCGAGCGCAGCTCCTGGCTGCCGGCGGCCGGGGCTGGCACGCTGCACGACAGGGTGCTGCGGATCAGCCGCCCGGTGACCGACGCCGGCACCGCGTCCACCAGCCAGGACGGAGGCAGGTAGCCGGAGCTGACCGGGGTGTCGTACTGAGACGGGTCCAGCGCGCGATAGAGGAAGCCGGCGTGCAGGCTGGACGGCGGGATCATCTTTTCCGAGTCCTTGCTGCCGGCCGGGCCGGTGGGCAGGATGTAGTAGCCGGCGCCGGGACGGGACTCGATGATCCGCTGCGCGACCAGGTCCTCGTAGGCGCTGCTCACCGTGAAGATACTCACGCCCAGTTGCTTGGACAGGGCCCTGACCGACGGCAGGCGGCTGCCCTGGACCCACTGGAAGGCGTCGATACGGCTGACGATTCCGCTACGGATCTGGTCTACCAACAGCACCTTGCTGTTGCGGTCTATCTCGAACATGTCCCTTCCCTACCAAAACGGTTACCGCTTCTGAAGCTTATGGCCCTTTGCTGTCAGATTACACCAGTCCTCCAGGTTTCCCGATCAACGCCCGCGTTTAAATTGCCCGGCGGCCTTGCAGCCCGCCGGTATGCACGAAGATCAGGCGGCTGCCGCGACGAACGGTACCGGCCAGCAGTTGGTCGTGCAGGGCCAGCAGGGCCTTGCCGGTGTAGATAGGCTCCAGCGGTATGCCGGATTCGGCTTCGCAGCGGGCGATGAAATCGAGCAGTTCGGCATCGGTGCGGGCGAAGCCGCCGCGGCTGGCGTCGTGCAATTGGTAATTGGCCAGATGGCCGGCCAGGGCCGGGACGGTCTGTTCCACGCCATGGCCCGGCGGTACCGCCAGCGCGCCGTGCACCTTGTGGGCCCCGGCTTCGGCCAGGACCAGCCCGGCCAGGGTGGTGCCGGTGCCGACTGCCAGCCACCAGGCGTCGTAGTCGTCCCAGCCCAGTGCGGGTAGTTGCGCTTTCGCCTGTTCGACGATCAGGGCGCAGCCTTTGGTGCCTGCTTCGCCGCCACCGCCTTCCGGTATGCAGTGCCAGCCGGGGTAGCGTTCTTGCCAGGGCTGCCAGAAACCGGGCTGGTGGCGCGCGCGGTAGCCGCCGTAGCCGAGCCAGTGCAGGTGCATGCCCAGGGCTTGCAGGTCGCGGACGGTGGGGGTGTCTTGTGGCTCGCCGCGCAGCAGGCCGACGGTGGCGAAGCCGAAACGCCGGCCGGCGGCGGCCAGGGCGTGGAGGTGGTTGGAATGGTTGCCACCGAGGCTGATCAGGCCGGGGGCCTGGTTATGGCGGGCGAGACGCAGGTGCTCGTGGAGCTTGAACCATTTGTTGCCGCTGATCAGCGGGTCGACCAGGTCGAGGCGCAGGATGGCGGCTTCGATGCCGAAGGCCTGGAGCCAGGGCAGCGAGAGCGGTTGGAGTGGGGCTTGGGGAAGATCGAACATAGGCGCGAGTCTACAGGCGACCGATGCCCCTGTGGGAGCGGGTTCACCCGCTCCCACAGGGGTTCTGTGCCCAACCTCGAAATCGGAGGTCGGGCGCTTTGCTTCAGAGCGCCGCCGCCAACCGCGAGCCCTGGTTGATCGCCCGCTTGGCATCCAGCTCCGCCGCCACATCGGCACCACCGATCAGGTGCACCGACTGCCCCGCCGCCACCAGCCCGTCCTGCAGCTCGCGCAGCGGATCCTGGCCGGCGCAGATCACCACGTTGTCCACCGCCAGCACCTGCGGCTCACCCTCGCCAATACGGATATGCAAACCGGCATCATCGATCCCCAGGTACTCGACGCTGTTGAGCATCTGCACCTGCTTGTTCTTCAACCCGGTCCGGTGGATCCAGCCGGTGGTCTTGCCCAGGCCATCACCCACCTTGGTTTTCTTGCGCTGCAGCAGGTACACCTCGCGCGCCGGCGCATGGGGCTCGGGCTTGACCCCGGCCACACCACCCCGGGCCTCCAGGCCGCCATCGATGCCCCACTCCTTCCAGAACGCCTCGCGGTCCTGGCTGGTGGCCACGCCCTGGTGGACAAGGAACTCGGAAACATCGAAGCCGATACCACCCGCCCCGATCACCGCCACCCGCTGGCCCACCGGCTTGCGCTGCAGCAGCACGTCCAGGTAGCTCAGCACCTTGCCATGCTCGATCCCCGGGATCGCCGGCAGGCGCGGGGCGATACCGGTGGCAAGGATGATCTCGTCATAACCGCCAGCCGCCAGCTGTGCGGCATCGACCCGGGTGTTCAGGCACAACTCGACGCCCGTGGTCTGCAACTTGCGCCCGAAATAACGCAGGGTCTCGTAGAACTCTTCCTTGCCCGGCACCCGCTTGGCCACGTTGAACTGGCCGCCGATCTCGCTGGCCGCATCGAACAGCACCACCTGGTGCCCACGCTCGGCCGCCACGGTGGCCGCCGCCAGACCGGCCGGGCCGGCGCCAACCACGGCGATGCGCTTCACCTGGCTCACCGGAATGTAGTTCAGCTCGGTCTCGTGGCACGCCCGCGGGTTGACCAGGCAGGTGGTCAGCTTGCCGCCGAAGGTGTGGTCCAGGCAGGCCTGGTTGCACCCGATGCAGGTGTTGATCTCGTCGGCGCGACCTTCGGCCGCCTTGTTGACGAAGTCCGGATCGGCGAGGAACGGCCGGGCCATGGAGACCATGTCGGCATCACCCTCGGCCAGCACGCGCTCGGCGACCTCGGGAGTGTTGATGCGGTTGGTGGTGATCAGCGGGATCTTCACCGCGCCGCGCAGCTTGGCCGTCACCTTGCTGAACGCCGCCCGCGGTACCTTGGTGGCAATGGTCGGGATACGCGCCTCGTGCCAGCCGATACCGGTATTGATGATCGTCGCCCCGGCCTTCTCGATGGCCTGGGCCAGTTGCACGATCTCTTCCCAGTTGCTGCCGCCTTCCACCAGGTCGAGCATCGACAGGCGGAAGATGATGATGAAGTTCGGCCCGACCGCCTCACGCACCCGGCGGACGATCTCCACCGCCAGGCGCATGCGGTTCTCGTAGCTGCCGCCCCAGCGGTCGGTGCGCTGGTTGGTGTGGGCGGCAAGGAACTGATTGATGAAGTAGCCTTCCGATCCCATGATCTCGACACCGTCGTAGCCGGCGCTCTGGGCCAGTTGCGAGCAGGTGACGAAGTCGGCGATCTGTTTTTCGATGCCCTCCTCGTCCAGCTCCTTGGGCTTGAACGGGTTGATCGGCGCCTGGATCGCGCTCGGTGCCACCTGCTTGGGGCTGTAGGCATAGCGCCCGGCGTGGAGGATCTGCAGGCAGATCTTGCCGCCGGCCTCGTGCACGGCCTGGGTGACGATCTTGTGCTTCTCGGCTTCTTCCACGGTGGTCAGCTTGGCCGCACCGGAATACACCCCGCCCTCGACGTTCGGGCCGATGCCGCCGGTGACCATCAGGCCGACGCCGCCACGGGCACGCTCGGCGAAATAGGCGGCCATGCGCTCGAAGCCGTCGGGCTTCTCTTCCAGGCCGGTGTGCATCGAACCCATCAGGGTGCGGTTGCGCAGGGTGGTGAAGCCGAGGTCGAGGGGAGCGAGCAGGTGCGGGTATTGAGCGGCGGTCATGATGATCTCCACGCTGAATCACGGAATGCGGGCGCCTCGATGGGGCCCGTCGGTTTGTATGGAGCCGACATTAAAGGGCGTCCCGCCGTCGCTCAATGACCGAAAATGACAAGTTATTGATCCAAACGCACCGGGGCGACTACCCTAGGGGCGAATTCCTTCCCGGCCTTGTCCGCTCCATGCGCAAACTGCTTTCCGGCGCCCTGGCGCTCGTTCTCCTTGCCGCCCTCGGCGGCTACATGCTCTGGGCCGAGCAGCGCCCCGAGGGTCACTACCTGTCCGACCTGCGGGTCGAAGTGGCGCTGGACCAAGGCGTGCCCAGTGGCCAGGGCAACCTGCTCGGCATCGAACCGCTGCTGTATCCCGGCGACTACCAGAACCTCACCCGCCTGCACCGCAAGCTCGCCGCCTATCTGGAACAGGCGCGGGTCAAGGGGTTGGTCAACGAACGCACGGTGGTGGTGCTCCCGGAACATATCGGCACCTGGCTCTGGGCCCGTGGCGAGAAGCGCGAGCTGTACCAGGTCACCCGCCTGCGCGAGGCCTACCAGTGGCTGGAGCTGAGCAACCCGCTGCGCTACGGCCTGGCCATGGCCAGCGCCGAAGGCGACGACCGCCGCGCCGACGCCCACCTGCGCATGAAGGCCGGACAGATGGCCGCCGACTACCAGAAGCTGTTCGGCGACCTGGCCCGGGAGTTCGGCGTGACCCTGGTAGCCGGTTCCATCGTCCTGCCCGAGCCCTACCTCGACCACGGTGTCCTGCGCACCGGCTCCGGTGCCCTGTACAACAGCAGCCTGGTGTTCGCCGGCAACGGCGCGGTGCTCGGCGAAGTGCAACGCCAGCAATACCCGGACAGCAACGTGCGGCGCTTCATCAGCGCCGGCACGGCGCACCCGCCGCAAGTCATCGACACCCCCGCCGGCCGCCTCGGCGTGCTGCTCGGCAGCGATGCCTGGTACCCCTCCAGCTACGCGCGCCTGGCCAGCCAGGACGCGCAGATCATCGCCAACCCGGCCTTCGTCAGCGACTGGCACGGCCCCTGGCGCGGCAACCGCCATCAAGCGCAAGCGGCGGACCTGCTGCTGCAGCCGGCTGAAACCAGCGAAGAACAGGCCTGGTACCGCCTCAGCGAAAGCACCGTGCCTGCCGGTGTCGCCAGCATGAGCGTGTTCCTCCGCGGGCAGTTCTGGGAAGTTCGCGGTGAAGGCCTGGGCTTCGCCAACCTCAATGGCCTGTTCCACGCCAGCAGTGGCCGTGGCGCGCGGCTGCTCAACCTGTGGCTGTAGGCCGATGAGCCGGCCACGGGTGCGCCTGGGCGATCTGTCGGTCGGGTTCATCCAGAGCCTGGAACGGGCCATGGACGAACGCGGCGAAGACCCGGCTCCGCTGCTGCAGCGCTACGGCCTGCCACCTGCGCGCCTGGCCGAGCCCGGCGCGCGGCTGTCGATCCCGCGCTACATGCACCTGGGCCACGCCGCCATCGAACAATGCCGGGAGCCGGCGCTGGGCCTGTGCATGGGGCGCCTGAGTCATCTCGGCCAGGCCGGGCTTGCGGGTGTCACCGCGGCCCAGGCGCCGACCCTCGGCGAGGCGGCGCGCACGCTGCTGCGTTTCGAGCCGCTGTATGCGGCCAACTACCGCGGGCAATCGAGTTTCGAAGAGGACGCCCAGGGCGCCTGGCTGCGCTTTTATTCCATCAGCCCGTACAACGCCTACAACCGCTTCGTGGTCGACTCGTTGCTGTCCGGCTGGCTGGCGCAGTTGTCCGGCCTGGTGGGCCAGCCGGTGCAGGCCGAGCGCATCGAGATCGAATTCGACAGCCCGGCCTATGCCGAGCGCTACCAGGCCCTGAGCCTGACGCCGGTGCAGTTCGGCGCGCCGACCAACCAACTGCGCCTGGGCCGCGCCGCCCTCGACCTGCGCAACCCCGCCCATTGCCCCAGCACCTGGCAGCACCTGTTGCAGTTGTGCGAACAGGAACTGCAGGAACGCACGCGCGTTCGCAGCCTTGGCGAACGCATCGCCCACCTGCTGGGGCCGCTGCTCAATGGAGGGCGGGAGCCGGACCTGGAGGAAGTGGCGCGGTGCCTGCAACTGCCCACATGGACCCTGCGGCGCAAGCTGGCCGAGGAAGGCACGCAGTTCCGCGCGATTCTCAACGATACGCGGCGGGACCTGGCGATGAGTTATATCCGCGATACCGAGCTGGCGTTCGGCGAGATTGCCTACCTGCTGGGGTTCGCGTCGGCGGAGGCGTTCCAGCGGGCGTTCAAGCGCTGGAGCGGGATGACGCCGGGGGAATTCCGGCGCAGTCAGCGGCGGGTTGGCTGAACCACTCTTTCGAAAGCAGACCGCAAGTGCGCCACGGTCGGCGTGGGAGCGGATTCATCCGCGATCGGCGGCAAAGCCGTCGTAAAACCTGAGTCCCGAGTTCTCCTGATACACCCGGGATACCGGTTTTATGGCCGCGGCGCCCCCAAGCGCGGATGAATCCGCCCCCACGCCGTCCCCGCTAGATCAACGAGATATGTGTTGGTTCACCCGCCCCACAGAGTTCTCGCCGAGTTTCAAGCGCCAATAAAAAAAGGGGCCAGTGATTGCACTGGCCCCTTTTCTTTCAATTCCGTCACAGCTCTGTCGCATCGTCCGCCGGCTCCGGTACATCCATTTCCGCAGCGTGGAATTCGAGAAGTTCTTCCTGATAGTCATCCATTGCTCTGCTCCGTTTCTTCGTATGTTCGTATCTGTGTCCTGATTCACCCTAAAGTGCACCGGTGAAGGAAAAATGACAACAGCGTGTAAGAAAATAAACGTAGCAGGTGTTACAGGATTTATCCCCGGACTAGAGCGTCGGCGCGCTGGTACCGTCGGTCGGCACCTGCTGCGTTTCCACGGCGGGCACCGGCGCGGCTTCAGGTGCTGGCGGCGCGACCTGCTCGGCGCTGATCGGTGCGGCCTCGCTCGGCGGTGCGATCGGCTGCGAACCCTGGCTGTCATCCACCACCGGCGCGGCCTGGGTTTCCACCACGGGCGCGGCGACCGGCACCGGGGCGGCGGCTTCGGCCGGTGGCGCGACCAGGGCCGCCGGTGCAGGAGCGGTGCTTTCCGGCACACCCAGCTCGACCGCAGGCTTGGCCGGGGCGACAGGCGCCGGCTCGGCGGCCGGTTGCTTGGGCGGCGGCGGCAGGAAGCTTTCCACCAGGGCGAAGTAGCGCTCGTAGAACTTGGCCGAGGTCACCGTCTCGCTGGCCACCTTGACCATCGAGTCGTCGGTGGAGCCGATCGGCATCGACACCGAACCCAGCACGCCCACCCCCAGGCTGGCCGAGGTGTTGGACTTCTTCAGCGCATAACGGTCCTGCAGGGCGTTGGCGAACACGGTGGAGCGCTTGTCGCCGCCCATGTCGTCGGCACAGACCACGTTGAAGCTGATCTGCATGTGGCTCTCGCCGGTCTGCTGGAAGCTCTTGTTGCCGTTCACCTGGCCCTTGTCGGCCGTGGTGATGATGTAGCCCTGGCTCAGCAGGGCACGGCGCGCGGCTTCGCAGGAGCCGGACTCGCTCACCGGGAAGCTGCGGGAAAAGGTGCCCGAATCATCGAAGTTCTCGTGTTCGTAGACGGCGGCCTTCTTCGAGGAACACCCGGCGACACCCGCCAGCACAAGGGCCAGCCCGAGCGCACCGCAGACGGTTGACTTAGACATTGCAAATCCTGGGGGAAAAACGATCGGCGCCTATTGTGCTACAGCTCGCCGGGCACTGAAACCGCCTGTGCGGCAATCGGCGACAGAATTCATCTGTCCGACCTGCGGCAGCCTGCGCCACGCCGCTAAATTTCCGCCATGCAGGCTCGTCCTCTCCCTGACGGCCCACTCCCTCCGAGACCCCTGCATGACCCTGAAGACTGAAAGCCTGGCCCGGGAAACCCTGCGGATCCTCAAGCCCTACTGGTGGCTGGTGGTCCTCTCCACCGTGCTGGGGATGGTCAGCGGTCTGAGCGTCACCGGCCTGCTGGCCACCATCAACAACGCCATGGCCCGCGACGGCGGGCCGGGCATCGACAGCGCCCTGCTGTTCGCCGGCCTGTGCCTGCTGACCCTGGCCTGCTCCACCGGCTCCAGCCTGCTGAGCAACCGGGTCGGCCAGCGGGTGGTGGCCAACCTGCGCCGGGAGCTGGCGGCGAAGATCCTCGTCGCGCCCATCGAGCAACTGGAACGCTACCGCTCGCACCGGCTGATCCCGGTGCTGCTCAACGACGTCACCACCCTGAGCAACTTCGCCCTGTCGGTGGCGCCCATGGTCATCGCCTTCACCGTGACCCTCGGCTGCCTGAGCTACCTGGCCTTCCTGTCCTGGCAGATCCTCGCCCTGACCCTGCTCACCGTGGTCATCGGCGCTGGCGCCCAGTACCTGGCGCACCAGGCCGGCATGCGCAGCATCCTGCGGGCCCGTGATGGCGAGGACGAACTGCAGAAGCATTACCAGGCGATGTCCGCCGGGGCCAAGGAACTGCGCATCCAGCGCCGGCGCCGCCAGCACCTGCTCAACGAACAGATCACCGGCACCACCGAGCGCATCTGCACGGCCAACATCCGCGCCGCCGGGATCTTCGTCAGCGCCGAGACCTTCGGTTCCATGCTGTTCTTCGCCGTGATCGGCATCGCCATCGCCTTCCAGGCGCTATGGCCGTCCACCGACAAGACCGTGCTCGGCGGCTTCGTGCTGGTGATGCTGTACATGAAAGGCCCGCTGGAGCGGCTGATCACCACGATGCCGATCATCTCCCGGGCCAGGATCGCCCTGGGGCGCATCGCCGAGCTGTCGTGGAAGTTCTCCTCGCCGGAGCCGCACCTGCTGGTCAGTGACCGTCCGTCGCGCCTCGGCCCGATGCACAGCCTGGAACTGCGCGGCGCGCGCTACGACTACCCGCCGGTGGAAGGCGTCGAATCCTTCCACCTCGGCCCCATCGACCTGCATATCGAACAGGGCGACATCGTCTTCATCGTCGGCGAGAACGGCGGCGGCAAGACCACCCTGATCAAGCTGCTGCTGGGCCTGTACCGGCCGCAGCGCGGCGAGATCCTGTTCAACGGCGCGCCGCTGCAGGCCGAGGACCTGGACGACTACCGCCAGCTGTTCACCACCATCTTCGCCGACTACTACCTGTTCGACGAACCGCTGCCCGGCGATGCGCCGCTGCCGGCGGACGCGGGCAAGTACCTGGAACGGCTGGACATCGCGCACAAGGTCGGCATTCGCGACGGCGCCTTCACCACCACCGACCTGTCCACCGGCCAGCGCAAGCGCCTGGCGCTGATCAATGCCTGGCTCGACGAGCGCCAGTTGCTGGTCTTCGACGAATGGGCCGCCGACCAGGACCCGGCCTTCCGTCGGGTGTTCTACACCGAGCTGTTGCCGGAGCTGAAGGCTCAAGGCAAGACCATCATCGTGATCTCCCACGACGATCGTTACTTCCCGGTGGCGGACCAGCTGGTGCGCATGGAAGGTGGGCGGATCAGCGTCGAACAGGTCGAGGCCGTCCCCGCCTGACCCCCTTCTCGCCCCTCCCACAGTCGACCGCAGCGCTCACGACTTCTCTTTCACCCGCCCCGGCCTGGCCGCGGCGGGTGAAACTATTTCCATCGCCGAATGTGAAAACATTTGGAAATGGATATCATTGACGTTGTTCATCTTGCCATTATCCTGACATCAGGATTCCCCCATCCACCGCTTCCATGCCCATGGAAGGCACTCGGTTCATGCAGAGAATGCAACGACGCGCCTCGTTACCCCTGGCCTTGCTGATGAAGCACCTGTTGCGCCTGCGCCCGGCGCCGCTGCTGGCCGGCGGCCTGCTGGGGCTCGCCGCCGTCCAGGTGCAGGCCCAGGAGGTCAGTTTCGATATCCCCGCGCAACCCCTGTGGAGCGCATTGCAAGAGTGGGGCCGGCAGAGCGACCTGCAGGTGCTGGTCAACCCCGACGACATCCAGGGCAAGACCAGCAGCCAGGTCCGCGGCCGCTATTCCCCGGAGCAGGCCGCGCAGCTGCTGCTGCGCAACACCAGCATCAACTTCAGCCTGATGGGCGACACCCTGACCCTGCTGATGAACCCCACCTCGTCGATCCTCGACATGGCCCCCACGTCCATCAGCGCCGAGCCGATCGAGCCCACCACCGAAGGCACGGGTTCCTACACCACCCCCGCCATCACCCTGGGCAAGTCCACCCAGTCGCTGCGCGAGACGCCGCAGTCGGTGACCGTGATGACCCGCCAGCTGATGGACGACCGCAACCTCACCCGCCTCGACCAGGTGCTGGCGCAAACCCCGGGCATGACCTTCGGCCAGCGCAACTACGGCTCGCACCTGTATCAGTCGCGGGGTTTCGCGGTCAGCGACGAAAGCTACATGATGGACGGCATCCCCGGTCAGGCCTACAACCCCACGGCCTGGCTGCCCACCGACATGGCCATCTACGACCGCGTCGAGGTACTGCGCGGTGCCGCCGGCTTGCTGCTGGGCTCCGGCAGTCCGGGGGGCGCGGTCAACCTGGTGCGCAAGCACGCCACGAGCGAGCCGCACCTGTCGCTGATCACCCGCGCCGGCTCGTGGGACAGCTACCGCGTCGACCTGGATACCGGCGGCAAGCTCAACGACGCCGGTAGCGTGCGCGGACGCCTGATCACCGCCTACGAGGACCAGGGTTCCTACCTCGATGAAAAGAAATCCACGGCGCCCTTGCTGTACGGCATCGTCGACTTCGACCTGGACGACGACACCACACTCACCGCCAGCCTGCGCTACCAGGCGAGCAAGGTCCACGGGTACTCGATCTTCGGCCTGCCGCGCTACAGCAACGGCAAGCCGCTGGACGTGCCGCGCTCCACCGCCCTGGTGCAGGACTGGAACCTGCACCAGCCGCACATTACCGAGGTGTTCGGCGAAATCGCCCATCGGTTCAATGACGACTGGAACGGCAAGCTGTCGCTGATCCATTCCGAGGGCGGTTTCCATCAGTCGATCGCCTACGCCCGCGGCATCGTCGACCCGCTGACCGGGACGGGCGCGGCGTTTCGAGGCGTGGAGTTTCGCCATACCGATATCGCCAGCACCGGCATCGACAGCTTTCTCGACGGGCATTTCGAGGCGTTCGGCCAGTCGCACCAGGTCACCAGCGGGATCAACTGGTCGAGCCAGGACGTCCTGGAGAAGCGTGCGCCGCTGGCGTTGAACATCCCCATCGACCTGTACGACGTCGATCACCAGGCCTTCGCCAAGCCGGAGCGGCCGGCGTGGAAATCGATCAACCGCAGCGTCGAACAGCGCTATGGCGCCTTCACCAAGGCCAACCTGCACCTGAGCGAGCCCCTGAGCCTGATCCTCGGCGCGCGGGTCAGCTGGTACAGCTACGACTTCGACTACCGCATCGGCGGCGGCGATTTCGTCGCCCGCCAGCAGGCGCGGGTCACGCCCTTTGCCGGGTTGATCTATGACCTGGACGAAGACTGGTCGTGGTACGCCAGCTACACCGACATCTTCCTGCCGCAGAGCGTCTACCGCACAGTCAGCGGCTCGATCCTCGACCCGGCCATCGGCAAGAGCTACGAAACCGGCCTCAAGGGCGAGTTGCTGGACAAGCGCCTGAACGTGGCGATGGCGCTGTTCTATATCCGCCAGGAAGGGGTCTACGCCATCGACAGCGCCAGCGACGGCAAATGCCTGACCAACGATGTCGCCGGCAGCTGCTACGTCAACGGCACGGTGCAGCGCAGCCGCGGCATCGAACTGGAGGCCAGCGGCGAAGTGCTGCCCGGCCTGCAGGTGCTGGCCGGCTACACCTTCAACCAGACCCGCAGCAGCGCCGGCGGCCCCGCGTCGGCCGAAACCCCGAAGCACCTGCTGCGCGCCAGCACCTCCTATACCCTGCCCGGTAGCTGGAATCGCCTGATCCTGGGCGCCGGCGTGTCGGCACAGTCGGGCTACACCACCGACAGCTACGGCAGCACCGCCTACGGCTCGCCCGGCCATGCCGTGTGGGACGCGCGCATCGCCTGGAAGCTGGACCCGCACTGGACCGTCAGCCTCAACGCCGACAACCTCTTCGACCGCACCTACTACACCTCTGCCAGCGGCATCGACCGCGGCAACCTCTTCGGTGATCCGCGCAGCTACACGCTGACCTTGCGCGGCGACTTCTGAGCAAAAACGCCAGCCTGCCGTCGCCAAAAAGCTGACGATCTCCCGCCATCAGGCCGGCTTTGTCAGAAATTTCCTAAAAGTGAAAATTCCGTTAAATCCCCTCGCCTGCAACTCGTTCTCTACAACGACAAAACGCGCTCCCACACCCTCGTCCAGTGCCCGAGCCGTTGACTCCGCGACGCCAACACTCACGACATAACCATTAGAACGAGTTTCCAGCACATGCACACACCGTCCCGACTCACTCCCCTCAGCAGGGCCTTGCTGTTGCGCCAGGCCGCCTTCGGCCTCGCCCTGACCCTGCCGTTCGCCGCCCAGGTCATGGCCGAGGACGTGCAGGCCAAGACCGAGAAGGCCGCCGCCGAAGAAAACCCGAAGGCGGTGAACCTGGCGCCGACGGCGATCAATTCACAAGTGCTGGGTACCACCACCGAGAACACCGGGTCCTACACCACCGGCGCCCTGACCATCGGCAAGGGCGCGCACTCCCTGCGGGAAACCCCACAGTCGGTATCGATCGTCACCCGCAAGTTCATGGACGACAAGAACATCACCACCCTGGATCAGGCGCTGTCCAAGGCGCCCGGTATCTCGTTCACCCAGCGCAACTTCGGTTCCCACCAGTTCATGTCGCGCGGCTTCACCCTTGGTGAAGAGTCGTTCCTGATGGATGGCGTTTCCGGCCAGACCTACAACCTGACCGGCTGGATGCCACTGGACATGGCCGACTACGACCGCGTCGAAGTGCTGCGCGGCTCGGCGGGGCTGCTGGTCGGTGCAGGAAGTCCGGGCGGTGCGGTCAACCTCGTGCGCAAGCGCCCGACCGCAGAGCCGCAGTTCTCCATCACCACCCGCGCCGGATCGTGGGACACCTATCGCCTGGATCTCGACGGCAGTGGCCGCCTCAACGATGAAGGCTCCCTGCGTGGCCGCGTCGTCGCCGCCTACGAGGACAAGGGTTCCTACATCGACCTCCAGGAAACCCAGACCCCGCTGCTCTCGGCCATCATCGAGGCGGACCTGTCGGAAAACACCACCCTGGCCGCCAGCGTGCGCCGCCAGCGCAGCTACATGAACGGCTACAGCATTTACGACCTGCCACGCTACAGCAACGGCAACGGCCTGGACGTCTCGCGCTCCACCTCGCTGAGCCAGAAATGGGCGTACAAGGACATCGAGATGGACCAGGCGTTCATCGAACTGAGCCATCGCTTCAACGACAACTGGACCAGCAAGACCACCATCGCCCACACCGAGGCAGACATGGACTTCGCGGTGCCCTATGCACAGGGCGCGATCAATCCAGTGACGCAGACGGGCTCGACCTATCGCCTCATCGATTTCCGCGACGTCAGCTCCAAAGGCAACGGCGTCGATACCTACCTGGAAGGCAACATCGATGCCTTCGGCCTGTCACACCAACTGACCCTGGGCGCCAACTGGTCGAAGCAGGTGGCGACCACCAAGCGCGGCACGGACAACCGCTATTTCGGCAGGCCGATCAATATTTTCGACGTCGATCACAGTGCCCTCGCCAAACCGCCGCGCGCGGCCCTGACGCAGATTTCCGAGTACACCGAAGAACGCAAAGGCCTCTTTGCAAACGCCCGCATTCATCTGGCCGAACCTTTGACCCTGGTGCTGGGTACCCGCGTGAGCTGGTACGAGTACGACTACAACGACAAGGTCAACGACAGCAGTGACTATGTGAACAAGCAGACCCGCGAAGTCACTCCGTTTGCCGGCCTGATCTACGATATCGACCAGAACTGGTCCTGGTACGCCAGCTATTCGGATATCTTCAAGCCGCAGGCCAACTACGTCGACGTCGGGGGCTCGCCCCTGGATCCGGCAATCGGCAGCAACTACGAAACCGGCATCAAGGGCGAGCTGTTCGACAAGCAACTGAACCTGTCCATGGCGCTGTTCTACATCAAGCAGAAGGACCTGATGGCCGAGGACACAGCCAACGCCGGCAAGTGCCCGAGCAACGGTGCCGGAGCGTTCTGCTACGCCAACATGACGGTCCAGCGCAGCAAGGGCGTGGATCTCGAAGCCAGCGGAGAAGTACTGCCGGGCCTGCAGGTCATGGCTGGCTACACCTTCAACATGCTCGACAACAGCGCTTCGGCGCCCGTGCTGGTGGACACACCGAAGCACCTCCTCCGCCTGAGCACCATGTACACCCTGCCGGGTGAATGGAACCAGGTATCGATGGGTCTTGGCGTTTCCTCCCAGTCCCGTATCGACAACGAGATCAACGGTGTCGACGTCAACCTTGGTGGGCGCACCCTCTGGGACGCCCGCGTCGGCTACCAGATCGACAAGCACTGGAACCTCGCGGTCAACGGCGAGAACCTCTTCGACCGTCGTTACTACGCCGCAGGTACCGCCCTGGACCGGGGCAATATCTTCGGTGCTCCACGCAGCTACATGCTGACCCTGCGCGGCGATTTCTGATCGCCTGAGGCAGCAACGAAAAAGGGCCAGTCAGGTTTTCTGACTGGCCCTTTTTTCATGGCTTCCTGCTCGGCGATTCAAGGCCGACGCGGGTCCCTGTGGGAGCGGGTTTACCCGCGATTACGATGGTGAATTCACTACCGCAATCGCGGGTGAACCCGCTCCCACAAGGTTCGCGGCGCGCTTCCGTCAGTCGGCACGCTCCAGTTGGAATGCCAGGCTGTTCAGCAACGCCGGCGCCAGAATCACATCATCATGCTTCTGCCCTTCCAGCGTCAGCGACCATACCTGCTCCAGTCCGCAGCCGGCCTTCAACACCTCTTCAGCCAGCTCGACCTGCTCCCCACTGCGACTCGCCCCCGCCCACCAGCAATGCGGCTGCACCTTCAGCGGCTTGAGGCGGAATGCCTGACCCAACGCCATATTGGCACTGAGCAACTGATACCCACTGGCAATCTCCGCCTGCACCCCGATATCCCGGTGGATCGCCCGCAGCGCCTCGATATCGGTACCACTGCGCTCGGCCACCTGCACCATCACCCAGTCCGCCGCTTCCTTCGGATCGGCAAAGCGTACAGTCGCCTCTTCGATCAAGCCCAGCACCACCGCCTCGCCGATCCCCGGGGCAAACGCCAGCAGGCTCTTCACCAGGCCATCCCACGGGCCGGGCTCGGGCTCTTCGGCGCCCACCGCCAGCAGTCGCTCGCCCTGGGGCAGGTAGGTATCCACCAGGCCCAGGAAGCCCACGCTCTCTCCCGCCGCCTCCAGCGCATGAGCCACCTCGATGGCCAACGCCCCGCCCAGCGACCAGCCCAGCAGGTTGTACGGCCCGACCGGGCGCACCTTGCGGATCTGCTCGACGTAGTAGGCGACCATGTCGTCCCACGATGTTTCCTGCCAGCCCGGCACCACATAGCTCTTGTTCACCACCCCGAGCACGCTGCGCTGCACCCCCAGGTGTCCGGCCAGCGGGTAGTAGGCGTAGGTGCCGCCACCGCCGGGCGGCAGGCAGAACAGCGGCGCCTTGTTGCTGGCGCTGATGTTCATGCTGACCACCGGGTTCTTCACCCGGGTTTCGCCAACGGCAAGGAAATCGGCAAGGTCCTCGAAGGTGTCCAGCAACAGGAAGTCATGCAGGCTGAGCTGGGTGGAAAACGCTTCGCGCAACCGGCTGACCAGGGTGATGACCAGCAGCGAATGCCCGCCGAGGGCGAAGAAGTTGTCCTTCAGGCCCACCCGCTCGACCTTGAGCACCTCGGCCCAGATCCGCGCCAGCTCCCGCTCGCGCTCGTTGCGCGGCGCCTCGTAGCCGACCTGCGTCTGGCTGCCATCGGGCGTGGGCAGGGCCTTGCGGTCGAGCTTGCCGTTCGGTGTCTGCGGCATCTTCTCCAGCCACACCAGGTGACCCGGAACCATGTACTCCGGCAGCCCGGCCTTGAGGTGGGCACGCAGTTCGACACGCAACGCATCCGGGTCCCCCGCTCCCTCGACCGGCACCAGCCAGGCCGCCAGTTGCTTGATGCCGGAGACCTCGATATCGATCACCACCGCCTCGCGCACCGCCGGGTGCTCCAGCAGACGTGCCTCGATCTCGCCCAGCTCGATACGGAAGCCGCGGATCTTCACCTGATGGTCGAGACGACCGACGTACTCGATCACCCCGTCGGCGTGGTAGCGGGCCACGTCGCCGGTGCGGTACAGGCGACCGCCCGTGGTCGAGAACGGGTCCGGCACGAAGCGTTGCGCGGTGAGCGATGGACGCTGGTGGTAACCGCGGGCCAGGCCCTCGCCACCGATCAGCAATTCGCCCCGTGCACCCACCGGCAGCACCTCAAGGTCGTCACTGACGATATGCAGGGTGGTGTTGGCCAGCGGCTTGCCCAGCCAGACGTCGTCGCTGCGAGTCAGGTAGTGCCGGGCCGACCAGATGGTGGTTTCGGTCGGGCCGTAGACGTTCCACACATGACCGGCCTGGTCGATCAGGCGCTGGGCCAGTTCGGCGCTCAAGGCTTCACCACCGCACAGCACCGTCTTGCCAGCGAAGGCACCGGCCGGGGCGACGTCGAGGATCATCCGCCAGCTCGATGGGGTGGCCTGGATCACGCTGACGTTCTGCCCGGCAATCACCTGCAGCAGCGCCTGCGGGTCCTTGTTCTGGTGGGGCTGGAGCAGCACCACCGACGCCCCGCGAATCAGCGGCAGGTACAGCTCCAGGCCGGCGATATCGAAGGACAGCGAAGTCAGCGACAACACCCGGTCAGCGGCGCTCAGCCCAGGCTTGTCGGCCATGCTGAACAGGAAATTCACTAGCGACTGGTGCTGGAGCGTCACGCCCTTCGGCAGGCCGGTGGAGCCGGAGGTGTAGATCACGTAGGCGAGGTTTTCCGGCGCGGCCAGGGCCGGCAGGTTGTCCTGGCTGTAGCCATCGAGCCAGTCGCCAGACTGATCCAGGCACAGGGTTTCAACGTCCGCCGGAATGGTCAGCTGATCGAGCAGCGAGGCCTGGCTGAGCAGCAGCTTCAAGCCGCTGTCTTCCATCATGTAGGCCAGTCGGTCACGGGGGAAATCCGGGTCCAGCGGCACATAGGCGCCACCGGCCTTGAGGATCGCCAGCAGCCCGACGACCATTTCCACCCCACGCTCCAGCGCCACGCCCACCAGTACATCCGGACCAACACCCAGCTCACGCAGCTTGTGCGCCAGTTGGTTGGCCCTGGCATTCAGCTCGGCGTAGCCCATCGACTGGTCGACCGATACCAGCGCAACAGCCTCCGGCGTCTCCCGCACCTGCGCTTCGAACAAGGCTGGCAGGCACTGCTCGCGCGCGTAGTCGGCCTGGCTCTGGTTCCAGTCCACCAGGATCCGCTGACGCTCGTCGCCATCGAGCATCGGCAGCGCGGCAATCCGCTGATGGGCATCGACACAGACCCCATGCAGCAGATTGCGCCAGTGCCGGGCAAAACCTTCGGCGGTGGCGCTGTCGAACAGCGCGGTGGCGAAGGTCAGCACGGCACCGATGCCGCTGTCCCGCTCCAGGGTTTCCAGGGTCAGGTCGAACGCCGCGCTGTGCTGCCCGGCCGGCAGTTTCTCCACCCCCAGGCCCGGCAGTTGCCGGGCCTGGCCGAGGGCCTGGGTCTGGTGGTTGAACATCACCTGGAACAGCGGGCTGCGGCCCAGGTCGCGCTCCGGGTGCAGGGCCTGCACCAGCTGCTCGAACGGCAGGTCCTGATGGGCCTGGGCCTGTACCGCGGTGTCCTTCACCTGTTGCAGCAACTGGGCGAAGGTGAGGTCGCCGCTGAAGTCCGCCTTGAGCACCTGGGTGTTGACGAAGAAACCGATAAGCCCTTCGGTCTCGGCGCGGTTGCGGTTGGCGGTGGGGACGCCGACGCGGATGTCGGCCTGGCCGGTATGGCGGTGCAACAGGGTCTGGAACGCCGCCAGCAACAGCATGAACAGCGTCACCCCGTGCTGCCGCGCCAGGGCCTTGAGCCCCTGCGCCAGCTCCGCCGGCAGCTCGATATCCAGGCGGGCGCCGACATGGCTCTGCACCAATGGCCGCGGGCGGTCGGTGGGCAGTTCCAGCACTGGCTGCTCACCGCCCAGTTGCCCGGTCCAGTACCCCAGCTGACGCTCCTGCTCGCCCGCCTCCATCCAGTTGCGCTGCCAGATCGCGTAGTCGGCGTACTGGATCGGCAAGGCCGGCAGGTGCACGGCCTGGCCACGGCAATGGCCGTCGTAGAGGCGCACCAGCTCGTCGATCATGATCGGCATCGACCAGCCATCGGAGACGATGTGGTGCTGCACCACGATCAGCACATGCTCATGCGCGCCCAGGCGCAGCAGGCGCACCCGCAGCAGCGGGCCGGCCTCCAGGTCGAAGGGCGCCCACAGTTCGGCGGCGACCCGTGCGTCGAGGGCGGATGGGTCGTCCAGCACCTCCACCGGCAGCTTGAACGGCTGGGGCGGATGCACCACCTGCAGCGCCTGCTCGCCGTCCTGGCGGAAGGTGGTGCGCAGGGTTTCATGCCGGGCCACCAGCGCGCCGAAGGCCGCTTCCAGTGCCGCCACGTCGAGCATCCCGGTCAGGCGCAGGGCCACCGGGATGTTGTAGGCGCTGCTGCGCGGTTCCAGTTGCCAGAGAAACCACTGGCGCTGCTGGGCGTAGGACAGGGCCGCGCTGGCCTCGATCTCGCGCTTGAGGATCGGGGTCACCCCGTACAGATTCACCCCCTGTCGCTTGAGCAGGGCGGCCAGCGCCTTGCGCTCCCGGGCAGACAGCGATTTAACGGAGTCAAGCAGCTCTTGCACGTGTGGGGTCTCCAGTCAGGCCAGCAGAATCATGGGTTTCGCAGGGACCTGTGGGAGCGGGTTCACCCGCGATTGCGGTAGTGGATTCACCATCGCAATCGCGGGTAAACCCGCTCCTACAGGGTCCGCGCCCCAGTCAGGCCAGCAAGTTATCGATTTCCTCTGCACTAAGACGTTTGAGGGCCTCCAGGGATTTAGTCAGTTCGTCCTGGGCATGGTCGACCTGGCCGCGCTTGGCCTCGACCACCTCGCACAGGTCACCCAGCGTGCTCTTCTCGAACAGCTCGCGCAGGGCGATCTCGCAGCGCAGCTGATCGCGGATGCGCACCAGCATCTGCACCGCCAGCAACGAGTGGCCGCCCAGCTCGAAGAAGTTGTCGGCCAGGCCAACGCGTTCCACTTGCAGGACCTGCGCCCAGATCTGCGCCAGTTGCTGCTCCAGCTCGCTGACCGGTGCCACATAGTCCGACTGCAGCGTATCCGCCTGCGGCAGGGCCTTGCGGTCCAGCTTGCCGTTCGGCGTCAGCGGCAAGCGCTCCAGGAACAGCCACTGCGCCGGCACCATGAAGGCCGGCAGGTCGCGGGCCAGCAGCGCCTTCAGCTCGCCCTGCAGCGCAGCATCGCCGACGACATAGGCCACCAGCTGGTTGTCCCGCGCCAGCACCACCGCTTCACGCACCGCCGGATGCGCCAGGAGCAGCGCCTCGATCTCGCCCAGCTCGATACGCAGGCCGCGCAGCTTGACCTGATGGTCGATGCGCCCGAGGTAGTCGATGACCCCGTCGGCACGCTGGCACACCAGGTCGCCGGTGCGGTACAGGCGCGCGCCCGGAGTGAACGGATCCGGCACGAAGCGCTCGGCCGTCAGGTCGGCACGCCCGTGGTAACCGCGAGCCAGGGAGTGGCCGCCGACATACAGCTCGCCAGCGCTGCCCAGCGGGCAGGCTTGCAGGTTGGCGTCGAGCACGTAGGTGCGCACGTTGGCGATCGGCCGGCCGATGGCGGCGACCGCCGAGTCCAGCGGACCTTCGAGCAACAGGCTGCTGGTGTCGATGGTGGCTTCGGTCGGGCCGTACAGGTTGTACACCTGCCCGCCCCACTGCCCGCGCAACTGCTCCACCAGGGTTGCAGAGAGCGCCTCGCCACCGAAGGCCAGGGTCCGCAGCGAATCCAGCTGGCCGGCCTGCACGCCCGGCAGCAGGGCCTGGAGCACCGATGGCGCCAGTTGCAGGACGCTGATGCGCTGGCTCGCCACTTCGCTCCACAGCAACGCCAGGTCATCGCTCAGCGCCGGGCTGGCGAGCACCAGTTGCGCGCCGTTGAGCAGCGGCAGCCAGAACTCCCAGACCGAGGCGTCGAAGCTGAACGCGGTCTTTTGCAGCACGCGGTCCTGCGGGGTCAGCTTCAGCTCGCCCTGCATCCACAGCATGTGGTTGGTGAGGGCGCCGTGACGGATCTCCACGCCCTTGGGCCGGCCGGTGGAGCCGGAGGTGTAGATCACGTAGGCGAGGTTGTCGGCATGCACCGGCACCTGCAGCGGCGCGACATCACCATGATCGTGCCAGTCGATCGCGTGGTCGAGGTCCAGGCGCTCGACCAGGCTGTCGTGCAGTCCGCTACGGGTCAGCAGCAGCTTCACGCCGCTGTCGCGCAGCATGTAGTCCAGGCGCTCGCGCGGGTATGCCGGGTCCAGCGGCACGTAGGCGCCGCCGGCCTTGAGGATGGCCAGCAGGCCGACCACCAGTTCCAGGCTGCGCTCCAGCGAGATGCCCACCAGCACGTCCGGCCCGACGCCCAGCGCCACCAGGCGATGGGCCAGGCGGTTGGCCTGGCGATCCAGCTCGGCGTAGTCCAGGGTGCGCTCGCCAAGGCGCACGGCGACCGCATCCGGCGTTGCCCACACCTGGGCCTCGATCAGCTCGTGCACGGTGCCCGCGTCGAACACCACCGTGGTGTCGTTCCAGCGCTCGGTGACCTGCTGGCGTTCGTCATCGGCCAGCATCGGCAGCTCGCCCAGCGGCGCCGCAGGATCGGCGACCAGACCACGCAACAGCCGATCGAAATGCCCGGCCAGGCGCGCCATGCCCGCCTCGCTGAAGCGCTGGCGATCGAAGTTGAAGCGCACCGCCAGGGTGTCGTTGGCCTGCACGATCAGGGTCAGCGGGTAGTGGGTCTGCTCCTGGGTGAGCACGCTGCCGAAGCGCAGGTCCGCCGGGGCCGCGGCTTGCAGCGCCTCGGACACCGGGTAGTTCTCGAACACCAGGATGTTGTCGAACAGCGCTTCACCGCCCTGCCCGGCCCAGCGCTGGATGTCGTACAGCGGCGTGTGCTCATGCTCGCGCAGGGCCAGGTTGAGGTCCTGCACCTGACGCACGAAGTCCGCCACCGACTGCTCGGCCCGCGGGCTGCCCACCACCGGCAGGGTGTTGATAAACAGGCCCAACTGTTCCTCGATCCCCGCCAGTTCCGCCGGACGTCCGGCCACGGTGGCGCCGAAGGTGACGCTGGCCTGCCCGCTGTAGCGTTGCAGCAGCAACAGCCAGGCAGCCTGGACCAGGGTGTTGAGGGTGACCCGCTGTTCCCGGGCGAAATCGCCGAGCTTGCGGGTGTCCTCGCGGTCCAGGGCGTAGTGCAGGTCGACGTAGCCCGAGGCCGTGCCCTCCGGCTTGAGCACCTGGACCAGGCGGGTCGGCGCGTCCAGCACCGCCAGTTGCTCGCTCCAGAAGCGCTGGCTGGCCGACGCGTCCTGGCGTTGCAGCCACTCGATGTAGTCGCGGTAGCGCGCGGCGGACAGCGCCGGCGCCTGGCCGTGGTAGCGCTGCAGCACCTCGCCGAGCAGGCGCGAGTTGCTCCAGCCGTCCATGAGGATGTGATGGCTGGTGTACACCAGGTGATGGCGGTCGTCGCCGGTGCGCAGCAGGGTCAGGCGCAGCAGGGCTTCCTGCTCCAGGTCGAAGCCGCGCTGGCGATCGCCGTCGGCCCAGGCCTTCAGCGCTGCCGGGGAATGATCGCGGCCGCGCCAGTCCTGTTCGGCGAAGGCCGCCACGACCTGCTTGCGGATCACTTGCAGCGGGCGCTCCAGGTCGCTGACGAAGGCGGCGCGAAGCACGTCGTGCTGGTCCACCAGCGCCTGCCAGGCGGCCTGGAAGCGCGTCACGTCGAGGCCCTCGACATCCACGCGCATCTGGTTGACGTAGTTGCCCGCCGCCTTCTCGTACAGGGTGTGGAACAGCATGCCCTGCTGCATCGGCGACAGCGGGTAGATATCGGCGATGTCCGCCACCGGCACCGGCAGGCTGTCGATCTGTGCCTGCTCCAGGTGCGCCAGGGGGAAGTCCGATGGCGTGGCACCGGCAACGCCATCCGCCAGGCAGTGGCCGATCAGCAGGCGCAGTTCATCGCCGTAGCGCTCGGCCAGGTCTTGCAACAGCGCCGGCTCGAAGGCCGAGGTGCTGAAGCGCCAGTTCAGTTCCAGCTCGCCGCCGTAGACCTGGCCGCTGACGCTGATCAGGCTGTCCAGCGGCGCATCGACGCTGTGCATGTCGCCACGGCTTTCGCTGGCGGGGACAAACAGGGCGTCCTCGGCGGCAAAGCTGCCGTCGAACTGCCCCAGGTAGTTGAAGACGATGCTGCCCTTGGCCAGCGCCGCCAGGCTGCTGCGCGCTTCATCGCTGCCCAGGTGGCGCAGCACGCCGTAGCCGATGCCCTTGTTGGGGATGGCCCGCAGCTGTTCCTTGATGGTCTTGATCGACGCCGCCAGGTCGGCCTGCGGGCTCAGCTTCACCGGATAGATGCTGGTGAACCAGCCGACGGTGCGGGTGATGTCGAGGTCGTCGAACAGGTCTTCGCGACCATGGCCTTCCAGCTTGATCAGCGCCGACGGCTGCCGGGTCCACTGGCAGATCACCCGCGCCAGGGCGGTGAGCAGCAGGTCGTTGATCTGCGTGCGATAGGCCGCCGGGGCGTCCTGCAGCAGCTGGCGGGTGGCGTCGCGGTCGAGACGGGTACAGACGCTGCTGACGTGGCGGCTGGTCAGTTCGCCGCCTCGATGGCTCAGCGGCAGTTCGTCGCTGGCATCGTCCAGCTGCTCCTGCCAGTACGCCAGTTCCTGCTCCAGGGCCGGGCTGCGGGCGTAGTCGCGCAGGTGCTCGCCCCAGTGTTTGAAGGCGCTGGTCTTGCGCGGCAGGGCCACGGGCTGGCCGTCCAGCAGTGCGGTATAGGCCTGTTGCAGGTCTTCCAGGAGGATGCGCCAGGACACGCCGTCCACCACCAGGTGGTGGATCACCAGCAGCAGGCGCTGGGTGCCGTCCGGCAGTTCGGCCAGCACGGCGCGCAGCAGATGGCCGCGTTGCAGGTCTAGGCTGCGCTGGGCTTCCTGCACCAGCGGCTCCAGGTCGTCGACGTGGGCCAGCGGGCGCGCCCAGAGCAGGGCGTCGTCGCTGCTCGGCACATGCCGGGCCTGCCAGCCGCCCTCGCCTTCGACGAAGGCCAGGCGCAGGGCGTCGTGCTGGGTCAACAGCGCGCGCAGCGCCTGTTGCAGGGGCGCCGCCACCAGGGCCCGGGCCGGCTGCAGCAGCACCGCCTGGTTCCAGTGATGACGCGTCGGCACGGGGCTGTCGAAGAACCAGTGCTGCACCGGCGTCAGCGGCGCCTCGCCCTGCACCTCGCCCTGCTCGATGGCCGTGGCTTCGGCCCGCCGCGCGACGGCGGCCAGGCTTTGCACGGTCTGGCGCTGGACCAGGTCCTTGGGCGTGAAGAAGATCCCGGCATGCCGCGCGCGGCTGACCACCTGGATGGAGATGATCGAGTCGCCGCCCAGTTCGAAGAAGTTGTCGGTGAGGCCGACCTTCTCCACCTTGAGCACATCGGCCCAGATCGCCGCCAGGCGTTGTTCCAGCTCGCTCTGCGGAGCCACGTAGGCGGCTTGCAGGTTGGCCGCGTCAGGCTTGGGCAGGGCCTTGCGGTCCAGCTTGCCGTTGGCGGTCAGCGGCATGGCGTCCAGCAGGACCAGGTGGGTCGGCACCATGTAGTCCGGCAGGTTGGCCTTGAGGTGGGCCCGCAGCACTTCACGTACATCCGCCTGCTGCGGATCGCTCGGCACCAGGTAGCCGGCCAGTTGCTGGCCGCTCGGTCCCTGGACCGCCAGCACCACCACTTCGCGCACGGCGTCGTGTTCCTGCAGGCGCGCCTCGATCTCGCCCAGCTCGATACGGAAACCGCGGATCTTCACCTGGTGGTCGATACGGCCGGCGTACTCGATCACCCCTTCGTCACGGAAACGCGCCAGGTCGCCGGTGCGGTACAGGCGGCTGCCGTCGGCGGCGAACGGGTTGGGCACGAAGCGTTCGGCAGTCAGCGCGGCGCGGTTGTGGTAGCCGCGGGCAAGGCCGGCGTGGCCCACGTGCAGCTCGCCACACACGCCCGGGGCCACCGGGTTGAAATCGGTGTCGAGCACGACCATCGACAGGTCCGGGATGGCCTCGCCGATCGGGCTGACCTCGGCCTGTTGCAGGTCGGCCTGGCTGATCGGACGATAGGTCACGTGCACAGTGGTTTCGGTGATGCCGTACATGTTGATCAGTTGCGGTTCTTGATCGCCGAAACGCTCGAACCAGGGTTGCAGGCTACCGACGTCCAGGGCTTCGCCGCCGAACACCACATAGCGCAGGGCCAGGTCGGCGGACGAGTCACACGCCACCCGCGCCAGTTGCTTGAACGCCGATGGCGTCTGGTTCAGCACGGTGACCTGCTCGGCCACCAGCAGCTTGTGGAAATCTTCCGGCGAACGGGTGACTTCACGTGGCACCACGACCAGACGACCGCCGTACATCAGCGCGCCAAAGATCTCCCACACGGAGAAGTCGAAGGCGTAGGAGTGGAACAGGGTCCACACGTCTTTTTCATCGAAACCGAACCACGCATCGGTGGCCTTGAACAGGCGCAGCACATTGCTGTGAGGCAGCAGCGCACCCTTCGGCTTGCCGGTGGAGCCGGAGGTGTAGATGACGTAGGCCAGGTTGTCCGGGGTGGTCAGGTTGACCGGGTTCTCTTCGCTGTAGCCCGCCAGCGCTTGCAG
>JAIRVG010000019.1 GCA_031253995.1 Paucimonas sp. | reverse complement strand
CGGCGCTTAGGGTGTTGAAAGGAGGAGGGGTGATTTCTCCCACGGTCTGTACTGCTCGCGACAGTCAGAAGCGGATTATGTCCCTCCTCCTCCCTTCAAGTTTCTCACCATACAAGCGGGTAAACCCGCTCCCACATGTTCCCTGCTAAATCAATGGGTTATGTGTTGTTCTGTGAAAGCGGGTCGCCGCCAGACCCTCGGGCTGACAGGCATCCCGGTCATTTGCCGACCTGAACGAAATCCTCCTCGAAGAACTCCCATTCCCCGCGCCCATCCCCCTGTCGCCGCATCACCTCCATCTGCCGCAATTCCACGCGCCTGATCTTCCCGGAAATGGTCTTGGGCAACTCGACCACGAACTCGATGCGCCGCACCCGCTTGTACGGCGCGAGGTTGTCGCGGGCGAAGGCGAGGATCTCGCGGGCCAGTTCGGCGCTGCCCTGCCGGTCGTGGGCGAGGATCAGGAACGCCTTGGGCACCGCCAGGCGCAACGGGTCGGGGCTGGGCACCACCGCCACTTCCATCACCGCCGGGTGCTCGATCAACGCGCTTTCCAGCTCGAACGGGCTGATGCGGTAGTCCGAAGCCTTGAACACATCATCGGCGCGGCCGACGAAGGTGATGTAGCCGTCGTCATCGATCTGCGCGGTGTCGCCGGTGCGGTAGTAGCCGTCGCGCATCACCTCGGCGGTCTTCTCCGGGCTGTCCTCGTAGCGCAGCATCAGGCCCAGCGGATGCGGCGTCAGCGGCAGGGCCACCTCGCCCTCGCGGGCGGGCTGGCCGTCGGGATCGAGCATCGCCACCTGGTAGCCGGGCAGGGGACGGCCCATGGAGCCGGGCTTGAGCGGCTGGCCAGGGGTGTTGCCAACCAGCGCGGTGGTTTCCGACTGGCCGAAACCATCGCGCAGGTCGAGGCCCCAGGCGTGCTGGATCTGCTCGATGATCTCCGGGTTCAGCGGCTCGCCCGCACCCACCAGTTCACGCAGGCGCAGGCGCTCGCGATAGCCCGCCAGGTCTTCCTGGATCAGCATGCGCCACACGGTGGGCGGCGCGCAGAGGCTGGTCACGCCGTATTGCTCCAGTACCTGCAGCAGGGCGCCGGCACTGAAGCGCGAGGTGTTGTGGATAAAGATGCAGGCGCCGGCGTTCCACGGCGCGAAGAAGCAGCTCCAGGCGTGCTTTGCCCAGCCGGGGGAAGAAATGTTCAGGTGCAGGTCGCCGGGTTGCAGGCCGATCCAGTACATGGTCGAGAGATGGCCGACGGGGTAGCTCTGGTGGCTGTGCAGGACCATCTTCGGCTTCGAGGTGGTGCCGGAGGTGAAGTACAGCAGCATGGGATCGCTGGCGCGGGTGCTGCCGTCGACGCTGAAATCGCTGGGGTAAACCTGGGCGGCGTCGTGATCGACCCAGCCCTCTGCCTGCGCACCGACGCTGATGCGCGTGCAGCCCTCGGCCAGGCCGGCGAACTTGTCCACATGGGCGGCGCCGACCACCAGGTGGCGTACCTGGCCGCGTTCCAGGCGATCGCGCAGGTCGTCGGCGGTGAGCAGGGCGGTGGCGGGAATCACCACCGCGCCGAGCTTGAACGCGGCGAGCATGGTTTCCCACAGGGCGATATGGTTGCCGAGCATCAGCAGCACCCTGTCGCCGCGCTTCACGCCGAGGTCGCGCAGGTGGTTGGCGACACGGTTGGAGCGCTGCGCCAGGTCTTCGAAGCTGTAGCGGCGCTCGCTGCCGTCTTCTTCGACTATCCACAGGGCCGTGGCTGCGTTGTCGCGGGCCATGTCGTCGAAGTAGTCCAGCGCCCAGTTGAATTCGTCCAGCTGTGGCCAGCGGAAATCACGGGCGGCGGTGGCGTAGTCGGTGCGATGGTCGAGCAGGAAGTCGCGCGCGGCGAGGAAGGCGTGGCGGTCGGTCATGGCAGGCGGCCCTGGATTGTTGTTATGGGGGCGGTGCGGGTCTGGCCGAGTATAGGTGGGGGTGGGGCGGGGGAGTACGGGTAGAAAAGCAGGTGGGATGTGCAAAAAAGCCGGACTCGGCGGCGGCCATTCGCGACGCGCAGCGTCACGAATGGCCGGGGACATCAGATGTACTCTTCCATCGCACTGCGGCACTGGACCAGGCGCTCGCGATCCTCGCTGAGGGTGCGCTGGGTCTGGCCGAGGCTGCCGCGCAGGTCACGCAGCCTGGTGTTGATTTCGGCGAAGCTGGTCTTGATGTGGTTCTCGACCACGTCGGTCAGTGCGCGCGAGAACTCCCAGGCCGTGTCTTCGGCGAAGTCGCGGATGGCCTGTTCGCGTCGTTCGCGGGCCTGGGCTTCACGGCTCATCTGTTCGTTCAGACGCTGTTGCTCGGGATCGCCGGCGAATGCGGAGTACAGGGTGCTGCCGATCTGCAGGGCAATGCCGATGACCGGAATGACCTTGCCGACGATCTGCTCGGCAACCTTGCCCATCGTCACCGGCCCGATGCCTTTGAACAGTGCCGGCAGCCATTCCTTGCCGACCTTCATCACGCTGATCACGTGCTCGGCCTTGAGCATGCCGCCGGCCTGACGCACGCCGGATTCGAGCATCGACAGGTCGATGCCGGAGGAGGCCACCGCGACCTCGCTGCCGTCGGCGCCGGTGTCCAGATCCGGTGTGGCGCGACTGTCGGTCCGTGCCCGTTGCACCTGGACCTCGCGGATGACCTCGTCGAGCATTTCCGAGGCGTCCAGCCCCAGGCGCTTGAGTGCATCCTCAAGCTCACCGCAGACTTCCTCGTTGGCCTGGCCGATCAAGCGCTCGATCTTCGCCTGGGCGCCTTCGCTGTCCTGGTGCAGTGCATTGATGGTGGTCTTGCCGATGTACGCCGCCTTGGCTTCGATCAGGGCCTTCAGGCCGCGGCGGATGTCGATCTCGCGCCGGGCGATCTCCGCGTAGAACGTGTCGAGGCGCTGCAGCGGGCCCTGGTCCTGCTGCCTGTCGAGTTCGACCACGGTCTCGTCGATGAAATCGCGCAGTTCGGTGGCGACCCGGGCGACGATCTTCTGTTGCTCGGCCGAGGCGAAGAACTTGCGCAGGGCGTCTTCGAACTGGGGAAAGCCCGAACTGTTGAGCAGGTTCTGCTTGTTCTCCAGCTTGGCTTTCAGCGCTGAGCGGGCGTTCACCTCGACGATCGGAATGTCGCGCAGCACCGAGCGGTTGCCGGCCTTGTCCTGCAGGCGTTGCTGCAACTCGTCCTTGATCCGCGCCAGATCCAGCGGGTCCAGGCGGTTCTTGCAGTTGAGGACGAGGAAGATCATCTTCCCGGCCTCGACCAGTTCGAGGAGGGCATCGAGGGTCTTTTCTTCCTCGACCACGCCGAGCGGGTTGACCACGAAGATCACCACGTCGGACTGGATCAGCTGTTCCCGGGTGATTGCCTCGTGTTCCAGCGGGGCGTCGATGCCCGGCGTGTCGAGCACTTCGAAATCGCCCCAGCGATAGCCCTGGATCCGGGCGGTTTCCGGCACGTCGGCGACCGCGGCCAGTTCCTCGCCGATCAGGGCATTGATCAGGGTGCTCTTCCCGGCGTTGTACACGCCGTAGACCATGATGGTCGCGCCGGGCTCGGCCTTCTTCGCCCGGCTCAGTTCGCGGATGCTGGCCACGCCATTCGGGTTGTAGGTTTCACACAGGGCGTCCACGTTGTCGTAGAGCGACAGCAGTTGCGTCATCGGTCCTGGTTGGGTCATTGCATCGTGCTCTTTTCAAGGGTGTCGAGCGCCGTGTGCAGGCGCTTCATTTCGTCGGTCAGGACCTTGCAGTAGTCCTGCATGGAGTCGCGCAGCGGTACGTACAGGTCTTCGACCTGATCCTCCAGGTAGCCGGGCAGGGCGTTGGCATAGTGCTTGATGGCGGCCTGGCGTTGCTCTTCGAGGTTGTCGCCGACGACGACTTGGTGTTTCTCGTAGATCGCCTCTGCGTCATCACCGACCATCCTGGCCGAGCTGCCCAGCGTGGCGCCGAGTGCCGCCCCTGCAGGACCGCCGACGGCGAAGCCGATGACGGCGCCAAGGACCATGCCGCCCGCCCCCCAGGCGGTTTTGGTACTGCGCCGGGTACCGCTCATGTACTCCTTCTCCTCGGTCTCTTCGCGGTAGTCCGGAATAGCCCCGAGGCGGCTGGTGTCGAAGGCGCGCTGCAGCGAGTTCTGCTGGGTCTCGCCGATCTTCTGCAAGGCTTCGCCAAGCAACTCACCGAGTACCTGGCCCAGTTTTTCGCCCAGGTCCTTTTGCAGGTTCGCAGGGCGCTTGCCATCGAACAGCCGGTTGATGTGGTCGCGCATCTGCGTCACGCCACGCTGGCCGAGGGTGTTCAGTTCGCGTTCGACGAACTTGTCCTGTGCCTTGATCTGCTGCTCGAAGGATTCGGTGAGTTCCTCGATCAGCTTGAGGTCTTCGCACGTTTCCTTCAGGCCCTTGTGCAGGTTGTTCAAGGGGGTGGCCAGCTTGAGCTTCAGGCCTTGGCTTTCGGTGAGATGCTTGAGGGTGTGGAAGAAGGTGCCCAGGCCGCTGGCCTCCAGGTTCGCCGGGTCGAGTTCGGCAAACCGGGTCGACAGGGACAGGACGCTGATCTGCTCGTCCAGGCCCTCCGAGACTTCGGCAATCTGCTTGCGCTGGTCGGCGACCGGCTTCATCAGGATCTCGGTGATGACCTCGCCGTCGTCGGTTTCGTCCTCGTCGGTGATGTCGCTGCCGGTCAGCAACAGCATCAGTGAGCGACCGTCCTCCAGCAGGGCCCCGACTTCACCCATGTCCGAGGCCCGGCCGGGAGCCTGGGAACTCATGGTGTAGAGAATCAGGTCTGCCTGCTCGACATAGGCGCGCGCCAGATCGCCGTTTTCCGCCGTCGTCGAGTGCAGGCCCGGGGAATCGACCCAGGTGAAGCCGGGCAGCTTGAAGCCCTGGATCGAGCTGGTGGCTTCGGTGGCTCCGACGCGGAACTGCAGGTTGCGCCTGGCTTCGTCTTCCGCGTCGCCGCTGGCGGCGCTGGTACGCGTATGCGAGAAGTACTCGGGTTTCACGGCGGCCTGCGCTTTCATCTGCGCCGTCGGCTCGCTGTGTCCCCAGGCCACGTAGTTGCCCAGCGAACTCTTGCCCGACTTGACCTTGCCGTAGACGAAGACCAGCAGCGAATCGTTGTACCCTTCGCGGAATTCGGCGCCGCGCATGTGCTTGTCCGCTCGGGCCTGCCAGACGTCGAACTGCTTCTTCAGGCGCCCGGCCATGTCGACTGCGCCCTGCCTGAGCGGGTTTTTGTCGCTGATCATGGCGGTCATGCGCTCGGTCTGTTCGCTCATCTGCCGAACGAAACCGTTGCGCAAGCCATCGAACTGCTCATGCGCCTGGGCAAGGCCATGTTTCCTGCTTTCGAACTCCTTCTGCAGCCCTTCGAACGCGTTCATCAGCGCTTCGCGTGTAACCGTACTCATCGTGCATCACACCTGGGAAAGAAGTTGGTTCTTGAGTTTCTGCAGGCGCTCGATCCGCGCGTTCGCGCTGTGGATTGCCGCCTGGGTCGCGCGATCCTTCACCGGCGCATCGACCGCATCGGTCACCGACTCCAGGAGGTTCACACCCTTCAGGACCTTGTCGACCCTGCTGGCCTTGACGCCTGGCGCGGCCTTGAGGATGTCCTTCAGGGTTCGGGCATAAGCGGAGTCCGACGACGCCGTGCTGCCAAGTTTCTGCTCCAGCACGTCGCCGGAGATGCCCTCCAGCGTCAGGCCGGTCATCCTGGCGAAGCCTTTCGCGTCGTCCGTGGCGGACGGCAAGGTTGCTGCGGCCAGCCTGAGCTGGCTCTTGAGATCGCTTCGGCGGGTCTGCTGGGTGCCGGCGATGCGTTTCTTCAGGGCATCGCGATCTCGTCCGAGCTTGGCTTCCTGTTCCTGTTCACGACGGTCGCTATCGTCATAGGTGGTCGTCGAGGACGAGGAAGAAGAGGGGCTGTCGTCGCTCACTGCTTTGACGATGGCTGCCGCGGCAGCAACCGCCACAGCACCAATCAACCAGGGTAGAGGCATTGCAAGTCTCCTTGACTTAAAGGCTGGCGAGTTTTTCCTTGGCCTTCTGGATTTCGTCGGTATGGGTCTTGAAGGTTTTCCGGGCGATGGCGACCAGATCGACGAAGGCCTCGGCTTTCTGCGCATAAGGCTGGGCGACGCGTTCGATCAGGGCGACGTCCTCGGCGATCGCCGCGTCGATGCGCGCGCAGAGTGCCTGCGCACGCTGGGCCAGACGCTTCTGGCGAAGCGTTTCCAGCGAATGGCGGATGCCTTTGGCGAGGTGACGCAGATGGGTGTCGAGGGCGGGAACGCCGCTCTTGGTGCGCAGCCCTTCCTTGTCCTTTTCCACGCCGCTCCGGTAACGGGTACTGGAGACCACGAAGCACTCCGGCACCGTGCCCAGGTGGATCAGCGCCTGGCGCTCGATCTTCTCGCGGATCTGCGCCATGTCGCCGTCCTGGAACTTGTCCAGCAGGCTCAGGACCAGGACCACGCGTTCGCCGACATCATTGCCGAAGGTGTCCCGCAGCCTGTCGAGCAGGGCGACTTCTTCCTCGTCGAGCTCGCCTGGCGGCGCATGGACGAAGAGCACCACGTCGGTTTCATCCAGTCCCTTCAGGGCCTCCTGGGAATCCTCGTCGTCGATGCCCAGCCCGGGGGTGTCGACGAGCACATAGTCGTCCAACTCCAGCGCCTGGTTGGTACGTGTCATGCGCACCACATCGGTCTTGAAATGCTCGTCGCAGGCATGTCCGCTGAGCATGTTGAGCAAAGAGCTCTTGCCGGCCTTGACCAGTCCCCACGCGGTAATGCGTGGCTTGGCCGGGGATTCGCTGTTGCGCTGCTTGAGAAGCTGCTGGTACTCAGCCTCCAGCGCTTCGATATGGGGTGCTCGATCCATCAGTTCCATCCTCCTGTCATCTGTGCAGCCCGCCAGACGCCGTCGACGGTTTTCACACGTTGTGCCCAATGATGTCATATGGCTATGAAGTTATGCAGTCAGACTTTCAGCGGGGCGTGCTGGTCAACCGTGAAGCCCTTGCTGCTCTTCGACTGACCGGCAAAAGAAAACCCCCTCGACGCACGGGGCATCGAGGGGGTTGGGGTGTCGCCAGGGGCGGGATCAGACGTTGAAACGGAAGTGCATCACATCACCGTCCTTGACGATGTATTCCTTGCCTTCCAGACGCCATTTGCCGGCTTCCTTCGCGCCGCCTTCACCCTTGAACTGGATGAAGTCGTCGTAGGCGACCACTTCGGCGCGGATGAAGCCTTTTTCGAAGTCGGTGTGGATCACGCCGGCAGCCTGTGGCGCGGTGGCGCCGACGCGGACGGTCCAGGCGCGGACTTCCTGCACGCCGGCAGTGAAGTAGGTCTGCAGGTTGAGCAGAGCGTAGCCGGCGCGGATCACGCGGTTCAGGCCCGGCTCTTCGAGGCCCAGGGCTTCGAGGAACATGTCCTTCTCTTCGCCTTCGTCCAGCTCGGCGATTTCCGCTTCGATCTTGTTGCACACCGGCACCACCACCGCGCCTTCTTCTTCGGCGATGGCACGCACCACGTCCAGGTGCGGGTTGTTGTCGAAGCCGTCTTCGGCAACGTTGGCGATGTACATCACCGGCTTGCTGGTGAGCAGGTGGAAGCCGCGGATCACGGCCTTCTCGTCGTCACCCATGTTCTTCATCAGGCTGCGCGCCGGCTTGCCTTCGGTGAAGTGCGGGATCAGTTTTTCCAGGATGGCCTTCTGCGCCAGGGCTTCCTTGTCGCCGCCCTTGGCGTTGCGCGCAACCTTCTGCAGTTGCTTCTCGCAGCTGTCGAGGTCGGCGAAGATCAGTTCCAGGTCGATGATCTCGATGTCACGCTTGGGGTCGACGCTGTTGGAAACGTGGATCACGTTCTCGTCTTCGAAGCAGCGCACCACGTGGGCGATGGCGTCGGTCTCGCGGATGTTGGCGAGGAACTTGTTGCCCAGGCCTTCACCCTTGGACGCGCCCGCCACCAGGCCGGCGATGTCGACGAATTCCATGGTGGTCGGCAGGATGCGCTGCGGCTTGACGAGGGCGGCCAGGGCGTCCAGGCGCGCATCGGGCATCGGCACGATGCCGCGGTTCGGCTCGATGGTGCAGAAGGGGAAGTTCTCAGCCGCGATACCGGATTTGGTCAAGGCGTTGAACAGGGTGGACTTGCCGACGTTGGGCAGGCCGACGATGCCGCAATTGAATCCCATGGTGAATCCCTCTTCGTGAAGTCAGGCCTTCTGGCTGTGCAGCTCTCTCATCGCACGCGCCCATTCGCCGGCGAGGATGTCCGGCAGCACGCCGAGGGCAAAATCGATGCTGGCGTCGAGCTTCTCCTGCTCGGCGCGCGGCGCCTTGCCCAGGACGAAGTTGGACACCAGCTTGGCATCACCCGGGTGGCCGATGCCAAGCCGCAGACGGTGAAAGTCGTTCTTGTTGCCGAGCTGCGCGATGATGTCGCGCAGGCCGTTGTGCCCGCCATGGCCGCCGCCCTTCTTGAGCTTGGCGACGCCGGGGGGCAGGTCGAGTTCGTCGTGGGCCACCAGGATGGCATCCGGCTCGATTCGGAAGAAATTGGCCAGAGCGGCAACGGACTGGCCGCTGCGGTTCATGTAGGTGGTGGGGATCAACAGGCGAACGTCTTGGCCCTGATGGCTGAATTTTGCCGTCAGGCCGAAATACTTGCGGTCAGCGGTCAGGTTGACGCGCTGGGCGCTGGCGATGCGTTCAACGAAAAGAGCCCCTGCGTTATGCCGGGTCTGTTCGTACTCGGGGCCTGGATTTCCCAGGCCGACGATCAACTGGATGGCGGTCACGTCAGGGGCTCTTCCTTGGAGTTGGGGGTGGCGGCGCAATCACCGCCACCCGGGCAACACCGGCGAACCGAGTGGATTACTCGGCAGCGCCTTCTTCAGCTTCTGGAGCAACGCGCGGAGCGTGGACGTTGGCAACGGCCTTGTCATCACCGTGGGCCAGAGCGACGAACTCTACGCCTTTCGGAGCTTTCAGGTCCGACAGGTGGATGATGGTGCCGATTTCGGCGTTGGCCAGGTCGACTTCGATGAACTCAGGCAGGTCCTTGGCTTCGCAGGAAACTTCGATCTCGTTTTCTACGTGGGAGATCTCGCCGCCTTTCTTGACCGGGGCTTCTTCGTTGACGAAGTGAACCGGTACCTTGGCGGTCAGTTTCTGGCCAGCTACGACGCGAACGAAGTCGGCGTGCATGATGAACTGCTTGGCTGGGTGACGCTGCAGGGCCTTGACGATGACGTTTTGCTTGGCGCCGTCGACGTTCAGCTCGATCACGTGGCTGAAGGCAGCTTCGTTTTCGAACAGCTTGGTGATTTCCTTGGCCAGGATGGTCACGGATTCAGCAGCCTTGTCACCACCGTAGATAACGGCAGGGGTGCTGGCGGCATGACGCAGGCGGCGGCTCGCACCTTTCCCCAGGTCAGTACGCGCTTGGGCGTTCAGGATGAAATCAGTCATTTTGTATCTCCAAAATAGCCGGCTCCGTAAGGCACTTGCGACCAATGCCGAAGCGGAGAGGGCAAAAAAGCCCCGCCCCAACAACAGGTGTTGGGGCGGGGCGCTTTACGTCAACGGAGGTTCGCCGGGCTTGCGCCTCAGCGGAACATCGCGCTGATCGATTCTTCGTTGCTGATGCGGCGGACCGCTTCGGCGACGACCGGTGCGATATCCAGTTGACGGATACGGTCACAGGCTTGTGCAGCGGCGGACAGCGGGATGGTGTTGGTCACCACCAGCTCGTCGAGCACGGAATTCTCGATGTTCTCGATCGCGCGACCGGAGAGTACAGGGTGCGTGCAGTAGGCGTAAACCTTGGCAGCGCCGTGTTCTTTCAGGGCCTTGGCCGCGTGGCACAGGGTGCCGGCGGTATCGACCATATCGTCGACGAGAATGCAGGTACGTCCTTCGACATCACCGATGATGTGCATCACTTCGGAGTGATTGGCCTTCTCGCGGCGTTTGTCGATGATACCCAGGTCGACCCCCAGGGACTTGGCGACGGCACGTGCACGCACGACACCACCGATGTCCGGGGAGACGATCATCAGGTTCTCGAAACGCTGGTCTTCGATGTCATCCACCAGAACGGGGGAGCCGTAGATGTTATCTACCGGAATATCGAAGAACCCCTGGATCTGGTCAGCGTGCAGGTCGACGGTGAGTACACGGTCGATCCCGACGACGGTGAGCATGTCAGCGACGACTTTGGCGCTGATGGCAACACGCGCCGAACGCGGACGGCGGTCCTGGCGGGCATATCCGAAGTAAGGAATCACAGCGGTGATTCGGGACGCTGAGGAGCGGCGGAAGGCATCGGCCATCACTACCAGTTCCATCAGGTTATCGTTGGTTGGCGCGCAAGTCGGCTGAATGATAAAGACGTCCTTACCGCGGACGTTTTCATTAATCTCAGTGCTGATTTCGCCGTCGGAGAACTTGCCGACAGAAACATCACCCAGTGGGATATGCAGCTGACGTACGACACGCCGAGCCAGATCGGGGTTGGCGTTCCCCGTAAAGACCATCATCTTGGACACGCGCAGTACCTGAAGGCTGAGGGTATACCTGGATGAGTATAAGGAAAATGGCAGGGGCGGCTGGATTCGAACCAACGCATGGCAGGATCAAAACCTGCTGCCTTACCGCTTGGCGACGCCCCTGTATCTGTTGCTGCGAGTACCTGGTACTCGATTCCTAGCGCAGACTTCGTAACTTGCGATGCAACATCGAAACATTGCTTCCCTTTGCCACGAACCCTGTTTGGGTCTCTGCAAGAAGGGCCAAAACTTTATCAGCTTCAGCTTTGTCTGGGAAGGCCCCAAACACACAACTTCCAGTGCCGGTGAGTCTTGCTTCAGTGAATTTGCCTAGCAAATTCAAAGCGTTACGTACTTCTGGGTAACTTTGCTCGACTACCGCTTGACAGTCATTTCGACTGTTTCCCTCGGGAACGGGGCGCACTTTAATGGGCTTTGAATTACGTGTCAACAAAGGATGCGAAAAAATTTCTGCCGTACTTACAGCGACTTGCGGTACCAGCACGACGTACCAGGGCTCGTGCGGGTCGACCGGGGTGAGCTTTTCCCCCACGCCCTCGGCGAACGCCGCATGGCCGCGGACGAACACCGGCACGTCGGCGCCCAGGCTCAGGCCCAGTTCGGCCAGCTGGTCTTCGGAGCAACCGGTGTTCCACAGGTGATCGAGGCCGAGCAGGGTGGTGGCGGCATCCGAACTGCCGCCGCCGATGCCGCCGCCCATGGGCAGCACCTTGTGCAGCCAGATGTCGGCGCCCTGCGAGGTGCCGGTCAATTGTTGCAGCTTGCGTGCGGCGCGGACGATCAGGTTGCTGTCGTGGGGGACGCCGGGGATCTCGGTGACCAGGCGGATTTCCCCGTCTTCGCGCGGGGCGAAGCCCAGTTCGTCGCCGTGGTCGAGGAACTGGAAGAGGGTTTGCAGCTCGTGATAGCCATCGGCACGACGGCCGAGGATATGCAGCATCAGGTTGAGCTTGGCCGGGGCCGGCAGGGTCAGGGTGGCGCTCATGTCAGTGGCCCAGCTGGCGTGGTTGCCATTCCTTGAGGACCACGGTCACGTCCAGGTCCTGGCCGTGCAGCTTCATGCGCTCGGGCAGCCAGTAGCCGTTCTGCTCGGTGTAGCGGGTGTATTCGACCTGCCAGCCGTCCTGTTCGAGACTGGCCAGGCGGCTGTCGCCGTCGAGGGTCAGCTTGCTCTTGCTGTCCGGCGCGGGCAGGCCGCGGACCCACCAGACCAGGTGCGACACCGGCAATTCCCAGCCCAGTTGCTCGGCCAGCAACACTTCCGGGGTCGGCGCCTCGAAGCGGCCCTGGTTGGCCACTTCCAGTACCACGTTGCCCGGGCGCCCGGTCAGCCGTGCGGCGCCGCGGCCCAGCGGGCCGGACAGGCGGAGGTCGTAGTAGTCCTGGCGTTGCAGCCAGACCAGGGTGCCGCTGCCGGAGTCTGTCGGCGCGCGGATGCCGACCTTGCCGTTGATCTGCCAGCCGTCGAGGGTGCTCAACTGCTGCTTGTGCTCTTTCCACAGTTGCGGGCTGCCCTGGCCCTGGACGGCTTCTTTCGATCCGAAGCCGGCGCAACCGGCGAGCAGGGCGATCAGGCTGAAGGTGATGACGTGGCGCAGGAACATAGGCTTAAAGGGTCTCGGATCCGGTCAGGCGCAGGACGGTCTTGCGCAGGATGGGGCTGTCGGGCTGGGCTTCGAAGGCCTTGGCCCAGACCTGGCGGGCTTCGCGTTTCTTGCCGTTGGCCCAGAGCACTTCGCCCAGGTGCGCGGCGACCTCGTGGTCGGGGAAACGCTCCAGGGCACGGCGCAGCAGGCGCTCGGCCTCGTCGAGGTTGCCCAGGCGGTAGTTGACCCAGCCGAGGCTGTCGAGCACGGCAGGGTCTTCCGGGGTGAGCAGGTGGGCCTTCTCGATCAGCTGCTTGGCTTCGGCGTAGCGGGTGGTGCGGTCGGCCAGGGTGTAGCCGAGGGCATTGAGGGCCATGGCGTTTTCCGGCTCGCGGGCGATGATGCTGCGCAGGTCCTTTTCCATCTGCGGCAGATCGTCGCGCTTCTCGGCGAGCATGGCGCGGGTATAGAGCAGGTTGAGGTCGTCCGGGTACTGCTTGATGGCATTTTCCAGGACCCGCAGCGCCTGGTCGTCCTTCTTGTTGTTGCCCAGGGTCTCGGCTTCGATCAGGTACAGCTGGATGGCGTAGTCGGGCTGGCTGTCGCGGGCCTGGTCGAGGCGGCGCAGGGCTTCGTCGGTACGGCCGTTGGCGATGAGGATGTCGGCCTGGCGCAGTTGCGCGGCAAGGTAGTCGTTGCCCGGGCCGACCTGGGCGTACTCGGTCAGCGCGCCTTCGGGGTCGTTGCGCTCCTCGCGGATGCGGCCGAGGTTGAGGTGGGCGGCGTCGACGTGGCTGTCACGGTCGATCAGGTCCTGCAGGTAGCCGGCGGCTTCGTCATAGGCCTTGGCTTCCAGGCTGACCAGGGCCAGGGAATAGCGCAGTTCGTCGTCGTCCGGATATTGCTGAAGCAGGCTGGCGAACTCGACCTTGGCATCGTCGATCCGGTCCTGCTCCACCAGCATGCGCGCGTAGGTCAGGCGCAGGCGCTTGTCGTCGGGGTTGCGCTCGATGCTCTTGCGCAGCAGCGGCAGTGCTTCGGAGCCGCGGTCCAGGCTCTGCAGCAGGCGTGCGCGCAGGAGGATCGGGGCGATCTCGCTGTCGTTCTTCGGCGGCTGGGCTTCGAGCAGGGCCAGGGACTCCTCGGACTTGCCGTCCTGTTGCAGGAGCAGGGCCTTGCCGAACACCAGCTGGCTGTTGTCGGGGTATTTCTGCAGCAGGCGGTCGAAACTCTTCTGCAGGCCGTCGCGGGTGTCCTGGTCGGTTTCCGCGGCAGACAGGGCGAGGAAGTCGAAATGGGTGTCGCCCTGGCCCTGCAGGACCTTCTCCATGTAGCTCATGGAGTCGTCGTAGCGCCCGGCGCGGGCCAGCTGGATGGCCGCGGCGCGCTGGGCGTCGATGTTGTCCGGGTCGTTCTTCGCCCACAGCAGCGAGGTGTCCAGCGCCGACTGGTCGGCACCGAGGTACTCGGCGATGCGGAAGGCGCGCTCGGAGATCGCCGCGTCCTGGGTCTTCTCGGCCTGGGCCACGTAGTTGTCCAGGGCGATGTCGAAGCGATTGCGCTGCCCGGCGATTTCCGCCACCAGCAGGCTGTACAGGGTGTCCTGGGTGAACGAGCCATAGACCGTCGGCGCCGCAGGCGTGGCGGCCGGCGCGGCGGCCTGCTGCCCGGCGGGCGTCGTCGTGGCATCCCGGGCGCCTGGCAGGGCCTGGCACCCCTGGAGCAGGGCAAGAGCGAGAAGCAACGCGGAAGATCTATTCATAATGAGGATTTTGAGCGGCTAACCTGCGGTCGGGCCATCATGACACAAGCATCATGGCAAACCCACTCGCGATGGGGTTGATGGATACAGTCTATAGAGACAATCGCGAGCGGTGGTTGTTCTCGATCCAGCGAAGTAGGACAATTATCGGCTTCACGTCACAACCAGCGACCTTGAATGGCCTTTCTTGCCCTCGGTATCAACCATAAGACTGCCTCGGTAGACGTACGCGAGCGCGTGGCGTTTACCCCCGAGCAGCTGGTCGAAGCCTTGCAGCAGCTCTGCCGACTGACCGCCAGCCGCGAAGCCGCGATCCTTTCGACCTGCAACCGCAGCGAACTGTACATCGAGCAGGACCACCTGGCGGCGGACAGCGTTTTGCGCTGGCTGGCCGATTATCACCAGTTGAGCATCGACGAACTGCGCGCCAGTGCCTACATCCACGAGGACCATGATGCGGTCCGGCACATGATGCGGGTCGCCTCCGGGCTCGACTCGCTGGTGCTCGGCGAGCCGCAGATCCTCGGCCAGATGAAGTCGGCCTACGCCGTGGCCCGCGAGGCGGGCACCATCGGCCCGCTGCTCGGGCGCCTGTTCCAGGCCACCTTCAGCGCCGCCAAGCAGGTGCGCACCGATACTGCCATCGGTGAGAACCCGGTGTCGGTGGCCTTTGCCGCGGTCAGCCTGGCCAAGCAGATCTTCAGCGACCTCGGCCGCAGCCAGGCCCTGCTGATCGGCGCCGGCGAGACCATCACCCTGGTCGCCCGTCACCTGCACGAGCAGGGCGTACGGCGCATCGTCGTGGCCAACCGCACCCTGGAGCGGGCCAGCACCCTGGCCGAGCAGTTCGGTGCCCACGCCGTGCTGCTGGCGGACATACCGCAGGAGCTGGTCAACAGCGACATCGTCATCAGTTCCACCGCCAGCCAGTTGCCGATCCTCGGCAAGGGCGCGGTGGAAAGCGCGCTGAAACTGCGCCGGCACAAGCCGATCTTCATGGTCGACATCGCCGTGCCGCGGGATATCGAGCCGCAGGTCGGCGAGCTGGACGACGTCTACCTTTATACCGTCGACGACCTCCACGACGTGGTCGCGGAAAACCTCAAGAGCCGCCAGGGCGCTGCCCAGGCCGCCGAGGAACTGGTCACGGTGGGCGCCGAGGACTTCATGTCGCGCCTGCGCGAGCTGGCGGCGGTGGATGTGCTCAAGGCCTACCGCCAGCAGAGCGAGCGCCTGCGCGACGAAGAACTGCAAAAGGCCCAGCGCCTGCTGGCCAATGGTGCCAATGCCGAGGACGTGCTGCTGCAACTGGCCCGCGGCCTGACCAACAAACTGCTGCACGCGCCCAGCGTGCAACTGAAAAAGCTCTCTGCCGAAGGCCGCCTCGATGCGCTGGCCATGGCCCAGGAACTCTTCGCCCTCAACGAGGGCCCGACGGATAAAACCCCGCAATGAAAGCGTCGCTGCTGAACAAACTGGAAATCCTCCAGGACCGCTTCGAGGAACTGACCGCCCTGCTCGGCGATGCCGAGGTCATTTCCGACCAGACCCGCTTCCGCGCCTATTCCCGCGAATACGCCGAGGTCGAGCCGGTGGCTGCGGCCTTTGCGCAGTGGCGCAAGCTGCTGGATGACCTGGAAGGCGCCCAGGCGCTGCTCAAGGACAGCGATCCCGACCTGCGCGAGATGGCCGTGGAAGAAGTCCGCGAGGCCAAGGAGCAGTTGCAGGAGCTGGAAAACCAGCTGCAACGCATGCTCCTGCCCAAGGACCCCAACGACGGCCGCAACGTGTTCCTGGAAATCCGCGCCGGCACCGGCGGCGACGAGGCGGCGATCTTCTCCGGCGACCTGTTCCGCATGTATTCGCGCTACGCCGAGCGGCGTGGCTGGCGCCTGGAAATCCTCTCGGAAAGCGAGGGCGAGCATGGCGGCTACAAGGAAATCATCGCCCGGGTCGAGGGCGAGAATGTCTATGCCAAGCTCAAGTTCGAGTCCGGCGCGCACCGTGTGCAGCGCGTGCCCGAGACCGAGTCCCAGGGCCGTATCCACACCTCCGCGTGCACCGTGGCGGTGCTGCCGGAGCCGGACGAGCAGGTGGCCATCGAGATCAACCCGGCCGACCTGCGGGTGGACACCTACCGCGCCTCCGGCGCCGGTGGCCAGCACGTGAACAAGACCGACTCGGCGATCCGTATCACCCACTTGCCCACCGGCATCGTGGTGGAGTGCCAGGAAGAGCGTTCGCAGCACAAGAACCGCGCCCGGGCGATGGCCTGGCTGTCGGCCAAGCTCAACGACATGCAGACCAGCGCCGCACAGAACGCCATGGCCTCCGAGCGCAAGCTGCTGGTGGGCTCGGGCGACCGCTCCGAGCGCATCCGCACCTACAACTATCCACAGGGCCGGGTTACCGATCACCGCATCAACCTGACCCTGTACTCGCTGGACGATGTCCTGGCGGGTGGCGTCGACGCCGTAATCGAGCCGCTGCTGGCGGAATACCAGGCCGATCAACTGGCCGCACTGGGTGACTAAATGACCATCATCGCCAGCCTGCTCCGCGGCGCGGAGCTTCCCGACTCGCCCACCGCGCGCCTGGACGCCGAACTGCTCCTGGCCGCCGCCATCGGCAAGAGCCGCAGCTACCTGCATACCTGGCCGGAGCGCATCGTCGCCAGCGAGGCGGCGCAGACCTTCGCCGACTACCTGCAACGGCGCCGCGCCGGCGAGCCGGTGGCCTATATCCTCGGCCAGCAGGGCTTCTGGAACCTCGACCTGGAAGTCGCCCCGCACACCTTGATCCCGCGTCCGGAAACCGAGCTGCTGGTGGAAACCGCCATGCAGTTGCAGCCGGCCGACCAGGCCCGGGTCCTCGACCTCGGCACCGGCACCGGCGCCATCGCCCTGGCCCTGGCCAGCGAGCGCCGGCAGTGGCAGGTCACCGCGGTGGATCGCGTGGACGAGGCCGTGGCCCTGGCCGAGCGCAACCGCCAGCGCCTGCAACTGGACAACGTCAGCGTGCTGGCCAGCCACTGGTTCAGCGCGCTGGACGGTCAGCGCTTCGATGTGATCATCAGCAACCCGCCGTACATCGCCGCGGAAGACCCGCACCTGGTGGCCGGCGACGTGCGCTTCGAGCCGAGCAGTGCCCTGGTGGCCGGGCACGATGGCCTGGACGACCTGCGCCAGATCATCGCCGAGGCCCCGGCGCACCTGGTGGAAGGCGGCTGGCTGCTGCTGGAGCACGGCTACGACCAGGCCGCGGCGGTGCGTGAGCTGCTGGCCCGGCACGGCTTCGAGCAGATCGAAAGCCGTCTCGACCTCAACGCGCACGAGCGCATCACCCTGGGGCGCCTGCCGTGCTGAGCGACGAGGAACTGCTGCGCTACAGCCGGCAGATCCTGCTGGCGCAGATCGATATCGACGGCCAGTTGCGCCTGAAGAACGCCAGCGCGCTGATCGTCGGCCTCGGCGGCCTCGGTTCGCCGGTGGCCCTGTACCTGGCGGCAGCGGGGGTTGGCAGCCTGCACCTGGCGGACTTCGACACGGTCGACCTGACCAACCTGCAACGCCAGATCATTCACGACGGTGCTTCGGTCGGCCAGCCCAAGGTCGATTCGGCGCTGGCCCGCCTGCGCGGGTTGAACCCGGACATCGAGCTGGTCGCCCATCGCCGGGCGCTGGACGAGGATTCGCTGGCCGCCGCCGTGGCTGCGGTCGACCTGGTGCTGGATTGCTCGGACAACTTCGGCACCCGCGAGGCGGTCAACGCCGCTTGCGTCAAGGCCGGCAAGCCGCTGGTCAGCGGTGCGGCGATTCGCCTGGAAGGGCAGTTGTCGGTGTTCGACCCGCGCCGTCCGGAAAGCCCGTGCTACCACTGCCTGTATGGCCATGGCAGCGAGACCGAACTGACCTGCAGCGAGGCCGGCGTGGTCGGTCCGCTGGTGGGGCTGGTGGGTAGCCTGCAGGCGCTGGAAGCCCTGAAGCTGCTGGCCGGATTCGGCGAGCCGCTGGTGGGCCGCCTGCTGCTGGTGGATGCCCTGGGCACGCGCTTCCGCGAGCTGCGGGTCAAGCGTGATCCGGGTTGCGCCGTGTGCGGGACGACTCATGGCTGATGTGCTGGCGGCGCCGATCGGCGTGATGGATTCGGGGGTTGGCGGCCTGTCGGTGCTGAGCGAGATCGCCCGCCTGCTGCCCAACGAGTCGCTGCTGTACGTGGCCGACTGCGGGCATGTGCCTTATGGCGAGAAATCCCCCGAGTACATCCGCGAGCGCTGCCGGCGCATCGCCGAATTCTTCCAGGAGCAGGGCGCCAAGGCCCTGGTCCTGGCCTGCAACACCGCTACCGTGGCTGCCGCCGCCGACTTGCGCGAGCATTATCCAGACTGGCCTCTGGTTGGCATGGAACCGGCGGTGAAACCGGCCGCGGCGGCGACCCGCAGTGGCGTGGTCGGCGTGCTGGCAACCACCGGTACGCTGCAGAGCGCCAAGTTCGCCGCCCTGCTCGATCGCTTCGCCACCGATGTACGCGTGGTGACCCAGCCCTGTCCGGGCCTGGTGGAACGGATCGAGGCCGGTGACCTGGACAGCCCGCTGCTGCGCCAGTTGCTCCAGGGTTATGTCGAGCCGCTGCTGGCGGCCGGCTGCGACACCATCATCCTCGGTTGCACCCACTATCCCTTCCTGCGCCGACTGTTGGGCGAGATGGTCCCGGACTCGGTAACTATCATCGACACCGGCGCCGCCGTGGCCCGGCAACTGCAACGCCTGCTCGGCGAGCGCGAGTTGCTGGCCGCAGGTCCCGCATTGCCAACGGCGTTCTGGACCAGCGCCGACCCCGAACACCTGCGCAACATCCTGCCTTTGCTGTGGAAGAAATCCGGAGCTGTGCAAAGCTTCACTCGGTGACTTCGACAAATTTTTCACAAAATGTCAAAAAGCCACTGAACTCCTTTGTAAGCTGTGATTTCTACTAATTTGTCTGATGAGACAAAAACCAATAAACAGGATTTCCTACTAAGGATGTTTCTCATGAAGAAACTTTGCTTGGCTGTGGTTGCAGCCGCAACCCTGGGGTACGTATTCACTGCGCAGGCCGCTGGCGTCACCTTCGGCGTCGGCCAGACCAGCGATTCCACCATGACCTATCGCCTCGGTTTCGAATCCGACTGGGATGCCAGCTGGTGGCAGACCAGCGTCGGTCGCCTGACCGGCTATTGGGACGCCGGTTACACCTATTGGGATGGCGACAAGACGTCGAGCAACCACAGCCTGTCGTTCGCACCGGTGTTCGTCTATGAATTCGCCGGCGAGTCGGTCAAGCCGTATATAGAGGCCGGTATCGGTGTCGCGGCATTTTCCAACACCAAGTACGAAAACAACGACATGGGCTCTGCCTTCCAGTTCGAAGACCGCATCGGCTTCGGCCTGCGCTTTGCCGGCGGGCATGAGGTGGGCATTCGCGCGATTCACTATTCCAACGCCGGGATCAAGCAGCCCAACGATGGCGTCGAGAGCTACGCCCTGCATTACCGCATGGCGCTCTGAGGCCTGAACAGCAAACCCCGCTTCGGCGGGGTTTCTGTTTTTACGGGGTCATCAAGACGGCATTGGACTCTGTGGGTCAGTATCCAGCCTGCAATGTCGTTGTGCAGCTCACCGCCGCAACGGCCATAGACTACTGACCGACAACGCCTCCAGCACCATCTCCGGCATGCGCCGCGGCAGGCGGTCGATGATCGCCAGCGCCGCGGTATCCGCCGTCCATTGCTGGGGCAGGGCGACGCTGGCGGTGACCGGCTTCTTCAAGGTTTGCGGGGTGACCAGGGTCAGGTCGATTTCCTGCGGTGAAAGCCGGCTGCGGGTTTCGCTGAACCACTGGCCCAGGCTGTTCTGCGCCGTCGGCCACTGGCTGCTTTCATGCTGCTGGATCGCCGTCAGGCTGCTCAGGATCCCCACCACATGCGCCTTCCTGCCCGCCAGCAACAGCGGCAGGGCGCTGTCCAGGCCGTGGCGACTGGCCGCCAGGTTGCTGCTGATCAGCGCTTCGAACAGCGCGGTGCCGCTGGCCTGTTCATCCAGGTAGTCACAGGTGCCGGCATTGAGGATCAGGGTATCCAGCGCGCCCCAGCAATCCTGGATGCACTGGCTCATGCGCTCGGCTTGCGCAGCGTCGCTGACATCGCCTTCGAGCGTGAGGCAGCGCGACTGCAGGTTGCCCGGCAGAGTATCGAACGGCGCGCGGCCACTGATCGCCACCTGATGACCAAGGCTGAGCAGGTGCAAGGCCAATGCATGACCGAGGCCATTGCTGGCGCCGGTGACCCAGATTCGTTTCGGATGCTCACTAGTCACGGGCTTGCTCTACTTCTTCGGAGTCTTTGGGAAGTTGCCTGAATGCTTCGATTGCGCGCCGGCGGCTCATGCTCAGGTCGACGATGGGTTGTGGATAACCCTTCACCGCGAACAGTCCACCGGGGCTGTGAACATCCCTTTCGTCCAGGTCTTTCAGTTCCGGCAACCAGTGTCTCAGGAAGCGTCCCTTGCTGTCGAAGCGTTGGGACTGACTCACTGGGTTGAATACCCGGAAATAAGGCACCGAATCGGTGCCGGTGGAGGCACTCCACTGCCAACCACCATTGTTTGCAGCCAGATCACCGTCGATCAGGTGACGCATGAAGAATCTTTCACCCTCGCGCCAGTCGATCAGCAGGTTCTTGCTGAGAAACATCGCCACCACCATGCGCAGCCGGTTGTGCATCCAGCCGGTTGCGAGCAACTGGCGCATGGCGGCGTCGACGATGGGCACGCCGGTGCGCCCCTGCTGCCAGGCCTCCAGGTCCGCCGGGGCGTCGCGCCACTGCACCGCCTCGGTGGCGGGACGGAAGGCGCGGTGCCGCGAGACACGCGGATACCCCGTCAGCACATGCTTGTAGAACTCGCGCCAGAGCAGCTCGTTGATCCAGCTGACCGCGCCGGGATTGCCGCTTTCGAACTCGCCATGGTTGCTCGCCAGCGCCGCGTGCAGGCACTGGCGCACCGAGATCACCCCGGCTGCCAGATAAGGTGACAACTGGCTTGTGCCGTCCAGAGCGGGGAGATCACGTGTTACAGGATAGTCCGCCATCAGGTCGTCGACGAACATTTTCAGGCGCTCGCGGGCATGCGTCTCTCCCGCCGGCCATTGCTCACGCACGCTGTCGGGCGTCTGGGCGAAACCTTTGATCGACGGCGGAATTTCGTCGCTCTCCACGGCGCTCTTCGCCTGTTTGTGCGGCAGGCGCTGCAACGCCGGCAGGGCGTGGTGCAGGCGCTGGTAGCAGACCTTGCGGAACTGGGTGAAGACCTTGAAGTAGCCGCCCGTCTTGGTCAGCACCGTGCCGGGCTTGAACAGCAACTGGTCCAGGTAGCTGTGCAGGGCGATATCGTGGCGCTGCAGCAGCTCACCGACGGCGCGGTCACGACTTGCTTCGTTGACGCCGTATTCCTCGTTCACGTGCACATCCTGCACGCCATGTTCGCGGCAAACCTCGTGGATCACCCTGGGCGCACTCGCCCAGTGCTCGGCGTGGCGGATCAGCAGGGGAATGTTGTAGTGCGCCAGGGCGTCCTTCAGTTCCCGCAGGTTGCGCAGCCAGAAGTCCACCTTGCACGGGGCGTCGTCATGGTCTTTCCATTGCCCGGGGCTGGCCAGCCACAGGGCCAGGGTCGGGCCGCGCTCGCAGGCGGCCACCAGCGCGGTGTTGTCGTGAACGCGCAGGTCGCTGCGCAGCCAGATCAGTTGCATGTTCAATTTCCGGGGAGAGTCGTGTTTCGAGCAAGCGGACCGAGATCCTGCAGGCGACGCAGCGCTGTCAGCGGCGAGTCGAGCAGGTGGCAGCCAGGATCAAGGTCAGGGGCTCGCTTGTATAAGGTGACCGCGGCGCCGAACAGGAGTTTCGGCACCTCGATCAAGGTCAGGGTTCGGTGCAAGGGGGAGCTGTCGGCGACGGTGGTGATACTGAGCAGCAGTGCCCGGGCGCCGAGGCGCTCCACGGCCAGCGGCAGGTCGTGCCCCTGCAGGGGCAGGTCGAAGACTTCCACCGGATAGCCGGCGTCGCTGACCAGCCAGGCGCACAGCCACAGCGCAGGATCGATGACCTGGCGACCTGTGCCCACCAGCAAGACTGGCGCGCCCTGCAACTGGCGGTTGTTGTGGTACACCCGCAGCCCCAGCTTGCTGCGCAGCCAGCTGTGGAAGAACGCCTGTTCCACCCGTGCCGAAGGATGCACTTGCCAGCGCGTTTCCAGTTCGCCGAGCAGTGGCAACAACAGTTGCTCGCACAAGGTGACGGCTGGATAGAGCGCCATCGCCTGGTTGAACTGCTGGTCGAGGCGGCGCTCGGCAAGATGGGCGATGCAGTCGGCCAGGTGGGCGCGTTGCGTCTGCCAGTCGTCGCCCTGGGCCGCAGGCTGCTGTGGCTGGTCATGCTCCAGCAGCGGCAGGACCTGGCTGACGGCGACACCGCGATTGAGCCAGGACAGGATCGCCTGGATCCGCTGCACCTGGTCCTGGCTGTACAGCCGGTGCCCCTTGCTCGTGCGTTGCGGCACCACCAGGCCATAACGGCGCTCCCAGGCGCGCAGGGTGACGGGATTGACCCCGGTCAGCCGGGCAACGTCGCGAATCGGTAGCAGGGGTTCAGATGGCATTGCGCAGACTCAGGTTTTCCGGATGGGGCTGCAGGTAGACCTGGGACAGCAGATAGGGATCGGGGTGGTGGCGCAGGTGATGCTTGAGCAAGGTCAGCGGCACGACGAGAGGCACCACCCCGGCCACGTACTGGTCGATCAGGCCGCGGATTTCCTGTTTGTCCTGCGGGCCGAGGAAGCGTCGCAGGTAGCCGCTCAGGTGCATCAGCACGTTGCCGTGGGTACCGCGGCTGGCGCAGCGGCGCAGGGCGGCCATGAGCTGGCTGAAGTACGCGGCGCCGATCTGCTCGGCGTCGTCCTGGCGGCTCATGCTGCCCAACAGTTTGCCGAGCACCTTGTACTGCTCGGGGTTGTGCGCCATCAGCTGGTACTTGTAGCGGGAATGAAAGGCGATGAGCGCATGCCGGCTCAGGCCTTCGCCCCGCAGGCGCTGCCAGTCGGCGTAGGCCAGCACCCGGGTGATGAAGTTTTCCCGCAGCACCGGGTCGCACAGGCGGCCTTCCTCTTCCACCGGCAGGTCCGGGCGCAGTTCGCAGAAGCGCGCGGCGTACAGGCCGCTGGCGCGCTCGCGGGCCGGATAGCCGTTGGCCTGGTAGACCTTGATGCGCTCAAGCCCACAGGACGGCGACTTCTGCATGAAGATATAGCCGCAGATATCGTCCAGCTCGCTGGCGGTCTGCTCGGCGTAGGCACGCAGTGCATCGGAAACGTCCAGGGACGCATCGCGGCTGCCGGTGGCGCGGGGGGCTTCGGGGTCGCCGGTCAGATGGATCGCCGGCCGTGGAATGCCCAGGCCGATTGCTACTTCCGGACAGACGGGAACCAGTTCGAAGTGTTCGGCCAGTACATCGGTGCACAGGCGCGATTGCTTGTGGCCGCCATTGAAGCGGACTTCCTCACCGGCAAGGCAGGCGCTGAGGGCGATTTTCGGCTTGGTGTCGGGCATGCGGGAGCGACCTTTCTTGTACAAAAATAAAAACCTGTACAACGTTGGTCAGCATAGGCCGATGGTTGTACAAGTCAATATTCCTGTAGAGGTCTTGTGCCCCGCAGGATTTACTCCAGGTGTTCGATCAGCCGACGGGCTGCTTCCTGGCCGCTGAGCCAGGCGCCTTCCACCCGTCCCGACAGGCACCAGTCTCCGCAGGCGTAGAGGCCCAGGTCGGCGTCGGCCAGGACACCCCATTCATGGTTGCCGGCCGGGCGGGCATAAAGCCAGCGGTGTGCCAGCGAGAAGCTCGGTGCGGGCACGGCGCAGCCGACCAGTTCGGCGAAGTCGCCCAGCAGTTGCTCGATCACCGCTTCCTTCTGCAGGTCGATGTGCTGCTTGCTCCAGGCCGAGGTGGCGTGCAGCACCCAGGTGTCGAGGTGTTCGTCACGGCCCGGCTTGCTGCGGTTGCGTGCCAGCCAGTCGAGGGCGCAATCCTGCACGAAGCAGCCTTGCATCGGTGTATCCAGCGGGGTGTCGAAGCCCAGGGCGATGGCCCAGGTAGGTTCCATCTGCACGCCGGCGGCGGTGGCCGCGAGTTTCGGCGCGCAAGCCAGCAGGGGCGTGGCCTGGGGCGCCGGCACGGCGACGATGACCCGGCTGAACGGGCCATGGCTGCAGCCTTCGGTGTCCTGCAGGTGCCAGTACTGCTTGCCGCGGAACACCTCGGTGATGCGGCAACTGAAGTTCACCGTGACGTCCTTGAGCAGGCCGCGGGTGATCGCGCTCATGCGCGGCACGCCGACCCAGCGCAGTTGCTCGTCCGGCGACGGGCTGAGCTGGCCGTCGCGGTAGTTGTAGAGCTGGGGTTTCCACTCCGCGACCCAGCCCTTGTCCTGCCAGCGCTGGACCTGCTCGACGAAGCGCCGGTCGCGGGCGGTGAAGTACTGGGCGCCAAGGTCGAGGGCGCCGGCCTCGCTGCGCTTGCTGGCCATGCGTCCACCGCTGCCGTGACCCTTGTCGAACAGGTGCACGGTCAGTCCTTGTTCCTGCAATGCCTGTGCTGCGGAGAGTCCGGCGATGCCGGCACCGATGATGGCGATAGGTACAGTCATGATGGCCTCTTCGAACCCGTGTGAGGTACAGACAGCCTTGGCTGTCGACAAATCTGTACAACTCTGATGTTCTGTATAAGATTGATCGGCTCGTTACGACAGGTTGGCCTAATGTTTATCCCAGAGCGAACGGTCAAAAAAGTGCCTTGCTCTTAAAAATAGACCAGCCCACGCACTAGAGAGGACACGGCCATGAATATATTGCTGACCGGCGGTACGGGACTTATCGGACAGCAGCTGTGTCGTCACTGGCTCGACCAGGGGCATCGCCTGACCGTGTGGAGTCGGCGACCCGAACAGGTTGGAAAGCTGTGTGGCGCTGGAGTTCGCGGTATTGCCGAATTACAGGATCATGGCGACGCGCCGCTGGATGCAGTGGTCAACCTGGCCGGTGCGCCGATCGCCGACCGACCCTGGACCGCGTCGCGGCGGGCGCAGCTGTGGGGTAGTCGGATCACTCTCACCGAACACCTGCTGGCCTGGCTGGAACATCGCGAGCAGCGCCCGGCGGTGTTGATCTCCGGTTCCGCGGTGGGCTGGTACGGCGACGGTGGCGAGCGCGAGCTGACCGAGGCATCGCGCCCGGTGAAGGAGGACTTCGCCAGCCAGCTGTGCATTGCCTGGGAAGAAACCGCGCAGCGTGCCGAGGCCCTCGGCATCCGTGTGGTCCTGGTGCGCACCGGCCTGGTGCTGTCCGCCGGGGGCGGCTTTTTGTCGCGCCTGCGCCTGCCGTTCAAACTCGGGCTGGGCGGGCCTATCGGCGATGGTCGGCAGTGGATGCCGTGGATCCATATAGACGACGAAATCGCCCTGATCGATTTTCTCTTGCAGCGCGATGACGCCAGCGGTCCTTATAATGCCTGCGCCCCGGAGCCGGTGCGCAACCGCGAGTTCGCCCGGCGCCTGGGCCGCGCCCTGCACCGGCCGGCGTTCATGCCGCTGCCGGCGGTGGTGCTCAAGGCAGGGCTGGGCGAGTTGTCGACGCTGCTGCTCGGTGGCCAGCGCGCCCGCCCGGTCCGGGCCCTGGCGGCGGGCTTCACCTTCCGTTTCAACGATGTGCAATCGGCGCTGGACGACTTGTCCACGCGCCTCTGAAAAGGATGTTGCATGACCGATCATGCTCTGCTGCTGGTCAACCTGGGTTCGCCGGCGTCGACTTCTGTCGCCGATGTGCGCCGCTACCTCAACCAGTTCCTGATGGACCCCTACGTCATTGACCTGCCGTGGCCGGTGCGGCGTCTGCTGGTGTCGCTGATCCTGATCAAGCGCCCGGAACAGTCGGCCCATGCCTACGCCTCCATCTGGTGGCCGGATGGTTCGCCGCTGGTGGTGCTGACCCGCAAGCTGCAGACGGCCATGGCGCCGCACTGGCCCCACGGCCCGGTGGAAATCGCCATGCGTTACGGCGAGCCGGCGCTGCCGACGGTGCTGCAGCGCCTGGCCGCCCAGGGCGTGCGCAAGGTGACCCTGGCGCCGCTTTATCCACAGTTCGCCGACAGCACGGTGACCACCGTGGTGGAACTGGCGAAAGCGACCATCGCCGAGTACAAGCTGCCGCTGGAAATGCGCGTGCTGCAGCCGTTCTATGACCAGCCGGAGTATGTCGACGCCCTGGTCGAGAGCGCCAGGCCGTACCTGGAACAGGATTTCGACCACCTGCTGCTGAGCTTCCACGGCCTGCCCGAGCGCCACCTGAAAAAGCTCGACCCTACCGGCAAGCACGATTTCCAGAAGCCTGACTGCTGCCACGACGCCTCGGCCGAGATGCTCGCGGTCTGCTACCGCGGCCAGTGCCTGCGCACCGCCCAGGCCTTCGCGAAACAGATGGGGCTGCCGGATGGCAAGTGGTCGGTGTCGTTCCAGTCGCGCCTGGGCAAGGCCAAGTGGATCGAGCCCTACACCGAGGCACGCCTGGACGAACTGGCCAGGGCCGGGGCGAAGAAGCTGCTGGTGATGTGCCCGGCGTTCGTCGCCGACTGCATCGAGACCCTGGAAGAGATTGGCGACCGTGGTCGCGAGCAGTTCATCGAGGCGGGGGGCGAGGAACTGGTGCTGGTGCCGTGCCTGAACGATCACCCGCGATGGGTCGAGGCACTGACCACGCTCTGCGAACGGGCGTGAAAAACAGAAGGGGCTGCGATTGCAGCCCCTTCTTCATTCAGGTGTTGGTCGGTCCGCTCACGGCAGATGATCGTCCATCACCTTGTTCTTCCAGCCATCATTCCCCGGCAGCAGCAGGTTCAGCGCAATCGCCACCACTGCGCACAGGGCGATGCCCTTCAGGCCCCAGTCATCCGGGCCATCACCGCTGCCTACCAGCACGCCGCCGATGCCGAACACCAGGGTCACCGAGACGATCACCAGGTTGCGGGCTTCGCCGAGGTCGATCTTGTGGCGGATCATGGTGTTCATGCCCACCGCGGCGATGGAGCCGAACAGCAGGCAGAGGATGCCGCCCATCACCGGCACCGGGATGCTCTGCAGCAACGCGCCGAACTTGCCGATGAAGGCCAGGACGATGGCGAAGATCGCCGCCCAGGTCATGATCTTCGGGTTGTAGTTCTTGGTCAGCATCACCGCGCCGGTCACTTCGGCGTAGGTGGTGTTGGGCGGGCCGCCGAACAGGCCGGCGGTGGTGGTGGCGATGCCGTCACCCAGCAGGGTGCGGTGCAGGCCCGGGGTCTTCAGGTAGTCGCGACCGGTCACGCTGCCCACCGCGATCACCCCGCCGATATGCTCGATCGCCGGGGCCAGGGCCACCGGGACGATGAACAGGATGGCCTGCCAGTTGAACGCCGGGGCGGTGAACTTCGGCAGTTCCAGCCAGGGTGCGGCGGCGATCTTGGCCACGTCGACCACGCCGAAGGCGAACGACAGGGCGAAGCCCACCAGCACGCCTGCGATGATCGGCACCAGGCGGAAGATGCCCTTGCCGAACACGGCGACGATCAGGGTGGTCAGCAGCGCCGGCATGGAGATCATCATGGCCGTGGAGTAGGGCATCAGTACGGTGCCGTCCCCCCCCTTGCCCATCGCCATGTTGGCGGCGATAGGAGCCATGGCCAGGCCGATGGAGATGATCACCGGACCGATCACCACGGGAGGCAGAAGGCGGTCGATGAAGCCGGTGCCCTTGATCTTCACGGCGAGGCCAAGGAAGGTGTAGACGAAGCCGGCAGCCATCACGCCGCCCATGGTCTCGGCCAGGCCGAACTGGCCCTTGGCGAGGATGATGGGAGTGATGAAGGCGAAGCTCGACGCCAGGAACACCGGGACCTGACGGCCGGTGACGATCTGGAACAGGATGGTGCCAAGGCCCGCGGTGAACAGCGCGACGTTAGGGTCCAGGCCAGTGATCAGCGGCATCAGCACCAGCGCGCCGAAGGCCACGAAGAGCATCTGCGCGCCGGACAGGACCTGGCGCCACAACGGGTCGTTGAACTCGTCCCGCATGCTCAGGTGTCCTTCTGCTTGGTGCCGAAGATCTTGTCACCGGCATCGCCCAGGCCAGGGATGATGTAGCCGTGTTCGTTGAGGCGCTCGTCGATCGAGGCGGTGTACAGCTTGACGTCCGGGTGGGCCTTCTCGACCACGGCGATGCCTTCCGGCGCGGCGACCAGGACCATGGCGCGGATGTCCTTGCAGCCGGCGCGCTTGAGCAGGTCGATGGTGGCGACCATGGAGCCGCCGGTGGCCAGCATCGGGTCGATGATCAGGGCCAGGCGCTGGTCGATTTCCGGCGCGAGCTTTTCCAGGTAGGTGTGCGCTTCGAGGGTTTCCTCGTTGCGCGCAACGCCCACGGCGCTGACCTTGGCGCCCGGGATCAGGCTGAGGACGCCGTCGAGCATGCCGATGCCGGCCCGCAGGATCGGCACCACGGTGATCTTCTTGCCGGCGATCTTTTCGGCCTGGACCTTGCCGCACCAGCCGTCGATTTCGTAGCTTTCCAGCGGCAGGTCCTGGGTGGCTTCATAGGTCAGGAGCGCGCCGACTTCCTGGGCGAGTTCGCGAAAATTCTTGGTGCTGATATCGGCGCGGCGCATGAGGCCGAGCTTGTGGCGGATCAGCGGATGGCGGATCTCACGGATGGGCATAGGGGGAGGGCTCCGGAATGCGGGCAAAAAAACCGCGCTAGATTAATCTATTCGGTCACGCGTGTCCTAGGGGCATACTGGACGTTAGTCCAGAAATGCTTGATCTGGTGCGAACGGATGCGTACCTTTGCCCGCTTTTCCAAATCCTGACCACCTGGAGAGCATCCATGTCCGCCGATCTCGAGCACATCCGCCAAGTCATGCGCGAGGCCGATTGCCTGTACAACGAGGCCGAAGTCGAGGCAGCCATCGCCCGCGTCGGCGCGCAGATCAGCGAAAAGCTCGCCGAGAGCAACCCGGTGGTCTTCTGCGTGATGAACGGCGGCCTGATCTTCGCCGGCAAGCTGCTGACCCACCTGCAGTTCCCGCTGGAATCGTCCTACCTGCACGCCACCCGCTACCGCAACCAGACCAGCGGCGGCGACCTGTTCTGGAAGGCCAAGCCGGAAGTCTCGTTCATCGACCGTGACGTGCTGATCATCGACGACATCCTCGACGAAGGGCACACCCTCAGTGCCATCATCGATTTCTGCCGCCATGCCGGCGCCCGTGCCGTCTACACCGCCGTGCTGGTGGACAAGGACCATGACCGCAAGGCCAGCGCCGACCTCAAGGCCGACTTCTGTGGCCTGAGCTGCGTCGACCGCTATGTCTTCGGCTATGGCATGGACTACAAGGGCTACTGGCGCAACGCCAATGGCATCTACGCCGTCAAGGGGCTCTGAGACCATGCGCCAGCCCGGTTTCCTCGATCAGTCGTTGTTCGCCGAGATGGCACGAAAGGCCGCGCAGAGCCCGCGCGGCCGGCAGCACCACAATTTCCACGAGATGGATGAACCCTGCCATCGCATGGCCGTTGGTTTGCAGCCCGAGACCTACATCCCGCCCCATCGCCACCAGGCCCTGGACAAGGCGGAAACCCTGATCGTGCTCAAGGGCCGGCTGGGCCTGCTGATCTTCGACGAGACCGGTGAGGTCACCGGCAAGCGCTTGTTGCAGGCCGGTGGCGATTGCCCGGGGGTCGACCTGCCGCCGGGCGTCTTCCACGGCCTGGTGGTCCTTGATCCCGATAGCGTGATGTTCGAGTGCAAGGCCGGTCCGTTCCGCCCGGTGGGCGAGGGCGACATGGCGCCCTGGGCGCCGAAGGAAGGCGAGCCGCAGGTGGCCGCCTACCAGGCCTGGATGCGCGCGCAGTTCGATTGAGCGCAGGCAGGGGCCCTGGCGCAACGCCTTGGCCCCGTCCGTCATGCTAGAGTGCCAGGCCGCCCACAAGGAGCCTGTCATGCGTGCGATTCTCCCGCTTCTCCTGTTCATCAGCCTTCCCGTGGCCGCCGCGCCCATGCACGGCCAGTTCCTGCCCCCGGATGAACAGGCGGTGCGCCAGGAGACCCCGGAATCCCAGCAGTTGCTGCAGGTCACCAGTTATTCGGTGGTGGTGGGCAACCAGCGCCAGTCCAACCAGCAGCCGTTGCCGATCACTTCGTCGCAGGTGATGCGCCTGAAGGGCAAGCCGCTGAGCCAGGGGGCGACCATCAGCCAGGTGCTGATCAGCTTCGACGGCGAGGGCAAGAGCCTGCGCAAGCCGGTCTATGACAGTGCCAGCCGCACCCTGACCCTCAACTACCCGCCGGCGCAGTACCAGGTGATCCTCGACCTGCTGCGCAACGACACCGTCTACGTGCAGTTCCTCAGCTACCCGAACGGGCATATCTGGGCCGACGTGCACACCGGAACCCTCCGCGCGCGTTGAGCGCCGGGCCCGCCGGGAGGTACACTGCCGGCCCTCTGGAAAATGTCCTGAATGGTTCAGTTGGAGTCGGTAATGCGTAAAGACAAGAAGCAGGTGATTGGCGACGAGATCAGCGACGACTACGTCAAATCGTTCCTCATTTTCGAGCCGGCCGATGGCCTGACCTCGCCCTCGCACCACAAGCTGATCAAGGGCTACCGCGGCCTGCGCATCGACGACTTCGAGCGTTTCGTCGGGTTCTTCGTGGAAGCAGGCCATGACCTGGACGGCAAGGACGAGCAGGGCAAGACCTTCGTCGAAGTGATCGCCGACCAGCGCAATGCGCCGGAGTACATCGAGATCATCGACAAGGCTCGGGGCTGAACAGCTCCATGGCTTGATGCTGGCCCCTGTGCTTTCCATTGGTGGAAGCATCACAGATCGCCAGACATGAAAAAACGCCCAGAAGGGCGTTTTTTCATGGGAGCAGATCAGGCGTAGCTTGGTGCCGGACTGCTTTCGACCAGGCCCAGGGCCTCGTCGTTGTACGCCGCGACCTTGTGGTACAGGTCGGCATCGGCGGCCAGTACTTTCTCCCGCGCCGGGAAGATTTCCTTGAGCTTGGCAGCCCACTCGCCCTTGGCCTTGTCGGCGAAGCAGCGTTCGATCAGTTCCAGCATGATCGACACGGTCACCGAAGCGCCCGGCGATGCACCCAGCAGGGCGGCCAGCGAACCGTCCTGGGCAGCGACCAGTTCGGTACCGAACTGCAGGATGCCGCCTTTCTTCGGGTCCTTCTTGATGATCTGCACGCGCTGACCGGCCACTTCCAGGCGCCAGTCCTCGGCTTTCGCCTCGGGGTAGAAGCGGCGCAGGGAGTCCAGGCGCTGCTCCATCGACTGCATCACTTCGCTGACCAGGTACTTGGTCAGGTCCATGTTGTCGCGGGCCACGGCCAGCATCGGGCCGATGTTGCCCATGCGTACCGACAGCGGCAGGTCGAGGAACGAACCGTGCTTGAGGAACTTGGTGGTGAAGCCGGCATAAGGCCCGAACAGCAGGGATTTCTTGCCGTCGACGACGCGGGTGTCGAGGTGCGGTACCGACATCGGCGGCGCACCCACCGCGGCCTGGCTGTAGACCTTGGCCTGGTGCTGCTTGACGATTTCCGGGTTGTCGCAACGCAGCCACTGGCCACTGACCGGGAAGCCACCGAAGCCCTTGCTTTCCGGGATGCCCGAGGCTTGCAGCAGCGGCAGTGCCGCGCCACCGGCGCCGAGGAAGACGAAGCGGGCGTCGACGTCACGGCTGCCGCCGCTGTTGACGTCCTTGATGCTCACGGTCCAGCCGCTGCCGTTACGGCGCAGGCCGGTGACGCGCTTGCTGTACTTGACCTGCGCGTCGGCGCTGTTGCCCAGGTGCTTGAGGAGCTTGTTGGTCAGGGCGCCGAAGTTGACGTCGGTGCCGTTCATCACCCGGGTCGCGGCGATCTTCTGGTCCGCCGGGCGACCCGGCATCATCAGTGGCATCCACTCCTTCATCACCGCCTGGTCTTCGGTGTATTCCATTTCGGCGAAGGCGTGGTGCTGCTTGAGCAGCTCGTAGCGCTTCTTGAGGAAGGCGATACCTTTCTCACCCTCGACGTAGCTCAGGTGCGGCACGGGGTTGATGAACGCCCGCGGCGAGCTGAACGCGCCTTTCTTGCTCAGGTACGCCCAGAACTGCCGGGACACCTCGAACTGGGTGTTGATGTGCACCGCTTTCTTGATGTCGATGCTGCCATCGGCAGCCTGAGGCGTGTAGTTCAGTTCACACAGCCCGGCATGGCCGGTACCTGCGTTGTTCCACGGATTGGAACTTTCCGCGGCACCCGAATCCATCAACTCGACGACTTCCAGCTTGATCGCCGGATCGAGTTCCTTGAGCAGCACGGCCAGGGTGGCACTCATGATGCCTGCCCCTACCAGTACCACATCGACTGTTTCGTTCTGCGCCATTTAACGCATCTCCAAAATCTTCAGCACCTAATTGACAGCATAGGATCCCGGTCACGCGGGATCGCCATATCCGCTACTTCACAGTTTTTCCAACGTTCACGGACACCGCCAACCGGGCTCTCGATACTGCATATGAACGCATCCGAGGGCCGGCGTGGCAATTCGACTTATGGTCGAGGCGCCCGCAGCGCGCTGTACACCGGCCTCAGTCACCCACTCGGGATGAGGACTGATACCAGCTGATCGGGGCTGTTCGGGACACTGATGATGCTTTTGCACATACCAGACTGTTCATGCTCGCCACACTCTCGTGAAGTTGTGAAAACCCGTTTTTTCACGCTCTTTTGGAGTCGTGAACCTCAAAAAGGAGCCGTGCAGGGCAGGCTCGTCAGGTTCAGGCAGAGCGAGGGGCCAAAAAAAAGCGGGCACACCGGCTTCGCAAGACCTGTGTGAACGGCTCTCTGTGGGCGTTTTTGGGGGATGCCGATGCATGACATTGGCGGTGCTGCGGGGCCCGATCAGGAGACGTCCTTATAATCGGGGGCAGATTATAACGATGTCGCGGGCAGAAATGGCCTTTATTACAGACTTTTCTTGCTGACCGGTCAGGCAGCGAGGGCGCGTTGCAGCAGATTGCCACGCCGACGCGGTACGGCCCGGGCGCTGGCGGGCAGCGGACGGTTCAGCCAGCGCAGGTCGGACTCGCTGACTTCGACCCAGCCGGCACCGGCGGGCGCTTGTTCGCAGCACTTGAAGGCCTGGCACAGGCCCTGGGCATCGAGGCGGGCGAAGTGGCGTTGTGGCTGGCGCTTGAACAGGGACCAGAGGCTGGACATGGCGAAGTACCTGATGGGGACTGGCGCAAGGATACGAAACGGATGATGAAGTCCGTATGACAGGGTGGAATCAGTAATGTGAAAGTGCTGTCCTAGCCTGTACCAGCCGATGACTGGCGCATGGGGCGCTGGGTATACTGGCGGCCTTTGCCGCTATTCCAGGAGAGATGAGCATGTTGCAACGTTTGTTGTTCGGTTTGATCGCTGTGACCAGCCTGACCCTGGTGGGTTGCGCCCATAGTCCGCAACAACTCAGCCCGCAACCGAAACTCACCGCCCAGCTCGCCCCTGTTGGCCACGGCCAGCCGGTGGTGGTACGGGTGGTCGATGGACGTGGCACCCAGACCCTCGGCACCCGCGGCGGCCTGTACCCGGAAACCAGCGCGATCACCGTGACCGGCAATGATGTGCTGCCCAAGCTGCAGGCCCAGGCCGAAGCCGCGGTACGCCTGCTGGGCTTCACCCCGACGCCGAACGCCTACAACGCGCCGCAGCTGACCGTGACCCTGGCCGAGCTGAAGTACCAGTCACCGAAGGAAGGCATGTACGTGACCGAAGCCACCATCGGCGCGACCTTCAAGGCTGACGTGAACAACGCCAACCGTCGCTATAGCGGCCGCTATGGTGCTTCCCTGGACCAGCGTTTCGGCATGGCGCCGAACCAGGAAACCAACACCAAGCTGGTCAGCGACGTGCTGAGCGATGCCCTGACCCGCCTGTTCAAGGATCCGACCATCGGTCAGGTGCTGGGCGAATAAGACGTCCTTTCTTTTAGCGGCAAGCTGCAAGTTTCAAGCTGCAAGAGAAAAGCACTGCGGGCTGCTCTTTCTTGCCGCTTGAAGCTTGAGGCTTGGAGCTGCCTTAGGCCGCTTCGATATGGAAATCGAGCACGCTGATGCCGGTCTGGCTGTCGACCTCCGGCAAGTGATCGTGGGGATGACCGCCCAGGGCACAGTAGATCAGCCACTGGCGGTCCTGGACGTTGATGGCGAAACCGTCGATCAGCGCTTCCTGCTCCTCGCTCTGGGCAATCAGATAGAGGCGATCCTGGTTTTCGGCGTGCAGCATGACAAGCTCCGGTGCGTTGCGAGGGCGACAGGGTGGCCTGTGATGATGACGAGCATGTTACGGCGACCTGCAGTTGGTCATTTGGTCGCAAAAGGCGGGCGAACGCGGTCGGCTTGGGTAGAATGCGCGCGGTTCGTTTTTCGAGGTTCGGTGATGTCGCTGCAAATGCTCTGGGGGCTGTTCGCCGGTCACCCGGCCAAACTGATCAATCTGTTCGCGCTGCTGCTCACCTGTCCGGGCGGCCTGCTCCTGCACAACGCCCGCCGCCGCGCCTCGCGGGCCATGGCCGGCCTGCCGGCGGGCGAGGCGGCGATCGACCTGCTGACGCAGCGGGTCAACCGCTTCTACTACAGCCTGGGTGGGGCATTCCTGGCGATGGCCCTGCTGTTGTCCTGGGTCAGCACCTGGATCTGAGGGCCCTGCCTGACCCGCTCCCACAAGGTGGCGGTGCTGTCCTTACAAAGGCAACCCGGCCTTGACCCGGTACTGATTGCGTACCGGCGTCGCATACTGCAACACCAGGTACGGCCGGTGCTCTTCAGGGCACGCTTCCAGCCGCCGCTGCCACTCCGCGTCGGCCTTGGCCAGCTCCTCGGCGCCAAATACCTCGCTGGCCTTCGGCACCTGCAGTTGCGGGTCGGCATCAGCCCACTGCGCATACGCCAGGTAATGCACCGGGAACAACCGGTAGCCACCCAGGATCTGCTTGTCGATATGCGCCGCCAGTTGCTTGGTGTCCTCGAACGAGGCGGTCACCGGCGGGGTGAAGTTGATATGCACTCGTCCTTTATAACCGGTGATGCCCAGGCCGATGCTCAGGTCGTCCTCGCCCGGCGCCTTGCTGTAGCTGCCAGTGGTGGCGCGGATGTACAGCTCGCGGGCCTTGGCCGCGTCGCACGGGTCGTACTCGTAGCTGATCGACACCGGGCTCAGGTTCAGCGACTGGATCACCTCACCGAACGGCTCGTCCTTGCGGCTCATGTGGAACATCTTGAGGATCGCCGAATCGGTACGGTCGTCGCCGTCCTTGGCCCGGCCCTCGGCCTGGGCGATCCAGATCGACGCGCCATCGTTGCGGATCGAATGATTGATGTAGGCCGACAGCAACTGGTATGCCGCCAGCTTCTCGCGCCGGCCGCTGATGGAGCGGTGCACGATGAAGCTCTTGTTCAGGCGCATCATGTCGCTGACGAACGGCTTCTGCAGCAGGTTGTCGCCGATGGCGATGCGCGGGGTCGGCAGGCCGGCGTGGTACACGGCGTAGTTGACGAAGGCCGGGTCCATGACGATGTCACGGTGGTTGGCCAGGAACAGATAGGCGGTGCCCGACTTGAACTGCTCGACGCCGGTGTAGGTAACCCCGTCGGTGGCGCGCTCGATGGTGTGATCGACGTAGAACTCGACCTTGTCCTGCAGGGTCGCCACGCACGGCACTCCGGCGAATTCCTTGCGCAGGCGGCGGGCGATCAGCGGCTTGAGCAGCCAGCCGAAGTTGGACGCCATCTTCGGAAAGCGGAACCGGGTAAGGATATCGAGGAATGCCGGATCGCTGAGCAGGCGTGCCAGAACGGCAGGGACCTCAGCGTCGTCATACGGTCGGATGGCATCGAATTCGCCCATCATGCTCTCTTGTTGTGAAACGACTAGGGTAAAGGGTAGGGCCGCGCCGAAAAGAACCGGGAACGGTGGCGCAGGACCGGCAATTATACGCACAAGTAACCGCGGAGGCCGCGATGCTGGAAACTGCGTTCTACGATTGTCCTTATTGTGGCGAAGAGAATGAAACCACCCTCGACCTGTCCGCTGGCGACCAGGAGTACATCGAGGACTGCCAGGTCTGTTGTCGTCCGGTGCGCTTCATTCTGCAGGTGCATGGTGACGAATGGATGCTCGATGTGAAAAGCGAGAATGATTGATGCGGCGGATCTACGAACCGGAAAACCTGCTGGAGGCCGAGGTGCTGATCGGCATGCTCGGCAACGAGGGCGTCGAGGCGCACCTGGTCGGCCGTGACCTGCTGGGCGGGGTCGGCGAGCTGCCGTTGCAGGGCTTGCTCGGTGTCGCCGTGGCCGATGACCAGGCCGAGTACGCACGGCAACTGATCGCCGCGTACAATGCTGCCCTGCCGCTTCCTGGCGATGAGCCGGAGAGTTACCCCGGAACGCTGATTTGCTAGGTTTCTTCTGATGTGTGGACGCTACGCCCTGTTTCGCTGGTCGCCGGCTTTTGCCGCGTTGCCTGGCTTTCCCGCTGGCCAGAAGGCGCAATGGAACATTTCGCCTGGCGCCCAGGTGCTGATCCAGCGCCGCGAGGATGACCAACTGACCCTGGCCCGCGCCCGCTGGGGCCTGACGCCGCCGTGGCTGACCGACCTCACCCGCACCCCCGCCCATGCCCGTGCCGAGACCCTGACCGACCAGCCGATGTTTCGCGAGGCCTTTGCCAAGCGCCGCTGCCTGCTGCCGGCCAACGGCTTCTACGAATGGCGCGGGAACGTGCGCAAGCGGCCGTACTGGCTGACGCCGGGGGAGGGCTCGTCGTTGTTCTTCGCGGCGATCTGGGAGGCCTATCCGGTACAGGAGCAGGTGTGGCTGAGCGTGGCGGTGGTGACCCAGGCGGCGATGAACCAGCGTCGGCCGCTGATCCTGGATGCGGCGGGACAAGCGGCGTGGCTGAATCCGGAAACGCCGATTGCCGAGTTGCATGGGCTGCTCGCCAGCCCGCCAGCGGCGTTGCGCGAGCGGGTGCTGGCGAATTTCGTCAATGATCCGAAGCTGGATGCGCCGGAGTGCCTGACGCCGGCTTGAAAGCAGTTGCAAGCTTCAAGATGCAAGCAAAAGCGATGCGATTCGCTCTTGCTTGCCGCTTGAAGCTTGGAACTTGCAACTGCCGTCAAACCCGGAACTGATTGATCAGCCGCCGCTGCTGCTCCGCCAGCTTGGTCAGCTCGGCACTGGCACTGCTCGACTCATCGGCACCGCCCGCCACCTCATTGGCCACCTGGCCGATATTGATCACGTTGCGGTTGATATCCTCGGCCACCGCACTCTGCTCCTCGGCGGCGCTGGCGATCTGGGTGTTCATGTCGTTGATCACCGATACCGCCCGGGTAATGCTTTCCAGCGCATCGGCCGCCCGTGCCGCCTGCTGCACGCTGACATCGGTCTTGCCCTGGCTGTCCTCCATCACCCGCACCACGTCGCGGGTGCCCTGCTGCAGTTGCTGGATCATCTGCTGGATTTCTTCGGTGGCCTGCTGGGTCTTCTGCGCCAGGTTGCGCACTTCGTCGGCAACCACGGCGAAACCACGACCCTGCTCGCCGGCACGGGCCGCCTCGATCGCGGCATTGAGGGCCAGCAGGTTGGTCTGTTCGGCAATCGCGCGGATCGCCACCAGGATGGCGTTGATGTTCTCGCTGTCCCGGGCCAGGGTCTGCACCACGCCCACCGCGCGACCGATCTCGTCGGCCAGGGCGGCGATGGAGTTGGAGGTGTCGCGAACGATGGACAGGCCCTGGTTGGCGGCCTGGTCGGCATTGCTCGCGGCTTGGGCTGCGTGGGTGGCATTGCGCGCCACGTCCTGGGCGGTGGCGGTCATTTCGTGTACCGCGGTGGCCACCAGGTCGATCTCGGCCATCTGCTTGTGCACGCCCTGGTTGGTGCGAATGGCGATATCGGCGGTGTGTTCCGACGAGTCGCTGACCTTCTGCACCGAGGTCACCACCTGGCTGATCATGGTCTGCAGCTTGCCGAGGAAGGTATTGAAGCCCTTGGCGATGGAGCCCAGCTCGTCGTGGCGGTCGCTTTCCAGGCGGCGGGTCAGGTCGCCTTCGCCCTGGGCGATGTCGTCCAGCATCGCCACCATCTGCCGCAGCGGGCGGGCGATACCGTGGGCCAGCAGCCAGATCACCAGCAGGCCAAGGGCGGCGATGGCCAGGCCGACCAAGGTCATGCCGGTGATATCGGTGCGGCGCTGGTCGCTGAGGTCTTTCTGCAGTTTGGCGGCATCAGCCATCACCGCGTCCAGAGGCAGGTCCAGCAGCAGGGTCCAGCGCGCGGCGGTGTCACCGATCTGGAACGGCAGGAACAGGCGGATCTGGCCGTTCTCGTTGTCCACTTCATAGACCGGCGCGTCGCCGGTGACCTTCTTCAGGCTGGCGGCCTCGGCGGCCGGCAGCACGTCGCTGGCCTTCTCGCCGAACTTGCTTTCGTCCTTGGTATAGGCAACCAGGCGACCGTTGTTGGCGATCAGCGCCAGCTCGCCGGCGCCGTTGTACAGCTGGCCGTCGGCGGCCTTGAGCAGGTCCTGGATGAAGTTCACCGACAGGTCGGCGCCGACGATGCCCTGGAACTGGCCGTCGACCATGATCGGCTCGATGAAGGAGGCGAGCATCACCATCTTGTCGCCCACTTTATAAGGCGCGGGGTCGATGGCGCAGGCACGCTTGCTTTCCTTCGAGCACAGGTAGTACTCGCTGGCGCGCACGCCGGTGGAGAGCAGGGTGTCGTTGTTCAGGTCGACCAGCTTTTCCAGGCCGAAGCTGCCGTCGGTGTTGCGGTACCACCAGGGCTGGAAGCGACCGTTGGCCGGATCGATACCTTCCACGGCGGTGCCTATATAGCTGGCGTCGTCATGATCGACGGCGTTCGGCTCCCAGGCGACATAGGTGCCCAGCAACAGCGGGTTGTTCACCAGGCTCTGCTTGAGCAGGCTGATCAGCTGGGCGCGTTCCACCTTCAGGGCCGGGTTGCCGGCGGCGTCCTTCATGCCCAGTTGCGCGTTGGTGGTGGCGATGCCGCGGGCCACCAGCAGCGGAGCTTCGAGGCGGCGCAGGATCTGGCTGGCCTGGGTCTGGGCCAGGGCGGTCAGGCGCTGCTCGATGATGGTATTGAACTGCTCCTGTGTCCGTTTCTGCACCAGGTCCTGGGTCCGGGCTCCGGAAAACACCGCGTACAGCACCAGGGCTGCGACGATACTCAACACGATTGCGCCCGCCAGGGCGGCAACGGAAAACTGGATCGACTTGAACTTCATTGAGGGGCTCCGAGCACGGGAAGGTCGCCTAGCCCCCGTAATATCGGCGTGAAACCGATAAAGCATTAGCAGGTCAGAGAGAAATCTTTGCTTACGGTTGTGGCGCGATCAGACGCGCCGTCCTAGGATACGGCTCACCTCAGAAGGGAGTTTTTACATGCGTAGATTGGTTGTTGTCGGTGCCCTGGGCGCTTCGATCCTGCTGGCCGGTTGCCAGGCGGTGAACACCACCAGTGGTGGAGCGGTCGGTGTCGAGCGCAAGCAATATATGTTCAGCATGCTGTCGACCGACCAGGTCAACCAGATGTATGCCCAGTCCTACCAGCAGACCCTCGGCGAGGCGTCCGGCAAGGGCGTGCTGGACAAGACCAGCGCCAACGCCAAGCGCGTGCAGGCCATCGCCGACCGCCTGATTGCCCAGGCCCCGCAGTTCCGCCCGGACTCGGCGCAATGGCAGTGGGAGGTCAACCTGATCAAGAGCGACGAGCTCAACGCCAACTGTGGTCCTGGCGGCAAGATCATCTTCTATAGCGGCCTGATCGATAAGTTGCAGCTGACCGACGACGAGATTGCCGCGGTGATGGGCCATGAAATCGCCCACGCCTTGCGCGAGCATGGTCGTGAAGCGATGTCCAAGGCCTACGGCATCCAGATGGCCCGTTCCGGCGCCGGTGCCCTGTTGGGGCTGGGCGAGGACAGCCTGCAACTGGCCGATACCGTGGTGCAGTACAGCCTGACCCTGCCCAACAGCCGCAGCAACGAGAACGAAGCCGACCTGATCGGCCTGGAACTGGCGGCCCGCGCCGGCTACAACCCGAATGCCGCGATCACCCTGTGGAACAAGATGGCCCAGGCCTCGGGTGGTGCATCGCAGCCGGAGTTCATGAGCACTCACCCGGCGTCGGATAGCCGGATTGCTTCGTTGCAGGCGGCGATTCCGAAGGTGATGCCGTTGTACGAGCAGGCCAAGAAGTAATCAGCTTGCTCCGCGAGGGACCGCAACGCGGTCCCGAATGTTGCAGCGACTGGATCGGGCCTGCGTTGCAGGCCTTCGCAGGCAAGCCAGCTCCTGCAGGAAGGGTTTAGCCTACCCATCCGCTGGCCTGCATCGCCGAATACACCGCGATCACCGCCAGCACCACGAAGGCACTCGCCGCCAGGCGACGAATCAGGGTCAGCGGCAGTTTCTCCGCCGCGAAATTACCCGCCAGTACCACCGGCACGTTGGCGATCAGCATGCCCAGGGTGGTCCCGATGATCACCATGATCAGGTGCGGGTACTGCGCCGCCAGCATCACCGTGGCGACCTGGGTCTTGTCGCCGATCTCCGCCAGGAAGAATGCGATCAGCGTGGTCAGGAACGGCCCGAAGCGCCGCGCCGTGCTGGCCTCGTCATCGTCCATCTTGTCCGGAATCAGTGTCCACGCCGCCGTGGCGAGGAAGCTCGCGGCCAGGATCCAGTGCAGGGTGGTGCTGCTGAAGAAGCTGCCGAACCAGGCACCCACGGCACCGGCGGCGGCATGGTTGGCCAGGGTTGCGGCGACGATGCCGGCGATGATCGGCCACGGCTTGCGGAAGCGCGCGGCGAGAATGAGGGCAAGCAGCTGCGTCTTGTCGCCAATTTCGGCGAGCGCAACGATTGCGGTAGGGACAAGCAACGATTCCAGCATCAGGATTCCTACGGGGGCGGGTCGACACGGCTATGACACGTACAGCCTCCCCGCCCCGGGTAAGGTGTGCGTGTCATAGGTCTTGTCAAACCCTGGATCCGTCTGATGCGGACCGTGGGTCGTGCGCGCCATGGTCTGTGGACCAAGTATGTTGACGTCGCACCGGGCGAGCAGGGCGCTCGCGGGAGACTACTCCCCTAGGACGGAGCGGATTCTGCCTACGCGGATTCGTTTGCGCAAGTGCTGTTTTTCAGCCGCGCAGCGCCCGGTAGATCTTGAATCCGTCGGCCTGGGCACGCGTTTCGCAGTTGCCCAGGGCGGCTTCGATCAGTGGTGGATAGCGCAGGAAGCTGTTTGCGACAAGGCGCATTTCGCCGCCTTTTTTCAGATGATCGGCGGATTTTTTCAGCAGATTCTCCGACGCCTGATAGTTGGTGTGAACCCCGGTGTGGAACGGCGGATTACTCAGAATGACGTCGAGTTCGCGAGGTGCAGCGTCGATCCCGTCACCGGCGATCACCTCGCCTTCCAGACCGTTGGCAGCCAGGGTCAGGCGGCTGCTGGCGACGGCGAAGGCATCGACGTCGAGCAGGGTGACCCGGCTCTGTGGATAACGCCGCTTGACGATCGCCCCCAGGACTCCCGCACCGCAGCCGAAGTCGAGGACATGACCGCACGGCAGCCCGTCCAGATGCTCCAGCAGCAGCGCGGTGCCGCGGTCCAGGCGGCCATGGCTGAACACGCCGGGCAGGCTGACGATGTTCAGCGGGCCATCGGCCAGCGGCAGCTCGAAGCGCAGGGCCAGGCTTTCCAGCGATTGCGCCGCCGGCGGGTTATCCACAGTCACCTGCCAGAGCTGGCAATGCCGCGCGCTGTCCAGCTTGCGTGGCTTGCCGAAGGCATGCAGTTGCTTCGCCGCACCTTCGATGCCACCGCGTTTTTCCCCGACCAGGAACAGTTGGCGCCCGCCCAGGCGCGAGGCGAGGGCGTTGAGCAGGTAGTTGGCGAGGTCGCGGGACTTGGGCAGGAACAGCACGGCGGCGTCGAACGGCACGCTGGGGGCTTCCACGCCGAAATGGCTGCGGCCGGCGAAACGGGCATCGAGGATTGCCTGGTCGCCGGCATGCCAGCACCAGCCATGGGCCTGTGGAAAACTGCCCAGCAGGCTGTCCGCCGGCAACCCGGCGAGCAGCAGCGGGCCGGTGAACAGATCGGCCTGACGAAGCAACACTTCACTGCGCGGGTCCATGGACGGCGGCTCCTGAGAAAAAAGGGGCGAAGTCTACCAGAAGCCGGCGCGCCTCAGCTGACCACGCGGCGCGGGCTGCCGGCGAGGAAGGCGCGGGCGTTTTCGGTGAGCTGGTCGACGATGCGCTGCCGTGCTTCCACCGCGCCCCAGGCGCTGTGCGGGGTGACGATCAGACGCGGGATGTTGCCGGCCAGCAGCGGGTTGCCGTTGACCGGCGGTTCCACGGTCAACACGTCGGTGGCTGCGCCGCCCAGGTGACCGCCGCGCAGGGCATCGGCCAGGGCCTGTTCGTCGATCAGGCCGCCGCGGGCGGTGTTGACGATGAAGGTGCCGGGCTTGAGCAGGGCCAGTTGCGGCGCGCCGATCATGTTGCGGGTGTTGTCGTTGAGCGGGCAGTGCAAGGTCAGGGCGTCGACCTGGGGCAGCAGTTCCTCCAGGCTCAGGCGGTCTTCACGAGGTGGGCGGCCGGGCAGTTGCCCAAGCAACACGCGCATGCCGAAGGCCTCCGCCAGGCGCGCCACTGCACCGCCCAGTTCGCCATGGCCGAGCAGGCCGAGGGTCTTGCCTTCCAGCTCGACGATGGGGAAGTCCAGCAGGCAGAACTGCTTCGCCTGGCCCCATTTGCCGGCGGCGACCGCCTGCTGGTAGTCCGCCAGGCGCGTGGCCAGGGCCAGCAGCAGGGCGAGGGTGTGCTGGGCCACGGACGGGGTGCCGTAGCCCTGGCAGTTGCTGACCACGATGCCTTGGTCGCGGGCGACCTGCAGGTCGACGTTGTTGGTGCCGGTGGCGGCCACCAGGATCAGCTTGAGGTCCGGGCAGGCCTTGAGCACCGTGGCGTCCAGCACCACCTTGTTGCTGATGGCCACGCTGGCGCCCTGCAGGCGTTCAACGACCTGGTCGGGGGCGCTCGCCGGGTGTACGTCCAGGCGCTCGAAGCAGGCGTGCAAGCCGTCGAGGTCGAGGTCACCGAGGTCCAGCGAGCTGTGATCGAGAAAGACGGCGTGGGTCATGGCGGGGCTCCCGGGAAATTCAGAGATGGAAACAGCTATCGGAAATCTGCTGCAGGCTGGCGTCGAAGGCCTGTAATTCGCCGAGCTGGCGCTGCAACTCGTCGATCCGCTGCTGCACTTGCGCGGTTTTGGTCGCGATGGCGGTGCGGATGTCGTCGCGGCGGGTCTGGCCGTCGGCCATTAGAGCCTGCATCTCCTTGAGGGTAAAGCCGAGCTTCTGCGCGCACTTGATCAGCACCAGCAGCTCGACGGCGTGCTGGTCGTAGACGCGGTAGCTGCCCTGGCGCCGGGCCGTGGACAGCAGGCCGATGCTTTCGTAGTGGCGGATGGTCTTGATGGTGGTGCCGGAAAGACGGGCGGCTTCGCCGATGAACATTGCACTTCCTTGTCAGCGCAGGGCCAGGGTGCGGGTCTGGTCCAGCCAGGACTGGCGCCGCTGCGGGGAGGAATGGAGGACCGGCCCGAACGTTAGCGTCTTTCCGGTGCGGATGCCACAGAACGCCAGGGTGGTGCGGCGCATCTGATGCAGGCCGGGCATGGCCTGGAACCAGCGGTAGTACCAGGGCGGGGTGTCCATGGTCACCAGCAGGTGGGCGTGGCGGCCGGCCAGGAGTTTTTCCGGGAAGGGCGAGCCGGGCTTGTAGCGGAAGGCGAAGCCCGGTTGCAGGATGCGGTCGAGAAAGCCCTTGAGCAGGGCGGGCACGCCGCCCCACCAGATCGGGAACACCAGCACCAGGCGCTCGGCCCAGAGGATTGCCTGCTGGGCGGCGAGCAGGTCGGCTTCCAGCGGTTGATCGGCGCGGTAGCCGTGGTGCAGGACCGGTTCGAAATCCAGCTCGCCGAGGGCCAGGTGGCGAACATCGTGGCCGGCTTCGCGGGCGGCACTGGCGTAGTGCCGGGCGAGGGCGGCGCAGAAGCTGTCGGCAGAGGGGTGGCCGAGGAGGATGAGGATGCGTTGGGTCATGGCGCCGGATCCGGGGGAAAGGGCGGCAGGTTAAAGGTTGACCTTTGGGGGAGAGTCAAGCCGAGCACCTGTCAGCCCTGGCGGAACCCCTGTTGTAACAAGGTGTTAATGGGTAAGGTATCCCCCCATTTGTTACCAGGAGCCTCCTTTCGTGTACTGGGCAGAATTTCTCACCGTCGCGCTGATCCACCTGCTGGCCGTCGCCAGCCCCGGTCCCGATTTCGCCGTGGTGGTGCGGGAAAGTGTTACCCATGGTCGCCGCGCCGGTACCTGGACCGCCTTCGGCGTCGGCACCGCGATCTTCCTCCATGTCGGCTATTCGCTGCTGGGCATCGGCCTGATCGTGTCGCAGTCGATCATGCTGTTCAACGCGCTCAAATGGGCCGCTGCGGCCTACCTGGTCTACATCGGCTTCAAGGCCCTGCGGTCCAGGCCCGCCGCTGCGGGCGCCGAGTCGGTCCAGGTCTCCACCGTCGAACGCACCCCGCGCGCGGCCTTCGTCGCCGGCTTCATGACCAACGGCCTCAATCCCAAGGCCACGCTGTTCTTCCTTTCCCTGTTCACCGTGGTCATCAACCCCCACACCCCGCTGCTGGTCCAGGCCGGCTACGGCGTCTACCTGGCCCTGGCCACCGGCCTGTGGTTCTGCCTGGTCGCCATGCTGTTCAGCCAGGCCCGGGTGCGCGCCGGCTTCGCCCGCATGGGCCACTGGTTCGACCGCACCATGGGCGCCGTGCTGATCGCCCTCGGGATCAAGATCGCCTTCAGCTAAATCCGCTGAACAGAGGCACCGGAGGTGCATGACCGTTCGGTCGAAAGGCGGTCAAATCATTCCTTTGGCTGATTTGACCGCCGTTGCCCCGTTCTAGAGTAAGGACAGCTTTGTCCATGCCCCGTGCAACTCCAGAAAAGGGACTCCCATGTTGCAGACTCGTGTCATTGCCCCCGCCGAGGGTGCGTATCAGTTTCCCCTGCTGATCAAGCGCCTGCTGATGTCCGGCAGCCGCTACGAGAAAACCCGCGAGATCGTCTACCGCGACCAGCTGCGCTACAGCTACCTGACCCTCAACGAGCGTATAGCGCGCCTGGCCAACGTGCTCACCGAGGCCGGGGTCAAGGCCGGCGACACCGTGGCGGTGATGGACTGGGACAGCCATCGCTACCTGGAATGCATGTTCGCCATCCCGATGATCGGCGCGGTGGTGCACACCATCAACGTGCGCCTGTCGCCGGAGCAGATCCTCTACACCATGAACCACGCCGACGACCGCTTCGTGCTGGTCAACAGCGACTTCGTCGGGCTCTACCAGGCCATAGCCCCGCAACTGACCACGGTGGAGAAGACCCTGCTGCTCACCGACGGTCCGGACAAGACCGCCGAGCTGCCCAACCTGGTCGGCGAGTACGAGCAGTTGCTGGCCGCCGCCAGCCCGCACTACGACTTCCCGGATTTCGACGAGAACTCGGTCGCCACCACCTTCTACACCACTGGCACCACCGGCAACCCCAAGGGCGTTTACTTCACCCACCGCCAGCTGGTACTGCACACCATGGGCGTGGCCACTGTTACCGGTAGCATCGACAGCGTGCGCCTGCTCGGCACCGACGACGTGTACATGCCGATCACCCCGATGTTCCACGTGCACGCCTGGGGCATCCCCTACGTCGCCACCATGCTCGGGCTCAAGCAGGTCTATCCCGGGCGCTACGAGCCGGACATGCTGGTCCGCCTGTGGCGCGAGGAAAAGGTCAGCTTCTCCCACTGCGTGCCGACCATCCTGCAGATGCTGCTCAACTGCAAGAACGCCCAGGACCAGGATTTCGGCGGCTGGAAGATCATCATCGGCGGCAGCGCGCTGAACCGTGCCCTGTACGAGGCGGCCAAGGCCCGCGGGATCCAGCTGACCGCGGCCTACGGCATGTCCGAGACCTGCCCGCTGATCTCCTGCGCCCACCTCAACGAGGAACTGCTGGCCGGCAGCGAGGACGAACGAACCACCTACCGAATCAAGGCCGGGGTCCCGGTACCACTGGTGGAAGCGGCGATCGTCGATGGCGACGGCAACTTCCTCCCGGCCGACGGCGAATCCCAGGGCGAACTGGTGCTGCGCGCTCCCTGGCTGACCATGGGTTACTTCCGCGAGCCGGAGAAGAGCGAGGAACTCTGGGCCGGTGGCTGGCTGCACACCGGTGATGTCGCCACCCTCGACGCCATGGGCGTGATCGACATCCGCGACCGCATCAAGGATGTGATCAAGACCGGCGGCGAATGGATTTCCTCGCTGGACCTGGAAGACCTCATCAGCCGTCACCCGGCAGTGCGCGAAGTGGCCGTGGTCGGTGTCGCCGATCCGCAGTGGGGCGAGCGCCCGTTCGCCCTGCTGGTGGTGCGCGAAGGCGCGAGCATCGACGCGCGGGAACTCAAGGAACACCTCAAGCCGTTCGTGGAACTGGGGCATATCAACAAGTGGGCGATTCCGAGCCAGATCGCCCTTGTTACCGAAATTCCCAAGACCAGTGTCGGCAAGCTCGACAAGAAGCGCATTCGCCTCGACATCACCGAGTGGCAGGCCAGCAACAGCGCCTTCCTGTCCACCCTGTAAACCGCGCCGGCTCGCGCCTTGACCGGCGCGAGCCGCGTTCCAGAGGCTTCGCTGCCTTGTGAAATGAAAAATATCAGCCATCCTTCCCCGGTCAGCCTTCGTGTCGCCGTCTTGGCGGTGCCACGGGCGGGGGGATGTGCAAATCACACTTTAGAGGGATCAAGCACTACTACCTGCTGGCTATAGTCGGGCCAGGGGATTTTGAGGGACGGGGAATGCGCACGCAGCGCACCGACTAGCGGCCTGCCAGCACTGGCGTCGATCGGCCCGTTTCTTTGAAGGACTCACTGCCATAAAAATAAAGTACATGGAGTAGCGTCGATGACATCAGTAAATCTGTTCTGGCGCCGGGCGAAACTGCCCCTGGCCGTCAGCCTCGCTTCTACGCTTGCAAGTCCTGCATTCGCGGTCAGCTTCAACATCGGGGAGATCGAGGGGAGCTTCGACTCGTCCCTGTCGGTTGGTGCCAGCTGGTCTACTGAGAAAGCGAACAAGAACCTGATCGGGGTGAACAACGGTGGCAAGGGCCTGTCGCAGACCTCCGACGATGGTCACCTGAACTTCAAGCGCGGTGAGACCTTCTCGAAGATCTTCAAGGGCATCCACGACCTCGAACTGAAGTACGGCGACACCGGCGTCTTCGTCCGTGGCAAGTACTGGTACGACTTCGAGCTGAAGGACGAAAGCCGCGAGTTCAAGGACATCAGCGATTCCAACCGCAAGGAAGGCGCCAAGTCCTCCGGCGGGCAGATCCTCGACGCCTTCGTCTATCACAACTACTCCATCGCCGATCAGCCAGGCTCGGTCCGTCTGGGCAAGCAGGTGGTGAGCTGGGGTGAAAGTACCTTCATCGGCAGCGGTATCAACGCCATCAACCCGATTGACGTGTCCGCGTTCCGTCGTCCGGGTGCCGAGGTCAAGGAAGGCCTGATCCCGGTCAACATGTTCTACATCTCCCAGAGCCTGACCGACAACCTGTCGGCCGAGGCCTTCTACCAGCTGGAGTGGGACCAGACCGTAGTGGATAACTGCGGTACGTTCTTCTCGCAGCCGGACGTGATCGCCGATGGTTGTTCCGACAACCTGCGCGTGCTGTCCAGCAGTCGCTTCCTGGCGCCCACGGACCTGGCGCGCCTGCGGGCTCTGGGCATCGACATCAACGCGGAAGGCGTCAAGGTCGCCCGCGGTCCGGACCGCGATGCGCGGGACAGCGGCCAGTTCGGCGTGGCGCTGCGCTACATGTTCGAGCCGTGGAACACCGAGTTCGGCCTGTATGCCATGAACTATCACAGCCGTGCGCCGATCTTCAGCGCAACCGGGGCTTCGCAGGCCGCCTACACGGCTGCGGCGGGCGCGGGCACGGCGGCACCGATCATTGTTGCGGGCAACTCGAAGTATTTCGTCGAGTATCCTGAGGACATTCGGCTGTATGGCCTGAGCTTCTCCACCAGCCTGCCAACCGGTACCGCCTGGAGCGGTGAAATCAGCTATCGCCCCAACGCACCGGTGCAATTGAATACCACCGATATCCTCTATGCCGGCGTGACTGCCTTGCCACCGCAGTTTGGCCTGGGCAACGCCTCGCTGCTCAAGGGGCAAGCTGGGCAAGACCTGCATGGCTACCGCCGCAAGGAAGTCACCCAGTTGCAAACCACGTTCACCCATTTCTTCGACCAGGTCATGGGGGCCAGCCGCCTGACCGTGGTGGGTGAGGTCGGGATGACCGTCGTCGGTGGATTGGAAAGCTCCAGCAAGGTGCGTTACGGCCGTGACCCGGTGTACGGGCCTGGACCGCTGCCTGCGACTGCCGGCCGCAATACCTGCGTGGTCCTGAACAGCAACACCATCTCCGGCGCAGCCAATGGCGCTTCCTCTGCCAACCTCAGTCGCAACTGTGAAGACGATGGCTACACCACCCGCACCTCCTGGGGTTACCGCGCTCGCGCCATCTGGGACTACCCGAACGTGTTTGCCGGTGTGAACCTCAAGCCGAGCGTGGCCTGGTCCCACGACGTCGACGGCTACTCGCCAGGCCCGGGCGGCAACTTCGAGGAAGGCCGCAAGGCCGTCAGCCTCGGCCTGGATGCCGACTACCTCAACACCTACACCGCCAGCCTGTCGTACACCAACTTCTTCGACGGCAAGTACACCACCGTGGATGACCGCGACTTCGTCGCCCTCAGCTTCGGCGTGAACTTCTAAGCGCATTATTCAGGAAGAAGAACATGACCATGAAAAGCACCAAGACTTTGCTGAAAGCCGGCGTACTGGGCCTGTCCCTGCTGGCGACCAGCGTGATGGCGGCGGTCTCCGCCGACGAAGCTGCCAAGCTGGGCAGCAGCCTGACCCCGATGGGCGCGGAAAAGGCCGGTAACGCCGACGGTTCCATCGGCGCCTGGGAGCCGCTGTCGAAGACCGCCGGCGCCGTCGATGCCCGCGGTTTCCTGGCCGACCCGTATGCGGCCGACAAGCCACTGTTCACCATCACCGCGCAGAACGTCGACCAGTACAAGGACAAGCTGTCCCCTGGCCAGGTCGCGATGATCAAGCGCTACCCCGAGACCTTCAAGATCCCGGTGTACAAGACCCACCGCGGCGCCACCGTGCCTGACAACGTCTTCGCCGCGATCAAGAAGAACGCCACCGAGACCACCCTGGTGGAAGGCGGCAACGGCCTGAACAACTTCCAGGTCGCCGTGCCGTTCCCGATTCCGAAAAGCGGTGTCGAGGTTATCTGGAACCACATCACCCGCTATCGCGGTGGCAGCGTGACCCGCCTGGTGACCCAGGCCACGCCGCTGCAGAACGGCAGCTACAGCCTGGTGTACTTCAAGGACCAGTTCGTCTTCCGCGACCAGATGAAGGATTTCGATCCGAAGGATCCGGGTAACGTGCTGTTCTACTTCAAGCAGGAAGTCACCGCGCCGGCGCGCCTGGCCGGTACCGTGCTGCTGGTGCACGAGACCCTCGACCAGGTCAAGGAGCCGCGCAAGGCGTGGGTCTATAACTCCGGTCAGCGCCGCGTGCGCCTGGCACCGCAGGTGTCCTACGACGGTCCGGGTACCGCGGCCGACGGCCTGCGTACCTCCGACAACCTCGACATGTACAACGGCGCGCCGGACCGCTACGACTGGAAGCTGGAAGGCAAGAAGGAGATGTACATCGCCTCCAACAGCTACAAGCTGGACTCGCCAACCCTGAAGTACGCCGACATCATCAAGCCGGGCCACATCAACCAGGACCTGACCCGTTACGAACTGCGCCGCGTGTGGCACGTGGTGGCGACCCTGAAACCGGGCCAGCGCCACATCTACGCCAAGCGTGACTTCTACATCGACGAGGACACCTGGCAAGCCGCGGTGATCGACCAGTACGACGGTCGCAACCAGCTGTGGCGCGTGTCCGAGGCCCACGCCCAGGACTACTACAACGTCCAGGTACCGTGGTACACCCTGGAAGCCATCTATGACCTGCAATCCGGTCGTTACCTGGCGCTGGGCATGAAGAACGAGGAGAAGAGCTCCTACGACTTCGGCTTCACCGCGTCCAAGTCTGACTTCCAGCCGGCCGCCCTGCGTCAGACGGGTGTGCGTTAAAGTCTGAGCTACTCCGTGTGATCCCCCAGAACGCCCCGGCTTGCCGGGGCGTTCTGATTTCCGGCAAGCCCCCCCTCAGAAAAATCCCTTCGCCACCTCGGATAAAGCCGTCAGCCGCATCATCCATTGCCTCCCGTCAATGTTGGTCTTGTTGCTTCTTGTTGTAGTCTTTTTTTGCTTACCTGCGGCAATCGCCTTCAAATGTGCGGGTTAAACCGCTAGTCTGCGGCAATCCCTGTCGCCGAGATTTTCCCAGGAAAGAGCCGGCCATGACCGACCTGTCCAGCACGCAAGGGTTCACCAGCCAGACCGTGTCCGCGCTGGAAGGACGCTTCTACCGGCCACCGCTGCCCGAGGGGCATGTGCCGCGCGCGCGCCTTTGCCAGCGTTTGCAGGCCGGGCTCGGCGGTCGCCTGTTGCTGGTCAATGCCCCGGCCGGGTTCGGCAAGAGTTCCCTGGCGGTGGAGTTCTGCCAGGGCCTGCCGGCGCAGTGGCGCAGCCTGTGGCTGGGCCTGAGCAAGCGCGATGCCGACCCCGGGCGTTTTCTCGAACGCCTGCTCGAAGGCCTGCAGCAGCATTGCCCGAGCATTGGTGCCCAGGCCCTCGGCCTGCTGAAGATGCGCCAGCGCCACCAGCCATTCGCCTTCGAGGAATGGCTCGACGGCCTGCTCGACGAACTGGCGGTGCACCTGCAAGGCGCAGCCCCCATCCTCCTCGTGCTCGACGACTACCACCTGGCCCAGGGCCCGGTACTCGACCGCTGCCTGCAGTTCTTCCTCAATCACCTGCCGCCCGGGCTGGTGCTGCTGGTCACCAGCCGCCTGCGCCCGGACTGGCACCTGGCGCGCCTGCGCCTGTCGCGGCAGTTGCTGGAGCTGACCGAACAGGACCTGCGCCTGACCCCCGACGAATCCTTCGCCGTGCTCGGTCAGCATCCCTCGGCGTTGCGCGGCCAGGCCCTGGACAACCTGGTCCAGCGCAGCGACGGCTGGGTCGCCGGCCTGCGCTTCTGGCTGCTCGCGGCCATCGAGTCCGGCGCCGACAGCACCTTGCCCCAGGCCCTGCACGGTGGCGAAGGGCTGATCCGCGACTACCTGCTGGAAGAAGTCATCGACTGCCTGCCGCCCGAGGTGCAGGCCTTCCTCAACGACACCGCCTGCCAGGACCGCTTCTGCGCCGACCTCTGCGATGCCCTGCGGGAAAGCCACGATAGCAGCGAGATCCTGCGTTTCCTGCAATCGCACCAGGTGTTCCTCGTACCGCTGGACGAGCACGGCTACTGGTTCCGCTATCACCACCTGTTCTCCGACCTGCTGCGCACCCGCCAGGCCAGCCTGCCGCTGTCGAGCCTGCACCTGCGCGCCTGTCGCTGGTTCCATGGCCAGGGCCTGCTCGACGAGGCGGTGGAGCAGGCGTTGCGTGCCGGGCACCTCGACGTGGCGGCCAACCTGGTGCAGAACCTCTCCGAGGAACAACTGCTGGCCGAACAGAACGTCGGCATGCTGCTGCGCTGGAAGATGGACCTGCCCGACAGCCTGCTGATCAGCACGCCGCGGCTGATCGTGCTGTACAGCTGGGCCCTGGGCCTGGCCTGCCAGCTGGATGCGGCAGAAGAGCTGGCCAGCCATCTCAGCCGTTTCCTGCCGGCGCCGTCGGCCACCGCGCAGAAATCCATGCTGGCCCAGTGGCTGGCGTTGAGCGGGATCATCGCCCGTGGCCGCGGCGACCGCGAGCGCACCCGTTCGTATTGCGAGCAGGCCCTGCAAAGCCTGCCGCACAAGCGTTACGGACAGCGCCTGATGTGCCTGTCGACCCTGTCCAACCTGGCTATCGCCGACGCCGATTTCTGGCGTGCCCGCGGCTGGAACCGCGAGGCCCTGGAGCTGGCGCAGCGGGTTGGGAACCCGCTGTTCGAGGCCCTGGCCCATTACGACCGTGCACGGGTGCTGCATGCCCGTGGCGAGGTGCTGCGGGCCATGGACGAAGTGCGCCAGGGGCTGCATCGCCTGCGAGGGTTGTCGTCCCAGCGCCTGTATGCGGTGCGGGCGCGGCTGATGCTCTACGAAGGCTATCTGCTGGTGGGCCGCCTGCAGGCCGATGCCGGCCGCAGCCGCCTGCGCGCCGGCCTGATCGAGGCCCGCGCCTGCCGTGACATCAGCGTGCTGATCGGCCATTGCGCCCTGGCCACCCTGGACGGGCGCGAAGGGCGTTTCGCCGAGGCTTTCGCCGAGCTGGCCGAGGCCGAGCGGCTGATGCATATCTGGGACGTGCCGCCGATCTTCTACCTGGCCATGATCACCCTGGTGAAATGCGAGCTGTGGCTGGCCCAGGGGCGCAACGACCTGGCCGAGTCGTGGTTGTTGCGCCTGAGCCAGACCTACGGCGGCCAGCAGGCTGCGGCGGCGCCGGAGTTCCATCCGTTGCTGCCGTTGCATATCGAGTTGCAGCAGGCGCTGCTGGAGCAGGCCCAGGGGCGCGCCGCCCAGGCCGGGCAGCGTTTGCAGGTGCTGGTCAACCGTGGCCAGGCCAGCGGCGGGCAGTTGCTGTGCGTGAATGCCTTGTGCCAGCAGGTCGGCGTGGCCCTGGGGCAGGGCGACCAGGCGCAAGCACGCGAGCGTCTCGCCCAGGCGCTCGACGCCGCGCGGGGTGGGGCGTTGCAACCCTTCCAGCGGCTGCTCAAGGAACATCCCGAGTGGTTGCGCGAACAGCTCCAGGCCCAGCCGTCGAGCCCGACCCAGGCCAGCCTGCTGGCGTTGCTGCCTGTTCAGGAAAGCGCCACTGCGGAAACCCTCAGCGTGCGCGAGCATGCGGTGCTCAAGCTGATTGCCCAGGGCTGCTCGAATCAGGAAATCAGCGAACAGTTGTTCATTTCCCTGCATACCGTGAAGACCCACGCCAGCCATATCAACAGCAAGCTCGGGGTGGAGCGGCGCACCCAGGCGGTGGCGCGGGCCAAGTCGCTGGGGCTTTTGTAACAGCGTTATACTCGCTACACGGAACCCTCCCCAACGGATTCTGGCGCAGGTCTTGCTTGTATCGGATAACCGATCCGGAGCCGCCGATGAGCACAATAAAAACAGCCCCGACCTCGAACCCCCGCCTTGCCCGCGAACGCCTGTCTGTCGAAGGCCAGTTGCCCGACGGTTTCCTGCGTGCCGAAATCGATGCCTCCTGGCGCCGCAGCCTCGGCCATGGGGTGACCGGTAACGCCGGCCAGGAAGTCGCCCTGACCTCCGCCGCCAGCCTCGACCTGCTGCTGTCCAGCAACCGTCCGCTGCTGGACGCCGCCAGTGCCGAACTCGACTACCTGGGCGCCCGCCAGGGCCAGGACAGCCTGATCATCCTCGCCAACGCCGACGCCACCATCCTCGCCATCCAGGGCGAGTCCGGCGTGCTCAGGCAGCGCGGCCTCGGCGATATCGCCCCCGGCACCTGCTGGAGCGAGGCGAGCCGCGGCACCAATGCCCTGGGCACCGCGCTGGTGGAAGCGCGCACGGTGCAGATCGACTGCGGCGAACATTTCCTCGAACGGCTCAGCGATTTCTCCTGCACCTCGGTGCCGATCCACTGCCCGCAGGGCGAACTGTTCGGCGTCCTCGACCTGACCCGCCAGGGCCCCCTCGGCCGCCTGCATGACCGCACCGCGCTGCTGGCGCTGGCGGTGATGCAGATCGAGAGCCGGCTGTTCTGCAACAGCTTCCCCGAGCAGATCGTCCTGGCATTCCACAGCCGCCGGCAGTACCTCGATTCCTGCTGGCAGGGCCTGCTGGCCGTGAGCCTGGACGGACGCATCCTCGCCGCCAGCAACCAGGCCTGCCAGCTGCTGCGCAGCGACCGCACCAGCCTGGTCGGCCAGCGCTGCGACAGCCTGCTGGGCCTGCGCGTCGAGCAGTGGCTGGCGCGCCTGCAAGCGGGCCAGGTCGACAGTGTCGAGACCGCCAAGGGCGCCTTCCACTACAAGGCCCTGCACCTGCCGCAACGCTCCCTGGCGGTGTCGGTCCCGGCCACCCTCAGCCGCACCCCGCCAGCCTCCACCACGCCCTCGCTGGAAACCCTCGGCGCCGGCAACAGCCGTTTCGCCCGCACCCTGCGCATGGCCCGCCAGGGCCTGGCCAGCGAGCTGCCGGTGGTGCTGCTGGGCGAAACCGGCAGCGGCAAGGAAGTGGTGGCCCGCGCCCTGCACCAGGACAGTGTCCGTGCCGGCAAGCCGTTCATCGCGGTGAACTGCGCGGCGATTCCCGAAGGCCTGATCGAGTCGGAGCTGTTCGGCTACCGCGAGGGCGCCTTCACCGGTTCGCGCCGTGGCGGCATGGTCGGGCGCCTGCAGCAGGCCCATGGCGGCACGCTGTTCCTCGACGAGGTCGGCGACATGCCGCTGGCCCTGCAGGCCCGGCTGTTGAGGGTCTTGCAGGAGCGCAAGGTGGCGCCGCTGGGCGCGGCGCAGGAGCAGGACCTGGATATCGCCCTGATCTGCGCCACCCACCGCGACCTCAAGCAGCAAGTGGCCGACCAGCAATTCCGCGAAGACCTCTACTACCGCCTCAACGGCATCAGCGTGCGCCTGCCGGCCCTGCGCGAGCGCGACGACCTGCCGGCGCTGATCGACAGCCTGCTGGCCCGCCTCGGCGGCCACGGCGTGCGCCTGTCCGACGAGCTGGCGCAGCTGTTCGGCGCCTATCACTGGCCGGGCAACATCCGCCAACTGGAGATGAACCTGCGCCTGCTCCTGGCGATGCGCGAGGACGGCGAACAGGTCCTCGGCCTCGACCATCTGCCGGACGACCTGCTGGACGAACTGCGCAGCGGCACCCCGCAAGCGAAGGCGGAAAACCTGCGGGACAACCAGCTGGAACTGATCCGCCAGGCCCTCGACCGTCATCATGGCAACGCCACGGCCGCCGCCGCTGCCCTGGGCATCAGCCGCGCCACGCTGTACCGCAAGCTCAAGCAGATGACACCGTGATCCAGCGTCTGCTCAGCCGCCTGATCGAGCATCAGGACCGGCCCGCCGTGCAGGATGCCCTGCACTGGCTGTACGGCTTCATCCGCCCGCACCGGCTGGCCATCGCCGGGTTGCTCGGCCTGTCGATGTGCGCCACGGCGCTGGTGCTGGTGCAGCCCTGGCTGACCAAGCTGCTGATCGACGATGGCCTGCTGGCCAAGGACTTTCCCAAGCTGGCGCTGATCGCCGGGCTGATGATTCTCGCCGGGATCCTCGGCACCTTGCTCTCCGGCCTCAATCGCTACCTGCACACGCGGCTGTCCGGGCGCATTCTCTTTGCCCTTCGCGATGCCCTCTACCGCCACCTGCAACGGCTGTCGCCGAGTTTCTACGGCCAGCGCCGCCTGGGCGACCTGATGTCGCGGCTGGACGGTGATGTCGCCGAGATCCAGCGCTTCGCCGTCGACTCGCTGTTCTCCGCGGTGTCCAGCGTGATCGGGCTGGTCTGCGCCCTGGGCATGCTGCTGATGCTGTCGTGGCAACTGTCGTTGCTGGCGCTGCTGCTGATCCCGCTGGACGTGCTCTGGCTGCGCTGGATGCGGCGCAAGGTGGAGCGCGAGGTACGGCAACTGCGCGAGCGTTCGGCGGATGTCTCGTCGTTCCTGGTGGAGACCCTGCCGGCGATGAAGTTCATCCAGTCCGCCGGCCAGCAACAGCGCGAGGCGCGGCGTCTCGACGGGTTGGGACAGGGCTACATGAGCCAGTTGCTGCGCCTGCAGGTCACCGAGTTCTTCACCCAGGCAGTGCCCGGGACGCTGACCTCGCTGTCTCGCGCCTGCGCCTTCCTGGTGGGCGGCTACTGGGTGGTGCAGGGCACCTGGCAACTGGGGGCGCTGATCGCCTTTTCCACCTACCTGGGCATGGCGGTGGGGCCGGTGCAGAGCCTGCTCGGCCTGTATGTGGCGGTGCAGCGCATGAGTGTCAGCCTGGGGCGGGTCATGGAGTTGCGCGGGGTCGCGCCGGAAGTGGAGAGCCCGCAGCAGGCGACGCCGATGCCGGCGCGTGGCGACCTGCATCTGCACGGCGTGTGCTTCGCCCACCCGGGGCGGCCGCCGCTGTTGCAGCAGGTCGATGCGCACATTCCTCACGGCTGCAAGGTAGCCCTGAGCGGCATGTCCGGCGCCGGCAAGTCGACCCTGATCGACCTGCTGCAACGCTTCTACGATCCCCAGGCCGGGCAGATCCTGCTGGGTGGCGTCGACCTGCGTGAACTCGACCTGCAGGCCTTGCGCCAGCGCGTGGCGGTGGTCAGCCAGGACATCGTGCTGTTCCGCGGCAGCCTGGCCGACAACCTTGCCTACAGCGTGCCGGACGCCAGTCGCGAAGCGATTGCCGAGGTTGCGCGGCTGGCACGACTGGACAGCTTGATCGCCAGTTTGCCGGAGGGCCTGGACAGCCCGCTGGGCGAGCGTGGGCAGCAACTTTCCGGCGGACAGAAACAACGTATCGCCATTGCCCGCGCATTGCTCCAGAATCCGCTGCTGCTGGTGCTGGATGAAGCCACCTCACAAGTCGATGAAGACACGGAGCGAGAAGTGATTGCCGCGATAGATCAACTGTTTGCCGACCGGACCCGCATCCTGGTCAGCCACCGTCCTTCGACCCTGGCCAATGCCGACCTGCACCTGGTGCTGCAGGACGGCCAACTGCGGGAGCGGGAGGCCGGGCATGTCTGAGGTGAGCATTGGCGTGGTGGACAGCGGCGGTCCCCTCGATCGCCTGGCCAGTGCCCAGCGCTTCCAGCTGGCGGCGGTCGGCGTCAGCGAGCAGCCGGCGCGGGAGGATGCGCTGGGGCACGGTACGGCGGTGGTCGAACTGATTGCCGCGGGCGCCGGCGACCTGCCGATCCATGTCGCCCAGGTGTTCGACGAGCGCGGCGTGACCAGTGCCTTGCAGGTGGCGGCCGGCATCGAATGGCTGGTGATGCGCGGCGTGCGCCTGATCAACCTCAGCCTGGGGCTGCGCGAGGACCGGCCGGCGCTGCGCGAGGCCTGCGCGGCGGCCCAGGACGCTGGCGTGCTGATCTGCGCCTCGACGCCGGCCCAGGGCATGCCGGTGTATCCCGCAGCCTATCCGGGCGTGCTGCGCATCACCGGCGATGCCCGTTGCCAGCGCGATGAATGGAGCTGGCTGGACAGTCCCCAGGCCGATTTCGGCGCCTGCGTGCGGGCCAAGGAAAGTCCGCTGTCCGGTGCCAGTTTCGGTTGTGCGGCGCTGACCGGGCATATCGCCGCGTTCCTGCGTGACCAGCCCCATGCCACCAATGCGCTGGTGATGGCCTGGCTGCTGCACAACGCTCATTACCGTGGTCGTGAATATCGGGGTCTTGCTTGAAATCGATTGTTGTACTGGGCGCAGGCCCGGCGGGCGCGGTGGTTGCCCTTGGCCTGAAACGTCTTGGCTACGAGGTGCGTGTCGTCAGCGAGTGGCGTCGTTTCGCCGCGCTGGAAGGCGTCTCGCAGCGGGTTCTGGAAGCGCTGCGCAGCACCGGCCTGAAGCAGGCGCTGGCGGTGGCCGGCGAGCCTTCGCGACGGCATGCGCGGTGGAACAGCGAGGCGCAGAGCCGCAATGTGGAATTCCTGCTGGACCGTCCGCGTTTCGACCAGGGCTTGCGTGACGACCTGCATGACGCCGGCATCGAGATGATCGAGGCGCGGGTGCTTGGCGTGCGCATCGAGGACGGTCGCAGCCTGGTCGAGCTGGATGGCGCGCCGTCCCTGAGCGCCGATTTTCATGTCGAGGCCCGGGGGCGCCAGGCGCCGCAACACGACAAATCCCGCGGCCGCGCCGAGCGTGGGCCGGAAACCCTCAGCCTGCTCAACCGTTGGCAGGGCCCGCCGGGCAAGAGTGCCAGCGCCGTGGAGAGCCAGCCCGACGGCTGGGTGTGGATGGCCCGCCAGGCCGATGGTCGCTGCTATTGGCAGTGGACTCTGGACGTCGCCGCCACGGCCTTGCCGGACAAGGCCGCGTTGCTGGATTTCTGCCGTGAAAAACGCTGGCAGTCGCCGCTGGCCAGGGCCTTCTTCGACACCGACCAGGAACAGGAGCTGCAACTGCATGCCCGCAGCAGCACGGCGATCCTCGCGCCTGTGTGTGGTGGCGACAACTGGCTGCGGGTGGGGGATGCGGCGATGGCGGTGGACCCGTTGTCGGGAAATGGCATCTTCCAGTCCTTGTCTTCCGCCTTGCAGGCGCCGGCGGTGATCAACACCCTGCTGACCCATCCCGAGCGCCGCGAGCTGGCGCTGCGGTTTCATCAGCAGCGGGTCGAGCACCTGTTCTGGCGTTTTGCCCGGTTGGGGCGGGATTTCTACCTGGAAGAACGGCGCTGGGCCGATGAGCCGTTCTGGCAGGCGCGTCGGGAGTGGCCTGATGCCGAGCCGGTGCATGCCGAAGCGGATTTCTCCAGCTTGCGAATAGAACAGGCGCCGGTGCTGCGGGAGGGTTTGGTGGACCTTGCGCAGGTGGTGATCAGCCCCGATCAGCCACTGGGCATCTGGCACCTGAATGGTGTGGAGCTGGCGCCGCTGGTGAGCCGGTTGCGCAATGAGCCTGCGGAGCAGGTGCTGGCGCCGTTGAGCCCGGAACAGCAGCGTTACCTGCGCAGCTGGCTGCTGAGCCAGGGCTACCGCCCCTAGACAAAGCGCAAGTGCGACGCGGACCCCAGGTTTTTGGATCAGGCAGCAGACCCTCGTTTCGTGTTGATCGGCCCCGATCAGCCACCGAGGGTCTGCTGCCTGAATGCTTCAAAGCTTGATCAACACCGACTTCACCTCGGTGTAATGCTCGATCGCCGCCGCCCCCATCTCGCGACCGACGCCGGACATCTTGTAACCCCCGAACGGCAGCGCCGGATCCAGCGCGCTGTGGCAGTTGACCCACACCGAGCCGGACCTGATCTTCGGAATCATCCGATGCACCGCACCCAGGTCATTCGACCAGATGCTCGCCCCCAACCCATACGGACTGTCATTGGCCAGGCGCAGCGCCTCCGCTTCATCATCGAAGGGCATGGCCACCAGCACCGGCCCGAAGATTTCTTCCTGCACCAGCGGATGCTTCTGGTCCACGTCGACGATCACCGTCGGCTTGACGAAATACCCCGGCCCGAACTGCTCGCCACCACAGGCGATGGTGGCGCCGCTGCCGCGACCCTGCTCGATGTAGTCGAACACGCGCTTCTGCTGGCGCGCGGAAATCAGCGGGCCCATCTGCACGCTCGGGTCCAGGCCGTTGCCCAGCTTCATGGCGTTGGCGATGCCGGCGATATCCGCCACCACGTTGTCGAAGTGCTTGCGGTGCACGTACAGGCGCGAGCCGGCGCAGCACACCTGCCCCTGGTTGAAGAAGATCGCCTGGGCAGCGCCGGCAGCGGCGGTGCTCAGGTCGGCGTCGGCCATGACGATGGTCGGCGACTTGCCGCCCAGCTCCAGGGTCACCCGGGTCATGTTGTCCATGGCTATCCGGCCGATCTGCTGGCCCACCGCTGTCGAGCCGGTGAAGGTCAGCTTGTCCACCCGCGGGTCGCGGGTCAGGGCGTCACCGGCGACGGCACCGGTACCGGTGACCACGTTGAACACGCCGGCCGGGTAGCCGGCTTCCAGCACCAGCTCGGCCAGCTTCAGCGCGCTCAGCGGGGTTTCGTCGGCGGGCTTGAGCACCACGCTGCAACCGGTGGCCAGGGCCGGGCCGAGTTTCCAGCAGGCCAGCAGCAGGGGGAAGTTCCAGGCGACGATGGCACCCACCACGCCCACCGCCTCGCGGCGGATGAAACCGTGGAATTCATCGGTCGGCATCAACGGCATCGACACATCGACGGTATGCCCCTGGACCTTGGTCGCCCAGCCGGCCATGTAGCGCAGGAAGTCGATGGACAACTGCACGTCCATCACCCTCGCCACCACCGCGCTCTTGCCGTTGTTCAGGCATTCCAGCTGAGCCAGGACCTCGGCATCGCGCTCCATCAGGTCGGCGAGTTTCCACAGCAGGTTCTGCCGTTCCCGCGGGCGGGTGCGGCTCCAGGCCGAGTCATCGAAGGCCTGGCGCGCGGCGCCCACGGCCCGGGCGACATCGGCAGGCGTCGCCGCCGGCACCTGGCACAGCACGTCGCCGGTGGCCGGGTTGCGCAGGGTCAGGCGTTCGCCGTCGGCGGCCTCGACCCAGTCGCCGCCAATCAGCATGGTCGGCGCGCGTCGGATAAAGGCCTCGACGGCCGGGTGCAGGGGGGCAGGGGTGGACATGGGCAGACCTCGTTCTTGTGAGTGTATGCCGGGGCCATCGCAACGGCTGTGCCAAGGTCGCCAGGGCCGGTGAATTCAAGGGCGCGGCGCGGGTCCGAGCCTTGCGGCCGCATTGCCGGTCGTCGCAAAACGAGACGCCGGCTGAGACGGTCTCAAGCGGTTGAGACAAGTGTCTCAGCCTGTCTCAGTTGTCGCGAAACGTGCCGCGAGGCCCGTCTGTCTTGGCCCGCGAGCCCCGTTAAACGGCGCTTTCGGCGTTTGGCACGCAATATGTATCGAGCCTTGCAAGCGGCTCTTCGGTACGTGCCCTGCCCCTGTGTGGCCGACGGAAGAGACCTATAAGAAGTGTACGAACAATAAAAAGAACGCCCGTGGGAGGTCAGTCATCGATGAAGAGAACACTCAGGTTCGCCAGCGCCGGTGGCCTGCTGGCAGTGGCCGTCAGCCTTGCCTTGCAGCCGCAGGTCAGCCAGGCCCGGGAGGGCCGGCAGATTCTGATGGAGACCTGCCAGGGTTGCCATCTGCCCGAGGGCAACGACGCCCTCAGCCGCATCAGCCACCAGCGCAAGACCCCGGAAGGCTGGCTGATGACCATCGGCCGCATGCAGACCATGCACCAGTTGCAGATCAGCGACGAAGACCGCCGCACCCTGGTCAAGTACCTGGCCGATACCCAGGGCCTGGCCCCCAGTGAAACCGACGGTGTGCGCTACGCCCTCGAACGTCGGCTGAACACGGTCGAGCAGATCGAGGAACCCACCAAGCAGATGTGTGCTCGCTGCCACTCCGGCGCGCGGATCGCCTTGCAGCGGCGTCCGGCCCAGGAATGGGAGCGGCTGGTCAACTTCCACCTCGGCCAGTGGCCGTCGCTGGAGTACCAGGCGCTGTCCCGCGATCGCGACTGGTTCGACCTGGCGAAGAAAGACATGGTCCCGCTGCTGGCGCAGAAGTATCCCTTCGACAGCAAGGCCTGGAGCGACTGGCAGAAGTCCATGCCCAAGGCCGCGATACTGGCCGGCGACTGGAGTTTCAGCGGCCACCTGCCGGGCAAGGGCGAGCTCAACGGGGTGATGAAGGTCACGTCCGAAGACGGCGACCGCTTCAAGGTCAGCCTCGATGGCCAGTACGCCGACGGCTCTCCGTTCAAGGGCGAGGGCAGTGCGGTGCTGTACAGCGGCTATGAGTGGCGCGGCACGGTGGACGTCGATGGCGTGAGCATGCGCCAGGTATTCGCCGCCCATGACGGCCAGCTGGTGGGCCGCATGTTCGACAAGACTCATGACGAACGCGGCCTCGATTTCAGCGCCGCGCAGCAGGGCAAGGCGCGCCTGCTGGCGGTCCAGCCGGGCTACCTGAAGGCCGGCAGCGAAAGCGAGCTGACCCTGGTGGGCAGCGGCCTCAGTGGCACGCCATCATTCGGCAAGGGCGTGGAAGTGCTGCAGGTGATCGAGAACACCCCGCAGCGCATCAAGGTGCGGGTAAAGGCCGCCGCCGATGCCGCCAACGGCCTGCAGGAGGTCAAGGTCGGCACGCTGGGCGGGCAGCAACTGGCCGTCTATCGCGAGATCGCCGAAGTGAAGGTGGTCCCGGCCTTCTCGGTGGCGCGGGTGGGTGACAACGGCGGTTCCACACCGAAGGTCCAGGGGCGTTTCGACGCCGAGGCCTGGGGCAAGGGCGCCGATGGCAAGGACTATCGCATCGGCGTGTTCCCGGCCAAATGGAAGGTCGAGCCCTTCGACGAGCGGGCGCGCGAGGACGAGGACGTCAAGTTCGCCGGCGTCATGCAGGCTGACAGCGGCGTGTTCACCCCCGGCGATGCAGGGCCGAACCCGGCGCGCAAGATGTCCACCAACAACGCCGGCAACCTCAAGGTCATCGCTGCCGTGGACGACGCGGGCAAGGCGCGCACCGGCGAGGGCCAGATGATCGTGACCATCCAGCGCTGGAACAACCCGCCGATCCCGTGATCCGGAGGTTTGACCTGGCCATTTCCGAGTTTTCGAGGAGGTTGTGATGGGCGCCATCCTGAACCTGGTAGAACGCAATCTGCATGAAGTGCGCGTCGATGACGCACGCATGCTGTTCCACATCCCCAGCAGCTCGCTGTTCGCCAGCGATGCCCTGACCGGGGAAATCATCGACGCACTGCGCCACGAAAGCTGCTCCAGCGATGCCCTGGTGCAGCGCCTGGCGGCGCGTTTCGACGGTGCCGAAATCGACGAGACCCTGCGCGAGCTGATCGCCCTGGAGCTGGTCAGCGACGGCTCGCCGCTGAGCCCGGAAACCGCGCTGAAGCGGGTCGAGCGCACGGCGCTGAATACCGTGGTGCTCAACGTCAACACCGGCTGCAACCTGAGTTGCACCTACTGCTACAAGGAAGACCTGGACAAGCCTTCGGCGGGCAAGCGCATGGACGTCGAGACCGCGGTGGCCTCGGTGGAAATGCTGCTCAAGGAGTCGCCGGACGAGCCGGTGTACACCGTGGTGTTCTTCGGCGGCGAGCCGCTGAGCAACCGCAAGCTGATCGAGTACATGGTCGATTATTGCGAGCGGCGTTTCAGCGAGGCGGGCAAGCGGGTGGAGTTCGTCATGACCACCAACGCCACCCTGCTGACCGAGGAGATCGTCGACTACCTCAATGCCCACCGCTTCGGCTTGTCGGTGAGCATCGACGGCCCGAAGACCGTGCACGACCGCAACCGCATCACCGTGGGCGGGCAGGGCACCTACGACGTGGTGCGGCGCAAGGCCGACATGCTGCTGTCGCGTTATGACAGCCGCCCGGTGGGCGCGCGGGTGACCCTGACCAAGGGCGTCACCGATATCGAGACCATCTGGAACCACCTGTTCAACGAGATGGGTTTTGCCGAGGTCGGTTTCGCCCCGGTGACGTCCGGTGATGTCAGCGCCTACAACCTCAGTGGCGAGGAACTGGTGGAGGTCTTCGCCAACATGAAGGCCCTGGGGCGGCGTTACCTGGAGGCTGCGCTGGAGCACCGCAACATCGGTTTCTCCAACCTGCACCAGTTGCTCACCGACATCCACGAAGGCCACAAGAAGGCGCTGCCCTGCGGTGCCGGCCTGAAGATGCTGGCGGTGGACCACAAGGGCGAGCTGAACCTCTGCCACCGCTTCACCGGCTCGTCGCTGCCGACCTTCGGCAACGTGCACAGCGGGGTGAAGCAGGTCGAGCTCAACGACTTCCTCTCCCAGCGCCTGGACCGCACCAACACCGGCTGCGACACATGTCGCATCCGCAACCTGTGCTCCGGCGGCTGCTACCACGAGAGTTACGCCCGCTACGGCGACCCGGCCCACCCGACCTACCACTATTGCGAACTGATGCGTGACTGGGTGGACTTCGGCATCGAAGTCTACAGCCGGATCATGGCCGAGAACCCGGCCTTCATCAGCCGCTACATCACTGCGCGCAAGGTCCACTGACATGAAGCATCTGAAACCGATCAACAACAAAGCGCTGAAACTGGAACAGGCCGCGGAAGAGAACCGCATCGAGGAAGTGGTGGCGATGAACTCGGTCGCCGGCTGCGCCTCGACCACCGACCCGGGCTGGGAAATCGACGCCTTCGGCGGCGTGTCGTCGCTGTGCCAGCCGATGGAGTCCGACCTCTACGGCTGCTCCGACCCTTGCTGGTGGCCGGCCCAGGTGCCGGACATGATGAGCACCTACCCCGACTGGAACAAGGACGCGCAGTCCTCCGGTGATGGCTGGCGCAACCTCGGGACCGTGTTCCCGGACGACAAATGAGCCCCCAGGCGAACAAGAAGAGGGATATCTCCATGCTCCAGATTGCAACCCGCGGCCTGGCCGCCCTGGTGGCGCTCGGCGCGACCGCCGGCCTGGCCCAGGCGGCCGACGAAGGCAAGGCACTGAAGGCTGGCCACGAGTACATGGCCGTCACCAACTACCCCAACAACCTGCACGTCATCGACCTCGGCAGCGACAAGCTGTACAAGACCTGCGCCATGCCCGACGCCTTTGGGCCGGGCTCGGTGCAGATGTCGCCGGACAAGCGCATCGCCTATGTGCTCAATAACCACTACGCGGATATCTACGGCGTCGAGCTGGACAGCTGCAAGCAGGTGTTCCACGCCAGCATCACCCAGTTGCCGGGGGAGAAGGCGCGCTCGATGTTTTCCTTCACCGTCAGCCATGACGGCAAGGAGATCTACACCGTCGCCAACCCGACCAAGCTGTTCAGCGACCACTACGAGGTGCAGGCGCCACGGCTGGATGTCTACGGTACCGATGGTGGCTTGAATGCCAAGCCACTGCGCAGCTTCCCGGCGCCGCGCCAGCTGACCATCATGCAGAGTGGCGACGACGGCACGCTGTACGTGGCCGGGCCCGACATCTACAAGGTCGACGTGAAGACCGGCAAGTTCGAGGTCATCGTTCCCAGCCGCAACTGGAAGCGCCCCAACTACAGCGCGCCGGACGTGCTCTACGTGTGGAACCAGCAGACCTGGCGGCATGAGTTCTCGCTGCTCTACACCACGGCCAGGTTCACCGACGAGAAGCAGGACCCGGCGACGGCGGAGAACCTGTATGGCTTCTTCAGCATCGACCTCAAGACCGGCAAGAGCCAGACGGTGGACTTCGGCCCGCTGACGGAAATCTACTTCAGCGGCATGCGTTCGCCGAAGGATCCGAACGTGGTGTATGGCGTGCTCAACCGGCTGGCCAAGTACGACATCAAGGAGAAGAAACTGGTCAAGGCCGCGACCCTGGATCACTCGTACTACTGCGTGTCGATGAACAAGGCGGGGAGCAAGGTGTACCTGGCGGGGACGTACAACGACGTGGCGATCTTCGATGCGGACAGCCTGAAGCCGCTGGGCAAGATCCAGCTGCCGGGTGGGGATATGGCGATTACTACGGCGCAGGTGTTCGTGCGCTGATTGTTCGAGCGAGGCTTGCCCGCGAAAGACCGCAATGCGGTCCTTCGCAGGCAAGCCAGCTTGTGTCTTCAGTCTTGTTCAGGATTAAAGGCGGGCGGTGCTGGGTATCGTGTGCTGATCCATTTGCGATGGCGACGCTGAGTCACCTTTTCGCCCCCCGGCGACCCCCTTTTGAAAAGCGCAAAAGGGGGCAAAACGCTCTTGCTCCTGCATCCGGCCCTACGCTTCGCTCCGGGTTCCTTCCTTCCGCACTGACTCCGGGGGCCGCGCCATACGGGCTCCTGCCCTATGGCGCTTTCCGGGCCATCCATGGCCCTCCACCCCCT
>JAIRVG010000070.1 GCA_031253995.1 Paucimonas sp. | reverse complement strand
GGAACCCTATTTGGTCTTGCTCCGAGTGGGGTTTACCTAGCCACGAACTGTTGCCAGTCGTGCGGTGCGCTCTTACCGCACCTTTTCACCCTTACCGGCACCGAAGTGCTTAGGCGGTTATTTTCTGTGGCACTTTCCGTAGGCTCACGCCTCCCAGGCATTACCTGGCACTCTGCCCTATGGAGCCCGGACTTTCCTCCCCCTACTTTTGCGGAACAAAAGAAGGCAGCGACTGTCCAATCGACTCTCCGCCGCAAAGATTAACGGCAGCGGGCTCCAAGAACAAGTGACAAAACAAATAATATCATCGTGACATCATTTGTTTTTTTGTTTCTCCAGGGCCAGTTGATACAACACGTTCTTGCGTACGCCGGTAATTTCCGCAGCCAATGCAGCCGCCCGCTTGAGCGGCATCTCCGCCAGCAACAGATCCAGTATGCGAAGCACTTCGCTACTGACCGACTGCTCGTCCTCGGGCGCACTCCATCCCGCTACCAACACCACGCACTCGCCACGCTGCTGGTTGCTGTCGCCTTCGACGAACTCGCGCAACTGCGTCAGGGGCAATCCCTTGAGGGTCTCGAAGGTCTTGGTCAGCTCACGCCCCAGCACCGCCGGGCGCTCGCCGCCGAAAATCGCCTCCATGTCCTGCAGGCATTCGAGAATCCGATGCGGTGCCTCATAGAAGATCAGGGTGCGCGGCTCTTCCTTCAACAGGTTCAGGCGCGCCTGGCGCCCCGCAGCCTTGGCCGGGAGAAACCCTTCGAAGATGAATCGATCGGAGGGCAACCCCGCCGCCGACAGCGCGGCGATCAGCGCGCAGGCGCCCGGCACCGGCACCACGCTGACCCCGGCCGCACGCGCCTGACGAACCAGGTGGTAGCCAGGGTCGGAAATCAATGGCGTACCGGCATCGGAGATCAGCGCAACGTTGTCCCCGGCCAGCAAACGGGTGAGGAAACGCCCGCCCTCATCGCGCTCGTTGTGCTCGTGACAGGCGGCCAGCGGGGTATTGATGCCGAAATGTTGCAACAGGCGGATCGAATGACGGGTGTCCTCGGCGGCGATCAGCGCGACATCCGCCAGCACCTTCAGTGCCCGGGCACTGATGTCGTCCAGGTTGCCAATGGGTGTCGCCACCACATAAAGAGTCCCGGCAGCGGGATTGGAAGCACCTGGAGCATCGGTCACAGCACACACCTGTCATCTGGATGAAAGCCGCCATTGTAGCGTGATCACTGGAAACAATGCCCTTGCAGAAACATTTCCTGCGACCTGCAGCGGAGGTTTCACGCCAGCAAGATCGCGCCCCGGCCAGTGCTTGGGTACAATCGCAGGTTAAATCGGATCGAGTAACAGGACCCTTACATGATCGCATGCCTGCGGCTGCTCTCAGCCCTCTGCCTCGCTGCCCTGCTGGCAGCCTGCGCCAGTTCGCCTTCGTCCAGCCTGGGTGAACTGCCACGCACACCCGACGCCAGCATCGAGCAACTGCTCGAACAGGCGGCCACCAGCAAGACGCCGGAGAAAGCCGCGCTGCTGCGCCTGAGCGCCGCCGACCTGGCCCACAAGCAAAACGACAATGCTCGTGCCGCACGCATCCTCGAACAGGTCCAGATCGACTCGCTGAAGCCTGCCCAGCAGGTGTTCGCCAGCACCCTCTCGGCCGAACTGGCCCTGAGCCGCAACCAGCCGAAGGCCGCGCTGACCGCGCTGAGCCACCCGAGCCTGGCCCATCTGAATGAATTGCCGGCCGACCTCCAGGCGCGTACCCGCAGCGTCCATGCTGCCGCCTTCGAAGCCGATGGCCAGACCCTCGCCGCCGCCCAGGAGCGCATCGCCCTGGCGCCGCTGCTCAGCGGCAATGCCGCCGCAGCCAACAACGACGCCATCTGGAGCCTGGTCGCCGCGCTGCCACCGGAGCAACTGCAAGGCGCCGGCAGCGACACTCTCGGCGGCTGGACCAGCCTGGCCCTGGCAGTGAAAAGCGCCGGCACGCTGGAGCAGCAGCAGGCCGCCATCGACACCTGGAAAGCCCAGCACCCCGAGCACCCGGCCGCCCTGCAACTGCCGTCGCCGCTGGTGAAACTGAAGAGCCTGACCAGCCAGCCGCTCACCAAAATCGCCCTGCTGCTGCCTCAGGAAGGCCAACTGGCCGGCGTCGCCCGCGCCCTGCGCGACGGTTTCATGGCCGCGCACTTCCAGGCCCAGCAAGCCGGACAGAACCCGCCGGCGATCCAGGTATTCGACAGTTCGCGCCTGACCTCCCTCGACGACTTCTACCGCCAGGCCCAGGCCGCCGGCGTGCAACTGGTGGTCGGTCCGCTGGAGAAGCCACTGGTCAAGCAACTCGCCAACTACCCGCAACTGCCGATTACCACCCTGGCCCTGAACTACAGCGAAGCCGGCCAGAACAACCCGCCGCAATTGTTCCAGTTCGGCCTAGCCGCCGAGGACGAAGCCCGCGAAGTTTCCCGCCGCGCCTACGCCGACGGCATGCGCCGCGCCGTGGCCCTGGTGCCGAGCGGCGAATGGGGTGACCGCGTGCTCGCCGCCTTCCGCCAGGACTGGGAAGCCAAGGGTGGCACCCTGCTCGCCGCCGAGCGCGTGGCCGCACCGGTCGCCCTGGCCCAGCAGATCGCCGACCTGTTCCAACTGCGCCAGAGCGAAGGCCGCGCCAAGAGCCTGCAGAGCACCGTGGGCGGCAACGTCTCCGCGCAACCGTCGCGCCGCCAGGACATCGACTTCATCTTCCTCGCCTCGACCCCGCAACAGGCGCAGCAGATCAAGCCGACCCTGAACTTCCAGTACGCCGGCGACGTGCCGGTCTATGCGACCTCCAACGTCTACAGCGCCAGCGGTGACGTCAACCAGTACAACGACATGACCGGCATTCGCTTCTGCGAAACCCCGTGGCTGCTCGATAGCAGCAACGGCCTGCGCCAGCAGGTGGTTCGCCAGTGGCCGCAAGCCGCCGGCAGCCTGGGTCGCCTGTACGCCATGGGCGTTGACGCCTACAGCCTCGCACCGCGCCTCGGCCAGCTGAAAACCCTGCCGGACAACCGCATCGAAGGCCTCTCCGGCAGCCTGAGCATGAACCCGGCCCAGCGCATCGAGCGCCAGCTGCCGTGGGCCGAGTTCGCCGGCGGCCAGGTCAAGCGCCTGCCCGACACCCCGAACTGATGCCCGCACCTTCGCGCCAGGCCGCCGGAATGGCGGCCGAGCAACAGGCCCTGGATTACCTCCTGGCCCAGGGCCTGGTGCTCGTGGCGCGAAACTGGCGGTGCAAGCGCGGCGAGCTTGATCTGGTCATGCTCGACCGCGATACAGTAGTATTCGTCGAAGTTCGTTATCGCCTGCACGCAGGCTTTGGCGGCGCCCTCGGCAGCATCGATGCCCGCAAGCAGGAAAAACTCTCGCTCGCCGCACAGCACTTCCTGATGGAGGAGCCGCGCTGGGCCGATCACCCTTGCCGCTTCGATGTCATCGCATTACAAGGCAGTGGCCATGCGGGACAACCGCTCGACTGGTTGCAGAATGCCTTCGACAGCTGACCCCGCGCCGACGGACGCACCTTTACCCATTCAATTTTTTGCTCTTTGCTTCGCGGGCTGCACATACATGTGCCGGGAGCCTTTCAATCCCCGCCCGGCCAGCCCCATTTAAGGTCACACTGATGGACATGCAATCCCGAATTCGCCAGCTTTTCCAGGCCAGCATCAACACCAAGCAACAGGCGATGGAAGTCCTTGCACCCCACATCGAGCAAGCCAGCCAGATCATGGTCAATGCCCTGCTGAACGAGGGCAAGATGCTCGCCTGCGGCAACGGCGGCTCGGCCGGCGACGCCCAGCACTTTTCCTCGGAACTGCTCAACCGCTTCGAGCGCGAGCGCCCGAGCCTGCCGGCGATTGCCCTGACCACCGATACCTCGACCATCACCTCGATCGCCAACGACTACAGCTACAACGAAATCTTCTCCAAGCAGATCCGCGCCCTCGGCCAACCGGGCGACGTACTGCTGGCGATTTCCACCAGCGGCAACTCGGCGAACATCATTCAGGCGATCCAGGCCGCACATGATCGCGAAATGATTGTCGTAGCTCTGACCGGACGCGACGGTGGCGGCATGGCCTCCTTGCTGCTGCCCGAAGACGTCGAGATCCGCGTACCGGCCAACGTCACCGCACGTATCCAGGAAGTCCACCTGCTGGCGATCCACTGCCTCTGCGACCTGATCGACAGCCAATTGTTCGGGAGTGAAGAATGACCCCAAAACGCCTCGGCCTGATGGCCCTGACCCTGTGCCTGAGCCTGAGCGGCTGCAGCTCGGTGATCAACGCCAGCCGCGAAGCACCGATCGACGATGACCGCGGCACCCGCACCCTGGGCAGCAAGATCGATGATTCGCTGATCGAAACCAAAGTCGCGGTGAACGTGGCCAAGGCCAGCCCCGACCTGGACCAGAACTCGCACATCGTCGTCAGCAGCTTCAACGGTGTCGTCCTGCTGGCCGGCCAGACCCCGCGCGCCGATCTGAAGAGCCTGGCCGAGCAGACTGCCGGCCAGGTGCAGAAGGTCAAGAAAGTGCATAACGAACTGCAGGTCCTGCAACCCTCGTCAGGGCTGGCACGCAGCAACGATGCCTGGCTGACCACCAAGATCAAGACCCAGATGCTCACCGACAGCAGCATCCCCGGCTCGCGGATCAAGGTAGTGACAGAGAACGGCATCGTCTACCTGCTCGGCCTGCTGACCCAGGCGGAAGCCAGCCGCGCCACCAGCCTGGTGCAGGGCGTGAGCGGCGTGCAGAAGATCGTCAAACTGTTCGAATACATCGACTGATCGCGAAAAAACCGCCCTACGAAAAAGGCGACCCCAAAGGGTCGCCTTTTTTTCATTTCACCACTTTCAGGCTAGGCCGCCCGCTCGGACGCGGTGGCTGGCCGCCATCCGGCGGACCGTCATCATCCGGCTCGACGTCATCTTCATCTTCATCATCGACCATCGGCGGCTCCAACTCGAAGACCATGCCCTGCCCGTTCTCGCGGGCGTAGATGCCGAGGATGGCACCGGTCGGCACGTACAGGCTGTGGGCAACCCCGCCGAAGCGGCCTTCGAAACTGACCGCATCGTTTTCCATCTGCAGGCCGCGCACGGCGTTCGGCGAGATGTTCAGGACAATCTGGCCGTCACTGGCGAAACCCTGGGGCACCTGCACCGCAGGGTACTCGGCATTCACCAGGATATGAGGCGTGCAATCGTTATCCACGATCCACTCGTACAGTGCACGCACCAGGTAGGGGCGACTGGAGTTCATCAACAGCTCCTTAAAGCTTGCGCATTTCTCGTTCGGCAGCGGACAGGCTCGCCTGGAAAGGCTCGCGGGCAAACTGCCGCTCCATATAGTCCAGCAGAGGTTTGGCCTGCCGTGGCAATTCGATACCCATGATTGGCAAACGCCACAAGATGGGCAGTAGACAACAATCCACCAGACTTTGCTCCTCGCTGAGGAAACAGGGCTTGTCGGCGAACAGCGGCGATACGCCGGTCAGGCTCTCGCGCAGCTCCTTGCGGGCCAGGGCGCGAGTGGCGTCCTTGGCCCGGGGATCGAGGATCTGGTCCACCAGCGCACACCAGTCGCGCTGGATACGGTGGATCAGCAGCCGGCTGTTCGCCCGCGCCACCGGATACACCGGCAACAGCGGCGGATGGGGGTAACGCTCGTCGAGGTACTCCATTACCACGGTGGATTCATACAACGCCAGATCGCGATCCACCAGGGTCGGCAAGGTGCCGTACGGATTGGCCTCCAGCAGCCGGGCTGGCTGGTTGCCCGCCGCGACACTGATGATCTCGACGCTGACCCCCTTCTCGGCGAGAACGAGGCGCACCCGATGAGAATAGTGGTCAGCGGGGTCGGAGTAGCAGGCCAACCGATTGGTCATGCCCATAGGGTTCCTCCTCGCGTGAATGGGTAAACGCTACAAATGCAAACGCGCCCTGGGGGTACCTCCGGACTCCGGAGGCGCCCCAGGGCGCGCGTTCAACTACCAGAAACTACTGCGTGATCAGTGCACGTCCTTCCAGTATTCGCGCTTGAGCAGGTAGGCGAATACGAAGAAGAAGGCCAGGTACAGCAACACGTAGGTGCCGATGCGTTGGCTTTCCAGCTTGACCGGGTTGGCCGAATAGGCCAGGAAGGTCACCAGGTTCTTGACCTTCTCGTCGAACTGCTCTTCGTTCAGGGTACCGGATTTCGGCACGATGGTCAGCTGGTCACAGGCTTCATGGGTCAGCGGCGCACCGGTCAGCGGGTCGAATTGCTTCTTGCCGTCGACCACGGTCTGGATCTGCTTGCAACCCACGACCTGGCGACCCTGCAGGCCCACCAGCACGTTCGGCATGCCGACGTTCGGGAAGATCTTGTTGTTCACGCCCCATGGACGCGCCGGATCCTCGTAGAAGCCGCGCAGGTAGCTGTACAGCCAGTCGGTACCGCGAACCCGGGCGACCAGGGTCAGGTCGGGCGGCGCGGCGCCGAACCAGACCTTGGCATCGGCTGCCTGCATGCCGGTGTTCATGTGGTCGCCGATCTTGGCGCCGGTGAACACCAGTTTTTCGAGCATCAGCTCATGGGGGATGCCCAGGTCATCGGCAACACGCTCGTAACGCTGGAACTTGGCGCCGTGGCAACCCATGCAATAGTTGGCAAAGGTACGGGCGCCATCCTGCATGGCGGCCTTGTCGGTCAGGTCGATGTCGACCTTGTCCAGTTCGGGGCCGTGCTCACTGGCGGCGAAGGTCAGGGCAGGCATCACTGCCAGGATCAATACTGCAAATAGCTTTTTCATCAGCCAGTCACCCTTTCCGGAACCGGTTTGGTCTTCTCAAGCCTGGTGTAGAACGGCATCAGAATAAAGTAGGCGAAATACAGGAAGGTACATACCTGCGAGAGCAACGTACGGCCCGGAGTCGGCGCCAATACACCGAGAATGCCGAGGATCACGAACGAGATGCAGAACACCAGCAGCCAGATCTTGCTCAGCCAGCCCTTGTAGCGCATCGAACGCACCGGACTGCGGTCCAGCCATGGCAGCACGAACAGCACCGCGATCGCTGCGCCCATGGCTATTACACCGAGAAGCTTGTCCGGAACCGCCCGCAGGATTGCGTAGAACGGGGTGAAGTACCAGACCGGGGCGATGTGCTCAGGAGTCTTGAAGGCGTTGGCCTGTTCGAAGTTCGGTTTCTCCAGGAAATAGCCACCCATTTCCGGGAAGAAGAACACCACCGCGCAGAACACGAAGAGGAAGACCACCACGCCGACGATGTCTTTCACGGTGTAGTAAGGGTGGAATGGAATGCCGTCCAGCGGAATGCCGTTCTCGTCCTTTTTCTTCTTGATGTCGACGCCATCGGGGTTGTTCGAACCCACTTCGTGCAACGCCAGGATGTGCAGGACCACCAGGCCAAGGATGACGATCGGCAGGGCAATCACGTGCAGGGCGAAGAAGCGGTTCAGGGTGATGCCGGAAATCAGGTAGTCACCGCGGATCCACTGGGTCAGGTCGTCGCCGATCACCGGAATGGCACCGAACAGCGAGATGATCACCTGGGCGCCCCAGTAGGACATCTGGCCCCATGGCAGCAGGTAGCCCATGAAGGCTTCGGCCATCAGTGCCAGGTAGATCAGCATGCCGAAGATCCACACCAGCTCGCGGGGCTTCTGGTAGGAGCCGTAGAGCAGGCCGCGGAACATGTGCAGGTAGACGACGATGAAGAACGCCGACGCGCCGGTGGAGTGCAGGTAGCGCAGGATCCAGCCGTACTCGACGTCACGCATGATGTATTCGACCGAGGCGAACGCCTCTTCGGCCGACGGGGTGAAGCTCATGGTCAGCCAGACGCCGGTGACGATCTGGTTGACCAGCACCAGCAGTGCCAGGGAGCCGAAGAAGTACAGGAAGTTGAAGTTCTTCGGTGCGTAATATTTGCTCAGGTGATCTTCCCACATCTTGGTGGCGGGGAAGCGGGCATCCACCCATTCCATGAACTTGCTCATCACGCTTTCTCCTGATCGACACCGACGACGATGATCTCGTCCGATTCGTACGAATGCGGTGGCACCGGCAGGTTGAGGGGTGCCGGCTGGGACTTGTAGACGCGGCCGGCGAGGTCGTAGTGGGAGCCGTGGCAGGGGCAGAAATAACCACCGACCCACTTTGGACCCAGGTCGACGGGAGCGACTTCAGGGCGGAACGTCGGCGAGCAACCCAGGTGGGTGCAGAGGCCGACGAGGACCAGAATTTCCGGTTTGATCGAGCGATTCGACGGGTCGACGTAGGCAGGCTGGACCGATGCCTTGGACTCGGGATCGGAGAGATCTCCGGTGATCTTCTTCAAATTACCAAGGATTTCCTCGGTACGACGGACGATGAAAACCGGCTGACCACGCCATTCGGCCACCAACTGCTGCCCAGGTTCGACCTTGGCAATATTGACCTTCACCGGTGCACCGGCCGCTTTCGCCTTGGCACTGGGAAACCATGACCCTACGAACGGGACCGCAGCCCCCACCGCTCCCGCGGCACCCACAACGGATGTGGCTGCAACCAGGAAGCGACGCCGGCCTGCATTGACGCCGTCATTGCTCATTCAGTCCTCTCCCATCAGCTTTGTGGCCTGTTGAAACAGGCATCTACTAAGTAATTTCTGAAGCGCTAAAAATTTGCCGCATGGTAAAGAAAAGACCCATGTCTGACAAGGTTATTACCCTGGCCAAAGGCCTGCATCCCGCGCAGGTGTTGATCTGCGTCTATGCGGCAAGTTGTCACACGAATGGCCAGCCCCCTTTATTCAAGACATAAAAAAAGCCCGGTTCCACTTGGAACCGGGCTTTTTTTGAAACTCTGAGCGAATTAACGCTTGGAGTATTGTGGACGCTTACGTGCTTTACGCAGGCCCACTTTCTTACGCTCGACTTCACGAGCGTCGCGGGTGACGTAGCCAGCACGGCGCAGGGCGCCACGCAGGGACTCGTCGTAGTCCATCAGAGCGCGGGTGATACCGTGACGGATCGCACCGGCCTGACCGCTGACACCACCACCGACGACGGTGACGTAGATGTCGAACTTCTCGGTGGTTTCGGTCAGTTCCAGCGGCTGGCGAACGACCATGCGCGCGGTTTCACGACCGAAGAACACGTCCAGAGAACGGTTGTTGATGGAGATGTTGCCAGTGCCCGGACGCAGGAAAACGCGAGCGGTTGCAGTCTTGCGACGGCCAGTGCCGTAATTTTGAGTCGCCGACATAATGAACTATTCCGTTAAATCTTCAGTTCTTGGGGCTGCTGAGCAGTATGAGGGTGAGTAGCGCCCGCATAGACTTTCAGCTTACGGTACATGTCGCGACCCAGCGGGTTCTTCGGCAGCATGCCTTTGACCGCGGTCTCGATCACGCGCTCTGGGGCCTTGGCAATCAGCTTCTCGAAGTTGATTTCCTTGATACCGCCCGGGAAGCCGGAGTGGGAGTAGTACATTTTGTCCGAAGTCTTGGCACCAGTGACACGTACCTGCTCGGCGTTGATGACGACGATGTAGTCGCCGGTGTCAACGTGAGGGGTGTATTCTGGCTTGTGCTTGCCACGCAGACGGCTCGCGATTTCAGTGGCCAGACGACCCAGGGTCTGACCAGCAGCGTCAACGACGAACCAGTCGCGTTTTACTGTTTCCGGTTTAGCAGTAAAAGTTTTCATACTTTAATTAAGCCTCAGAGGCCGCCCAGCGAAAATTAGACGGCGAATCTTACTGAATAGTGCTTACTTTGACAAGGTCAAAGGCAGCCGGATACGAACGCTTTCGGGGGCTCGGGTCAGCGCGTCCAATACTCGGCAGGGGTTCTTTTTCAGCGGCGGGGCATCACTTCCACCGTAGAAATAGACGGCGGATTATCCGGGTTACAGAGAAAATATCAAGCTGATTTTCCGGATCTTTTGCCACCGGCGGCCCCGACGTGACCGGCGCCACGGCCCTGGTACGGGTCGTGGACGGGATGCTGGACACAATCGACAAAAAATAAGACGATCCAGCCGGTGATTGACCACTCTACCCTATAAGAATAATGAACATGATGTTTACCCAACCCAACGTGCCCCTTCGGCGCGTGAGCATCCTTGCCATCGACAAGGTGTTCGCCTCGACCCTGATGCAGGCCAAGGATTTCTTCCACCTGGCCAGCCTGCGCTATGCCAAGCAACTGGGCCTGAGCCTGCAGCCGATGTTCGAGACCCGCCTGGTCAGCCCCGACGGCGAGCCGGTGCGCAGCTTCAGCGACGTCCTGGTGCCGGTCGACAGTGGCCTGGAAGAGGCCGACGTGATCGTGCTCCCGGCGTTCTGGGATGATTTCTCCACGCTGTGCCAGCGTTACCCGCAGGTTTTGCCCTGGCTGCGCGAGCAGCATGCCCGCGGCGCCGTGCTCTGCGGCGAGGCCAGCGGCGTGTTCTGGCTGGCCGAGGCCGGACTGCTCGATGGCAAGGAGGCGACCACCTACTGGCGCTTCTTCAACCAGTTCGCCGAGCGCTTCCCCAAGGTCAACCTGAACCAGGACAAGCATCTTACCGACGCCGACAACCTGTTCTGCGCCGCCGGCACCACCTCGGCCTGCGACCTGTACATCTACCTGATCGAGCGTTTCTGCGGGGCCAATGTCGCCCAGGCCGTGGCCCGCGACATCCTCTATGAAGTGCAGCGCAACTACACCCCGGGGCGCATGGGCTTCGGCGGGCAGAAGCTGCACCAGGACGTGATCATCCTGCAGATCCAGCACTGGCTGGAGGAACACTTCGCCGACAAGTTCCGCTTCGAGGACGTCGCCCGCAACCATGGCATGAGCATCCGCAACTTCATGCGTCGCTTCCAGAGCGCCACGGGGGACAAGCCCCTGCATTACCTGCAGCGGCTGCGTATCGAAACGGCGAAGGGACTGCTCTCGGGGACGCGCAAGAGCATCAAGACCATCAGCTATGAAGTGGGCTACGACGATGCCAGCTTCTTCGCACGGTTGTTCAGGCAGCACACGGCGTTGTCGCCGAACCAGTATCGGCAGCAGTTCATGCAGGAGGCTTGAAGCAGCTTCAAGCCATAAGCAACAAGCCGCAAGAAAAGCGCAGTTCGCGCTCCAATCTTGCGGCTTGTTGCTTGAAGCTTGTAGCTGCTGTCAGGGCTTGTGCGCCCGCGCCAGGAACTCGTGGGACTGCATCTCCAGCAACCGGCTCAGGGTCCGGGCGAACTCGAAGGTCAGGCGACCACCGGTGTACAGGTCCTTCAGCTCCACCTCGGCGGAGATGATCAGCTTCACGTTACGGTCGTAGAACTCGTCGACCATGTTGATGAAACGCCGCGCGATATCGTCGGTGGCCACGCCCATCTGCTCCACACCACTCAACAGAACGGCATGGAAGATCTTGCCCAGCTCGATGTAGTCGTTCTGGCTGCGCGGGCCGTCGCACAGTTCGCGGAAATCGAACCAGGCCACGTCGTCGCAGGTGCGCAGCGCACGGATCTCGCGGTTCTCGATGATCAGCACATCGTTTTCCACCGCCTGGGTGCATTCCGGAGTCAGCGCACGGAAGCTCTTGCGCAGGCTTTCGTGGGCTTCCTCGTTGAGCGGGAAGTGGAACAGCTCGGCCTGCTCCAGGTGACGCAGGCGATAGTCGACGCCGCTGTCGACGTTGACGATCTCGGTGTTCTGCTTGATCAGGGCAATGGCCGGCAGGAAGCGCGCCCGCTGCAGGCCATCCTTGTACAGGCCGTCCGGGACGATGTTGGAAGTCGCCACCAGGGTCACGCCGTTCTTGAACAGCTCTTCCATCAGGGTGCCGAGGATCATGGCGTCGGTGATGTCGGAGACGAAGAATTCATCGAAGCAGATCACCCGCGATTCTTCGGAGAAACGCTTGGCGATGATGGTCAGCGGGTTCTTCTCGCCCTTGAGCCCCTTCATTTCCTCGTGCACGCGCTTCATGAAGCGGTGGAAGTGAGTACGGGACTTTTCCTTGAACGGCAGCGCTTCGAAGAAGGTATCGACCAGGTAGGTCTTTCCCCGGCCTACCCCGCCCCAGAAATACAGACCCTTGACCGGCGCCTGCTCCTTCTTGCCGAACAGCTTGCCGAACATCCCCGGCTTGCTGTTCTGCGCTGCGATCAGATCGTCGTACAGGCGCTGCAAATGGCGCACCGCCGTTTCCTGCGCCGCGTCATGGAAGAAGTCGGGACGTTTCAGATCTGCTTGATATCGTTCTAGGGGCGTCATAATTCGTTAGCAAGGCAACAAAAGCGGGCCGTCACTGTAGCGACGGCCCCGGGTAATGGCAATCAGACTTCCGATAAGCCGTCAGTCCTGTTGAGGCGCCAGTGCGACACGCAGGGCATCGACGGCGGCGTCGCGAGCGGCGGCGTCAGCGAACTGCGGGCCTTCGGCAACGGCCTCGCCGTCCAGCCACAGGCTGAAGCCCAGGCCTTCGGCGCGTACGTCCAGCTCATCGCCCTGCTGCAGCTGCTTGGTCACCGCGCCAGCGGCCTTGCCGTCGGCGAAGTTGCGCGACAGCAGCAGTTGCTCGCCGTCGGCACCCAGCAGGCGGAAGCGGAAGCTGCCGTCCTCTTCGCGGAAGCTGACGAAGCGCGCGGCTTTCGCGGCCTTTTTCTTCACTTCGGCCGGGCCCTGGGCGATGGAGCGGAAGGAGCGCAGGCCGACCGCTTCGCGCAGTTGTTCGAGGAACGGCGTGGCCACCTTGCGGGCTTTCTGCGCGCCGGCCAGGAGGATGTCTTCCAAGTCCGCCGGACGGGTGATCAGTTGCTGGTAACGCTCACGGGACTCGCTCAGCTGGCCGTCCAGCAGCTGGAACAGCTTCTGCTTCGCCTCGCCCCAGCCGAGGCCCTGCACTAGTTCGTCGCGGAACGCCGCGGACTGCTCGGGGGTGGAGAAAGCCTGGTACAGGGTGAACAGGTGCGAGCTGTCCGGATCCTTGGCCTCGCCCGGCGCGCGGGAGTCGGTGACGATGCGCGAGATCGCGTCCTTCATCTCCTTGGCGCTGCTGAACAGCGGGATGGTGTTGTCGTAGCTCTTGGACATCTTGCGCCCGTCGAGGCCCGGCAGGGTCGCCACGCTTTCCTCGATCACCACTTCCGGCAGGACGAAGAAGTCCTTGCCGTTGCCGAACAGGTGGTTGAAACGCTGGCCGATGTCGCGGGCCATTTCCACGTGCTGGATCTGGTCACGGCCGACCGGCACCTTGTGCGCGTTGAACATCAGGATGTCCGCGGCCATCAGCACCGGGTAGCTGTACAGGCCCATGGTCACGCCGGCATCCGGGTCTTCGCCGTTTTCCAGGTTCTTGTCCACCGAGGCCTTGTAGGCATGGGCACGGTTGAGCAGGCCCTTGGCGCTGACGCAGGTGAGCAGCCAGGTCAGCTCGGGGATCTCGGGGATGTCGGACTGGCGGTAGAAGGTCACCTTTTCCCAATCCAGGCCACCGGCCAGCCAGGTCGCGGCGATTTCCAGGCGCGAGCGCTGGATGCGCTGCGGGTCGTCGCACTTGATCAGGGCGTGGTAGTCGGCCAGGAAATAGAAGGAGTCGGCACCGGGCTGGCGGCTGGCGAGGATCGCCGGGCGGATGGCACCGGCGTAGTTGCCCAGGTGCGGGGTGCCGGTGGTGGTGATGCCGGTGAGGATGCGCGTAGTCATGGTTGGTCGCTTATCAGGCTTGGCTCAGTTCGAAAGACGCGGCAGTACCAGATCCTTGAGGTCGGTCAGCTTGCCATGAAAAAAGTGTCCGCATTCTGCCACTTTCAGCAGCTCGTGGGGGCGCGGCAGTGCGGCGGACCAGTCATAGACGACTTGCGGCTCGATCACCTCGTCGGCGTCGGGCTGGACGATGGTCAGCGGGACATTGCCAGGCGCGGCCTCGCTGCCACTCAAGCGCATGACTGCCGGAGCGATCATGAACAGATGTTTCAGCGCCACGCCCTGCCCTTCGAGACGCCCACCCAGAGCGGCAGCGACGAAGCCGCCGAAGGAGAAGCCGAGCAGGGTCAGGGGCAATCCCGGGTGCTTGTCCCGCAGCCAGGCCGCAGCCGCCTGGGCGTCGTCCACCTCGCCGGACCCCATGTCGTGGCTGCCGGCACTGGCGCCGACGCCGCGGTAGTTGAAACGCAGGGTGATCAGGCCGGCATCCCGCGCGGTGCGCTGCAGGGTCGACACCACCTTGTTGAGCATGGTCCCGCCCTGCACCGGGTTGGGATGGCAGATCAGCACCACGCCATGGGCGTCGGGCACTTCCTGGTAGAGGGATTCCAGTTGGCCGACCGGGCCGTCGATGAGTACGGGGATTTCGCGGGTAAGCAAGGAATTAAACTCCGTGACCCCGGCAAGGGTCGACTCGTCTAGCTGAATGATTCTGTTCTGAGATATTTGCGATGCGTCGCGGTATACAGCGCAGGTCCGAGCCGTTAACGTAAAGCAAAGCCGTTTATAGAGGAAGGACTCGTGGAACTCTCGCTCTTAGTTTGGTTGTTGCCGACCCTGGCCCTGGCAGTGGGTGTCGTCGTTGGTTTCCTGGTTGCCCGCCTCCTGCCCAACGCCGCGCCGAGCAGCACCCAGCGGCAGCTGGACGATATCCAGGAACGCTTCGACAGCTACCAGAACGAAGTGGTTACCCACTTCAACAGCACTGCGGCCCTGGTCAAGAAGCTCACGCAAAGCTACCAGGAAGTGCAGGATCACCTGGCCGACGGCGCCAACCGCCTGGCCCTGGACGACCTGACCCGCCAGCGTCTGCTGGCCGCCCTGCACTCCGACGCGGCCCAGGGCCCGCGCGATCGCCTGACCCCGCCACGGGACACCGAGGTGCCGCGTGACTATGCACCGAAGGCACCGAACAGCCCGGGCATGCTCGACGAGAGCTATGGCCTGAAGCGCAACTGACCCGAAAGCCCCGCTACCTCGCGGGGCTTTTTCTTGAGTGCCGGTATTTCCTCACGCGCCTACCGCCATCATCGAAGACATCCCCCGCTGCCGCGAGGTAGGCCAGCGACATCGCCCCAAACAGTTTGGCCTGTGCCTGGTCAGGGGTGGCGCCTGACTGTTCAAGATCAAACTCGGTCAATTCATTCATCATTATTCACTCCCTATCAATCCCTCGCTCAAAAACCCCGTAGACACACGGACAACGTCCTGCCAAATCGATAGCTTCTCAACTTGAAATTCAATTTTGACGAAAGCCTCAAGCTCAGGATAAAAAAAACGAATCCTGCATGAAGAAGTTCTCTTCTGAATGGGCAACCAAAGACAATCAACTACATGCAAGATTTCTCCATCGCTCTCGCTCCAGTAAAAGTCGGACAGGCTATCCGGCCCTATAGAATCGAAGCCACGGACATGATAAAGCCCCAAATTTTCAACATATTCGATACTGCGCTGCTGCTCAGGCGAAAGATCCTCAAGCATGAATTCCAGCAACCCCGGCATATTCTTGGCCACTCGCGACGATGGCTTTATAGATATATTCAAGCCATCAAAATCGTACGCAAAACCAGCGGCAAAATAAGCACTAACATACGGTTTCATTTCCGGCCACGAGGTAACAAGCGAAAGCTCGGTTAAATTCGCACCACATCCTTTCTTGTTCTTAGTGAAGCCAGGCTCCCAAGAGCTCAGACCTTCATACTCCGCCCAGTAAGGAACGTACGCCACAGGAAATCTGAGAACGTAACCCGATATCTGGCCGCAGACATAAGGATCATGAAAAACTGGCTTTCTTTCAGGGCTTTTCACCCATTGAACAACGCTCAAAACATTACAACTCTGCATCAGAACAACAAGAAGAAACGCGACCACCCTGAGCAACTGCCATAGCCACTTCAACACAGTCAAAATCACCGAGATCATCGCCGACCCCCGACGTTATCGCTCCCCAAGACTCTCCCGCACATGCCGCTGCAACGGACTCAGGAAATAACCGATCACCTTCCTCCCTCAGTGAGCAGTTTCCGAGTTCCGTCAAGACCCTCAACAGTCAATTTACTCATTAGTTACTCCCGATCAGCCCCCCGTTGATAAAGTCAATTGACGCATTTGTAATTTCCCGCCACTGCCCCAGCATCTCAAACCGAAACTCAACTTCCACCTCCGCTTCCAGTTCCGAGATAATGAAAGTCGCAGTACACATCGAGTGCCTGTTCTGAACAGGGAGCCAAGGACAAACGATCATATGCTCTACCTCACCATTCTTCTGAGCCCAATAGTACTCCGAAGAGCTGTCTCTCCAAGCAGGACCAGTGCCCCTGACATGGAACAATCCAATATCCTTCATATAACCAACCTCACTAAGCTCATCAGCAGTAATGTATTTACTCGCATGAGCCAGATACTCCTGTATGCTTTTCAAATAGGGCCTAACGACAATTGACAAACCATCGAATTCACCCATCCTATTTCTTGAAAACCAACCCTTAACGCGCGGCTTCATCTCCGGCCATGACGTAAACATCCAGAGCGACCTTAAGTTCGCATCGCAACCTGTCTTGTTGTAAATAAATCCAGGCTCCCACGAACTCTTACCCTCATACTCCGGCCAAAAAACCACATAACTCCTTGAGTATCTGAGTATGTATCCAGAAATCTGTCCGCATACATAGGGATCGTAAAGCACTCTTTCCCTTTTCGGACTTTCCACCCAATTCCAAGCAACCCTCACCGAAAACCAACCATGTATAAGAATCAAGATAAGCGCCAGCGCTCTTAGCAACTGCCAGACACCTGTGAACAAGTTGAATAGAATTGTCTGCATCACCCCTCCAACCGACTCATTCCGACTCCCATCAACAGCCAACCGCTATCGTTCACCAAGACTCTCCCGCACATGCCGCTGCAACGGACTCAGGAAATAACCGATCACCTTCCGCCTGTCCGTCTTAACTTCGGCACGCACAGCCATTCCCGCCGACAAAGGCATATCCCGCTCATTAAACCGAATGGATGTCTGTTGCAGTTTCACCCTGGCGCTGTACACCAGCCCGCGTCGCTCATCGTCGATGGCATCGCTGGAAATACTCTGGACAACTCCGGGAATCACCTCGTACTTGGTAAAGGTGAAAGGCAGGCGGCAGAGGCGCTTGATACTGCTGGTCACCCGGCTGGCCTTGAGCCCGAGCCCACTGAACGCTTCGAGCATCAAGTCGGTGGAAAAACGGCCGTTGCCCACCGCCAGGCGATGGATGAGCTGTTCCGCGCTGGCCACCACGTCGTGGTACCGCGCCAGCATGACCAGGCATGCCAGACCGGAGTCCGTCACCGTGTTGCGTTGCTGCTGATTGTCTGTTGCCACCCTGAGCTCTCCGTTACCCGGGAAACCGGTTCCGGAAAACTAGGCTCATTCAGGGGTGAGAAAAATCATGCCGCGTCTCCAAATCGCGACAGACAAATCCCTGGAAAAACCCTCTCCCTGTAGGAGGACTACAGGAAGAAGGAAATCAATCGTAAGAATTCATCCCCGCACACAGGCTTTCAACGCGTGCCGGACATCCGCCAGCAAGTCATCGATATCCTCCAATCCCACCGACAGCCTCACCAGCCCCTCGGAAATCCCGTACCGCGCCCGCTCCTCCGGGGTATAGCTGGAATGGGTCATGCTCGCCGGGTGCTGCGCCAGGGACTCGGCATCCCCCAGGCTGACCGCCCGCGAGAACAGTTGCAGCGCATTCATGAAGCGCCGCCCGGCAGTAATCCCGCCCTTCAGCTCGAAGGCCAGCATGCCGCCCGGCAGGCTCATCTGTTTCTTCGCCAGCGCATGCTGCGGGAAGGACGGCAGGCCCGGGTAATGCAGTACTTCCACTTCCGGCTGCTTCTTCAGGAACTCCGCCAAGGCCTGGGCATTGGCGCAGTGCCGCTCCATGCGCAGGTTCAGGGTCTTCAGGCCGCGCATCAGCAGCGAGGCGTCATGGGGCGAGAGCACGGCACCGGTCATGTCCTTCAACCCTTCCAGGCGAATCCGGTCTACCAGCGCCTTTTCACCGATCACCAACCCGGCGGTGATATCCCCGTGTCCGCTGAGGTACTTGGTCGCCGAATGCACCACCAGGTCCGCGCCCAGCTCCAGCGGGCGTTGCAGGTACGGCGTGCAGTAGGTGTTGTCCACCACCAGCGTGGCGCCATGGCGACGGGCGATCTTCGCCACTCCGGCGATATCTGCCAGGTGCATGTTGGGGTTGGCCGGGGATTCGAAGTAGATCATCCGCGTGGCCGGGGTGATCGCCGCTTCCACGGCCTTGAGGTCGGCCATGTCGACATGCTTGAACCTGACCCCGAATTCGCCGATGCCGTGGTGCAGGAAGGCGAAGGTGCAGCCGTACAGCGTGCTGCCCAGCAACACTTCGTCACCGGGACGCAGCAAGGTCCACAGCGTGGCAGTGATGGCACCCATGCCCGAGGCCAGAGCCAGGGCCGCCTCGCCGCCTTCCAGCGACGCCATGCGGCTTTCCAGCAAGGCCAGGGTGGGGTTGGAGATACGGCTGTAGAAATGCCCGGCTTCTTCGCCGGCAAAACAGGCCGCGCCGTACTCGACGGTGGGAAAGGCGAACGTGGCCGTCTGGTAGACCGGCGGCACCAGTGCCCCTCCGTGGGCCTGCGGGTCGTAGCCATGGTGAATGGCGCGGGTGGCAAATCCCTGGGTCTTGCTGGAGCCGCTCATGGCAGTGCCCTCTTGTTGGATTGCCATAAGCTTATGCCAGTGATGAACTAATATTTTTCCAAATATGACCACCACTTCGGGGCTTTCCGGGCATGAAATTCCACGATCCGCAAAAGGCGGGGCAAATCCTGCCCAACGCCATCGACCGTACCGACCGCGCTCTGCTCGGCGCCCTGCAGGACAATGCGCGGCTGACCGTCTCGGAGCTGGCCGACAGCGTGGCCCTGACCACCTCGCCTTGCTGGCGGCGGATCAAGCTGCTGGAGGAAAGCGGCTACATCACCGGCTACCAGGCAATCCTCTCGCCCAAGGCCTTGGGCTTCGGCGTGACGGCCTTCGTCAGCATCATGATGGACTCCCACACCAAGGAGATGGCCCGGGCCTTCGAGCAGCGTCTGATGGAGATTCCGGAGATTGTTGCCTGCCACAATATTTCAGGACGTTACGATTTCCTGCTCGAAGTGCTGGCACGAGACTTGGAGTCCTTCGGTGAATTCGCCCGGGAAACCTTGCAGTCGTTGCCGGGGGTGAAGGAGATCTATTCGAGTTTTTCGTACAAGGCGGTGAAGGAGAAGCGGGTGATTCCGGTGTCGGAGAAGCACATCTAGAAAATGATCTGCTGAGGTCCCACAGGATCCGGTGTCGCTTTCGTGATTGCACAGAAAACAGAAACCCCGCCGAAGCGGGGTTTCTGTTTTCAACGCTGACGCTTAGATCGCGCCACGCTGCCGCAGCACATCCAGCACCTGCTTCACACCCTCTTCCACGTTGGTGGTCTGGGTGTCGATGACCAGGTCGGCGTCCAGCGGCACATCGAACGGGAAGCTTTCGCCCGGGATGTTGTCGCCGCCCGCGGCGTACAGGCCCTGCGGGTCACGCTCGCGGCAGGCCAGCGGAGAAGCCTGGACGTAGACGGTGACCAGACGGTCCTTGCCGATCAGCGCCTTGGCCTGTTCGCGGCCTTCGGCATCCGGGGCGACGAAGGCGGCCAGGGTCAGCATGCCGGCTTCGTTGAACTGGCGCGCCACGTGGGCGGCACGACGCCAGTTCTCGGTGCGACCGGCGCGGTCCTGCGGCAGGCCCTTGTTCAGGTCATGGCGCAGGTTCTGGCCGTCGAGGACGTAGACCGCACGGCCCATGTCGAACAGCTTGCGCTCGACGGCGTAGGCCAGGGTGCTCTTGCCAGCGCCGGACAGGCCGCTGAACAGCACGGTGGCCGGCTTCTGGCCGAAGCGCAGGGCACGCTCCTCGGTGGACACGTGAGCCTGCTTGCCATGCTGGCCGGTGCTGCCGTGCGGCAGGACTGGCGGGGCGATGATCATGCCGGCGCCGACGGTGCCGTTGGTCAGCCGGTCGATGACGATGAACGCACCGGTGGTGCGGTTGCTGTCGTAGCCGTCCAGGGCGATCGAGGCGTCCAGGGCGACTTTCACCCGGCCGATCTCGTTCAGTTGCAGCGCGCTGGCAGCGCCCTGCTCCAGGGTGTTCACATCGACCTTGTGGGTGATGCTGGCGATCGAGCCCGGCACGTAGCTGGTGGCGCGCTTGATATCGTATTTCTTGCCCGGCAGCATCGGCTCCTCGGACATCCATACCAGCATGGCGTCGAACTGGTCGGTCACCGGCGGTACGTTGTCGGCGTGGACCAGCAGGTCGCCGCGGGAGATGTCGATCTCGTCTTCCATGGTCAGGGTCACGGCCTGGCCAGGACCGGCGTTTTCCAGCTCGCCTTCATAGGTGACGATGGACTTGACCCGGCTGCTCTTGCCCGACGGCAGGACGACGATCTCGTCACCCTTGTGCACCAGGCCGCTGGCGATGGTGCCGGCGAAGCCGCGGAAGTTCAGGTTCGGACGGTTGACGTACTGCACCGGGAAACGCAGGTCGGTGAAGTTGCGGTCGGCAGCCACCTCGACGGTTTCGAGGATTTCCATCAGCGCAGGGCCGGTGTACCACGGCGAACGCTCGCTGCGGTTGACCACGTTGTCGCCCTTGAGCGCCGACATCGGCACGAAGTGCAGGCTGCTCGGCTTGAGGTCGATGCCTTCGGCGAACTTCAGGTAGTCGGCCTTGATCGACTCGAAGACCTGCTCGTCGAACCCTTTCAGGTCCATCTTGTTGACGGCGACGACGATGTGCTTGATGCCCAGCAAGGAGGCAATGTAGCTGTGCCGGCGGGTCTGGGTCTGCACGCCGTAGCGGGCGTCGACGAGGATGATCGCCAGGTCGCAGGTGGACGCGCCGGTGGCCATGTTGCGGGTGTACTGCTCGTGGCCCGGGGTGTCGGCGATGATGAACTTGCGCTTGGCGGTGGAGAAGTAGCGGTAGGCGACATCGATGGTGATGCCCTGCTCGCGCTCGGCCTGCAGGCCGTCGACCAGCAGCGCCAGGTCGATTTCCTCGCCGGTGGTGCCGACTTTCTTCGAATCACGGGTGATGGCTTCGAGGTGGTCCTCGTAGATCATCTTCGAGTCGTGCAGCAGGCGCCCGATCAGGGTGCTCTTGCCATCATCGACGTTGCCGCAGGTCAGGAAGCGCAGGAGTTCCTTGCGCTCGTGCTGGGCCAGGTAGGCGAGGATGTCCTCGCTGATCAGATCAGATTGGTGCGACATGATGAAACCCTGAAATTAGAAGTAGCCTTGGCGTTTCTTGTCTTCCATGGAACCGGCGCCATCGTGGTCGATGACGCGGCCCTGGCGTTCGGACGTCCGGGTCAGGAGCATTTCCTGGATGATGTCCGTCAGGGTCTCGGCCTCCGACTCGACGGCACCCGTCAACGGGTAGCAGCCGAGGGTACGGAAACGCACCTTCTTCTTGACGATGCTGGCCTTCTCTTCCTCGCTGAGGTGTTCGAGGATGCGCTCGTCGTCGATCATGATCAGGGTGCCGTTCTTCTCGATGACTTCACGCTCGGCGGCGAAGTACAGCGGCACGATCGGGATGCCTTCGAGGTAGATGTACTGCCAGATGTCCAG
>JAIRVG010000048.1 GCA_031253995.1 Paucimonas sp. | reverse complement strand
GCCCGCAAGTGCGCCGCGGTCGGCGTGGGAGATTCACCGGAACGCCGGACCGCCACGATCGGTGGCGAAGCCGTCGTAAAACCTGAGTCCCGAGTTCTCCTGACACACCCGAGATACCGGTTTTATGGCCGCTTCGCGCCCAATCGCGGATGAATCCGCTCCCACGCCGTCCCCACTAGATCAATGAGTTATGTGTTGTTCTATGAGCGTGTCCGCGTCGTTTTCCTGATTTTCGATCAGGCCGGCTTGAAGCCGGGCTTGCCGTTGGCAGCGCGCCATTCCTTCACGCGCTTGACGACGCCTTCAGGGTTGTCTTCTTCGCCTTCGGCGGGGTAGCAGATGACGTCGGAGCCGCCGGGGTGTTCGGTGATCTTGCGGAAATGGTTCATGAGAGAGCCTTTCCATGTTGAATATGCCGAACCCTGCAGGGGTGAATCATTTTCAAAGAACTGGGTTACGAACTGAAGGAATTCGGCTTCGGTGTAGTCCTCGATGCTTGGCTTGAGGTTCATTGATCAGCTCCCTTCCGGTGAGTTTCAATTCACGCTTTCCAGGGACAATAACACCCCACCGCCATCGTCTGCGTCACCTGCACCGGCCTTCCTTGTGTCAGCGCCTGCAGGATCGGCTCGATGAAGCTGTTGCTGGCATTGCACGTCGCCCCTTCGCTGTACGGCCCGAAATAGGCGAGGTTGCCGTCCCGGTCCCAGATCGCCACGGCCGGGCTCGCCGGCAGATGCTCGGCGCCCGGCAGGCTGGCGATGGGTTTCAGCGCCGCGAGGTTGGCGGGAAGCTGGCCATGGGTGCCGGGCTTCTGCACCACGTGGAAGGACACGCCCTGCGGCGCATAGTGTTCGATCAGCTCGCCCAGGTGCTGCTGGTTGCCGACGTTGCACGGGCAGGCCGGGTCCCAGAAGTGCACCAGGCGGATCGGGCCGGGGCCGGCGAGTTCCGGCGGCAGGCGCAGCTGGTCGCCGCTGAACAATGCGGTCTGGTTGTCGAACGGACGCAGGTACTGGCGCTGGAAATTGTCATACGCCCACCACAGCCCGGCGGCGCACAGCAGGAGGGTGAGGACGGCGAGCAGTTTTTTCCCCGACATGGGCAATCCCGGCAAATTGAAGGGGGCCAGCTTGCCATGCCCCCGCCGACAGATGAATATCGCAGATCAATCCTTTGCCGCCTTTCCGGAAATCCGCCATGTCCGCCTCGTTCCAAGCCGATTCACTGCGCGCCAGCCTGCCAGCATTGGCGGCACGCCAGCCGTTGTCGGTCGAAGGCCTGGCCTACCAGCGCTTCTATGGGCTGGACCGCGCACCACGGGCGGCGAGCTGGCTGGGGCGCTTTTCCCGCGCGGGTTTCGATGTGGTCGCCCAAGCCTGGCTGCCCACCGAACCGGTGGCGACCCTGGTGCTGTTGCATGGCTTCTACGACCACATGGGCCTGTACCGGCATGTGATCGACTGGGCGCTGGAACAGCGCTTCGCGGTGATCGCCTGCGACCTGCCGGGCCACGGCCTGTCCAGCGGCGAGCGGGCCAGCATCGATGATTTCGCGGTGTACCAGCAGGTTCTCGACGCCCTGTTCGAGCAGGCCGGCGAGTTGCAGTTGCCGCAACCCTGGCACCTGTGCGGGCAGAGCACCGGTGGCGCCATCGCCGTGGATCACCTGCTGCACCGCGGTGAGCACAGCCCGGTCACCGGCGAAGTGATTCTCCTGGCACCGCTGGTCAGGCCGCGGGCCTGGGGCTGGTCGAAGCTCAGCTATTTTGTGCTGAAACCCTTCGTCAACGGCATCGCCCGGCGTTTCAGCGAGAACAGCAACGACCCGACCTTCCTGCCATTCCTGCTGGCCGATCCCTTGCAGCCACGCCGGCTGCCCACCGCGTGGGTCGGGGCGCTACTCGCGTGGGTACGGCGCATCGAGGCGGCGCCGGGCAGTTCGCGCCGGCCGCTGATCGTGCAGGGGGAGGAGGACATGACGGTGGACTGGCGCTACAACCTCGAAGTGCTCAAGGGCAAGTTCGACGCGCCGGAGATCCTGATGCTGCCCGAGGCCCGCCACCATCTGGCCAACGAGCTGCCGGACATTCGCCAGCGCTACTTCGATTTCATCGAGCAGCGCCTGGGCTGATCACCTCAGGTCGGAGGCGCTCTGGCCGACGGCGAGGCCGGCGCGGACCGCAGCCACGGCGGCCTTGTAGTAGGCCTGGCCTTCGCTGGATTCGGCGAAGGTGGCGAACTCTTCCAGCTCGGCGTCGGACAGGTCGCGATAGACGTACAGCAGCGTGTTGTTGAGGTCTTCGCCGATCTGCTGCATCAGGCGCTGGCGCTGGCCATCCAGCATGCCCTGGGCCTGGCCGCCACCGAACAGGCCGGGAATCATCTGGCTGAGGCTGTCGGCGGCCACGCCGGCGATGGCCAGGCTGACTTCGGCACCGGCTTCGCGGGCCGGCAGCGCCTGGGCCAGGTGGCCAATGATGAGCAGGCGGTTGTCGCTGACCTGCATCTTCGGCAGGCCCTTGGCGTTCTTGGCCAACTGGTCGCGGCGGGTGGCCAGCAGTTCGGCGGCCACGATCTTGCGCCCCAGCGGCGACTGGAAGAAGGCCAGCGCGGGAGCAGGGTCTTTCAGGTTGGCGCGCAGCTGGGCTTCGGCGCGGCGGTCCACGGCCTTGGCCTCGAAACGCTGGTTGCTGTTGTCCACCAATGCCTGGAATACCGCAGGCGGCAGGCTTTTCTGGTAGCGCTGCTGGGCGGCGGCGATGGCATCGGAGAAGTGGGCGCGCTGCTCAGGCCAACCGGCGACCTTGTACAGCTGATCGAGGGAGTCTGCCCGGACAGGCGTGGTGCAGATGATCAACAACAGAAAAAACAGACGGCGCATTCAGGACTCCTGTCGGCAGGCCGCTATTGTCCGTGGCCTTGCGGGCCTTTGTCGAGACGCCCGTGACGCGATGCGACCAAGTGGCGCTGTCGGTTTGCCCGGCGGCCCGCTACCATGCGCGGCATGCACATATCCTCCGATCATCCGCAGTTGCTCGGCATCGTCGACGACCTGGCCAACCAGGGCTGGTCGCGGCAGGCCATTTTCCTTCCCGACGCCCTGACCCGGGCGCTGGCGGCCGAGTGCCGGCGGCGCAAGGCCGAGGGCGAGCTGGCGCCGGCAGCGGTGGGGCGCGGCCAGGGCCAGGAGGTCCGCGAGGGGATTCGCGGCGACCATATCCTCTGGCTCGAACCCGGCCAGTCCGAGGCCTGCGACCAGTACCTGGCGCTGATGGACGCACTGCGCGAGCAGCTCAATCGCGACCTGTACCTGGGCCTGGAAGATTTCGAGTGCCATTTCGCCCTGTATCCGCCGGGCACCTTCTATCGCAAGCACCTCGATCGCTTCCGTGACAGCGATCGTCGCACGGTGTCGGCGATCATCTACCTCAATGACGACTGGCAGCCTGCCGATGGTGGCGAGTTGCGCCTGTTCTTCGCCGATGGGCGCGAAGAAGACGTGCCGCCGGTGGGGGGCAGCCTGATCGTGTTCATGTCTGCCGACCTGCCCCATGAAGTGCTCGCGGCCAATCGCGAGCGCCTGTCGGTTACCGGCTGGTTCCGCCGCCGTGGCAACGAGCCGTTCTGACCTGCCGCGGGTGCTGGTGAGCGCCTGCCTGCTTGGCCAGCCGGTGCGCTACGACGGCCGGGCCAGCGGGCATCCCGATCTGTTGCGGACCTGGCAGGAGCAAGGCCGGGTGGTGCCGTTGTGCCCGGAAGTGGCCGGTGGCCTGCCGACGCCGCGTCCGCCTGCGGAAATTCCCGGCGGGCAGGGTGGCGAGGTGCTGGATGGCGGGGCGCAGGTGGTGACGGTGCTGGGTGAGGATGTCAGCGCGGCGTTTCTCGCGGGGGCCCGGCAGGCGCTGGAGCTGGTGCGCCGGCATGGGATCCGGGTGGCGGTGCTGAAGTCCGGCAGTCCGTCGTGCGGCAACCGGCTGGTGTATGACGGGACGTTCAGTGGCAGCAAGGTCAGTGGGGAAGGGGTGACCAGTGCCTTGCTGCGGCGGGAGGGGGTGCTGGTGTTCAGTGAGCTGGAGCTGGAAGAGGCGGCGGCTGCGCTGGATGCCAGCGCAACCTGAGCCCCGTAGGCGGTTTTACGGTTTCGGCGGCTCGCTGGCATCTACCCCGAACCACTTCTTCGACAGCTCGGCCAGCCGGCCATCCGCCTTGATCCGCTGCAAGGCGTTGTCCAGTGCACTGTGGAACGCCGGGCTACCCTTCTGGAATGGAATCGCCAGGTTCAGCACCGGGCCTATGCTGGCGCCTTCCTCCACGGGCAGCTTGCTGTCGCGAATTGCATAGGGCACCAGCAGGCGATCGCTGATCACGGCGTCGATCTGGTCGTCGGCCACTTCCTTGATCGGCTGCGCCGGGTCCTGGTAACCCCGCAGGTCCACGCCTTCCACCGCCTTGGCCTGCTCGGCGAACGAGCTGCCCTGGACGAAGCCGAGGCTATGCCCCTTGAAGGCTTCGAGGCTGTGCAGCGGCCGTTTCTCTTCCCGACGCACGATCAACTGGGCACGGGTGTAGCTGTACGGCGTGCTGAAATCCAGGCGCTCTTCCAGTTCCGGACTGACCGCGACCTGGTTCAGGGCGATATCGTACTTGCCGCTCTGCACACCGGGCAGCAGGTCGTCGGCCGTCACCTCGACGAAGGACGCATTCACGTCCAGTTCACGGGCAAGCATCTGCCCAAGTTCCACTTCGAAACCACTCAGTTGCCCGGCGGTATCGCGAAAGTTGAACGGTGGCATCTTCGCTTCAATGGCAATACGCAATTCGTTGCGGTCGCTGACCTCGTCCATCAGTTCCGCATGGGCCCATGGGCTGAGCAGGCTGGCGGCAAGCAATGCCGCAGTGGGAAAACGCATGTGAGCCCCTTTTTATTGGCAATCAACACAGTATTGCCGCGGCTTTCTGGTTTGCCACGGTCAAGTTGCCCCTTGTGACCGCATCGCGCTCGGGATGTTTAACGGTAGTTGAAATATTTCTCGCGCAATTGTGCAACTTCCTGTTTTCGCCCGGGCAATAAAAAGGGAGGTCACCAGGACCTCCCTTTTCAACAGCGCAGCGAACTCAGAACAGGACGCGGGAACGGATGGTGCCCTTGACCTGTTGCAGTTTCTCTTGCGCCAGGTCCGAGTACTCGGCGTCGACGTCGATCACCACGTAACCGACTTTCTCGTTGGTCTGCAGGAACTGACCGGAGATGTTGATGCCGTTCTCGGCGAAGACCTTGTTGATCTCGCTGAGCACGCCCGGGATGTTTTCGTGGATGTGCAGCAGGCGGTGCTTGCCAGGGTGCGCCGGCAGAGCCACTTCAGGGAAGTTGACCGAGGACACCGAGGTACCGTTGTCGCTGTACTTGACCAGCTTCTCGGCCACTTCCAGGCCGATGTTGGCCTGGGCTTCGGCGGTGGAACCACCGATGTGCGGGGTCAGGATCACGTTGTCCAGGCCACGCAGCGGGCTTTCGAACTCTTCGTCGTTGGAGCGCGGCTCGACCGGGAACACGTCGATGGCGGCGCCGATCAGGTGCTTGTCGCGGATCGCGGCGGCCAGGTGGTCCAGCTCGACCACGGTGCCACGGGCGGCGTTGATCAGGATCGAACCCTTCTTCATCGCGCGGATTTCCTTCTCGCCGATCATCCACTGGGTGGATGGCAGCTCAGGCACGTGCAGCGAGACGATGTCGGCCAGGCCGAGCAGTTCGTGCAGGCTGGTGACCTGGGTGGCGTTGCCCAGCGGCAGCTTGGTCAGCGGGTCGAAGAAGAACACCTGCATGCCCAGGCTCTCGGCCAGGACTGACAGCTGGGTGCCGATCGAGCCGTAGCCGACGATGCCCAGTTTCTTGCCACGGATCTCGAAGGAGTTGGCCGCGCTCTTGATCCAGCCGCCACGGTGGCAGGACGCATTTTTCTCGGGGATGCCGCGCAACAGCAGGATGGCCTCGGCCAGCACCAGCTCGGCAACGGAGCGGGTGTTGGAGTACGGGGCGTTGAACACGGCGATGCCGCGCTCGCGGGCCGCATCCAGGTCGACCTGGGTGGTGCCGATGCAGAAACAGCCGACGGCGACCAGTTTCTTGGCGCAATCGAAGATCTCTTCGGTCAGTTGGGTGCGGGAGCGAATACCGATGAAGTGGGCATCGGCGATCTTTTCCTTCAGCTCGGCTTCCGGCAGGGAACCGGTGAGGTACTCGATGTTGGTGTACCCGGCGGCCTTGAGGACGTCCACGGCGTTCTGGTGGACCCCTTCGAGAAGAAGGAACTTGATCTTGCTCTTATCGAGAGAAGTCTTGCTCATCTGCGTAAACCTGTGTCCCGGAGAAAAATGGCAGGGAAGTGAAGCGCTCGCAGAATCGGCGGGAAAGCTCGATCAGCGGGGGGCGTATGCTAGCATACCGACGCCGCGCTCAGACCATCCCTGGCACTTGAAGTGTGCTCAGGGTGACCATGAAAAGTTCGAGAGTTCCGCCGATGACCGACCCTGTTCTGATCGATGAACTGAAGACCCTTGTCGAGCCTGGCAAGGTCCTGACCGACGCAGCTTCCCTTGAAGCCTGGGGCAAGGACTGGACCAAGCATTTTCCTCCGGCCCCCTCGGCCATCGTCTTTCCCAAGACCGTCGATCAGGTCCAGGCCATTGTCCGCTGGGCCAACCGGCACAAGGTCGCGCTGGTGCCCTCGGGCGGGCGCACCGGTCTCTCCGCCGCAGCCGTGGCGGCCAATGGCGAAGTGGTCGTGTCCTTCGACTACATGAACCGCATCCTCGATTTCAATGCCTTCGACCGCACCGTGGTGTGCCAGCCGGGCGTGGTCACCGCGCAACTGCAGGCCTTCGCCGAAGAGCAAGGGCTGTATTACCCGGTGGACTTCGCGTCCTCGGGCTCCAGTCAGATTGGCGGCAATATCGGCACCAATGCCGGCGGGATCAAGGTCATTCGCTATGGCATGACCCGCAACTGGGTGGCCGGCCTCAAGGTAGTCACCGGCGCCGGCGAGCTGCTGGAGCTGAACAAGGACCTGATCAAGAACGCCACCGGCTACGACCTGCGCCAGCTGTTCATCGGCGCCGAAGGCACCCTGGGCTTCGTGGTCGAGGCCACCATGCGCCTGGACCGGGCGCCGAAGAACCTCACCGCGATGGTCCTCGGCACCCCGGACTTCGACTCCATCATGCCGGTGCTGCATGCCTTCCAGGGCAAGCTCGACCTGACCGCCTTCGAGTTCTTCTCCGACAAGGGCCTGGCGAAGATCCTCGGCCGCGGTGACGTTCCCGCGCCGTTCGCCACCGACTGCCCGTTCTACGCCTTGCTGGAGTTCGAGGCCACCACCGAGGACGTGGCCAACGAGGCGCTGGCCCTGTTCGAGCACTGCGTCGAGCAAGGCTGGGTGCTGGACGGGGTGATGAGCCAGAGCGAACAGCAGCTGCGCAACCTGTGGAAGCTGCGCGAATACCTGTCCGAGACCATCTCCCACTGGACCCCGTACAAGAACGACATCTCGGTGACGGTGGCCAAGGTGCCGGCCTTCCTGCGAGATATCGATGCCATCGTCACGGCGTACTATCCGGACTTCGAAGTGGTCTGGTATGGCCACATCGGTGATGGCAACCTGCACCTGAACATCCTCAAGCCGGAAGACATGGGCAAGGACGAGTTCTTCGCCAAGTGTGCCGTGGTCAACAAGCAGGTGTTCGAAACCGTCGAGAAGTACAACGGTTCGATCTCCGCCGAGCACGGTGTGGGCATGACCAAGCGCGATTACCTTGCCTACAGCCGTTCGGCAGCGGAAATTGCATACATGAAAGCAGTCAAGGCGGTGTTCGATCCCAACGGGATCATGAACCCGGGCAAGATCTTCGCCCCCGAGTGAGCCGCCGCCACGGATTCAACCAGCACCAGGAGTCGGTCATGAATTATCAGCACCAATATGTAGACGGGACGCGCATCCACTTCACCCTGGGCAAGGTGGTGTGCATCGGGCGCAACTACGCCGAACACGCCAAGGAGCTGGACAACCCGATCCCGACCGAGCCGCTGCTGTTCATCAAGCCGGGCAGCTGCGTGGTGCCGCTGGAAGGCGGCTTCGAGATTCCGGCCGAGCGTGGCTCGGTGCACTACGAAGCGGAAATCGCCGTGTTGCTGGGCAAGTCGCTGTCGCCAAAGCCGTCCGAGGAAGAGGTGCTGGACGCCATTTCCGGTTTCGCCCCGGCCCTGGACCTGACCCTGCGCGACCTGCAGGCGCAACTGAAGGAAAAAGGCCTGCCCTGGGAGCGCGCCAAGTGCTTCGACGGCGCCTGCGTGCTGGCGCCGTTCGTCGTGGCCAGCGCCTTCGAGGACCTGGCTGATATCGGCATCCGCCTGACCATCAACGGCGAAGTGCGCCAGGACGGCAACAGCGCGCTGATGCTCAACCCCATCGTGCCGATGATCCAGCACATGGCCTCGCAGTTCTCCCTGCAGGCTGGCGATGTGATCCTGACCGGTACGCCGGTGGGCGTCGGTCCGCTGAATCCGGGGGATGAGCTGGTCCTGGAACTGCCGGAGGCCAGCCGGTTCGAGAGCCGGGTGCGCTGAGATTCGGGGCCGCTTGCGGCCCCGTTTGGCCTGTCAATGCACTTCATCGGCTTTTGCCATTTTTTTCACAAAACATCTGGATAATTCTCTGCCGGTCCTGAGGCTGCGTCCGTCAGCCGGGAAAACAGCAGAGAACTCTCCAATGGCCGCTCCCCTCGCTTCTGAAGGCATCCCGCCGTCCGTGCGCAAACGTCCCGTCATCCGTCGCTGGTCTACCTGGCTGGCTGCTGCTGCCGTGATCGGCTATGGCGTCGTCATCGCCATGCATTGGGATGACCGTGGGTTTTTGTGGCTGCAGGAGAGCTTCGAGAGCCAGATCGAGCAGAAGGCCAGTGTCTGGCTGCCCGACTACCACGCCGATATAGATGCCAAGGTGCTGCCGGGCATGGAAAAGGACGAGGCCTCGGATCTGGCCTATGACCCGCAGCGCAAGACCCTTTTCGCCGTAATGGGCAAGAACCCGTTCCTGGTCGAGCTGACCCTTGAAGGCGATGTGCTGCGCAAGATTCCGCTGGTGGGCTGGTCCAACCCGGAAGGGGTCGCGGTGATGGCGGACGGGCGTATCGCCATTGTCGACGAGCGCCAGCACAGCCTGGTCCTTGTCCGCCTGGATGACGCAACCCAGGCGCTGAACATCAAGGATTTCCCGCAATACGACCTCGGTCCCTCCGAGGACCAGAACAAAGCCTTCGAAGGCATTGCCTGGGATTCGGCCCAGCAGCGTCTTGTCCTTGGCGAAGAGCGTCCGCCGCGGCTGTTCACCTGGTCTACCGATGGTCGTTCGGACCTGACCGGCAGCAAACAGGTGCTGGCCAACGACGACCTCGACCTGCGCAACCTTTCCGCCCTCGGTATCGATCCTCGCACCGGGCATATGCTGGTGCTGTCGGCCGACTCCAACATGCTCCTGGAACTGGACGAGAAGGGCGAGCAGGTCAGCTTCATGACCCTGCTCGGCGGCTTCAACGGCCTGAAGAAGCGCATTCCGCGCGCCGAAGGCGTGGCGATGGACGAGGCCGGCACCCTTTATATGGTCAGCGAGCCGAACCTGTTCTATCGCTTCCGCAAGGAGTAACCATCGTCGGATTTTTCCGATAGTGGCATTAAGCTTCACTTCAGCTGGCTATGGTTAGATTCAGGCCGTTCCGTTTCCCGCCTGAGTCTTTCCCCATGCGTCTGCGTTCCCTCCTGCTTGCCTTGCTGATTGCCCTGCTGGCTGTTCTGGCCTTGGCGGGGCAGCACTATCGCCTCTTCGAGCGTGGCTGGTTCAACTTCACCACCTGGCTGCAACCCGCAGAACAGAGCATCGGCCTCGATGGCTACCAGGTGGCGATCGAGGCGAAGCCCGTCGAGGGCCTGGACAAGGACCTCTCCGCGCTGACCTACGATCCGGACCGCAAAAGCCTGTTCACCGTCACCAACAAATCTCCCGAGCTGATCGAGCTGTCGCTGGACGGGCGCATCCTGCGCCGGGTGCCGCTGACCGGTTTCGGCGACCCGGAGGCGGTGGAATATGTCGGGCGCGACAGCTACGTGATCACCGACGAGCGCGAGCAGCGCCTGATCCGCGTGCGCCTGACCGAGGACACGCCGTTCCTCGATGCCAAGGACGCCGAGCAGTTGACCCTGGGCATTGGCCTCAATGGCAACAAGGGCTTCGAGGGCCTGGCCTTCGACCAGCAGGGCAAGCGCCTGTTCGTGGCCAAGGAGCGCGACCCGATGTTGATCTACGAGGTGCATGGCTTCCCCCACGACAACCCGGACAAGCCGTATGCGGTGCATGTGGTGCAGGACCGCAAGCGCGATGCGCGGTTGTTCGTGCGGGACCTGTCGAGCTTGCAGTTCGATGAGCGCAGCGGGCATCTGCTGGCGCTGTCGGATGAGTCGAAGCTGGTGCTGGAACTGGATGTGACGGGGCGGCCGCTGGCGAGCCTGTCGTTGCGCAAGGGCTTTCACGGGTTGAAGCAGAGCGTGCCGCAGGCAGAGGGGATTGCCATGGATGGGGACGGGACGCTGTATCTGGTGAGTGAGCCGAACCTGTTCTATGTGTTCAGGAAGGTTGTGGATTAAGCCACTGGCCTCATCGCTGGCAAGCCAGCTCCCACAGGTTTCGCGGTGCATGCGGTCCCTGTGGGAGCTGGCTTGCCAGCGATGAGGCCAGCAGCTACAGCGAAGATCTTCAGGCCTTGAGGGTCTTCACGCCTTCACTGGTGCCCAGCAGCAGCAGATCCGCCGGCCGCGCCGCGAACAGGCCGTTGGTGACCACGCCGACGATGGCGTTGATCTGCGCTTCCAGCTCCACCGGGTTGGTGATCTGCAGGTTGTGCACATCGAGGATGATGTTGCCGTTGTCGGTCACCACGCCCTCGCGGTACACCGGGTCGCCGCCCAGCTTCACCAGCTGGCGCGCCACATGGCTGCGGGCCATCGGGATCACTTCCACCGGCAGCGGGAAGGCGCCCAGCACCGGCACCAGCTTGCTGGCGTCGGCGATGCAGATGAAGGTCCTGGTCACCGCCGCGACGATCTTCTCGCGGGTCAGGGCCGCGCCGCCGCCCTTGATCAGGTTCAGGTGCTCGTCGCTCTCGTCGGCGCCGTCGACGTAGAACTCCAGCTCGCTCACGGTGTTCAGCTCGTAGACCGGGATGCCATGGCCCTTCAGGCGCGCGGCGGTGGCTTCGGAACTGGCCACGGCGCCGTCGAAGGCGGTCTTGTGCTGGGCCAGGGCGTCGATGAAGCAGTTGGCGGTCGAGCCGGTGCCGACGCCGATGATGCTCTTGGCATCCAGGCTAGGCAGGATGAAATCGACGGCGGCCTGGGCGACGGCCTGTTTGAGTTGGTCCTGGGTCATGCGGGCTCCGAAGCGGGGGAGTATCGTGAAGCCGGGCATTATAGCGGCTAAAACCCCCGGTTTGCTGTGGTCGCCCGACAAGGCGCTGGGGTAGACTCCGATCCCCCGTCCAGCCGCCCGTGATGCTTTCCCGATGCTCGAACAGTACGTCAAGAAGATCCTCACCTCGCGCGTCTACGACGTCGCCGTGGAAACCCCTCTGCAAGCCGCCGGCCAGCTGAGCAAGCGCCTCGGCAACCAGGTGCTGCTCAAGCGCGAGGACCTGCAGCCGGTGTTTTCCTTCAAGATCCGCGGCGCCTACAACAAGCTGGCGCAACTGAGCGTGGAAGAGCGCTCCCGCGGCGTGGTCACCGCCTCGGCCGGCAACCACGCCCAGGGCCTGGCCCTGGCGGCGAAGGAAATGGGGGTCAAGGCGACCATCGTGATGCCGCGCACCACCCCGGAGATCAAGGTCGAGGGCGTGCGCTCCCGTGGCGGCAAGGTGGTCCTGCACGGCGACTCCTTCCCCGAGGCGCTGGCGTACTCGCTGAAACTGGTGGAGGAGAAGGGCTTCGTCTACGTCCATCCATACGACGACCCGCACACCATCGCAGGGCAAGGCACCGTGGCCATGGAGATCCTGCGCCAGCACCCGGGCCAACTGGACGCGATCTTCGTGCCGGTCGGCGGTGGCGGCCTGATCGCCGGTATCGCGGCCTACGTGAAGTACCTGCGTCCCGAGATCAGGATCATCGGCGTCGAGCCGGACGACTCCAACTGCCTGCAGGCCGCCATGGCCGCCGGCGAGCGCGTGGTGCTGCCGCAGGTCGGGCTGTTCGCCGATGGCGTGGCGGTGGCGCAGATCGGCCAGCACACCTTCGATATCTGCAAGCAGTACGTCGATGAAGTCATCACCGTCAGCACCGACGAGATCTGCGCGGCGATCAAGGACATCTACGACGATACCCGCTCGATCACCGAGCCGGCCGGCGCCCTGGGCGTGGCCGGGATCAAGAAGTACGTGGAACAGCGCGGTGTCAGCGGCCAGACCCTGGTGGCCATCGACTCCGGTGCCAACGTCAACTTCGACCGCCTGCGCCATGTCGCCGAGCGCGCCGAGCTGGGCGAGGGCCGCGAAGCCATCATCGCCGTGACCATTCCCGAGCAGCCGGGCAGCTTCAAGGCCTTCTGCGAGGCCATCGGCAAGCGCCAGATCACCGAATTCAACTACCGCTACCACACCGGCGGCGAAGCGCACATCTTCGTCGGCGTGCAGACCCACCCGGACACCGACCCGCGCAGCGCGCTGATCCAGCACCTGACCGAGCAGGGCTTCCCGGTACTGGACATGACCGACAACGAACTGGCCAAGCTGCACCTGCGGCACATGGTCGGCGGGCATGCCGAGGTTGCCGACGAACTGGTGCTGCGCTTCGAAGTCCCCGAGCGGCCGGGCGCGCTGTTCAACTTCCTCAACAAGCTGGGCGGGCGCTGGAACATCTCGATGTTCCACTACCGCAACCACGGCGCGGCGGATGGTCGCGTGGTGGCTGGCCTGCAGGTGCCGGAAGACGAGCGCCACCTGGTGCCGGCGGCGCTGGAGAAGATCGGCTACCCGTACTGGGACGAAACCGGCAACCCGGCGTACCGGCTGTTCCTCGGCTGAGCGGCTACGCTTTGAGCAACGCCTGAGGAAATCGCTGCCATGGAAACCCTGACCGCCCTGAAAGTCGCCCACGTGATGGCCCTCGTCCTGCTGCTGGGCAGCGCGCTGGGGCTGGCGGTCTGGACCTGGCGCACACGGCGCGCCGGTGACGCAGCGGTCTTCGGGCGGCTGCTGGGGCGTCCGCAGGGTTTTCTCTGGCTGGGGATGGCACTGGGCCTGTTGAGCCTGCCGTTTACCGGCTGGTGGCTGGTGCACCTGATGGGCTGGCCGCTGGGGCAGACCTGGGTGCTGGGTTCCAGCCTGCTCTATACCGTCGGCGCGCTGGCCTGGTTCTGGCTGCTGGCCCGGGTCAATCGCCTGCGCACCGAGCCGGCCAGGGGCAAACCGCGGTTCACCCTGGCCCTGGCACTGTTCAGCGGCGTGTGTTTCATCGCCATCGCCGGCCTGATGGGCATCAAGCCGGTCTGATGCACGTCAATCCCGCAGGCTGATCACCGGCCAGCCGCGTTTCTCCGCTTCTGCCCGCAGGTTCGGGTCCGGATCGACCGCCACCGGGTTGTCCACCTGTTCCAGCAGCGGCAGGTCGTTCATCGAGTCGCTATAGAAGTAGCTGCCTTCCAGGTTCAGGCCATTCTCTGCCAGCCAGGTGCGCAGGCGGGTCACCTTGCCTTCGCGGAAGCACGGCACGTCGATGCTGCGCCCGGTATAGCGGCCGTCCACCAGCTCGCACTCGGTGGCCAGCAGGGTCTCCACCTCCAGGCGCTTGGCGATCGGCCCGGTGATGAAGCGGTTGGTGGCGGTGATGATCACCAGCTTGTCGCCGGCGTCGCGGTGCTTCTTCAGCAGGGCCAGGGCCTTGGGCAGGATGATCGGTTCGACGCAGTCGCGCATGAAGTCGCCATGCCATTCGTCGAGCTGGGCCATCTCGGTGGTGGCCAGGATCTCCAGGCTGAAGTTCAGGTAGGCCTGCAGGTCCAGCTTGCCGGCCAGGTAGTCCTGGTAGAAGGCATCGTTGCGGTTCTGGTATTCCACCGGGTCGAGAATGCCGCGGGCGCACAGGTAGTCGCCCCAGGCGTGGTCGCTGTCGCCGCCGAGGAGGGTGTTGTCCAGATCGAATAAAGCCAGGCGCATGGAAGAGTCACTCGCAACATCTGAAAAGTCCCACAGAATACGGACTTTTCACGGAGCTGCACATAAGGTATGGCGGGCGCGTTGCTGGCCTTGCAAGCTTTGTGGAACAATGCGGCGACATGCGTTTGCGAGGTTGCTGCCGTGATCGACCCCGATGGTTTTCGCCCCAATGTCGGGATCATTCTGACGAATGATCTTGGACAGGTGCTATGGGCCCGGCGAATCAACCAGGATGCCTGGCAGTTTCCACAAGGGGGAATCAACCCCGATGAAACACCGGAAGATGCTCTGTACCGCGAGTTGAATGAAGAAGTAGGCCTTGAGCGTCAGGACGTGGAAATTCTTGCCTGTACCCGTGGCTGGTTGCGTTATCGTTTACCCCAACGTCTGGTCCGCACCCACAGCCAACCGCTGTGCATCGGCCAGAAACAGAAGTGGTTCCTGCTGCGCCTGGTGTCCAATGAACAGCGGGTGCGGATGGACCTGACCGGCAAACCGGAGTTCGATGGCTGGCGCTGGGTCAGCTATTGGTACCCGCTGGGCCAGGTGGTGACATTCAAGCGCGAGGTGTATCGCCGCGCGCTCAAAGAGCTTGCCCCGCGCCTGCTGGCGCGCGACTGACGACGGAGTTCGACCCCGAGCCATGCTCAATACGCTGCGCAAGATCGTCCAGGAAGTTAACTCCGCCAAGGATCTCAAGACGGCGTTGGGGATCATTGTCTTGCGCGTCAAAGAGGCCATGGGCAGCCAGGTCTGCTCGGTGTACCTGCTCGACCCGGAAACCAACCGCTTCGTCCTGATGGCCAGTGAGGGCCTGAACAAGCGCTCCATCGGCAAGGTCAGCATGGCGCCGAACGAGGGCCTGGTCGGCCTGGTCGGTACCCGGGAAGAACCGCTGAACCTGGAAAACGCCGCCGATCACCCGCGCTACCGCTACTTCGCCGAGACCGGCGAGGAGCGTTTCGCTTCCTTCCTCGGTGCACCGATCATCCACCACCGCCGCGTGGTGGGCGTGCTGGTCATCCAGCAGAAGGAGCGCCGCCAGTTCGACGAAGGCGAGGAAGCCTTCCTCGTCACCATGAGCGCGCAGCTCGCCGGGGTTATCGCCCATGCCGAGGCCACCGGTTCGATCCGTGGCCTGGGCCGTCAGGGCAAGGGCATCCAGGAAGCCAAGTTCGTCGGCGTGCCAGGCTCGCCGGGTGCTGCCGTGGGTACCGCGGTGGTCATGCTGCCGCCGGCCGATCTGGACGTGGTGCCGGACAAGACCGTCACCGATATCGATGCCGAACTGAAACTCTTCAACAACGCCCTCGAAGGCGTGCGCAGCGACATGCGCACCCTCTCGGCCAAGCTGGCCACCCAGCTGCGCCCGGAAGAGCGGGCGTTGTTCGACGTCTACCTGATGATGCTCGACGACGCCGCGCTGGGCGGCGAGGTGGTCGAGGTCATCAAGACCGGCCAATGGGCCCAGGGCGCCCTGCGCCAGGTGGTCGGAGAGCACGTCAACCGCTTCGAACTGATGGACGACGCCTACCTGCGCGAGCGCGCGTCCGACGTGAAGGACCTTGGCCGGCGCCTGCTGGCCTACCTCCAGGAAGCCCGCCAGCTGTCGCTGGTGTACCCGGACAACACCATTCTCGTCAGTGAAGAACTGACCCCGGCGATGCTCGGCGAAGTGCCGGAAGGCAAGCTGGTCGGCCTGGTCTCGGTACTGGGCTCGGGCAACTCCCACGTGGCGATCCTCGCCCGCGCCATGGGCATTCCCACGGTGATGGGCCTGGTCGACCTGCCGTATTCCAAGGTCGACGGCATCCAGATGATCGTCGACGGCTACAAGGGCGACGTCTACACCAACCCCAGCGACGTGCTGCGCAAGCAGTACGCCGACGTGGTCGAGGAAGAGCGCCAGCTGGCCCAGGGCCTCGATGCCCTGCGCGAACTGCCCTGCGAGACCACCGACGGCCACCGCATGCCGCTGTGGGTCAACACCGGCCTGCTCGCCGACGTGGCGCGGGCGCAGCAGCGTGGCGCCGAGGGCGTCGGCCTGTACCGCACCGAAGTGCCGTTCATGATCAACCAGCGCTTCCCCAGCGAGAAGGAACAGCTGGCGATCTACCGCGAGCAGCTGTCGGCCTTCCATCCGCTGCCGGTGACCATGCGCAGCCTGGATATCGGTGGCGACAAGGCGCTGTCCTACTTCCCGATCAAGGAAGACAACCCGTTCCTCGGCTGGCGCGGCATCCGCGTCACCCTCGACCACCCGGAAATCTTCCTGGTGCAGACCCGCGCCATGCTCAAGGCCAGCGAAGGCCTGAACAACCTGCGCATCCTGCTGCCGATGATTTCCGGGATTCACGAACTGGAAGAAGCCCTGCACCTGATCCACCGCGCCTGGGGCGAAGTGCGCGACGAAGGCACCGACGTGCCGATGCCGCCGGTGGGGGTGATGGTGGAGATTCCTGCGGCGGTGTACCAGACCAAGGAGCTGGCGCGGCAGGTGGACTTCCTCTCGGTGGGTTCCAACGACCTGACCCAGTACCTGCTGGCGGTGGACCGCAACAACCCGCGGGTCGCCGACCTCTACGACTACCTGCACCCGGCGGTGCTGCAGGCGCTGCAGCATGTGGTCACCGCGGCCCATGCCGAAGGCAAGCCGGTGAGCATCTGCGGTGAGATGGCCGGTGATCCGGCGGCGGCTGTGTTGCTGATGGCGATGGGCTTCGACAGCCTGTCGATGAACGCCACCAACCTGCCGAAGGTGAAGTGGATGCTGCGCCAGATCAGCCTGGGCAAGTCGAAGGAGATGCTGGCGCAGGTGATGGAGATCGATAACCCGCAGGTTATCCACAGTACGTTGCAGCTGGCGCTGAAGAATCTCGGGTTGTCGCGGATGATCAATCCGGGGCAGGGGCACGGCGTCTAGGCCCCCATTGATTTAACAGGACCCTGTGGGAGCGGGTTCACCCGCTCCCACAGGGTGACGCCTCAAACCTTGAGCTCAACCTCCCCCAGATGTCCCCCGAACGGCCCGAAGCTCCGTTCCAGCAACCGCCGCGTCCCATCCGCCTCGACAATCAACACCGTGCTCGCCCGCGTCCCATAGTTCTGGCTGGCAATGAACACACTGGACAACAGCCGCTCGGTCGCCATCCCGACCCCGGTATTCGGCAACTCGGCATCCGCGGCCTGACGATCATCCCCGAGCAAGGCAAACAGCTTCTGCGGATCCGCCTCGTCCAGTTGCTCGCGTAACCCCTCTCGCGCCTTCACCAGCTTCGGCCACGGCGTATCCAGCGCCGCATTCGACAGCCCATAGACACCCGCCGGCAACAACCGTGGCGCCGCGTCCCCGCCATGCAGGTAACCCAGCCTGTGCCCGTCGCCCACCAGCAAATTGAACCCGGAATAATGCTGCGCCTCGCCCGCAACCTTCTCCAGGTACGCCTCCACCGACAATTCCCCGCGCAGGTACCCGGCCACCAGCTCGCCCCGCGAGCGCGTGCCCAGCGGCTGCCCCGGATCGCGGATATTGGTCAGCGCGGCAAAACGCCCCTGCGGCCCTATCCCCAGCCAGGTGCCGCCGGCTTCCAGGTCACGCCCGGCATACACCCCGGGCGCCTCGTCCCAGGGCGCCAGGGCCTGGGTCGGGCGGGCATGGAACTCGTCACGGTTGGCCGCGACGATCAGCGGACGGGCATGACCCGGCCGCCAGGCGAAAACGATCAGGCACATCGTGGCTCCCTTCGGACTGGCCTGTGGTAGTGCCCCACTGTACCCAGACTTGCCTGTCGGCGTCTTCACTGGAGACCGGGGGCCACCTTCCGTTACCATGCCGGACTGAATTTTCCGGGGGCGACAATGGAATTCGTGCTCTATCTGCTGCTGGGCGCCTGCGCGGGCGTGCTGGCCGGGCTGTTCGGCGTCGGTGGCGGCATCATCATCGTCCCGGTGCTGGTGTTCAGCTTCACCCTGCAAGGCTTCGATACCTCGGTGCTGACCCACCTGGCCGTCGGCACCTCGCTGGCGACCATCGTCTTCACCTCGATCAATGCCATCAGCGAACACCACCGCAAGGGCGCGGTGCAGTGGCCGATCTTCGCCTGGATGACCCTGGGCATCCTCATCGGCGCCGGTATCGGGGCCAAGACCGCCTCGCTGATCCAGGGCCCGCACCTGCAGAAGATCATCGGCGTGTTCGCCCTGGTGATCGCCGTGCAAATGGCCCTGGACCTCAAGCCCAAGGCCAGCCGCGGCGTACCCGGCAAGGCCGGGCTGACCCTGGCCGGCAGCATCGTCGGCTGGGCCTCGGCGATCTTCGGCATCGGCGGCGGCTCGCTGACCGTGCCGTTCCTCACCTGGCGCAGCCTGCCGATGCAGCAGGCGGTGGCCACTTCGTCGGCCTGCGGCCTGCCTATCGCCCTGGTCAGCGCCCTGAGCTTCATGCTCCTGGGCTGGCATGAAGAGCACCTGCCGGCCCACAGTGTCGGCTTCGTCTACCTGCCGGCGCTGGTCGGGATCGCCGTGACCAGCATGTTTTTCGCCCGCTTCGGCGCGCGCCTGGCGCACAAGCTGTCGCCGCGCCTGCTCAAACGCCTGTTCGCCGCGCTGCTGTTCTGCGTCGGCCTGAGCTTTCTGCTTTAACGAGAGGAGTCATCATGCTGCCTTACCCGCAGATCGATCCCGTGGCCCTGGCCATCGGGCCGCTGAAAATCCATTGGTATGGCCTGATGTACCTGGTCGGCATCGGTGGTGCCTGGCTGCTGGCCTCGCGCCGGCTGAACCGCTTCGATCCCACCTGGACCCGGGAAAAGCTCTCGGACCTGGTGTTCTGGCTGTCCATGGGGGTGATCGTCGGCGGACGGCTTGGCTACGTGCTGTTCTACGACCTGAGCGCCTACCTGGCCAACCCGACCCTGATCTTCGAAGTGTGGAAGGGCGGCATGTCGTTCCACGGCGGCTTCATCGGCGTGATGCTGGCGGCCTTGTGGTTCGGCAAGCGCAACAACAAGTCGTTCTTCGAGCTGATGGACTTCGTCGCGCCGATGGTGCCGATCGGCCTGGGTGCCGGGCGCATCGGCAACTTCATCAACGCCGAGCTGTGGGGCAAGGCCACCGACGTGCCGTGGGCCATGGTCTTCCCGCCGTTCAGCGACCCGGCGCAACTGCCGCGCCACCCGTCGCAGCTGTACCAGTTCGCCCTGGAAGGCGTGGCGCTGTTCCTGATCCTCTGGCTCTACTCGCGCAAGCCGCGGCCGACCATGGCGGTGTCCGGTATGTTCGCCCTGTTCTACGGGATCTTCCGCTTCATCGTCGAATTCGTCCGCGTACCGGACGCCCAGCTTGGCTACCTGGCCTGGGGCTGGCTGACCATGGGTCAGATTCTCTGCGTGCCGATGATCGCCGGCGGCCTCGCCTTGATCTGGTGGGCCTATAATCGCAAGCCGACGGTCAAACCCGCGGTCTGATTTTCCACGGCAGGGGCGATCCCCCTGCCGTCTTCGTTACAGGAACGCTATGAAACAGTATCTGGACCTGGTCCGCGACGTCATCGAGAACGGCACCCTTCAGGAAAACCGCACCGGCGTGCGCACCATCGCCCTGCCGGGCGCCATGCTGCGCTTCGACCTGCAGAAGGGCTTTCCCGCCATCACCACGCGCAAGCTGGCGTTCAAGTCGGCGATTGGCGAGATGGTCGGCTTCCTGCGGGGCGTGAAGAATGCCGCGCAGTTCCGCGAGCTGGGCTGCAAGGTCTGGGACCAGAACGCCAACGAAAACGCCGCCTGGCTGGCCAACCCGTTCCGCCAGGGCCCTGACGACCTCGGCGAGATCTACGGCGTGCAATGGCGCCAGTGGCCGGCGTACAAGCGCATTGCGCTGAGCAACCCGGCGGCCATCGAGCTGGCGCAGAAGAATGGTTTCGTGAAGATCGCCGAGGCCGAGGAAGACGGCGAAGCGTTCGTGGTGCTGTACAAGGCCATCGACCAGATCCGCCAGTGCGTCGACACCATCGTCAACGACCCCAACAGCCGGCGCATCCTGTTCCATGGCTGGAACTGCGCGCAGCTGGACGAAATGGCCCTGCCGCCGTGCCACCTGCTGTACCAGTTCCACCCGAACACCCAGACCAAAGAGATTTCCCTGACCCTGTACATCCGCTCCAACGACCTGGGCCTGGGCACGCCGTTCAACCTCACCGAAGGCGCCGCGCTGCTGTCGCTGGTGGGTCGCCTGACCGGCTACACGCCGCGCTGGTTCACCTATTTCATCGGTGATGCGCATGTCTACGAGAACCACCTGGACATGCTCAACGAGCAACTGCGCCGCGAGCCGCTGGAAGCACCGAAGCTGGTGATCAGTGATCGTGTGCCGGAGTTCGCCAAGACCGGCAAGTACGAGCCGGAGTGGCTGGAGAAGATCGAGCCGAGCGATTTCAGCCTGGAAGGCTATGAGCACCATCCGCCGATGACTGCGCCGATGGCGGTGTGAGGCTGGCCACCTTGTGGGGTAGTTGGACGCTGTCCCACATTTTATAGGTGGCGTAGAAACGAAAACCCCGGCTCAAGGCCGGGGTGGGTGTTTCGCGGTCTTTGCAACGAGTCGTAAGCTTTCGCCCATTGGAGCTCGATGCCAACCTGTGGATCATGCTACGAGCGGTTGATACTCAAGTCAACCAACCTCTGTCGAGGTACATCCCGCAAGGAAGCCGAGCATGCCGCACACTGTCCAGTACAGGCCTGAGCTGATCGAGCAAATTATCAGCTCTCGTAGAACAACACATAACTCATTGATTTAGCTGGGACGGCGTGGGAGCGGATTCACCGGGACGCCGGACCGCCGCGATTGGGCGCGAAGCGGCCATAAAACCTGTATGCGCGGTGTGTCAGACGAACTCGGAACTCAGGTTTTACGACGGCTGCGCCGCCGATCGCGGATGAATCCGCTCCCACGCCGATCGCGGCGGACTTGTGGTCTCGCTCTCTGCGCAGCAGAATTCATCCTTCGAAATGCAGTTGACGTCGCACGGACGGCTTACCGTGCTTGCTCGCTTGCTGAGGTCAAAAGATTCAAGCACCAGTCCCGGATCAGCACCGTCAACAGCATGAGCAAGCTCATCAAGTTGGCTGAGACGGCGCAGTCTGGGAACGAGGTGCTGAAAATTGCGATCTACGGCCAGCGCAGAGCTGTTTACACCCTTCAACCCTGCTGACAGATAAGGTGAGAAAAACTTCAGTGCCCGTGGCTCCTGCCCACATGTGAATGCTCCCCCTCCGGCACCGATACCGCCCCATTCACCTCCAGCCTCTCCAGAATCGCGCAATGCTCGCCCTCGGCGCGGCATCTCCTGCGCAACTCCACCAACTGCTCCTGCAACGCCACCAGGCCGTCGATCCGCGCCTGGACGTGCTCGATATGCTCGTCCACCAGCGCATTGACGCTCTCGCACTGGTCCTGCGGGCTGTCGCGCAGCTTCAGCAGGCTGCGGATTTCCTCCAGGGTCATGTCCAGCGTGCGGCAGTTGCGGATGAAGGTCAGGCGCTCGACATGAGCCTGGGTGTAGACCCGGTAATTGCCCTCGCTGCGGTTCGGTTCGGGCAGCAACCGCTCCCGCTCGTAGTAACGGATGGTCTCCACCGCGCAGTCGGTGGCCTTGGCCAGTTCGCCGATCTTCATCTGCAAATACCTTCATGGGTTGCTTGACCCTATAGTGGCTACAGGGTGTTCACTTGGCAACAGGACATTTAGGGACGAACCCCCATGAACCAGCCTGCCACCCACGATCACGAACATAAGCATCACGATCACGACCATAAGTCGCACGATCATTCCCATGCCCATAGCTGCTGCTCCTCTGCCGAAGCCCCGGCACTGGTGCAACTGCGCGAAAAAGCCAGCGCCGACGCCCAGCTCAGTCGTTTCCGCATCGAGGCCATGGACTGCCCGACCGAGCAGACGCTGATCCAGAACAAGCTCGGCAAACTGGCCGGCATCGAACAGCTGGAATTCAACCTGATCAACCGCGTCCTCGGCGTGCGCCATACCCTTGGCGACAAGCACGGCATCGTCGAGGCCATCGCCTCGCTGGGCATGCAGGCCGAGCCGCTGACCGAGGATGCTCCGGAGAAGGCCGCGCCACCGGCCAGGAAGTCCTGGTGGCCGCTGGCGCTGGCGGGTGTCGCTGCGCTGGGCGCGGAAATCGTTCACTTCACCGCCGCAGCGCCAGAGTGGGTGGTCGCGGTACTGGCCCTGGCGGCGATCCTCGGCTGCGGCCTGGGCACGTACAAGAAGGGCTGGATCGCCCTGAAGAACCGCAACCTCAACATCAACGCGCTGATGAGCATCGCCGTGACCGGCGCCGTGCTGATCGGCCAGTGGCCGGAAGCGGCCATGGTGATGGTGCTGTTCACCCTTGCCGAGGTGATCGAGGCGCGGTCGCTGGATCGGGCGCGCAATGCCATCGGCGGACTGATGCAACTGAGTCCGGACATGGCCACGGTGCAGCAGGCCGACGGCCAATGGCTGGAAATGGAAGTGACCAAGGTCGGGCTCGGTGCGCTGGTGCGCGTCCGTCCGGGCGAGCGGGTCGGCCTTGATGGCGAGGTGACCAGCGGCCAGTCGACCATCGACCAGGCGCCGATCACCGGCGAAAGCCTGCCGGTGGAGAAAGGCCCGGGCGACAAGGTCTTCGCTGGCACCATCAACCAGTCCGGCGCCCTGGAGTACCGTGTCACTGCCGCTGCGGGCGAATCCACCCTGGCGCGGATCATCCGTGCCGTGGAAGAAGCCCAGGGCGCGCGGGCACCGACCCAGCGCTTCGTCGACCAGTTCTCGCGGGTCTACACCCCGGCGGTGTTCGCCATTGCCCTGGCGGTGGCGGTGATTCCGCCGCTGTTCATGGCCGGCGCCTGGTTCGACTGGATCTACCGCGCCCTGGTGCTGCTGGTGGTGGCCTGCCCGTGCGCCCTGGTGATTTCCACCCCGGTAACCATCGTCAGCGGCCTCGCCGCCGCGGCGCGCAAGGGCATCCTGATCAAGGGCGGCGTGTACCTGGAAGGCGGGCGCAAGCTGGACTTCATCGCCCTCGACAAGACCGGCACCCTGACCCACGGCAAGCCGGTGCAGACCGACATGCAGGTGCTCGATACCCTGTTCGACGACCGCGCCCAGCGCATCGCCGCCAGCCTCGGCGGGCGCTCCGATCACCCGGTGTCGCTGGCCATCGCCCGCGCAGCCAAGGAGCAGGGGCTGGACGTCGAGGCTGTGGATAACTTCCAGGCCCTGATGGGCCGTGGCGTCAGCGGCGAAGTGGGTGGCGTGCTCTATCACCTGGGCAACCACCGCCTGGTGGAAGAACTGGGCCTGTGCTCGCCGCAACTGGAAGAAAAACTCGACGTCCTGGAGCGCCAGGGCAAGACCGTGGTCCTGCTGCTCGACGCGTCCGGTCCGCTGGCCCTGTTCGCCGTGGCCGACACGGTCAAGCAGACCAGCCGCGACGCCATCGCCGAGCTGCATGAACTGGGCATCCGCACGGTCATGCTCACCGGCGACAACCCGCACACCGCCGAGGCCATTGCCGCCCAGGTCGGCATCGACCAGGCCCGGGGCAACCTGCTGCCGGCGGACAAGCTGGCGGCCATCGAGGACCTCTATGCCAAGGGCCACCGCGTCGGCATGGTCGGCGACGGCATCAACGACGCCCCGGCCCTGGCTCGCGCCGAGATCGGCTTTGCCATGGCCGCGGCCGGTACCGACACCGCCATCGAGACCGCCGACGTCGCCCTGATGGATGACGACTTGCGGAAAATCCCGGCCTTCGTCAGGCTCTCGCGGCAAAGCGCGGCGATCCTGGTGCAGAACATCGTTCTGGCCCTGGGGATCAAGGCGATCTTCCTGGCGATCACCTTCGCCGGCCTGGCGACCATGTGGATGGCGGTGTTCGCCGACATGGGCGTGAGCCTGCTGGTGGTCTTCAACGGCCTGCGGCTGCTGAGAAAGTAAGAGGTTGTATGTTGAGTTCCGAATTGAAGGCGTTCTACAGGGTGGCCCGCCTGGGCAGCATCACCCTTGCCGCGAAGAAGCTCGGACTCAGCCAGCCCACGGTCACCACGCAGATCCGCAACCTGGAAAGCCACTACGGCGTCGAGCTGTTCTACCGCGGCGGCCGGCGCCTGGCCCTGAGCGAGGAGGGCGCGCGGCTGTTGCCGATGGTGCGGGACCTGCTGCAGAAGGAAGCCGATATCGAGTTCTTCCTGCGCAACAGCGGCCAGCAGCAGGGCGCGCTGCGGGTGGCGGCGACTGCGCCTTACTACATCCTCGATCTGGTGAAGATCTTCCGTGAGCGCCTGCCGCAGGTGGAAGTCTCGGTGGAGATCGGCAACTCGCAGCAGGTGCTGGAACTGCTGGAGGAGTATCGGGTGGATGTTGCGGCGTCGTCGCAGTTGCTGGAAGACAATCGACTGATTCGCCGGGTACTGGGCACTGATCCATTGGTGGTGGCGGTGCATCGCAGCCATCCGCTGGCCTCGCGGGAGTCGGTGCCGCTGGCGGCGCTGGCCGGGCATTGCCTGCTGATGCGCGAACAGGGCTCGACCACGCGCAAGCTGACCGAGCAGATGCTCGAAGAAGCCGGGGTCAAGGTCGGGGCGCTGCTGGAGATCGGCAGCCGCGAGTCGATTCGCGAGGCGGTGCTGAGGAATATCGGCATCAGCATCATTGCCCGGCATGAAGTGCCGCATAACCCGGAGCTGCGGGTGATCAGCCTGGAGGGGGCGCCGGTGATGCATGAGTATCTGTATTGCCTGAAGGAAAGGCGCCAGGCGCGGTTGCCGGCTGCTTTCCTGGGGTTGGCCCAGGAGATGTCGGCTATCGATTCCTGACGTGAGGGCCTCATCGCTGGCAAGCCAGCTCCCACAGTGTCCGCGGCGCCGCTGAACCTGTGGGAGCTGGCTTGCCAGCGATGAGGCCCTCAAGATCACCAACATAAATCTGCCAATACCACTATCGGCAGCTTTTGCCCCAACGCCACGGAACCTTCGCAAAGCGTACCTAGCATGACCTCCACTAGCTCGGTGAGGTCCTGTCATGAACAACACGCTCGCAAACCCCGGCGCCCAACTGCGCGTCCGTGGCATCAACAAACGCTTCGGCGCCTTCACGGCCCTGCACGACGTCTCCCTCGACGTCGCCGCCGGTGAACTGGTCTGCCTGCTCGGCCCGTCCGGCTGCGGCAAGACCACCCTGCTGCGCTGCATCGCCGGCCTGGAACGCCAGGACCGCGGCGAGCTGATGATCGGCGACCGCGACATCTCCACCCTGCCACCGCAAGCCCGTGACTACGGCATCCTGTTCCAGTCCTACGCGCTGTTCCCCAACCTTACCGTCGAAGCCAACATCGCCTACGGCCTGGCCGGCAGCGGCCGCAACGAAGTGCGCCAGCGCGTCGGCGAGATGCTCGACCTGGTCGGCCTCACCGGCAGCGAGAAGAAATACCCCGGCCAGCTCTCCGGCGGCCAGCAACAGCGCGTCGCCCTGGCCCGCGCCCTGGCCCCGGCACCCTCGCTGCTGCTGCTCGACGAACCGATGTCGGCCCTCGACGCCCGGGTCCGCGAGCACCTGTGCACCGAGCTGCGCCAACTGCAGCGCCAGCTGGGCATCACCACCCTGATGGTCACCCACAACCAGGACGAGGCCATGCTGATGGCCGACCGCATCGCCGTGATGAACAACGGCCAGGTCGAGCAGTACGCCACCGCCCAGGAAATCTACGACCGTCCGGCCACGCCCTTCGTCGCCGAGTTCATCGGCCAGGGCAACTGGCTGCCGTTCCAGCGTTGCAGCGACAGCCATGCCCAGGTGGGCGAGATGAACCTGCGCCTGGCCCCCGGCGCGCGTGCCAGTGGCAGCGGCCGCCTGTTCTGCCGTCCCGAGTCCATCAGCGTCAACCCCATCGTGCACGAGGAAAACCTGTTCCCGGCGCGCCTGCGGGAAATCACTTTCCTCGGCAATCGCTGCCGCATGAGCTTCGAACTGCACCAACTGCCGGGCCATGCCCTGCTCGCCGAAGTCGCGCCGGAAGCCATGCCGCGCCTGGGTTCCCAGGACATCTGGGTAGCCCTGCCGCCGCGTGCCCTCCAGGTGTTTGCCTGAGATGGGCGCGCCAATCACCCTGCCGATCGCATCCGCGAAGGCAAGACCGCGGTCTGGAGTTGCCCTGGGTGACCGTCTGTTCGTGGTCGGCGGCAAATGGCTGCTGCTGATGTTCCTCGTGGTCTCGGTATTGCTGCCGCTGCTGGCGATCTTCTGGCGCGGCTTCAGCAGCGAGGCCGGGCAGGGCGGCGGCTGGGTCGCGGCCCGCGAGCTGTTCGCCAGCGAAAACTTCCACTGGCTGCTGGGCAACAGCCTCAAGGTGTCCCTCAGCGTCGCCGCCATCGTCGTGCCGCTGGCCTACCTGTTCGCCTACGCCCTGCAACGCACCTTGATTCCGGGCAAGCGCATCTGGCGCGGGATTTCCCTGCTGCCGCTGCTGGCGCCGTCGATGCTGCCGGCCATCGCGCTGGTCTATCTGTTCGGCAACCAAGGATGGCTGCGCGGGCTGCTCAGCGACAACATCTACGGCTTCTGGGGCATCGTGCTGGGTGACGCGATCTACACCTTTCCCCACGCCCTGATGATCCTGCTCTCGGCCCTGTCCCTGGCCGATGCCCGCCTGTTCGACGCCGCATCGAGCATGGGCGCCGGCCCGTGGCGCGCCTTCCACAGCATCACCTGGCCGGCCACGCGCCAGGCTGTGTTCGCCGCGTTCTGCCTGGTGTTCACCCTGACCATCACCGACTTCGGCGTGCCCGTGGTGGTGGGTGGCGATTACCAGGTGCTGGCACTGGAAGCCTACAAGGCCGTGGTCGGCCAGCAGCAGTTCGGTCGCGGGGCGCTGATCGGCATGATCCTGCTGGTGCCGGCCCTGCTCAGTTTCGGTGTCGATGCCTGGCTGCGCCGCCGTCAGGGCGAGGCCATGAGCGGTCGCGCCCAGGTCTTCGAGCCGCAGGTGTCGCGTCGTCGCGATGCCTGGTTCCTGGCCATCGTCCTGGTGGTGTGCGCCGTGCTCCTGCTGGTAGTGGGCATGGCGGTGTATTCGTCGTTCGTGAAGTTCTGGCCGTACAACCTGTCGCTGTCCCTCAAGCACTACCAGTTCGACGCAACCGCCGGCGGCGGCTGGCTGGCCTATCGCAACAGCCTGACCATGGCCGTGGGCACCGCGCTGATCGGCAGCGTGGCGATCTTCACCGGTGCCTACCTGATGGAAAAGACCAGCGGCCAGCGCAGCCTCAATCTGGTCCTGCGCCTGCTCAGCTTCGTGCCGATGGCGGTGCCGGGGCTGGTGCTGGGCCTGGGCTACGTCTTCTTCTTCAACCTGCCGGGCAACCCGCTGCATGTGTTCTACGGAACCATGGCCCTGCTGGTGGTGTGCACCGTAGCCCACTACCTGACCACCGCGCAGATGACCGCGACCACCGCCCTGCGCCAGCTCGACGGCGAATTCGAGGCCGCCGCGCTGTCGCTCAAGGCGCCGCTGTACCGGCACTTCATGCGGGTCACCGTGCCGATCTGCCTGCCGGCGCTGCTGGATATCGTCCGCTACCTGTTCGTCTCGGCGATGACCACGGTGTCGGCGGCGATCTTCCTCTACAGCCCGGACACCATCCTTGCCGCGGTGGCCGTGCTGAACATGGACGACGCCGGCAACGTCGGCGGTGCCGCCGCCATGTCGACCCTGATCCTGTTCACCAGCGCCGGCGTCTCGCTGTTGCTGGCCTGGGCCTCCAGGGGCCTGCTGAAACGCTCCCAGGCCTGGCGCCAGCGCGCGCCGGGCCATTGATCACGCCACCCGACCCCTTCAAAGGAACCGCATCATGTTCAAGCCACTCGCTCTTGCCGCTGCCGTCCTGTCTGCATTCAGCGTGCACGCCAACGCCGCCCAGACCCAACTGACGGTCTACACCGCGCTGGAAGCCGAACAACTCAAGAGCTACAAGCAGGCATTCGAAAAGGCCAACCCGGACATCGAGATCAAGTGGGTGCGTGATTCCACCGGGATCATCACCGCCAAGCTGCTGGCCGAGAAGGACCGCCCGCAGGCCGACGCCGTGTGGGGCCTGGCGGCGTCCAGCCTGGCCATCCTCGACCAGCAGGGCATGCTGCAGACCTACGCGCCGAAGGACCTGGGCAAGATCGGCGCGAACTACCGCGACGCCGCCAACCCGCCGGCCTGGGTCGGCATGGACATCTGGGCCGCGACCATCTGCTTCAACACCGTCGAAGCCGAGAAGCAGGGCCTGAGCAAGCCGGTGAGCTGGCAGGACCTGACCAAGCCCGAGTACAAGGGCAAGATCGTCATGCCCAACCCGGCGTCCTCGGGCACCGGCTTCCTCGATGTCAGCGCCTGGCTGCAGACCTTCGGCGAGCCGCAGGGCTGGGCCTACATGGATGCGCTGCACCAGAACATCGGCCAGTACGTTCACTCCGGTTCCAAGCCATGCAAGCTGGCGGCTGCCGGTGAGTTCCCGATCGGCATTTCCTTCGAATACCCGGCCGTGCAGCTCAAGCGCCAGGGCGCGCCGCTGGATATTGTCCTGCCGAAGGAAGGCCTGGGCTGGGAGATCGAGGCCACCGCGGTGATCAAGGGCACCCCGCATGAAGACGCGGCCAAGCGCCTGGCCGACTTCTCCGCCAGCCCGGCGGCGATGGAGCTGTACAAGGAAAACTTCGCCGTGCTGGCCCAGCCGGGTATCGCCAAGCCGCAGACAGAGCTGCCGGCGGACTACGAGCAGCGCCTGATCAAGAACGACTTCGGCTGGGCGTCGAAGAACCGCGACAGCATCCTGGCCGAATGGCGCAAGCGCTATGACGGCAAGTCGGAGAAGGTTGCCCAGCAGTAAGTCAAAACGCAGCCCCAAAACCTGCCTACCCAACAGGATCTGAAATGACCGATTTCCTCATCGTCGGCGCCGGCATCCTCGGCCTTTCCCACGCCTACGCCGCCGCTCGGCGCGGCCTGCGGGTCAAGGTCTTCGAGCGCAGCGCCACCCCGCTCGGTGCCTCGGTACGCAACTTCGGCCAGGCCCTGGTCAGCGGCCAGCCGCCTGGCCAGATGCTCGACCTGGCCCGCGCCAGCCGCCCGTTGTGGGCGCACTGGGCGCAAGCCGCCGGTTTCTCCATCAAGCGCAACGGCTCGCTGCTGCTGGCCCGCACCGAGCAGGAGCGCGACCTGCTGGACGCCTTCTGCACCCGTCGCGCCGTTGAACACGGCTACCCCGTCCGCCTGCTCGAAGGCGACGACCTGCACGGCCTGTACAACGGCCGCTTCAGCCATCATCGCGCCGCCCTGCACGGCCTCGACGACCAGCAGGTGTTCTCCCGTGAAGCCCTGCCCAGCCTGATCGACTGGTTGCGCGAGGCCATGGGCGTGGAGTTCCATTTCTCCACCCTGGTCCGTGGCATCGAACCCGGGTACCTGGACACCACCCAGGGTCGTTTCAGCGGCCGGCAGATCGTGGTCTGCTCCGGGCACGACTACCAGACCCTGCTGGCCGAGCCGATCGCCGCGCTGCAACCGCAGGTCTGTCGCCTGCAGATGCTGCGCGCCCGCCCGCGTTTCGAGCTGGACCTGCAGCACGCCCTGCTCACCGGCCTGAGCTGCCTGCACTACGGCGCCTATGCCGACCTGCCGGAAGCCCAGGCCCTGCGCGAGCGGGTCGAGGCCCACAGCCCGCACCTGCTGGAGCATGGCATTCACCTGCTGATCAGCCCGACGCCGTATGGCGAGCTGATCATCGGCGACTGCCACGCCTACGGCAGCGATGCCTCGCCGTTCAATGCCGAGCAGGTGGACGACTGGATGATCGAGCTGGCCGAGCAGACCCTGGGCGGGCGCATCGAGATCGTCGAGCGCTGGCAGGGCGTGTATGGCTCGGGTGGCCCGGGGCCGTTCTCGCTGTTGCCGGTGGCGCCGGGGATCAGTGCCGCGCTGATGCACACGGGGGTTGGCATGAGCGTCGGCCCGGCGCTGGCCGAGCGGCATGTGGCGCAACTGCTGGAACAACACATGACTCATTGATGTAGCAGGGACGGCGTGGGAGCGGATTCATCCGCGATTGGGCGCGAAGCGGCCATAAAACCTGAGTCCGCGGTGTGTCAGGAGAACTCGGGATTTAGGTTTTACGACGGCTTCGCCGCCGATCGCGGATGAATCCGCTCCCACGCCGGCCGCGGTGCTCTCGCGGTCTAGTTCTCTGAACGACAGCGCAGCCCAGCGGGCTGGGTGGACTTCCACAATGACTGCACGCACTGCGGACCCTGTGGGAGCTGGCTTGCCAGCGATAGGGCCATCAGCCGCCATACAAGCCCTCCTAATGCACCGCAAAGGTGCAACCATTCCTCGGACAGGGCTTTGCAAGTGCAACCTTTCAGCGCACAATCGCGCCCCTCTTTGATAGCCGGGGTGCGTTGAAGCGTCTATTCAGCCACTTCCGGTGCTGTTGCAGTCTTGCGAGTGGAGTTGCACCCGGAATGAACGAGCAGTCCCCGAGCGTTGAACAACGCTTCGAATCCGCCCCTGCCGCGACCCTTTCGCGTTGGGACCGTCATGACACCACCTGGATGCTCGGCCTGTTCGGCACCGCCATCGGCGCCGGCACCCTGTTCCTGCCGATCAACGCCGGCCTCGGCGGTTTCTGGCCGCTGCTGATCCTGGCGCTGCTGGCCTTCCCCATGACCTACTACGCGCACCGCGGCCTGACCCGTTTCGTCCTTTCCGGTCGCAGCGATGGCGACATCACCGACGTGGTCGAGGAGCATTTCGGCCTCAGCGCCGGGGCGATGATCACCGTCCTCTATTTCCTCGCCATCTTCCCGATCCTGCTGATCTACTCGGTGGCCCTGACCAACACCGTCGGCAGCTTCATGGAGCACCAGCTGCACATCCAGCCGCCACCCCGCGCGCTGCTGTCGTTCGTGCTGATCCTCGGCCTGCTGGCCGTGGTGCGCTGCGGCGAGCAGGCCACGGTCAAGGCCATGAGCCTGCTGGTCTATCCGTTCATCGTTGCCCTGGCGTTCCTCGCGGTATTCCTGGTGCCGCACTGGAACGGCGGCATCCTCGCCACCGCCGGCGACCTGCCCAGCGGTGGTGCCTTCCTGCACACCCTGTGGCTGGCGATTCCGGTGATGGTGTTCTCCTTCAACCACTCGCCGATCATCTCGGCCTTCGCCGTGGACCAGAAGCGCCGCTACGGTGACAACGCCGATGCGCGCAGCGGTCAGATCCTCGCCCGTGCCCACCTGCTGATGGTGGCGATGGTGATGTTCTTCGTCTTCAGTTGCGTGCTGACCCTGTCCCCGGCGCAACTGGCCGAAGCCAAGGCGCAGAACCTGTCGATCCTGTCCTACCTGGCCAACCACTTCAGCAACCCGACCATCGCCTTCGCCGCGCCGCTGATCGCCTTCGTCGCCATTGCCAAGTCGTTCCTCGGCCATTACATCGGTGCCAGCGAGGGCCTGAAGGGCATCATCCTCAAGACCGGCAAGCGTCCGGCGGCCAAGACCCTGGACCGGGTCACCGCGGCGCTGATGCTGGTGGTGTGCTGGATCGTCGCCACCCTCAACCCGAGCATCCTCGGCATGATCGAGGCCATGGGCGGGCCGGTGATCGCGGCGATCCTGTTCCTGATGCCGATGTACGCGATCCGCCGGGTGCCGGCGATGCGCAAGTACAGCGGCAAGCTGTCCAACGTGTTCGTCGTGGCGGTGGGGCTGGTGGCGCTTTCGTCGGTGGTCTACTCCTTGCTGCCTTGACGCGAAACCCTGTGGGAGCGGGTGAACCCGCCCCTACAGGGTCCGCGTACCTCGCAGGCAAATTGTTCGGCTTTAAAGCTGCAGATTGTCCACAATAATTGTCTGGCAATTCAACAATTTGCATTCCCCCATAGGTGCTTGCGCACTTTCGTGCTTAACTCTGGGTCCTTTCAATCCCCGCATAAGGACTCCGCTCATGGCTCAAGTGACTCTCAAAGGCAATCCGGTTCAGGTCAGCGGCGAGCTGCCGCAGGCTGGCGCCCAGGCTCCAGCGTTCTCCCTGGTTGGCGAGGGCCTGGCTGATGTGTCGCTGAAAGACTTCGCCGGCAAGCGCAAGGTGCTGAACATCTTCCCGAGCGTCGACACCCCGACCTGCGCCACTTCCGTGCGCAAGTTCAACGCCCAGGCCAACGACATCGCCAACACCGTCGTGCTGTGCATCTCCGCCGACCTGCCGTTCGCCCAGGCCCGCTTCTGCGGCGCCGAAGGCCTGACCAACGTGAAGAACCTGTCGACCCTGCGTGGTGGCGAGTTCCTGCAGGCCTACGGCGTCGCCATCGCTGACGGCCCGCTGAGGAACCTGGCTGCCCGCGCGGTCGTGGTGCTGGACGAGAACGACAAGGTCCTGCACAGCGAGCTGGTTGGCGAAATCGCCGAAGAGCCGAACTACGACGCTGCCCTGGCGGTGCTGAAGTAAGGCGAATCGCCCCTCGGCGATGGCAACACCTTGAAACGGCCTGGCTTAGTCCAGGCCGTTTTTTTTGAGCTGCAAGCCGCAAGTTTCAAGCTGCAAGAAGAAGCGGTCCTGCTGTTTCCTGCCGCTTGTAACTTAATGCTTGTAGCTTTTCGTTTAAAGTTCAGGCGTTTGCAAACGTCAGCGATCAGTAAATAGCCGGTAAAGGCGCTTTGCTAATTCTTCTCAACAACTTATCGTTCAGCCTCCTTAAAAGTTTCCTGCGTACTCATGGCCGAGAACCCGATGCAATCTTCCTCCCGATCGTCCCGCCGCTGGCTCTTCAGCCTCTTGATCCTGCTGGTTATCGCCGGCCTGTGCTGGTGGTTGTGGCCGCGCGCCACGACGCCGGCGACCCCGGTCGCCCAAGGCGAGGCCAAGACGCACAACGGCCCTGCGCGGCGTGGCGCCACCGCAGGGCCCGGCCGCCCGGGTTTCGGCGGCTCCACTGCCGCGGTGCCGGTGCGCGTGGCCCCGGCCACCGTCGGTGACTTCCCGCTGTACTACAAGGCCCTCGGCACCGTGACCGCGACCAACACGGTCAACGTGCGCAGCCGGGTGGCGGGGGAGCTGGTCAAGGTCCACTTCAAGGAAGGCCAGCAGGTCAAGGCCGGCGACCTGCTCGCCGAGATCGACCCGCGCAGCTACCAGATCGCCCTGCAGCAGGCCGAAGGCACCCTGGCGCAGAACCTGGCGCAGTTGAAGAACGCGCAGATCGACCTGGCCCGCTATAAAGGCCTGTACGCCGAGGACAGCATCGCCAAGCAGACCCTCGACACCCAGGCGGCGCTGGTGGCCCAGTACGAAGGCACCATCAAGACCAACCAGGCGGCGGTGGGCGATGCCAGGCTCAATCTCGACTTCACCAAGATCCGCGCGCCCATCAGCGGCCGTCTCGGCCTGCGCCAGCTCGACCTCGGCAACCTGGTGGCGGCCAACGACACCACCGCGCTGGTGGTGATCACCCAGACCCAGCCGATCACCGTGGCCTTCACCCTGCCGGAAAACGATCTCGACACCGTGCTCGCCCGCTACCGCAGCGGCACGCCGCTGCCGGTGGAAGCCTGGGACCGCGGCGACACCCGCCAGCAGGCCACCGGCGTGCTCGGCAGCATCGACAACCAGATCGACACCACCACCGGCACCCTGAAGTTCAAGGCCCGCTTCGAGAACAAGGACGAAGTCCTGTTCCCCAACCAGTTCGTCAACGTGCGCCTGCTCGCCGACACCCAGAAGGACGTGGTCCTGGCCCCGGCGGCGGCGATCCAGTTCGGCACCAACGGTACCTTCGTCTACGTGATCGACGCCGAGAGCAAGGTGCATATCCGCACCCTCAAGGTCGGCGCCAGCGATGGCGACAACACCGTGATCAAGGAAGGCCTGGCCAAGGGCGAGCGCGTGGTGCTGGAAGGTACCGACCGCCTGCGCGATGGCACCAAGGTGGAGGTAGTGGATGATCCGGCCAAGGTCCCGGCGACCCCCGGTCAGCACCTGCAGGGCCAGGACAAGCCTGCGGTCTCCGAAGCCCCGGCCACTGAACGCAAGGCTGGCGCATGAACCTCTCGCGCCTGTTCATTCTCCGCCCGGTCGCCACCACGCTGAGCATGCTGGCCATCGTCCTGGCCGGCCTGATCGCCTACAAGCTGCTGCCGGTGGCGGCCCTGCCGCAGGTCGACTATCCGACCATCCGGGTCATGACCCTGTACCCCGGCGCCAGCCCGCAGGTAATGACCAGCGCCGTGACCGCGCCGCTGGAACGCCAGTTCGGGCAGATGCCGGGCCTGGAACAGATGGCTTCCACCAGCTCCGGCGGCGCCTCGGTGCTGACCCTGCGCTTCAGCCTGGAAATGAACATGGACGTCGCCGAGCAACAGGTGCAGGCGGCGATCAACGCCGCCAGCAACCTGCTGCCCAGCGACCTGCCGGCACCGCCGGTGTACAACAAGGTCAACCCGGCGGACACCCCGGTGCTGACCCTGGCGATTTCCTCAAAGACCATGCCGCTGCCCAAGCTCAATGACCTGGTGGACACGCGCATGGCGCAGAAGATCGCCCAGATCAGCGGCGTCGGCATGGTCAGCATTGCCGGCGGCCAGCGCCAGGCGGTGCGGATCAAGGTCAACCCCGAGGCCCTGGCGGCCAATGGTCTCAACCTGGCCGACGTGCGCACCCTGATCGGCGCCTCCAACGTCAACCAGCCCAAGGGCAACTTCGACGGCCCGACCCGGGTGTCGATGCTCGATGCCAACGACCAGCTGCGTTCCCCGGAGGAATACGCCAACCTCATCCTCGCCTACAACAACGGTGCGCCGCTGCGCCTGAAGGATGTCGCCGAGATCGTCGACGGTGCCGAGAACGAGCGCCTGGCAGCCTGGGCCAACCAGAACCAGGCGGTACTGGTGAACATCCAGCGCCAGCCGGGGGCCAACGTCATCGAGGTGGTCGACCGGATCAAGAACCTGCTCCCGGAGATCACCGACAACCTGCCGGCCGGCCTCGACGTGGTGGTGCTCACCGACCGCACCCAGACCATCCGCGCTTCGGTGCGTGACGTGCAGCACGAACTGCTGTTCGCCATCGCCCTGGTGGTCATGGTCACCTTCCTGTTCCTGCGCCGGGTCAGCGCCACCCTGATCCCGTCGATCGCCGTGCCGCTGTCGCTGATCGGTACCTTCGGCGTCATGTACCTGGCCGGTTTCTCCATCAACAACCTGACCCTGATGGCGCTGACCATCGCCACCGGCTTCGTGGTGGACGATGCCATCGTCATGCTGGAGAACATCGCCCGGCATATCGAGGAAGGCGAGACCCCGATGCAGGCGGCGCTCAAGGGCGCGCGGCAGATCGGCTTCACCCTGGTGTCGCTGACCTTCTCGCTGATCGCCGTGCTGATCCCGCTGCTGTTCATGGCCGATGTGGTGGGGCGGCTGTTCCGCGAGTTCGCCATCACCCTGGCGGTGGCGATCCTGATTTCCCTGGTGGTGTCCCTGACCCTCACGCCGATGATGTGCGCGCGCTTGCTCAAGCGCGAGCCCAAGGCAGAAGAGCAGGGCCGCTTCTACCGCGCCAGCGGCGCCTGGATCGACTGGCTGATCGAGCACTACGGTCGCGGCCTGCAATGGGTGCTGCGTCACCAGCCGCTGACCCTGCTGGTGGCCGTGGCCACCCTCGGTCTTACCGTGCTGTTGTACATCGCCGTGCCCAAGGGCTTCTTCCCGGTGCAGGACACCGGGGTGATCCAGGGCATTTCCGAGGCGCCACAGTCGGTGTCCTTCACTGCCATGAGCCAGCGCCAGCAGGAACTGGCGGCGCTGATCCTCGAAGACCCGGCGGTGGACAGCCTGTCCTCGTACATCGGCGTCGACGGCGACAACGCCACGCTCAACAGCGGTCGCCTGCTGATCAACCTCAAGCCCCACGGCGAGCGTGACCTCACCGCGGCCCAGGTGATCGCCCGACTGCAACCGAAGGTCGACCGCCTCAGCGGCATCCGCCTGTTCATGCAGCCGGTGCAGGACCTGAGCATCGAGGATCGGGTCAGCCGCACCCAGTACCAGTTCAGCCTGTCGTCGCCGGACGCCGAGATGCTCGCCACCTGGAGCGACAAGCTGGTGCAGACCCTGCGTCAGCATCCGCAGCTCACCGACGTCGCCAGCGACCTGCAGGACAAAGGCCTGCAGGTCTACCTGGTGATCGACCGCGACGCCGCCAGTCGTCTTGGGGTGACGGTCACGGAAATCACCAACGCCCTGTACGACGCCTTCGGCCAGCGGCAGATTTCCACCATCTATACCCAGGCCAGCCAGTACCGCGTGGTGCTCCAGGCCGAAGCCGCCTCCACCCTCGGGCCCAAGGCGCTGGACGGCATCTACGTCAAGACCACCGCCGGCAGCCAGGTGCGCCTGTCCGCCCTGGCGCGGGTGGAGGAGCGCCAGGCGCAACTGGCGATCGCCCATATCGGCCAGTTCCCGGCGGTGATGATGTCGTTCAACCTGGCCGAGGGCGTGTCCCTGGGCGAGGGCGTGCAACTGATCGAGCAGGTGCAGAAGGACATCGGCATGCCGATCGGCGTGCAGACCCGCTTCCAGGGCGCGGCGGAAGCCTTCCAGGCCTCGCTGTCGAGCACGCTGTTGCTGATCCTCGCCGCGGTGGTGACCATGTACATCGTGCTGGGCGTGCTCTACGAGAGCTACATCCACCCGGTGACCATCCTCTCGACCCTGCCGTCGGCGGCGGTGGGTGCCTTGCTGGCGCTGATCCTCAGCGGCAACGACCTGGGCATGATCGCCATCATCGGCATCATCCTGCTGATCGGTATCGTCAAGAAGAACGCGATCATGATGATCGACTTCGCCCTGGAGGCCGAGCGCAACGAGGGGCTGGACCCGCAGACGGCGATCTACCAGGCGGCGCTGCTGCGCTTCCGGCCGATCCTGATGACCACCCTGGCCGCGCTGTTCGGTGCCGTGCCGCTGATGCTCGCCACCGGCTCCGGCGCCGAGCTGCGCCAGCCGCTGGGCCTGGTGATGGTCGGCGGGCTGCTGGTCAGCCAGGTGCTGACGCTGTTCACCACGCCGGTGATCTATCTGTACTTCGACCGGCTCGCGCGGCGTCTGCGCCAGGGCGAAATTGCGGGAGAAACGGTATGACGCAGCTGCAAGCTTCAAGCTTCAAGCTTCAAGTCGATCCGGGCATCGCGAGCCTCTACGTAAGAGCTTGCAACTTGCAGCTTGAAGCTTGGAGCTGCCCTTGAACCTGTCCGCGCCCTTTATCCGTCGCCCGGTGGCGACCATGCTCCTGAGCCTGGCGATCATGCTGCTGGGCGGGGTGAGTTTCGGCCTGTTGCCGGTGGCGCCGCTGCCGAAGATGGACTTCCCGGTGATCGTGGTCTCGGCCAGCCTGCCGGGGGCCAGCCCCGAGGTGATGGCGGCCACCGTGGCCACGCCGCTGGAGCGCAAGCTCGGCACCATTGCCGGGGTCACCACCCTGACCAGCAGTTCCAACCAGGGCTCGACCCGGGTGATCCTCGGTTTTGACCTGGATCGCGACATCGATGGCGCCGCCCGGGAAGTGCAGGCGGCGATCAACTCGGCGCGCAACCTGCTGCCCAGCGGCATGAAGAGCATGCCGACCTACAAGAAGATCAACCCGTCGCAGGCACCGATCATGGTGCTGTCGCTGACTTCCGAGGTACTGCAGAAGGGCCAGCTCTATGACCTGGCCTCCACCATCCTGTCCCAGAGCCTGTCCCAGGTGAGTGGTGTCGGCGAGGTGCAGATCGGCGGCAGTTCGCTGCCGGCGGTGCGCATCGAGCTGCAACCGAAGATGCTGGCCCAGTACGGCCTGGCCCTGGACGATGTGCGCGCCAGCGTGGCGGCGGCCAACCAGCGCCGGCCCATGGGCTTCGTCGAGGACGACGCGCGCAACTGGCAGGTGCGGGCCAACGATCAGCTGGAAAAGGCCAAGGACTACGAGTCGCTGGTGATCCGCTACCAGGACGGTTCGGTACTGCGCCTGAGCGATGTGGCCAAGGTCACCGACGGCGTGGAAAACCGCTACAACAGCGGCTTCTTCAATGACCAGGAAGCGGTGCTGCTGGTGATCAACCGGCAGACCGGGGCCAACATCATCGAGACCGTGGAGCAGATCAAGGCCGAACTGCCGGCCCTGCAATCGCTGCTGCCGGCCAGCGTCACGCTGAACATCGCCATGGACCGTTCGCCGGTGATCAAGGCCACCCTCAAGGAGGCCGAGCACACCCTGCTGATCGCCGTGGTGCTGGTGGTGCTGGTGGTCTACCTGTTCCTCGGCAACCTGCGCGCCTCGCTGATCCCCACCTTGGCGGTGCCGGTGTCGCTGGTGGGCACCTTCGCCGTGATGTACCTGTGCGGCTTCTCCCTCAACAACCTGTCGCTGATGGCGCTGATCCTCGCCACCGGGCTGGTGGTGGACGACGCCATCGTGGTCCTGGAGAACATCTCCCGGCATATCGAGGACGGCCAGCCGCCGATGCGCGCGGCCTACCTCGGGGCGAAGGAGGTGGGCTTCACCCTGTTGTCGATGAACGTCTCGCTGGTGGCGGTGTTCGTCTCCATCCTGTTCATGGGCGGCATCGTCAATGCGCTGTTCCGCGAGTTCTCCATCACCCTGGCGGCGGCGATCATCGTTTCCCTGCTGGTGTCCCTGACCCTGACCCCGATGCTCTGCTCGCGCTGGCTCAAGCCCCAGGCCCATGATGCCGGGCAGACCCGCCTGCAGCGCTGGAGCGAGCACGTGCACCAGCGCATGGTCGCCGGTTACGACCGCAGCCTCGGCTGGGCCCTGCGCCATCGACGCCTGACCTTGTTCAGCCTGTTCGCCGCCATCGGCGTCAACATCGCGCTCTACGTGGTGGTGCCCAAGACCCTGATGCCGCAGCAGGACACCGGCCAGCTGATGGGCTTCGTGCGTGGTGACGACGGCCTGTCGTTCACCGTGATGCAGCCGAAGATGGAAATCTACCGCCGTGCCTTGCTCGCCGACCCGGCGGTGCAGAGCGTGGCCGGTTTCATCGGCGGCAACAGCGGCACCAACAACGCCATGGTGCTGGTGCGCCTGAAGCCGATCAAGGAGCGCAAGCTGGACGCCCAGGCGGTGATCGAGCGGCTGCGCAAGAACATGCCGCTGGTGCCGGGCGGACGCCTGTTCCTCCAGGCCGACCAGGACCTGCAACTGGGTGGCGGCGGCCGCGACCAGACCTCCTCGCAGTACCTCTACACCCTGCAGAGCGGCGACCTCAATGCCTTGCGTACCTGGTACCCCAAGGTGGTCGCGGCCCTGCGTGCACTGCCCGAGCTGACCGCCATCGACGCCCGCGACGGCGGCGGTACCCAGCAGGTGACGCTGATCGTCGACCGCGACCAGGCCAAGCGCCTCGGCATCGACATGAGCATGATCACCGCGGTGCTCAACAACGCCTACAGCCAGCGGCAGATCTCGACCATCTACGACAGCCTCAACCAGTACCAGGTGGTGATGGAGATCAGCCCGAAGTACGCCCAGGACCCGAGCACCCTGGAGCAGGTGCAGGTGATCACCGCCGACGGCGCGCGGGTGCCCCTGGCGACCATCGCCCATTACGAGAACACCCTGGCCGACGACCGGGTCAGCCACGAAGGCCAGTTCGCCGCCGACGACATCTCCTTCGACATTGCCGAGGGCTACAGCCCCGACCAGGCCCTGGCGGCGGTGGAAAAGGCGGTGGCCGCGGTGGGACTGCCGGAGGAAGTGATCGCCAAGCTCGGCGGCACTGCCAACGCCTTCGTCAAGACCCAGGAAGGCCAGCCACTGATGATCCTCGGCGCCCTGGTGCTGGTGTACCTGGTGCTGGGCATCCTCTATGAAAGCTACATCCACCCGCTGACCATCCTCTCGACGCTGCCGTCGGCCGGGGTCGGGGCCTTGCTGGCCCTGTACGTGACCGGTGGCGAGTTCAGCCTGATCTCGTTGCTGGGGCTGTTCCTGCTGATCGGCGTGGTGAAGAAGAACGCCATCCTGATGATCGACCTGGCGCTGCAACTGGAGCGTCACCAGGGCCTGGGCCCGGAGGAGTCGATCCGCCGCGCCTGCCTGCTGCGCCTGCGGCCGATCCTGATGACCACCCTGGCGGCCATCCTCGGCGCCTTGCCGCTGCTGCTGGGCAGCGCCGAAGGCTCGGAAATGCGTCGGCCGCTGGGCCTGACCATCATTGGCGGCCTGGTCTTCAGCCAGGTGCTCACGCTTTACACCACCCCGGTGGTCTACCTCTATCTCGACCGCCTGCGCCATCGCTTCAACCGCTGGCGCGGCGTGCGCACCGATGCTGCCCTGGAAACCCCGCTATGAGCCAACGTTTGCTTTTTTCCGATCCGTCGCTGATGCGCCTGCTGGGGGCCCGCGGGTCGCGCCTGCTGGCTGCCAGCCTGTGCGCGGCCATGCTCAGCGCCTGCACCCTGAGCCCGGATTACCAGCGGCCCGAGACGCACGCCGAGGTGCCGTTCAAGCACGCCGAGGGCTGGACCCAGGCCACGCCGGCCGATGCCCTGGCCCGCGGAGCCTGGTGGGAGCTGTATGGCGATGCCCGGCTGAATGCGCTGGTGGAGGAACTCAATGCCGGCAACCAGACCGTGCGCCAGTCCGAGGCCCAGTACCGTCAGGCCCAGGCCTTGGTGCGCAGTTCGCGGGCCTCGCTGTTCCCCAGCCTGAACCTCACCGCCGGCAAGAATCGTTCGAGCCAGGGCACCGGCAGCAGCAGTTCCAGCCTGAGCAACAGCAGCAGCGGGATTCGCGACACCTACAACGCGCAACTGGGCGTGAGCTGGGAAATCGACCTGTGGGGCAAGCTGCGCGAAGGCCTCAATGCCAATGAAGCCAGTGCCGAGGCGAGCTTTGCCACCCTGGCCTCGATCCGCCTCAGCCAGCAATCGGAACTGGTGCAGAACTACCTGCAACTGCGGGTGATCGACGAGCAGAAGCGCCTGTTGGAGAAGACCCTGGCGGCCTACCAGCGCTCGCTGAAGATGACCCAGAACCAGTACCAGGCCGGGGTTTCCGGCAAGGACGCGGTGGCCCAGGCGCAGACCCAGCTCAAGAGCACCGAGGCGGACCTGGTGGACCTGGTCTGGCAGCGTGCCCAGTACGAGAACGCCATCGCCGTGCTGCTCGGCAGGTTGCCGGCGGAGTTCTCCCTGGCGGCCAGCGACGATATCCCGGCCTTGCCGCAGATCCCGTTGTCCCTGCCTTCGCAGTTGCTGGAACGTCGCCCCGACATCGCCGCAGCCGAACGCAACGTGATGGCGGCCAACGCCAATATCGGCGTGGCCCGTGCCGCGTATTTCCCGGATCTGAGCCTGAGCATGAGCGGTGGCTACAGCAGTAGCAGCTTCAGTGACTGGATCAGCCTGCCGAACCGTTTCTGGTCGGTGGGGCCGAGCCTGGCCATGACCCTGTTCGATGCCGGCAAGCGTTCGGCGGAAGTGGACCGTACCGTGGCGGCGTATGACCAGACCGTTGCCCAGTACCGGCAGACGGTGCTGGATGGCTTCCGCGAGGTGGAGAACTACCTGGTGCAGCTCAAGGTGTATGCCGATGAAGCCCAGGTGCGCCAGGAGGCGCTGGAGTCGGCGCGGGAATCGTTGCGTTTGACCGAGAACCAGTACAAGGCCGGGTTGATCGGCTACCTGGACGTGGTGAACGTGCAGACCACGGCGCTGAGCAACGAGCGCAGCGTGCTGAACCTGCTGCAGGGCAGGTTGGTGGCCAGTGTGCAGTTGATTGCGGCGCTGGGTGGTGGTTGGGATGGGCAGATGGCGCCGGCCGAAGACTGATATGGCTTAAGGGTTGGCATGCAAGCGCATCAGGGCTCTCAGGTGCTCGCCTTGAGCCTTGCAGCGCCCTCCAGATCGAGCGCCGCCCGCGCGGCGCTCGATCTCAATGGCGCTGCACATCTTGAGGCAGGCACCTGGCAGCACTGCAAAACCCAGCAGGCATGTCGTCGTAGCCGTCACTTCATCCTTCCGCCACTGAAACTCCGTGCGTTTCCCAAAAGCTTGAGTACAATCATCGGATTTTGAGCTGGCATATTGCCGCCGCCGTACCGTCCCCTGGATCCCCTCATGCTGATCGGCAGTTATTCCCCCTCCCTGGTCGTCATCTCCCTGTGCGTGGCGATCCTCGCTTCCTATACCGCTCTCGATCTCACCGGCCGCCTGGCCACGGCCAAGGGCCGTTCGGCGTACCTGTGGATGGCCGGTGGCGCGCTGGCCATGGGCATGGGAGTGTGGTCGATGCACTTCATCGGCATGCTCGCCTTCAGCCTGCCGATCCAGCTGGGCTACGACGTCACCCTGACCTTGCTGTCGCTGGTCATCGCCGTGCTGTCCTCGGGCTTTGCCCTGTGGCTGGTCAGCCAGCGCAGCCTGCCGCTGCGCATGCTCCTGCTCGGCGCGGCGATCATGGGCGCGGGCATCGCCTGCATGCACTACACCGGCATGGCGGCGATGCGCATGCAGCCGGGCATCCAGTACGACCCGCTGCTGTTCGGCCTGTCCCTGCTGATCGCCGTCGGTGCCTCGATGGCCGCGCTGTGGATCGCCTTCCGCCTGCGCCGCAACACCCCCTACGTGCGCCAGGTGCGCGGTGGCGCGGCGGTGATCATGGGTATCGCCATCGTCGGCATGCACTACACCGGCATGGCGGCGGCGAATTTCCCCGAAGGCAGCTTCTGCGGTGCCTATGAAACCGGCTTCAACGGTGATGGCCTGGACTACCTGGTGCTGATCACCACCCTGGCCGTGCTCGCCGTGGCGCTGCTGACCTCGGTCCTCGACGCCCGCCTGGAAGCCCGCACCGCCGAGCTGGCCCGCTCGCTGACCCTGGCCAACCAGGAGCTGACCCAGCTGGCCCTGCACGACACCCTCACCGGGCTGCCCAACCGCACCCTGCTGGCCGACCGTATCGACCAGGCAATGAAAAAGGTCGCCGAACATGGCGGCCAGTTCGCGCTGATGTTCATCGACCTGGATGGCTTCAAGCCGGTCAACGACGCCTTCGGCCATCACACCGGCGACCAGTTGCTCAAGGAAGTGGCCCTGCGCCTGCGCGGCCACCTGCACAGCCAGGACACCCTGGCGCGCATCGGCGGGGACGAATTCGTCTTGCTGGTGGAGCTGGAAGACCCGGACGACGCGGTCAACGTCGCTGCCAAGCAGGTCAACCTGGTGTCTCGCGCGTTCCGCGTCGCCGAGCAGAATCTGCAGATATCGGCGAGCATCGGCATCGTCCTCTATCCCGGCAACGGCAACGACCAGCACGAGCTGCTGCGCAATGCCGACGCCGCCATGTACCACGCCAAGAGCAGCGGCAAGAACGCCTACAGCTTCTTCGACGTGTCGATGAACAGCAACGCGCGCCTGCAGTTGCAACTGCTGCAGGACCTGCGCACCGCCGTGGAAGAAAAACAGTTCCGCCTGTTCTACCAGCCCAAGTACGACGCCATCGGTCGCCACCCGATCGGCGCCGAAGCGTTGTTGCGCTGGGATCACCCGAGCATGGGCCTGCTCCTGCCGGATCGCTTCATCGTCCTCGCGGAAAAGACCGGGCTGATCATCCCCATCGGCGAATGGGTGCTGGAGGAGGCCTGCCGGCAGATGCGCGAGTGGTATGACCAGGGCTACAGCGACTGGCGCATCGCGGTCAACCTGTCGGCCATCCAGTTCTGTCACGCCGGCCTGGTGGACAGCGTCGCTGCGGCCTTGCAGCGCAACGCCCTGTCGCCCAACAGCCTGACCCTGGAAATCACCGAGACCACCGCCATGCGCGATGCCGACGCCAGCCTGTGCGTGCTGCAGCGCCTGTCGGACATGGGCGTGGACCTGTCGATCGACGACTTCGGCACCGGCTATTCCAGCCTGATGTACCTCAAGCGCCTGCCGGCCAACGAACTGAAGATCGACCGCGGCTTCGTCCGCGACCTGGAGCAGGACAGCGATGACGCGGCGATCGTCTCGGCGATCGTTGCCCTGGGCCAGGCGCTGGGCCTGCGCATCGTTGCCGAAGGGGTGGAAACCGACCGCCAGCAGGACTTCCTGACCCGCCTGGGTTGCGATTCATTGCAAGGCTATCTGCTCGGCCAGCCGGTGCCGCCCGAGCATTTTCTCAAGGATATCGAGCGGGTGACGGCGGCCCAGGCGCGAAGCTGAACCTCAGGCCGAGCGCTGCAGGGCGCAGGACGGGCGGAAGGCTTCCAGCTCGTCTTCCACCGCCTCGATGATCCGCTCCACATCGTGGGCGGCCATGACGGTGGAGCAGGGGATGCCGGCAATGGCCAGCAGGGTTTCGCCGGTGGCCCGGTCGAACAGGCGCGCGACCATGCTGCGCGGCGCATCCATGCTCGCTTCGAAGCCCAGGGGATGAAAATGCCAGCGCATCATCTGGCAAGCGCCAGGGAAGGTGAGTTTGTTCATGCAGGCCTCCTTGTACAACGCGACGATGACCCCGATGAATCTGTAGGCCTTTTCCGGCCAGAGGCTAACCATAGCAGTATTGCTTTGTAGGAAAAGGAATAATTCCCGGTGCTTTTTACCGTTCCATGACCGTTGTCACATTCCGGGAATCGGCGGGATTTTGCGCAAACGTTTTCCGTGCCGGTTTCGTCCGCGAGGCGGGGGCGAAGTGGCGGAATACCGGCGGTCGACAGGCATTATTGGATCCAGTCTTTCCGACCAGCGGTGTGATTGCGAACGGCTTTCATCCGCGCGGAAGCGGTTCAGCTCAGGAGGCCGGCGGCGATGTTCACGGTGAAACCGAGGATCGCCGTGTTGAACAGGAAGCCGATCAGGGAATGGAACAGCACTACCCGACGCATGCTGCGGCCGGCGATGCCGATGTCGGAGGTCTGCACGGCGACGCTGATGGTGAAGGAAAAGTAGTGGAAGTCCCAGAAATCGGGATGGCGCTCGCCGTCGGCGAAGCGCAGCAGCGGTTCCTGGTCGTTGCCGGTGTAGAACAGGCGGGCGTAGTGCAGGCTGAAAACGGTACCGATCAGCAGCCAGGAGCCGGCCACCGTCAGGCCGGTCCAGGCGTAGTGCAAGAGTAGCGCCTGGCCTTGCAACCCTTTGCTGCCGGCCAGTTGCAGGGTGACGGCGGCGAGGCTGGCGATCGCGGCGATGCTCACCACCAGCAGTACCAGCACGGCGTTCTCGTCTTCTTCCTCGGCGATGCGCCGGACCTTGTCGGCGCCGCCCTTGAAGCTCAGTTGCAGGACCAGCGCCAGGTACAGCCAGACCGCGATGTTCCAGCCGGCGAGAATGTGCTGGACCTTGTCGCCGGCCGGAATGAGCAGGCCGCCGGCGACGCCGAGGAGGGCGGCGATGCTCAGGCGGGGGTGGGTTCGCGGGAGTTGGTGGAATGCCATGGGGGCTCGTTGTGCTGGGTGGTCTGGCAACTGTAGACGGTGTGGTCGGGTGGGGTGTTCCGGCAGTTGCTTTTATGCTGGTGGTGATGGGTATCTGCACCCGCATCCGCCGAAAAGCACTTGCCCCCACCCCCACCCTCGGTCATCCTGCGCCGCTCCGGTTACCCCTGCTGTCGAGGAACCCCAAGGTTTGCCCGAGTCACTGTCCAACCCGTTGCTGCAATACCTCGCCCGACTGGCGCCTTCCAGCCAGTTGACCATGAAGTACGTCCTCCAGGATGCCGCCGACCGTCTCGGCTTCGACGAGATGGACATTGTCGAGGTGCCCTGGCACCGGCTCGATCCTGCCCATGTCACCGACCTGGTGGCGGTGCTGCGCAGCGATGGCTACGCGCCCAACAGCACCTCGCTGTACGTCAATGCCATTCGTGGGGTGATGAACGAAGCCTGGCGCCTGGGCCTTATCGACCAGGAGCGCCTGCTGCGCATCCGCGAGGTCAAAGGCGTGCAGGGCAGCCGCCTGGCGGTGGGGCGCAACCTCAAGCGCAGCCTGATTCGCGAACTGATGGACGTCTGCGCCGCCGACCCGCGCCCCCAGGGCCTGCGCGATGCGGCATTGATCGCCGTGCTGTATGGCACCGGCATGCGCAAGTCCGAGTCGGTGGATATCGACCTGGCCGACGTCGACTTCGCCGAACGCAGCCTGCAGGTACTGGGCAAGGGCAACAAGCAACTGATCAAGTACGCCCCGGTGTGGGCCTTCGAGAAACTCGATGCCTGGCTGAAATTCCGCCGCGAACAGTTACCGGCGGGGCAGGCCGACGATGCTTTCCTGTTCAACCGCATCCGCCGCGGCAGCCATATCACCCGCGAGCGCATCACCAAGCATGCGATCTACTACATCGCCCGCCAGCGCGGGCAGCAGGTGGGGGTGAAGATCATGCCCCACGATTTCCGCCGCTCGTTCATCACCCGGGTGATCGAGGAACATGACCTGTCCATCGCGCAGAAGCTGGCCCACCACAGCAATATCCAGACGACCGCCAACTACGACATGCGCGATGACAACGAGCGGCGGCGGGCGGTGGATCGGTATGACTATTGAGGGGAGTCGCGCTTTTCAGCCTGCGCATGAGCCCGGCGCTCACTCACTTCAGCTTGTCGCTTACCAGCTTTATAAGCTGGGCTACCGTCAGGTCGGCTTGCGTTATGTCGTCAGGCAGCTCGATGCCAAAGGTTTCCTTCAAACCCTCACGCATTTCAAGCAGGTCCATAGAATCGGCGTCCAGGGCGAGTAGCTTGTCCTGCAGTTTCGGCCGTTCATCCAGTCTCAGATGCGCGACGATAATATCCAGCACTTGGTCATTGATCATGATGGTTGTCTCCCGTATTCCCCTTGAAACAAGGGGTGTGAGCATTGGAGCAGAAGGACGGACAGCGCGAAACTGACAGAAATACCAGGTCCGCTACCCCCGCCAGCCATGCCTGAGGCGTGCCCGGACATCGTCGATCAGGTCGCCGACCGTCTCCAGGTGCTCGCTGTCTTCATCCGGAATCTCGATGTGGAACTGGTCCTCGACCAGGATCAGGATCTCCAGCGCATCCATCGAACTGAGCCCGAGGTCTTCGCGGAAATGCTGCTCGCGGCTGACCCGCGCGAGGTGTTTCTTGTGGGCGACGATGGAGGTGATGAGGGTTTCGGTGTCTTCCTGGGTGTTCATCGCGTGGTGCTCCGGCAGGACCGTTACCACTACTGGGTGACGGGTTCATTTCACCAGAGCCGCACATGCCACGAAACTGGCAGAAATATCAGGTGGCGTGGCCGCGACCTATCCAGTTCGCGCATAGTTGCCATGCGCGAACCGGCGACCTTGCCGCACCCACGTCGGTGCTATAGTCGCGCCACCCGGCTTGGCCAAGCTGTCCGAATCCCGCCTCGTACAAGGAGCGCCTGTGAGCACCTTCACCTATACGGTCAGCCCCGAGATCTTCCACGACCACCCCGACTACCGCCGCGGCGTGGTGGTTTTCCGCAATCTCGATAACCGCCACCCCGATGCCGAACTCACCGCGCAACTGCGCGCCAGCGAAGACAGCCTGCGCCAGTGCATCCACGGCAACCCCGCCGACTTCCCGCAGATCGCCGCCTGGCGCGACGCCTACCGGCGTTTCGGCGCCAAGCCGTCGGAGCACCGCAGTGCCATCGAGGCCCTGAGCCGCCGGGTGCTCAAGCCCGACAGCCTGCCGGACATCAACCCGCTGGTGGATATCGGCAACCTGCTGTCCCTGCGTTACCTGCTGCCGGCCGGGGTGCACCCCGTCGGTCCACAGTCGCGGAACATCGAGCTGCGCAAGACCCGTGGTGATGACCGCTTCCTGGTGGAACAAGGCGCGGAGCCGGAAAGCATCGCCAGTGGCGAGATCGTCCTCGCCGCCGGTTCGCGCGTCCTGACCCGCCGCTGGACCTGGCGCCAGGCTGCCGATACCCGCACCCTGGCCGACACCGATTGCGTGTTCTTCGATATCGACGGCCTGCCGCCCACCAGCGCTACCGATGTGCAGGCGGCCATGGCCGACCTGGTGGAGCTGGTGGTGCGCTTCTGTGGCGGCGAGTGCGTGGGCCACGGGGTGCTGCACGCCGGGCAGCCGACCCTGACCCTCGACCTCGCCTGAGCACGCCCATGGGCCCGGCCTTCAACAACCTGAGCATCGGTCAGCTGCGGGTGCTGCTGACCTTGCTGGAGGTGCGCAACCTCAGCCATGCCGCCACCCGCCTGGGCACCAGCCAGTCGGCGCTGAGCCGGCACCTGGCGCAGTTCCGCGAGGCCTTCGGCGATCCGCTGCTGGTGCGCCAGGGGCGTCAGTACATCCTCAGCGAGCGCGGCCTGGAACTGATGGACCCGGTCAAGGCCGTGCTCGGCCAGCTTGAGGAACTGGGCACGCCTTCGCAATTCTCCCCGGCCACCTGCGAGCGGCGCTTCGCCCTGGCCGGGTCCGACCATGTCGCCCAGTACATCCTTCCCGAACTGCTGCGCGACCTGGCCCAGGTGGCACCACGGGTCAGCATCGACTTCCGCCCCTGGGAGGCCAATCGCTTCGACTGGCTGGCCAGCGGCAAGATCGACCTGGCCACCAGCATGATCGAGGACACCCCGGCGGAGTTTCACGGCCGGGTGATCGGCGAGGACATGGCGGTGTGCTGCATGGGCGAGGACCATCCGCTGGCGGCGGTCGAGACCCTCGGGGTCGAGCAGTTCCGCGCCTGGCCACACCTGAAGATCAGCACCGGCGGCGACAAGGACGGCTTCGTCGACGCCTGGCTGCGCAAGCACAACCTGCACCGCGACCTGAAGCTGACGGTGCCGTACTATTCGGCGGCGCTGGCGGTGCTGCGCAGCAGCGAGATGCTGCTGATGCTGCCGCAGCACATCGCGCGCAAATGGGCCGAGCAGGGCGGGGTATGTTACCGGCCGCTGGCGTTCGTCCAGCACCCGTTCCGCTACTGGGTGGTGTGGCACAGCCGCACCCACGGTTCCGCAGAGCAACAGTGGTTTCGCAAGTTCATCTATGAACATTGCCGCGGTTCGCAGTTTCTCAGTCCCGGCTCGTAATAGCTGCAAGCTTCAAGCGGCAAGTTCCAAGAAAAGGCAGGTCTCGTCGTTCCTGCTTTTTCTTGCAGCTTGAAACTTATGGCTTGCAGCTAACCGCTCTCTGCATAGTTGTCATTCAGCATTGCCGGCTGCTTATCAGGAAAGTTGCTGTTAACTTGAACTTCGACGAAGTGCAAAGATAACTTCGCAACCAATAAAGAACTGTAACTCAACCTGCCGAACTATCGTCGGGCAGCGGTTTTTATCGCGCCCGAAAAACAATACGGACAACAAGACGATGAGCAGAGCCACAACTTCCGACCCCGCCCTGGCGCGGGGTCTGTCCAATCGCCATATCCAGATGATCGGCCTCGGCGGTGCCATCGGCACCGGCCTGTTCCTGGGCAGCGCCGGGGTGATGAAACTGGCCGGGCCCTCGCTGCTGCTGGGCTACGCCTTCGCCGGCCTGATCGCCTTCCTGATCATGCGCCAGCTCGGCGAGATGCTGGTGGACGAGCCGGTGTCCGGCTCCCTCAGCCACTTCTCCAACAAGTACTGTTCCGGCTTCCTCGGTTACCTGGCCGGCTGGAACTACACCGCCGGCTATATCCTGGTGGGCATGGCCGAGCTCACCGCGGTGGGCAAGTACGTGCAGTTCTGGTGGCCGGACATCCCCACCTGGGCCTGCGCCGCGTTCTTCTTCGTGCTGGTCAACGGCCTCAACCTGCTGGCGGTGAAGATCTACGGCGAGGCCGAGTTCTGGTTCGCGGTGATCAAGGTGACGGCGGTGCTGCTGATGATCGGCCTCGGCGCCTGGCTGCTGTTCGGCCCGACACCGCCGGCCGGGGCGACGGTCAGCAACCTGTGGAGCCATGGCGGCTTCGTGCCCAACGGGGTGGGGGGCCTGCTGCTGGCCATGCCGCTGATCATGTTCGCCTTCGGCGGCCTGGAATTCATCGGCTTCACCGCCGGCGAAGCCCGTGATCCGCAGCGCACCATTCCCAGCGCGATCAACAAGGTCCTGCACCGCATCGGCCTGTTCTACATCGCTGCCCTGGCGGTGCTGCTGGCCCTGACCCCATGGGACGACCTGGTGGCCTCGCTGTCGGCCGGCGGCGATCCGTACAGCGCCAGTCCGTTCGTGAAGATCCTCGACCTGCTGGGCATCGGCGCCGCCGCCCATGTGCTCAACCTGGTGGTGCTGACGGCGGCGCTGTCGGTGTACAACGGCGTGGTCTACTGCACCGTGCGCCAGTTGCACGCCATGGCCGGGCAGGGCCATGCACCGCAGCGCCTGCTCAAGCTCAACCGCAACGGGATTCCGGTGAATGCGCTGTTCGTCACCGCCGCAGTGACGGCGCTGGCGGTGCTGCTGAACTGGGCTTCGCCCAACGGCACCCTGGAACTGCTGATGGCCCTGGTGGTTGCCACCACCATCATGAACTGGATGCTCACCAGCTATACCCACCTGAAGTTTCGCCGGACCAAGCAGGCGGCGGGGGAAACGACCCAATATCAATCGCCACTGTTTCCCTTGAGCAACTATCTGTGCATCGCCTTCATTGGCGCAATCATGGCGATCATGGCCTTCATTCCCTCGATGCAACTTTCCGTGTGGCTGATTCCGCTCTGGCTGATGTTGATATACGCCACTTACCGCAAGTACCACGCGAGCAAATCCGCCGCGCTGCGTTTCGAATAATCCGCAACAGGTAATAACGATGAAAAACCAACTCCCTGCTGTCCAACAGCTCACGGGCGGCGAAGCCCTGGTCGAAAGTCTCAAGGTGCATGGCGTCGATACGGTGTTCGCCTTGCCCGGTGCGCAGATCTACGGCCTCACCGATGCCCTGGCGCGCAGTGCCGACAGCATCCGCACCGTCGGTGCCCGCCACGAGCAGACCAGCGCCTACATGGCCTTCGGCTACGCCCGCTCCACCGGCCGCCCCGGCGTGTTCAGCGTGGTGCCCGGCCCCGGCATCCTCAATGCCAGTGCGGCGATGCTCACTGCCCATGGTTGCAACGCACCGGTGCTGGCGCTGACCGGCGATGTCATGAGCGGCTTCAAGGACCGTGGCCGCGGCCAGTTGCACGAGCTGCCACGGCAGTTGGAAATCCTCCAGGGCATCGGCAAGCACGCCGCCCATGTCGAGCAGCCGGCGGATGCGCCGTGGCAGGTGGCCCAGGCGTTCCAGGCCATGCAGTCCGGGCGTCCGGGGGTGGTGTCGCTGCAAGCCTCGTGGGACTTCTTCACCCGCAGCGCCGCCGTGCGCCTGCAGGCTCCGCTGGCCCTGCAGGCGACGCCGCCGGTGGATACCGATGCGCTGGAGCGTGCGGCCAAGCTGTTGAGTTCGGCCAAGGCACCGATGATCTTCGTCGGCTCCGGTGCTCTGGAGGCCAGTGCCGAGGTCGGGCAACTGGCGGAGGTGCTGGGTGCGCCGGTGGTGAGTTTCCGGGGTGGACGCGGCGTGGTCGCCGACGATCATCCGCTGGGCTTCACCGTGGCCGCCGGTGCGCGCCTGTGGCCGCAGACCGATGTGGCAGTGGTGATCGGCTCGCGCTTCGAACTGCTGGATATCCGCTGGCGCCATCGTCCCGAGGGACTGAAACTGATCCGCATCGATATCGACCCGGCCGAAGTGCGGCGCATTCCCGCCGAGGTGAACCTGCTGGCGGACGCCGCCGAGGGCGCCAGTGCCCTGGCCGAGGCGGTACTGCGTGCCGGCCCGCCACGCCGGCGTGACGCGGAAATCGCCGAGGCCAAGGCCGCGGCGGAGCAGGCCATCCAGTGCGTGCAGCCGCAACTGGACTACCTGCGGGTGATCCGCGACGTGCTGCCCCGGGACGGTTTCTTCGTCGAGGAAATCTCCCAGGTGGGCTTCACCTCGATCTTCGGTTTCCCGGTGTACCGGCCGCGAACCCTGGTCACCTCGGGGCACCAGGGCACCCTCGGTTTCGGTTTCCCCACGGCGCTGGGGGTCAAGGCGGCGCATCCTGACAAGGCGGTGGTGTCGATCTGTGGCGACGGCGGCTTCATGTTCGCCGCCCAGGAGCTGGCCACGGCGGTGCAGTACGGACTGAACCTGGTGACCATCGTGTTCAACAACAACGCCTTCGGCAACGTCTACCGCGACCAGCAGGAAAGCTTCGGCGGTCGCCTGCTCGGCTCGGAGCTGGTGAACCCGGACTTCGTGCGTTTCGCCGAATCGTTCGGCGTGCAGGCCTTGCGCGTGGCCTCGCCGGCGCAGTTGCGGCCGGTGCTGGAGCAGGCTTTCGCCGCGGACCGTCCGGTGCTGATCGAGGTCAGCGTGCCGCGCGGTAGCGATGCCAGCCCGTGGCAGTTCCTTCACCCGACCTTTGCCCACTGAGGAGACCAAGATGTTCGAACATGTCGAGACCTATCCCGGGGACCCGATCCTCTCGCTGATGGACGAGTACCAGCGCGATCCGCGGGCGGACAAGGTCAACCTCAGCATCGGCTTCTACTACGACGGCGACGGCCAGGTGCCGGTGCTGTCCTCGGTGCGCCAGGCCAGGGCGCTGCTGGAGGCGCGGGCGGAAACGGCCAACCTGTACCTGCCCATGGACGGCCATGGCGGTTTCCGCGAGGCGGTGCAGCGCTACCTGTTCGCCGACAGCGACAACCCGCGCATCGTCACCTTGCAAAGCGTCGGTGGCTCCGGGGCGTTGCGGGTCGGGGCGGATTTCCTCAAGCGCTGGTACCCGGATTCGCAGGTGTGGGTCAGCGACCCGACCTGGGACAACCACCTGGCGATCTTCCAGGGCGCGGGCTTCAGGGTGAATCGCTATCCGTACCTGGACGCCAGCGGCCGGGAGGTGGATTTCCAGCGCCTGTTGCAGGTGCTCGCCACGCTGCCGGCCAACAGCATCGTGCTGCTGCATGCCTGCTGCCATAACCCCACCGGGGTGGACCTGGCGCCGGGGCAGTGGGACGTCTTGTACGAGCTGTGTCGCGAGCGCTCGCTGATCCCGTTTCTCGATGCCGCCTACCTGGGGCTGGGGGAGGGCCTGGATGAAGATGCCTACGCCATTCGCGCGCTGGCCCGGGCGGGGATCACCGGGCTGGTGAGCAATTCGTTTTCCAAGGTGTTCTCGCTGTATGGCGAGCGGGTCGGGTCGTTGTCGGTGGTCTGTGACAGCGTGGAGATCGCCGGGCGGGTAGCGGGGCAGTTGAAGGGGACGGTGCGGACCAACTATTCCAATCCGCCACGGCATGGTGCGGAGTTGGTGGCGACCATCTTCAACCATCCCGAATTGAATGCGCTGTGGCGCGCAGAGCTGGATGCCATGCGCGAGCGCATGCTGGCGATGCGGCGGGCGCTGTACGAGCGGGTGAAGCCGCTCGACCTGGACTACCTGCTGCGGCAGAAGGGCATGTTCAGCTACACCGGACTGAGCGCGGCGGCGGTCGATCGCATTCGCGAGCAGCACGGGGTGTACCTGATTCGCAGCGGGCGGATGTGTGTGGCTGGGCTTAACGAGTCCAATCTGGAGCGGGTGGCTCGGGCGCTTTCGAGGGGGCTGTAGGCGTAGTGCGTAGTGGTCCCGGATTGTCCGGCTTGGGAGCGGGAACCGGGGCCGCTTTGCGGCCCTTCGCAGTGGTTCGTCACACGACAAGCCAGCTCCTACGGTCCTCTGTAAACGTTGGGGTAGAGCGTTTTCTTGCGAGAAACATTTCACATTTTCTTCACATTTATCGAACTTTCCCGATTCACCCCGCCTCGAAGTGACGCATTCGTTAATACGTTACTGTCATGGAGGCTCCACCAATGCGTACCCGTCACCTGCTCGCGCCGACCTGCATTCTCGCCCTGCTGGGGGCACCGCTGGCCGCTGTCGCCGCACCGAGCACCGACCCGCTGTTCACCCTCGGTCTGTCGGGCAGCTACGACAAGTTCAAGTTCGAAGGCGGCAGCGAATCGGACGACCAGCACCTGGGCCAGGGCGGTGTGTTCGCCACCTTCGGCAACAAGCTCACCGCCGAATCCGGCTTCATCTACCAGGCCGGTGCCGAAGCCAAGTACGGCAAGAAGGACGACAACAAGCTCAAGGAAGCCCAGGCCGACCTCGACCTTGGCTGGCGTGCCGCGCTGGACGCGCGCAACTTCGTCGATGTGATCGTGGGTGGCGGCTACAGCTGGTCGCGCTACGAGCCGGAGATCAACGATCTTGATACCAAACTCACCGTCAAGTCGCCGTTCGCCAAGGCCGCGCTGGGCTATAACCACCAGTTCGATGCCTCGACCCTGCGCATCGAAGTCGGTGCCCGCCACACCCTCGACGGCCGTGCGCGCCTGAAGGTGGACGATTTCGGCAGCGACACCGTAGACCTCAAGGACCGCACCAACCCGTACGCCGAAGTCAGCCTGCTGATGAACCAGCAGGGCGGCATGCCGATCCAGGTCGGCGCCTACTACACCCGAACCGAATACAAGCTGGACGAGGATTCGGAAGTGGCGGACAACACCAGGCTCAAGCGTGACGAGTTCGGGGTGAAGGTGGGTCTGGCGTTCTAAGCAGTCCACCCTCTGGATTGGGTTGTGCCAGGTGCAGCAGCTGACTGCTGAAACACTGCACCTCAAGCAGCAATCAAACTTCAGGAAAAGCTGGAGCCCTTGATATACAAGGCCTCCAGCCTCTGGCACGGCCATTGCCATGCTGCTCTCATCCGTAAAGAGAGAGCTGCCCATGACCCTGCCGTTTCGCCGCCACCGCCTGGCGCTTCTGATCACTGCCGCCTTGCTCCCCACCCAGCCCCTGCTGGCCGCCGAACCCGACGACACCCCGGAGAAAAAGCCGGACGCCTTGCCCACCGTGACCGTCACCGCGCAAAAGCGCGAGGAGTCGCTGCAGGACGTCGCCGCTGCGGTGTCTGCCGTCTCCGGCCAGGCCATCGTCGACAGCGGCGGTGGCTTCACCGCCGGCAAGGTCCTGCAGGACGTGCCCAACGCCATCGCCCCGGAATTCGCCGGCAACCAGCGCCCGCGCTGGTACATCCGCGGCATGGGCTCGGGGGACATGGCCTCGACCACGGTCTATCCGGTGGGCATCTACTTCGACGACACCTACATCAGCCCGCATATCGCCACCGGCGGTCCGCTCTACGACCTGGAGCGGGTGGAAATCCTGCGTGGCCCGCAGGGCACCCTGTGGGGCAAGAACACCACCGGCGGGGCGATCAACTTCGTCTCGCGCAAGCCGCGCTTCGAGGACGGCAATGGCTACTTCAAGGTGGATGCCGGCAACTACAACGCCCGCCAGTACGAGGGCGCCTATGGCGGCACCCTGGTGGACGACCGCCTGGCCGCGCGGGTGGCCTTCGTCGACCAGAGCCGGGACGGCCAGCTGAAGAACATCGTCGATGGCCACACGGTCGGCGACGTCCACGACCAGTCGCTGCGGGCGCAATTCCTCGCGCGCCTGAGCGACGACCTCGACGCCACCCTGCAACTGCGCGCCCGCGACTACAAGGGGCAGGGCATCGCCACCCGCGCCTGGGGTGCCGGGCCTGGCGGAACCACGCTGTTCGGCCCGGCGCCGGTGCTGGACGACGATGAAGCGGCGTTCACCGGCAAGGCCGAGGACCGCATCCAGCACAATGGCGTGCAGCTCAACCTGCAATGGGCCCTGGGCGAACTGACCCTGGATTCGATCACCGCCTTCGACGATATCCAGGAAAAGGCCCAGGGCCCGAACATGGGCATCTACGAATTCGGCCGTTCCTATGGCGACGATCACTGGCGCCAGGTGTCCCAGGAACTGCGCCTGTCCTCGGCGCGCAACCAGCCGGTGAGCTGGATCGTCGGCACCCACCTGTTCCACGAGACCCTCGACAGCGCCAACAGCAGCGCCATCCTGCCCACCGCCTATAACGCACCGTTCGGCGTTGCCAGCTATGGCCGCACCGACCTCGACCAGACCACCACCAGCTACGCACTGTTCGGCAGTTCGACCTGGCAGGCCACCGATGACCTGAGCCTGACCCTCGGCCTGCGCTGGACCCGCGAGACCAAGGACATCGACCTGCACCGGGTCGCTGCGCCGGATGCCGCGGACGTCTCGTTCGGCAGTGTCGAGGGTTGGTGGAAAAACTACACCGGGACCCTGGCCACCGTCGCCACCCAGGACGAGAAACGCACCTGGAACAAGCTGACCTACGATTTCACCCCCGAGTACCAGCTCAACGACAATGCCCGGGTGTACTTCCGCTATGCCAAGGGCTTCCGCTCCGGTGGCTTCAATGGTGGGGCGACGGTGCAGGCGGAGACCTCGGTGGTATCGCCGGAGAATGTCGATGCCTATGAGCTGGGGATCAAGAGCGAGTGGTTCGACGAGCGCCTGGTGGCCAATGCCAACGTCTTCTACTACGACTACGCCGATATCCAGGTGAACACCGTGTCGGTGAGCAACGGGCAGGTGATCTCGCTGCTGACCAACAGCGGCGCCGGGGTGATCCGTGGGGCGGAGTTCGAGGTGCAGGCGTTGCCGTGGCAGAACCTGCAACTGCGTGGCTCGCTGGGGTTGCTGCATACCGAGCTGAAGGACTTCTCGTCGCCGGGCGGGCCGGATTACTCGGGCAACCGGATTGCCCGGTCGCCGTCGCGGACGCTGTCGGTGGGGGCGAGCTACAGGATTGCGCTGGAGGGTGGTGATGCCGTGACCCTGGACAACAGCTGGCGCTACCAGAGCCGGATCTACTTCCTGCCGACTGCGCAGGAGGACCATAGCGTGTCGCAGGGTGGCTATACCCTGGGCAATGCCAGCCTGACCTATCACTTTGGCGGGCGCCAGGACCTGGATGTCAGTGCCTATGTGAACAACCTTACCGACAAGCGCTACAAGACCGACAGCGTGCCGCTGCCGTTCGATGTGGCCTGGGATGCGCGGGGGGATCGGCGGACTTATGGGGTGTCGTTGACTACCCATTTCTGACAATCGGTACGCAATCCACGCTCCAGAGGTGTGGCACGGTCTGCGTAGGAGTCCACCCAGCCTGCCGGGCTGCGCTGTCGCGCAGAGAACTAGACCGCAAGAGCGCCGCGATCGGCGTGGGAGCGGATTCATCCGCGATCGGCGGCGCAGCCGTCGTAAAACCTGAGTCCCGGGCTCTTCTGACA
>JAIRVG010000056.1 GCA_031253995.1 Paucimonas sp. | reverse complement strand
TGGGAGGTAATCACCGTGATGCCGGAGGCGTAGTGCCCGAGCGCTTCGCGAAAGCTTACTGGCTCGATGGCAGTACTGGAACGTGACATGACAGGTCCTGAATATCAGATAGCGTTCTGGGACCGCAAAGCGGCCCCGATTGGCTTGCGTCAGCCGAGAAGTTCCCGGCGAACGATCTCCGCACCCGCACTCAGGGCATTCAGCTTGCCGCGAGCCACGTGGCGGGGCAGGGGCGCCATGCCGCAGTTGGTGCACGGGTAGAGCTTGTCGGCATCGACGAACTGCAGCGCCTTGCGCAGGGTGTCGGCGACTTCCTCGGGCGTCTCGATGGCATGGTTGGCCACGTCGATGGCGCCGACCATGACCTTCTTGCCGCGAATCAGCTCGATCAGGTCCATGGGCACATGGGAGTTGTGGCATTCCAGCGAGATGATGTCGATGCTGGATTTCTGCAGCTTGGGGAACGCCTCTTCATATTGGCGCCATTCCGAGCCCAGGGTCTTCTTCCAGTCGGTGTTGGCCTTGATGCCGTAGCCGTAGCAGATATGCACGGCGGTTTCGCATTTCAGGCCTTCGATGGCCCGCTCCAGGGTGGCAACGCCCCAGTCGTTCACCTCGTCGAAGAACACGTTGAAGGCGGGTTCGTCGAACTGGATGATGTCCACGCCTGCCGCTTCCAGTTCCAGGGCTTCCTGGTTGAGGATCTTGGCGAATTCCCAGGCCAGCTTCTCGCGGCTTTTATAGTGGGCGTCGTACAGCGTGTCGATCATGGTCATGGGACCCGGCAGCGCCCACTTGATCGGTTGGCTGGTCTGCTGGCGAAGGAACCTGGCATCTTCGACGAACACCGGTTTCTGCCGGCTCACCGCACCCACCACCGTCGGCACGCTGGCATCGTAGCGATCACGAATCCGCACGGTTTCGCGCTTTTCGAAGTCGACGCCGCTGAGGTGCTCGATGAAGGTGGTGACGAAGTGCTGACGGGTCTGTTCGCCATCGCTGACGATATCGATCCCGGCGTGTTGTTGCTCTTGCAGGGACAGGCGCAGCGCATCCTGTTTGCCCTCGATCAACGCTTCATCTTGCAGTTTCCACGGCGACCACAGGGTCTCGGGTTGGGCCAGCCAGGAGGGTTTCGGCAAGCTGCCAGCGGTTGAAGTGGGAAGCAGTTTTTTCATTTTGGAGATGACCTTGTGTTCTGGACGCGTCAGGCCGCGTAGCTGGCGGACCACTGTTCGAGAATGCTGTGGTAGGGCTTGATGAAGTGCTCTTCGGCGAACTGTCCTTGCTCGATGGCCAGGCGGCTGCGTTCTTCCCGGTCGTAGACGATGCGGGTCAGCGAGTAATCCTCGTGCTTCAGGCTCGGCTGATAGGATTTGCCGGCTGCGGAATTGGCGTTGTAGATCTCCGGGCGGTAGATCTTCTGGAACGTGTCCATGGTGCTGATGGTGCTGATCAGCTCAAGGTTGGTGTAGTCACCCAGCAGGTCGCCGGCAAAGTAGAAGGCCAGCGGCGCGGCGCTGTTCGCCGGCATGAAATAGCGAACCTTCAGGCCCATCTTGTCGAAGTATTCGTCGGTCAGCGAGTACTCGTCCTGCTGGTATTCGATGCCCAGCACGGGGTGGCAGTTTTCCGTGCGGTGGTAGGTCTTGCTGCTGGAAACGCTCAGGCAGATGACCGGCGGCTTCTTGAAGTGTTCCTGGTAGGTGCTGGAGTTGACGAAGCACTTGAACAGCTTGCCATGCAGGTCGCCGAAGTTTTCCGGAGTGCTGAAGCCCGCCCGGTCCTTGTTGTGTCCGAGCAGCAGCACGCTGAAGTCGTAATCGCGGACATAGGACGAGAAGTTGTTGCCGATGATGCCTTCGATGCGCTCGTTGGTTTCCCGGTCGTCGATATTCGTCTTGAGGATTTCGATCAGGGGCAGGGCGTGGTCACTGCGTTGATTGCCGATGGTCATTTCCACGGAAATGATTTCGAGCTCGACACTGTAGCGGTCGCCCTTGGGGTTGTCCCAATGGGCCAGGGTGTTGAACCGGTTGTCGATCATGCGCAAGGTATTGCGCAGGTTTTCCTGACGGCTTTCACCCCTGGCCAGGTTGGCGAAGTTGGTGGTGATGCGGGTGTTTTCCGCAGGGCGGTAGTTCTCATCGAAGCAAATGCTCTTGATGGAGAATGAAAGTGCTTCACTCATGGCAGTCGGGTCCTGATGATCTGTCGATGAGGCGTATTCTACGGAGCACTCTGTATGAGAAAAATTGAATTGATCTCAAAGGATCTTTAGTCAGACTCATGATGGCCGACATAGGCGCCATCTGATTTTCCGGGAGGGACTTCCATGCAGTTCACCGTTATCGAAGCCCATCGCAACGAGTTTCCCGCACCCATTACCTTCGCCAAGGGCGCGTCGTTGACGGTCGGCGAGATCTATCAGGGCGATGAAGGGTGGGATAACTGGTATTTCTGCGAAGCCGCCGGACAACAGGGCGGCTGGGTGCCGGGGGAGGTGATTTGTCTGCAGGCACCAGGGCAGGGAGTGGCGCTGGAGGACTACACGGCGCGGGAGCTGGATGTCGAGGTGGGTGAGCGGGTCTGGGGCGGACGGCAGTTGAATGGCTGGGTCTGGTGCACGCGGACGGTGACCGGGTCAGGCTGGGTACCGCTGCGCAACCTGCTCCGGGACGACGCCTGAATCTCAGTCCAACTGCGTGACCAGCAAGCGGCTCTCGCTCAACCGTGCCCGCTCGCTCCATGAGGCGATATGGCTGGCCTTGTTCCAGCGTACCTTGCTGATGCCGCTGTCCGCCGCCCGGGCCATGGCCTCGTCGACGCAACGCAGGCCGACGGTGGCGCCGGCGCAGGTGCCATCGATCAGCAGCGCGGCTTTCCAGGCCTCCAGCCAGTTCATGCTGTTGCGGTCGGTGACCACGACCTTCTTCAGGCCGTTCTTCACATAGTGGATTTCGTACTTGTCCTGCATGGCCCGTCCCTGGGTGGCGAGTGCTTCAATTGCGAAAGATTATCATCAAGAATCGGCCGTGGATATTCGCAAATGGTCTTACTTTAACCCTGGATGCCCTGATCCAGAGCGGTTTTTATCCCGCCCGCCGTTGTCGTTTACAGGTCTGACCCAGTGTAGTTAACTGGCCGGCCGTGGCCAGTAGCCATGTCTGCCGAGGTGAATGACCGTGACCCTGAGCTTGCGCCCCGTCGAACCCCGCGATATTCCCACCGTCTGTGCCTTCGCCCAGTCCGCAGACGAGGCGTTCTTCTTCTTTCCCAAGTGCACCTGGCCGCTGACGCCCGAGCAACTGGCCGCCGCCATTGCCCAGCGCAGCGATTCGTCGGTGGTGGTGGAGGGCGACGAGGTGCTGGCCTTCGCCAATTTCTACCAATGGGAGCAGGGCGGCACCTGTTCCCTGGGCAATGTGCTGGTGTCGCCCGCCGCACGGGGCCGGGGTGTGGCACGCTTCCTGGTGATGCAGATGATCGAGGTGGCGCGTGAACGCCATCAGGCCCGGGAAATGAAAGTGTCCTGCTTCAACCACAACACCGCCGGCCTGCTGCTGTACCCGCAACTGGGTTTCGTGCCGTTCGGCATCGAGGAGCGTAAGGACCAGGAAGGCAAGCGCGTGGCCCTGGTGCAGATGCGGCAAAGCCTGCAGCCGTTGACGGCGTAGGCCCAAGCGCCTATACAGGCGCCGTTATTTCGCATCGACACGCAGGAAAGAAGCCATGACCGATGAAGACGATATCCACGAACCCGAGCACGACCATCTGCTCGACCGAGAATTCCACGATGACGAGGACGGTGAAGAGCACGCCGACCCGATGTTCGACGACGTCGAGGACGAGGAAGAGGAATACGGCCTGGATGTGCTGGACGACGAGGACCACGAAGACTGGTGACCCGTCGTCCTGCTCAGTGTCGGAAGCGCGGCAGCGGGCGATCCAGCGACAGGGTGGTGAGGGTGCGCTTGACCAGCACCTCGTCGGCTTCCACCGCCCTCAGGGTCTCGCGGATCTTGCCGGCAGCGGGCAGGTCGCCCTGGCTGTCGATCCAGTCGGCGATGTCCTTGCAGGCACTGGCCAGGCGGTCTTGCCGATGGTTGATGAGGGTGAGCAGGGTTTGGATGTCTTTGTCGGACATGACTCGTTCCTCCTGTAAGCGATTTCAGTGTAGCAGTGCCCCGGCAAACTGCCGGCTTGCCAGCCGTCGGCCTGCCGGGAGGCCGTTCACTGCTTCACCAGGCCACGGAACCAGTCGTCGAGCATGGCCTTTTCCGCATACAGCTGGTCGCTGGAGCCACGGCGGCCGGGACGTTGCAGGTAGAACTTGTCGTCCACCCGGGCGTCGGCCTGCTTCAGCACCTGGCCTTGCTGCTGCAGGCTGTAGTGCAGGTCGATGCTGGGCCAGGTGATATCGCGCATGAAACGCACCGAGTACGCGTTGGTCTGCCAGGGCTCGTAGCGGCCGGCCAGGTCGATATCGCGGATATCGATGCGCAGGGTCTGGCCGGCGCTCAGGTAACGGGTGCCGAGGGTTTCGAGGTAGGTGCGCAGTTGTTTCATCACCTGCTCGTCGGCACCGCGCTGGTAACCTTCGCCGCGCAGACTGGCATCGCGGAATTTCTCGGGATGGATGAAGTTGACCTCGACATGAGGTGCCGCCGCCTGTGCCATGCTGGTGCTGAGCAGCAGGCAGCAGGCGACGAGCGTCAGGACCGGGCGCATGATGAACCTCCGGAAGCAGGGTGGGAGAACATCCAGTGTACTCCCGCCAACCGGTGTTGCAGAGCAGGAGCAAGGTCATGAGCGGTGTCATTCATGTAGCGCGCAACACCCGCGGGCGCGACCTCGCGGTCGGCGATGTCCACGGGCATTTTTCCCGCTTGCGCGAGGCGCTGGAGCGGGTGGACTTCGACCCGGTGCGTGATCGCCTGTTCAGCGTCGGCGACCTGGTGGATCGCGGCCCGGAAAGCGAAGAGGTGCTGGACTGGCTGGACCAGCCCTGGTTCCACGCGGTGCAGGGTAATCACGAGGCCTTGGCGATTTCCCATGTCCGCGGCGAGTGGCTGGACTACGGCCAGTACCGCGCGGCAGGCGGTGGCTGGTTTCTTGACCTCGATGGGCCGGGCCAGGCGCGCTTCGCCGAGCGTTTCGCCCGGTTGCCGCTGGCGCTGGAGGTGGACACGGCGCAGGGCGCGGTCGGCCTGCTGCACGCCGACTGCCCGCTGCTGCGCTGGCGCGACCTGCTGCCGTTACTGGGCGAATCGCCGGTGCCGGAAAAGATCCGCGAGGTCTGCCAATGGTCGCGTCTGCGCCTGAAGGACGAGAACGAGCGCGGCGTCGACGACCTGCGCGCGCTGCTGGTGGGGCATACGCCAGTGCATGAGGTGCGGGTGCTGGGCAATGTCTGGCATATCGACACGGGTGGCTGGTCCAAGGGGCATTTCACCCTGCTGGACCTGGCCCGCCTGGAAATCGTCTAAAGCACCTCGTGCAGGAACGCCTGCACCCGATCCAGCACACGCTGCGGATCCTCACGGTGCGGCACATGATGGCAGCCATCGAGAATCACTGTCTGACCGTTGTCGCCGGCGAGCGCGGCGATTCGCGCCGGCTGCGCCAGCGAACCGTATTCATCGAGGTCGCCGTGCAGGGCCAGGGTAGGGCAGCCCAGGGGCCCGGCGGTGCGGGCCAGGGTCCAGTCGCCGAAGGCCTCCGATAGCCAGGTTTCCGTCCAGGCTTCCAGCACCCATTGCGCCTTGTCGCCGTGGTATTTCGCCAGCCGCTCCAGTTGCCCAGCCTCGCGGAACTGCGCCTTGGCCAGGCGTATGCCCTCCAGCGTGAGCGTCTCGACGAAGGCCTGGGCCGACTCCGTGATCAAGGCCACGCAATCCGCGCCATGGCGTGCCGCGCAGACGCTGGCCATGGCACCGCCGACGCTGTGGCCAAAGGCGACGAAGCGCTCGATGCCCAGCGCCTCGCGCAGCAGCGGGAACACGCTGTCTGCCTCGTCGCCGATGAAGCCCAGCGGCAAGGGGCCGGGATGGCGCGTCGAGCGACCGAAGCCCAGGCGGTCGTAGGCCACCACCTCCAGGCCGCTGCGCAGGCACAGTTGCTCGGGAAAGTCGCGCCACAACTCGACGCAGCCAAGGGAATCATGGAACAGCACGATCGTGGGTCGTTGCGGGTCGTGCGCGGCCGGGAACCAGCGCTGCACGAACAACTCGCCGGCAGGGATGCGGACGCGGAGCACTTCCGTGCTTGCAGAGGGGGACGACATGAAAGACTCCGGATCAGGTACAGGCGAGGACAAGTAGCAAATGCGTCGGCACAGCGCAATACCATCTGGTACTGGCGTACACATACGGAAGTTGTCGGGACAACTTTATCGCCAATTTATCGTCGTCAAAAAAGTGCTGGAATACAACTTCACCTGCAACTTCAGGTCATCTGTGTAAAAGATATAGCCAAACGCTATCAGGCAGTGCGATGCTCCGCCAAAGTCAATAAAAACGGGCCTGTCACGGCCTTTTTCTTTCGGGGAGCTTCATGAATCACACCTTCAAACAGTTTGCCGTCCTGGCAATGCTGGCGACGCCGTTCGCCCACGCGGACAGTCTTCTGCGTGTTACCTGCGCGGATGACGACAGCGATGCTGTGGTGACCATCGACAACAATGCCGTGGGTAGTTGCCCGGTGATTACCGCCATGCCTGCCGGTACTTATCAGGTGCGCGTGGTGAAAACCGTCGGCGCCGACCAGGAGCAGGTGTTCGAGAAGGAAGTGGTGCTCGTCGAGGGACGTCCGCAGTCGATCGATGCCGAACTCTCGGCGCCACGACTGACCGCCGAGGCCGTCAGTGCGAACGCCAGGGCTGAGGCGGCCAAGACCCTGGAGCGCGCGCAGAACGGTGATGTCGACGCCATGCTTGCGCTGGCTGCCCTTTACGAGCAGGGCTCGGGTGTCGACAAGGCGCCGGCCAAGGCCGCGTACTGGCGAACCATGGCGACACAGGCCAAGGCCAAGGCGGCACAGGACCAGTTCCTGACCCTGATGCAGGGGGCAAAGAACGGCAATGAAGCATCGATGTATGCGGTGGCCAATGCCTACGACAGCGGCGATGGCGTGCCCCAGGACCACGGCAAGGCTGCTGCCTGGCGGCAAATGGCAAAGCAGAAGAGCCTCGACCAGCGCCTGGAGGCCAACGGTTTCTTCAATGACCTGAAGCACTACAACTTCAGCGACCCGGGCATGTTCACGTCGAGCACCACCTTCGTGCCGATCTCCTTGATGATCGGCGTGATCGAGAGCCCCAGCGTCACCAGCCGGCAGATGAGCATTCGCAGCGAAGCGGCCATGCGCCCGGCCAGCTACGGCAATCCGGATTCGATGATCGCTCGCGCCGCGCAGCGCCAGGAAACGGTGCTCGCCGCGAAATGAGGCCGCTGCTCGTCCTGCTGATGCTGCTGGTCCTCGGTGGTTGCGCCACAGGGCCATCGCTGGCGCCGCCGGAGGACTTCGCGCGCCTCGCCAAGGCGGTCACCGGCGATTCGGCACCGACCGCGGCGGATCATCAGGCCGAGCTGGATGCCTACCGTGTCGAGCCGGACTACCCGTGCCGCCAGCCGCTGTACGCTCGCTACTTCGCCGGGCGCGGTGTCGTCGCGCCCGCGCCGGTGGCTTGTTCGCCGCAGGTGCCGTTCGCGGTGCTGTCGGTGGACGAGGGTGTGCGCATCGCCTGGGTCGATCCGGCCCGGGTCAGCGCGGTGCATGTGCTTTTCGCCGGCAACAGCTCAAGTCCCGCGTCGCGTTTCGGCCATGTCGCCCTGCGACTGGTGGTTTGCCCGGCTTCGGACAGTAGCCCTGGCGAGTGCGACAGCAACCTGGCCGAACACCTGCTCCTGAGTTTCCAGGCCCATGTCGACGACTACACCCTCGATGTGCTCAAGGCCCTCGGCGGCGAGTACCAGGCGAACCTGTTCGCCAGCCGATTCATGGACAGCTACGAGCAGTACGCCATCGGCGAGTTCCGCGAGCTGTATTCGTTGCCGCTGCGCCTCGACGCGCCGCAGCGCCAGGCCCTGGTACGGGACCTGGCGCAGATCCACTGGCGCTTCGCCGGCAGCTACGACTTCTTCACCCGCAACTGCGCGACCTTGCTGCAACAGGCCCTCGCTGCCAGTTGGTCGGACTACGCCAGCGACCCGGTGATGGCCGGGGGCTTCCTGCGGCCTGACCACTTGTTCGCGGCCTTGCGCGAAAGCCGGCTGGCGGACGGCCAGGTACTGGCGACCTTGAGCCAGGCAGAACATGACGGCTTCTATTTTTCCAGTACCCGACCGTTCTACGAGCAGGCCGTCGCCAGCGTCCGCGGGCAGCACCCTGGTGAAGCGTTCTCCAGCCTGCGTGGCTATATCGAGATCGCTCCGCTGCGGCGCGCGCTGGCCCTGCATCAGTCCGACTACGTGAAGCGACTCGCGGCTGACGATCAGTTGCTGCAGGCGCAACTGATGCTCGAGGAATACGCCCTGTTGAGCAGCCAGCGGCTGTTGCAGGGCTACGCGGCAGAGTACCTCCGGCAACAGGACCTGACGGCCCGCGCCAGCACGCTGGACGCGGAGCACGGCAAGGTCTTCCAGGCCTGTTTCCTGCAGCCGCTGCAGCAGCGTAATCGCCCGGTTCGTCGCCCGGCCGGCATTCCTTCCCGCGCGGACAGCTTCGCCGACCTTCCGGGGCCTGCGGCGCACTGCACCTCGCCGCACAGCCGTACGTTGCTGGCAGAAGCATTCGCCAGCAGCGGCGATGACGGTTCCGCGCAATGGCGACAACTCAACGATCTGGTCCGCTATCGGGCCGATACCCTCGACAACATCCTGTTTCTCCGACAACTTCGCCCGTAGCGGGCAGGGAACCGTCATGCTCAGCAGAATCACCCGCGAACTCGCGGTCGCGCTTTGTCTCTCGTTCGCAATGCCGCTGACCGTCTGGGCCGCCAGTTCGGCCCAACAACAGCAGGAAATGCTCGACCAGCTCGCGCAGCTGGACGAGCTGGATCACCAGGACTTCCTGGCCCGCAACGCCAAGGCCAACGCCTGCGTGGAAAGCCGTGATTTCGACTGCGCCGAAAAGGCCATCGCCCAGGCCAAGCGGGTGGCCCGTACCTCCGCCGACAAGGCCGCGCTGCAGGCTAGCCGCGAAAACCTGGCGATGGAACGTGAACTGGTGGACTCCGAAATCCGTTCGCGACGCCAGCGGGAAGAGGCCGAGGAAGCCGACCGGCGCGCCGAGGAACAGGCCATCCGCGCCCAGGAACGCGCCGAGGAGCAGGAAGCCGAGCGGCAGCAGATGAAATATGCGGCCATGGCCGCGGGGTTCGCCCTGGGTGGCGGAGGCCAGCTGTCGGCCGACAAGCAGGCGGCGATCATGAATGCCATCGCCGAGGACAGCCGGTCCGCGGGCGGCGACTTCAGCAACTTCAACCAGGCGGTCAACGGCATCCGCCAGGACCAGGCCCGCGAGGCCGACCAGCGCGAAGAGCTGCGCGCCCGCCAGCGTGAACTGCAGCAGCGCCAGCAACAGGCGCTGGCGCAGGCTGATGCCGAGGCCCGGGAGCAGGCTGCTGCCCGGCAACAGGCACGTCAGCAGCAGGTGGCGCAGGCGACCACCAGCGAGCCAGCTCGGGCACAAACCCAGATCGTCCAGTACGTGCCGCAGCAGGTGACCATTCCGGCATGGGCCGAAAAATGCCCTCCGGGTTCTTCACCCGCACGTCACCCCAATGGCACCACGCTCACCGCTGGGTCGGGCGCCGCCGTGTGCATCAAGGACAGTTCCGACGGAGCGAGTGTGGCAAGCAACCAGGCGGGCGCTACGGACAAGGCGTCTGCACAGGCGCCCGGAAAGGGTGATGCGGCCAGCACCGGACAAGGCAGCGGTAAAGGGGCCGCCAGCCCAGGCTCGGCGGGCGGAAAAGACACCAAGGTTCGCTGGGGTGCCGTGCAGCAGGAAGCCCTGGCGGTGTGTCGCCAGGACGGCAAGAGCGGGTTCTGGGAATGCAACGGTGCCCTGGACAACCAGCTCATCGTCGATGAACCCAGCGTGGGCAGCGCCCTGGACCGGCAGCATTGCGCCGGCGGCACCCTGACGGCCGAGACGGCACAGATCAAGGGCCAGCAGTGGCAGGTCTACCGATGTGGCCAGGGGGTCGGGCCAGGGGATTACGACGTGGCGAAGAAATACAACCTCGTCACCCAGCGACGCAGCTACATCTGCGAAGCGTATTCCAGCGGCCGCTGCAAGATTCCCTATACCGGGCAGGACAAGCTGTAAGGTTGATTGCTGCCTTTGGTGCAGCAATGAACTGCAAATCCACTATCTTGTTGCTCATTGCTGCACTTCACATACTCACTGCCATTCATGAACAGGCAGGAGAAAGGCAATGACCCATGCAATACGCTTGAGCCGCACAGGTGGACCGGAAGTGCTCGCCCTGGAGACAGTGGACACCGTCGCACCTGGGCCCGGCGAGGTGTGGCTGGAGCAGGACGCCATTGGCGTGAACTTTCTCGATGTCACCCAGCGCAAGGGCGCGGTGCCCGTGCCGCTGCCGGGCGGTCTCGGCCTGGAAGGCGCCGGACGCGTGGCACGGGTCGGTGCCGGGGTGAGCAATATCGCGGTAGGCGACCGGGTCGCCTACGCCACCGGGCCGCTGGGCGGCTATGCCAGCGCCCGGCTGTTTCCCGCCGAGCGGCTGGTGAAGCTGCCGGACGGGGTGTCGGCGGAAGATGCAGCGGCCGTATTGTTCAAAGGCATCACTGCGCATTACCTGCTCAAGTCCACCTACCCGGTGGGGCCGGGCACCACGGTGCTGATGTACGGTGTCGCGGGCGGGCTGGGTTCGCTCATGGCGCCCTGGGCCAAGCACCTGGGCGCCTTCGTGATCGGCGTGGTGTCGCGCCAGGCCAGCGTGGAGAAGGCCCGGGCGCTGGGCTGCGACGAGGTGCTGGTATTCGATCCCGAGACCCTGGCGGCGCAGGTGTCCCGCATCACCGGCGGGCGCAAGGTGGACGTGGTCTACGACCCGATCGGCCGGGTATCCTTCGAGGCTTCGCTGGACAGCCTGCGCCCGCGCGGCCTGATGGTGTCCTTCGGTGCGTCCAGTGGTGCCCCGGCGCCACTGGAAATGGCCACGCTGAACAGCAAGGGCTCGCTGTTCGTCACCCGGCCGTCGTTGGCCGCGCACACCGCCACGGCCGCCGAATACCAGGAGCGGGCCACGGATGTGCTGGTGGCGTTGCGGGCGGGTATCATCAGCGTGCAGATCTGGGGACGCTACCCGCTGGCCGAGGCGGCCCGCGCCCATGCCGACCTGGAATCCGGACGATCCTCGGGAGCGATCATTCTCACGCCATGAACCTCGACGTACTGGACAACCCCCACAGCGACGAAATCGCTGCCTTCCTCGCCGTCGCTGCGCAGGGCTCCTTCGTCGGCGCCGGACGCTTGCTGGAGCGGCATCCCACGGTGATCTCCAAGCGGGTCGCGGCGATGGAAAAGCGCCTCGGCGTGCGCCTGGTCGAGCGCTCGACCCGCCAGGTGCGCATCACGCCGGTGGGCGAGCAGCTTGAGCAACGGCTTCGCGCCGCCCTGGGCATGATCGCCGAGGCCGAGCAGCAGGCGATTTCCGGGGCGGCGGAGGTGCGCGGGGTGTTGCGCCTGGCCTTGCCGGCGGCGATGGGGCGGTTGTGCATCGGCCCCTTGCTGCCGGAATTCCTCGATGCCTTTGCGCAGGTGTCCATCGTTGCCGACTACAGCGAGCGGTTGGTGGACATCATCGAGGAGGGTTTCGATCTCGCCATCCGTATCGGCGAGCTGGAGGACAACCGGCTGATCGCCAAGAAGCTTTGCGATCACCGGCGCATTCTCTGTGCTTCGCCTGCTTATCTTGAGCGGCATGGCGTGCCGCAGGCACCGGCGCAACTGAGCGAGCACAACTGCCTGCGCTTCAGTGGGCTGGCGTCGTTTCCGCAATGGCGGATGTATGCGGGGGAGCGGCAGGTCAGTGTCACGCCCAAGGGCAACCTGACGGCCAATGACAGTGAGTCCCTGCTTGCTGCGGCCCGTGCCGGTGCGGGGATCCTCGGGGCGGGTGAGTGGTTGATGAGCCGTGACCTCGCGGCCGGGACGCTGGTGCGGGTGTTGCCCGAATGGCAGCTGGATCCTACCGGTGGGGTGTACCTGGTACGGCCGTCGGCGCGTTTCCCGGCGGCGACGGTACTGGCGTTCAAGCAGTGGATCGAAGCACGGTTCGACCCGCTGCCGCCCTGGATGAAACAAGAGGCTTGAGAACGACGCGGACCCGCACAAGGTCCGCGAAACGCTTTCAAAATATGTTTCAAATGAAATGTATTCGCATTTATACTCCTGCACCGCCGTCCCTCCAGGCATCTCCTCCCATGCAGGCCGATCCCCCGAAACCCTCGCTGCTGTCGACCCTGGTGCGTCACTACGACGAGCTGGTGGAGCACGTGCGCCGGCGTTTCGGCGAGCGTGGTTTCGCCCGCGAAGTGGTTCACGATGTCTGCGTGCAACTGCTGGAAAAACAGGAGAAGGAGGGCGTACGCACGCCGTTGGCGTTGCTGCGCAAGATCACCCATGACAACGCCGCCAGCCGCTATCGCGGCGAACGCCGGCGCCAGCGCTGGATCGTCGCGGTCGAGGCGTTGCCCGAGGTGGACGCGCAACTCCCCAGCCACGAGCGCCAGCTGGATGCCAGCCAGACCCTCGACCGCCTGGTCCGTGCCATCGAAGGCTTGCCAGCGCGCTGCCAGATGGTCTTCGTGATGCACAAGATCCACGAACTGCCCCAGGCCGAGGTCGCCGAGCGCCTGGGCATTTCCCTGAAGACCGTGGAAAAGCACCTGCGCCTGGGTATGGCGGCCTGCCGTGAATACCTGGGCAGCGAGGTCCAGGCATGACCACCAAGCCCCCGCGTCCCGGCAAGTTCGCCGAGGAAGACCAGGCTATCGCCGACCTGCGTGAACAACTCAAGCAGCGCTTCCCGATGCCCGAGCCCAAGCCGCGCAGAAAGGCCGGCACCGTGACCCGTGCCGGCCTGTTGTCCCTTGCGCTGCTTGCCGGGGTGCTCTGGCTCGATCCGGCCTATCGCAGCGAGCATTACCTGACCCAGGTCGGCCAGCGCCAGGCCGTGCAACTGGCGGACGGGAGCACGATCCTGCTGGATGGCGCCAGCGAGCTGGAGGTCAGCTGGCACCTGCGCAGTCGCCAGACCCGGCTTGTCCAGGGCCAGGCGCTGTTCGAGGTGGCGCCGATGCTCTATCGCCCGTTCCTGGTGGAGGCGGGGTCGGCGTCGGTGCGGGTGGTCGGCACGCGCTTCAATGTCGATCGCCAGCAGGACGGCGTTCGGGTCAGCGTGGCCGAGGGTCGGGTCGCGGTGCGGGCGGGTGGCGCGTCCAGCCTGCTGGAGCCGGGGCAGCAGATCCGGGTGCAGGACGGTCGCCTCGGTACCCTGGCGAAGGTCGAGGGTGGCGTAGTCGGTGCGTGGAAGGACGGCCAACTGCTGTTCGAGCGCACGCCGCTGCGCGAGGTGCTCGGGGTGATCCAGCGTTACCACGACAAGCCGTTGCGCCTGGTCGATCCGGCGCTGGGCAGCCTGCCGGTCTCCGGGGTGTTCGACAGCGCCCGTGTCGACCGCTTGCTCAGCCTGTTGCCGGGCATCCTGCCGGTGACCGTCAGCACTGCCGCCGACGGAACCGTGCTGGTGGCGCCACGCGGGAAAAAATAATTTCACGGACAGGGTAGGGTTATGTGCTGCGAGCGGCGGCTATCTCCATGACCCCCTTCATTTCCTGGAGAGCCTTACGTGAGTCAGTCCCTGTTGCGCGCGCCGCTTCCCCTGTCGTTGCTGGCCGCCGGCCTGTTGTCCAGTCCGTTCGCCATGGCCGAGTCGGCGCCCGTCGAGTTCGATGTGCCGGCGGCTTCGCTGGAGCAATCCCTGAGCGCCCTGGCCCGCCAGGCCAATGCGCAGATCCTGTTCGCCAGCGATATCACCAGCGGCAAGACGGCCCCGGCGCTCAAGGGGCGCTATACGCTGGAGCAGGCCCTGCAGCGCCTGCTGGGCAACAGTGGCCTGAACGCCGAGGAGCGTGACGAGCACACCTTCGTCGTAGTGCCTGATGGGGCGCCAGCACCGAGCAGCGCGGCCAGTGCCGTGGAGCTGTCGAGCCTGGAGATCACTTCGTCGCGCACCCGTAGCGACCTGGTGCCCCAGGCCCGGCAGGTCAACGTCATCGAGCGCGAGCAGCTTGAGCAGTTGAGCCAGGGCTCGGACAGTCTCGCCACCGTGCTGGCCAAGGCCGTTCCGGGCATGGCCGACTCCAGCCGCACCGTCACCGACTATGGCCAGACCCTGCGTGGCCGGACCATGCTGGTGCTGGTGGACGGCGTGCCGCTGAACACCAACCGCGATTCCTCGCGCAACCTGGCCAATATCGACCCTGAACTGATCGAGCGGGTCGAGGTGATCCGCGGCAGCAGCGCGATCTACGGTGCCGGCGCCACGGGCGGGATCATCTCCATCACCACCCGCCCGGCGGGTGGCGAAAACCGTGCGCAGACCACCTTCAATGCCGTCTCGCCGCTGAGCCGGCTGGGCCGCGATGGCCTGGGCGGGCAACTGCAGCAGCACTTCTCCGGCTCCGAGGGCAAGGTGGACTACGCCGTCGACTTCGGCGCCCGGCATATCGGGGCGTCCTATGACGCCAACGGCCATCGCATCGCCCCGGAGCCGAGCCAGGGCGACCTGTTCGATTCCAACACCTACAACATCGGCGGCAAGCTCGGCCTGCGCATCGACGACGACCAGCGCATCCAGCTATCTGCTAGCCACTACAACGCCGAGCAGGACAGCGACTACACCGCCGACCCGCGGGTGAACAGCCTGCCGCCGGGATCGGTGCCGGCGCAGCCGCTGTCGGGCCTGTCCCTCGACGAGCAGAACCAGATCAAGAACACCTTGCTCAACCTGGAATACGCCCACGCCGACGTGCTTGGCAGCACCCTCAACGCGCAGCTCTACTACCGCGACTATTTCACCCGCTTCACGCCCTTCGATGCCCGTGGCGTGGCCACCCGCGGGCGCAATGTCGACCAGGTGATGCAGAACAGCGAAGTGTTCGGCAGCCGCGTGACCCTGCGCACGCCGCTGGGTGAGGCGGGCGACACCGAACTGCTGTGGGGCGCCGACTTCAACCACGAGCGCAGCGACATGCCGATCGACATCTTCGACCCGGCCCTTTATGACGCCAGCGGCGGGCGGGTCTACGACAAGATCGGCCGGCTCACCTACATGCCCGACCTGACCACCCGCAGCCTCGGCGGTTTTGCCCAGTTGCAGCATCGCTTCAACGAGCAATGGTCGATGGAAGGCGGGGTGCGCTACGAGTACGCCACGGCACGCTACGACGACTTCATCCCGCTGTCGGAGTCCGGCGCGGCATCGCCTGCGACCGTGGCCGGTGGCGAGATCAACTACGATGCGCTGCTGTCGAACCTCAGCCTGACCTGGTCGCCGGTGACCGGGCAGGAGATCTACGCCGCGTTCAGCCAGGGCTTCCAGTTGCCGGATATCGGCGTGCAACTGCGCAACGCCCGGCGCGGTTTCGATATCGACTCGTCCAACCTGGAGCCGGTGAAGACCAACAATTACGAGCTGGGCTGGCGCGGCGGGCTGGGCGAGCAGACCCTGGCGACCCTGGCGGTGTTCTACACCACCTCCAAGCTTGGGGATGTGCAGAGCTTCAACAACGGCCTGATCCTTACCCGTACCCAAGAGCGCATCTACGGTATCGAAGGCAGCGCCGACTGGCTGACCACCGATGAACGTTGGGGTGCTGGCGGTACCTTCAGCTGGCTCAAGGGCCGGGAGAAACCGGACAACGGCGACTGGCGGGACATGACCGGCTACCGCATCCCGCCGCTGAAGGTCACTGCCTATGTGCAGTACAAGCCTGACGAGGACTGGAGCCACCGTGCCCAGCTGACCTGGTTCGACAGCGACGACTATCGCCTCGATGGCGTGGCCAGTTTCGGTCGGCGCAAGGTGGATGGTTATGCCACGGTGGATCTGGTCAGCCAGTACCGGATCGGCGCGGATGACCGGGTCAGCGTGGGTATCCAGAACCTGTTCAACCGTGACTACTACCCGCTGTACAGCCAGTTGATGCGTAGCAGTACCAATACCAGCCATCTACCGGCGCCGGGGACTGTGTTGACGGTGGGGTATACGCACGACTGGTAATTCGTACGGGCAAATCAGGCCCTGCACGGACTCTGTGGGAGTCCACCCAGCCCGCTGGGCTGCGCTGTCGCGCAGTGAACATGGGCCGAATGCTCGACGCGGACTCTGTGGGCGGGTTTACCCGCGATTACGGTAGTGAATCCACCATCGCTATCGCGGGTGAACCCGCTCCCACAAGGTCCGCGTCGAGCTCTCGACTTGTGTTCTCTGCGCGACGGCGAAGCACCGCTTGACGCCACCCTCCAGCACCCCCGAAGCTGGCTCCCCACTCAAGGAGCCAGCCATGGACCTCTCCACCCTCGCACTGTTCATCCCCGCCTGCTTCGCCCTCAACATGGCCCCCGGCCCGAACAACCTGCTGTCGCTGAACAACGCCAGCCGCTACGGCCTGCGCACCGCCTGCGTCGCCGGCATCGGCCGCCTGTTCGCGTTCGCCGGCATGATCGTCCTCGCCGCCCTCGGCCTGGCCGTGGTGCTGCACACCAGTGAATACCTGTTCCTGGCGATCAAGGTGCTGGGAGCGTTCTACCTTTTTTACATCGCCTGGCAACTGTGGCGGGCACCGGTCGGGCAGGGTGGGGTGGTGGTCGAGCGCAAGGGCGGGGTGCTGCGGCTGGCACGACAGGAGTTTTTCGTTGCGGCCGGCAACCCCAAGGCCATTCTTATATTCACCGCCTTCTTGCCGCAGTTCGTGGTGATGAACAGTGAGGTACCCGTGAGCGAACAGTTCCTCTGGCTGGGCGTGATGTTCCTGCTGCTGGAGTGGTTCGCCATCGCCATCTATGCGTGGCTCGGCGCTTACCTGCAACGCTGGTTCAACCAGCCGGGGCCGCGGCGCCTGTTCAACCGGATCAGTGCCGCGCTACTGAGTTGCGCCGGGTTAGGGCTGCTTGCCGCCAGGCGCTAATTCGCGCTGCTCAACAACCACGCGAAGCGCTCCGCCGACCACTCCTTGCGATCCGATACCTGTCCGTCTCCCAGCTCGACCAGCCGCAACACGCCATCCGACCTGAGCACGACATCCACGGAAAAGAACGGACTGTCGATCACGCGGGCGCAGTCGTTCACCAGCTCCGGTACCTCACCCTCGACGCCATGTGCCGTTCCGTGCAATACGAAATAGCGCCGCTCGGTTTCCTCCAGATACTCCTCCCGGCACCTGACGCAGATCCCGCCCTCGACCTGGCCGCGATACTGGCGCATCCGATCGACCAGCGGGGCGATCTGTTCCGTGGTGTCTACCAGGCTACCGCTGCCGGTATTCAAGGATTTCACATAGTCCTTGATGAAATAGCCCGGCCAGTCTAGCCCTTGCAGCGCCTGGACGAAGTCGGCATCGCTCGCAAGGACGCGGGTTTCGCTGGTATGGACGGCCAGCGTCGGGTACCACTCCGGCAGGTAATGGCAATGGCGATACTGCGTGGGGCTGGTGATCATCACGCCACCTTTTTCCTGCAACTGCTCGACCAGCCGGGCATAGGCATCGAGAGTAAGCATCCAGCCCCGATAGAGCACCCGTTCGCCCGATTCCAGGGCTGGGGAGGGACGGAAAGTGCCGGCTTCGAAATCTTCGAAGGAAAACAACGACGCCAACAATCCGGCTGCCACCATCGCGTCATGTTCTTCGGCGTACTGCTCGTCAGGACGCTTTTTATCGAACGGATCACTCGGGTACAGAAGGCGCATGCTGTCTTCGCTCCATGACGACAATCAGAAATTGGGTTTGTACTCGAAACTCCGCGAAGCCTCCGAATCGGAAAACGGCACGATCGCGCTCTTCTTGTTCAGCATCCCGTTCACCAGCGACCCCGGGAACATCTGGATCGTGTTGTTGAACCGCTCCACCTCGCCGTTGAAGATCACCACCGCGGCGCCGACGTTCTCCTGCTGCTCGGCGATTTCGCGCATCAGGTTGTTGACCACCTCGGCGGCCTTCAGGTCCGGGTAGGCCTCGAAAACCACGCGCAGGTCGTTGAGCAGTTCCCGGGTGGCCTGCTGCGAGCCGACCAGCGACTGGCCGTTGGCCTGGTCCGGCAGGCCATGAATGGCGCTGCGCAAGCGGGTGATGTCGGTGAGGATCTTCTGTTCGTATTCCTTGTAGCTGCCGACCTGCTGCTGCAGAGCGTCGAGTACGCGGGTCTTCTGCCGCTCGTAGGTGAGCACGTCGGACCAGGCGCGCTGGGCACGGTTGGCGCCGCCGATGATGGAGTTGTAGAGCGAAATCACCACGATCGCGACAACCGCGGCAATGACCAGCAGGGTGACCAGGGTCGAACTCATGACTCAATATTCCTTTTGATGGGCCGCCGTGTTCGGCAGGTTGAAGTTGTCGTCGTGTTGCTCGGCCAGGGTATGAACCATGGCCAGGGCGCTTTCCAGGCGAGGCAGGCGTACGCCTTCGTCGATCCAGGCGTGAAATTCGTCCGGGCTGGACAGGTCGCAACGCATGTCGAAGTCGAGGGTGTTGCTGTCTTCGAAGCTCAGGCACAGCTGGCCGTGCCAGGAGAACTCCAGGTTCATGCCGCGAAAGTGTTTGTGCATGTTCAGCAGGTGCAGGACGGTGACCGGCTTGGCGAACTTCGCGCAGGCCATGCGGGTGCCGCCGGAGAGGGTGAAGGCCTTGTTGAACTCGCTGGACGCGGTGTCGTGGCGGTGCTCGAAGTTCAGGGCGCCGTCGCCGGTGGTCTGGGCGGTGATACCCTCGACCCACGGGAAATCGATCACCAGGCTGTAGCGGTCGTAGTGGTCGTAGACCGTTTTGGTCACCGTGCGGGTGCCACCCTTGCCGTCGGATTCCGTGGTGGTGACGATGCGCTTGTTGACGTAGTGCAACTGGTAATAAGCGTAGGGCAACTCATGGACTGCGCCGGGATACACGGCCTGTGCGGCAGAGGTGATGTCGCGGCTGTAGTTGCCGCGGTTGTAGTCGCCGAAGTCGTTGGACAGACGCTGCAGCAGGACCGCGCCTGGCGTATCGATGCTGTAGAGACTGATGGTATCCCATGACGAGTAGCGGGCGATGTCCTCGGAGACCTTGCGCAACCGGTTCGAACGCACACGCATGAAGCCAAAGCTGGCGATCATCACCACCAGTGCGGCGATGCCGGCCAGGGTCAGTGCATTGCCGTACTGCATGCCGAAGAATCGAGTGAGCCAGGCCTTGGCCTCGAACGGGGCCCACTGGCCGAAGGCGATGAGTGCGGCGAGGAGGGCGAGGCTGCCCAGGCCCAGGGTCTTGGGCGTGGTGTTGTCGAACTGCAATGGTTCGTTGAAGTCACGGACCTGCTGTACCGCAGCCAGCAGTTCGTCCTTGCCGCTGTTCGGGCTGATGGCGCCTTCGACGCTCTGGATCAGTGCCCGCAGTCGCGCGTTGTGTGTCGCTTTCCCCATGATGGCTCTCTTCATCCCTTGAATCGTGGCTCATGGCCTTTGGCCTGATCCCGGGCGAGATGATAAACCATCGACGCAGTAAACCCGGCGGCTTATCGGGAAATAATCTGACCGGATCCAATCCATTGGCCTACGATTGAGAACGCACCGCAAGCACGGAGCTGCGGTCCTTCAACTGCCCGGGAGACATGGAAATGCTATCTACGCTGGAACTGCGCGATATCATCGAGAAGAGTTTCTTGCCCGTCCGTTGCCGCTGCACCCAGGCGGCTGATCGTTCCCTGACCGTGCAGTTGTTCAATCGCGGTTCCCACCATTTCGACCTGCAGGTCACCGGCATCCGCCCCGAGCAACTGGACAGCAGCCGGGCCATTGCCAGCCTGGTGAGCCGCATGCGCTGCGACCTGCTGGACAAGCAGGTGGTCGTGCCTTTGCGCGATGCCAGTTAGTCCCGATAGAACGTCTGCACCAGGTGATAGCCGAACTTGCTCTTGATCGGCCCATGCACCGTGCGCAGCGGTTTCTTGAAGATCACCTGGTCGATCGCCCCCACCATCTGCCCAGGGCGGATTTCGCCCAGGTCGCCGCCGCGCTTGCCCGACGGGCAGATCGAGTGTTTCTTCGCCAGCACGTCGAAGGCCTCGCCCGTGGCGATGCGTTGCTTGAGCTGCTCGGCCTCTTCGGCGGTCTTGACCAGGATGTGACGGGCCTGTGCTTTCATGATGCGGGTGCCTCGGGGTTGCGGGTAAAAGCCGGCGATTATGCCTGATCGCGCAGCTCCATGCGGTCACGAAAATGCTCCAGCGCCTGGGGGTTGGCCAGGGCATCGGTGTTTTTCACCGGCAGGCCGTGCACCACGTTGCGCACCGCCAGCTCGACGATCTTGCCGCTGATGGTGCGCGGGATGTCCGCCACCTGGACGATCACCGCCGGCACATGGCGGGCGCTGGTGTTGTCGCGGATGACCTTGCGGATCCGTGCCTGCAGGGCGTCGTCCAGCGGCACGCCGTCGGCCAGGCGGACGAACAGCACCACGCGCACGTCGTGCTGCCATTGCTGACCGATGGCGACGCTGTCCAGCACCTGCTCGACCTTTTCCACCTGCCGGTAGATTTCCGCCGTGCCGATGCGCACGCCGCCGGGATTGAGCACGGCATCCGAGCGACCGTGGATGGCCAGGCCGCCGTCACGGAATTCCTCGGCGTAGTCGCCCTGGCACCAGACGCCGGGGAACTGGCTGAAATAGGCGGCCTTGAAGCGCTCGCCGTCCGGGTCATGCCAGAAACCCAGGGGCATCGCCGGGAAATGCCGGGTGCAGACCAGCTCGCCTTTTTCACCTACTACCGGCCGGCCCTGTTCATTCCACACCTCGACAGCCATGCCCAGGCCCTTGCACGGAATTTCGCCGCGGCGCACCGGCAGGGTCGGGTTGCCCAGCACGAAGCAGGAGACGATATCGGTGCCGCCGGACATCGAGGTCAGGCAGATATCGCTTTTCATCTCGCGGTAGACATAGTCGTAGCTATGGGGCGACAGCGGCGAGCCGGTGGACAGCAACAGGCGCAGGCGTTCCAGGCGATGGCTGCTGCGGGGCTGCAGGCCGGCCTGCTCCAGGGACGCGAGGTACTTGGCGCTGGTGCCGAATACGCTGATGCCCTCGGCGTCGACCAGGTCCAGCAGGCGCTCGGGGCCGGGATGGAAGGGCGAGCCGTCGTACAGCACCAGGGTCGCGCCCAGGGCCAGGCCGCTGACCAGCCAGTTCCACATCATCCAGCCGCAGGTGGTGTAGTAGAACAGGCAGTCGCGGTCGCCGAGGTCGTTGTGCAGGCCGTGCTCCTTGAGGTGCTGCAGCAGCACGCCGCCGGCGCGGTGGACGATGCACTTGGGCACGCCGGTGGTGCCGCTGGAGTAGAGGATGTACAGCGGATGGTCGAAGGGCAGGGCGACGAACCCGGGATCGCCGCCGGGGCTGAAGAAGTCGTCCCACAGGCTGGCCCGCGCGGAGGTATGGAAGGCGTCCAGGCGGATGTCCGGCTGGGTGTAGGGCACCACCAGCAACTGTTCCAGGCCGGGCAGGGCGGCCAGCACCTCGTTGAGCTTGTCCACCTGGGACAGCGACTTGCCGGCGTACTGGTAGCCGGCGCAGACCAGCAGCAGCTTGGGTTCGATCTGGCCGAAGCGCTCGACGATGCCCTGTGTGCCGAACTCCGGCGAGGAGCTGGACCAGATGGCCCCGAGGCTGGTGGCGGCGAGCATGGCGACCACGGTGTGCCAGGTGTTGGGCATGCAGGCGGCGACGCGGTCACCGGCGCCGATGCCGGCGGCCTTGAACGCCTGTTGCAGGCCGGCGACCTGGGCGGCCAGTTCGGCGAAGGTGAGGGTGGTGCGCTGGCCATCCTCGCGGATGGAGACCAGCGCGGTGGCATTGTCGCGGCGGCGCAGCAGGTGCTCGGCGAAGTTCAGGGTGGCGCCGGGGAACCAGCGCGCGTCGGGCATGTGGGGGCCTTCTTCGAGCACGCTGTGGGGTGGCTGGTGCCAGCTCACCGCGAATTCCTCGACCAATGCCTGCCAGAAGGCCGGGCGCTGGTCGATGCTCCAGCGGTGCAGGTCGGCGTAGTCGGCCAGGGCGAGGCCGTGGCGTTGGTTGATCTGGTGCCGGAAACGGTCCATCCGGCTGGCCTGAATACGCGCCGCGTCCGGGCGCCAGAGCACATCGTTCATGCCGAGTTTTCCTGTTGGTCTGTCAATGCCTTGAGTCTAGCCTCATCGTTTCCGGAGGCGAACCCTGTGGGCGCGGGTGAACCCGCCCACAAGGATTGTGGCGCCAGGGTTTATTGGGCCAGCCAGCCGCCATCGACATTCCAGGCCGCCCCCCGCACCTGGCTGCCCGCCTCGCTGCACAGGAACAAGGTCAACTCCCCCAGGTGCTCCGGCGTGACGAACGCCAGCGACGGCTGCTTCTCCGCCAGCAGGTCATGCTGCGCCTGACTCGGATCGACCCCACTGGCCGCCCGATCGTCGATCTGCTTCTGCACCAGCGGCGTCAGCACCCAGCCTGGGCAGATGGCGTTGCAGGTGATCGCTGTGGTCGCCGTCTCCAGCCCGACCACCTTGGTCAGCCCGATCACCCCATGCTTGGCCGCCACATACGCCGCCTTGCCCACCGAGCCCACCTGGCCGTGCACCGAGGCGACGTTGACGATCCGCCCCCAGCCGCGCTCGCGCATCCCCGGCAGGGCCAGGCGGGTGCAATGGAACACCGCGGACAGATTGACCGCGATGATCGCGTCCCAGCGCTCCACCGGGAACTCGTCCACCGGCGCCACATGCTGGATGCCCGCGTTGTTGACGAGAATGTCGACCCCACCGAACTCCCGCTGGGCAAAGGCGAACAGCGCCTCCAGCTGGGCGACATCACCCAGGTCGGCAGGGTGATGACGGACCCTGGTGCCGAACCGGCCGACCTCGGCCAGCGCCGCAGCCGGGTCGCCGAAGCCGTTGAGCAGGATATCGGCGCCAGCCTCGGCCAGGACCCGGGCGATGCCCAGGCCGATGCCGCTGGTGGAGCCGGTGACCAGTGCGGTTTTTCCGGAAAGTTTCATGCAGTCAGGTCCTCAAACGATGCCGGTGGCGTAGAAGGTGGCGATCACGACGAACACCGCCAGGGTCTTGATCAGGGTAATGCCGAAGATGTCCTTGTAGGCCTCGCGGTGGGTCAGCCCGGTGACCGCCAGCAGGGTGATCACCGCGCCATTGTGCGGCAGGGTGTCCATGCCGCCGCTGGCCATGGCGGCGACGCGGTGCAGCACTTCCAGCGGGATATTGGCGGCATTGGCCGCGGCGATGAAGCTGTCGGACATGGCCGCCAGGGCAATGCTCATGCCGCCGGAGGCCGAGCCGGTGATGCCGGCCAGCAGGGTCACGGTGATCGCTTCGTTGACCAGCGGATTGGGAATCGCCCGCAGCGCATCGGCCAGCACCAGGAAGCCCGGCAGCGAGGCGATGACTGCACCGAAGCCGTATTCCGAGGCGGTGTTCATCGCGGCCAGCAGGGCGCCACCGACCGCGCTCTTGGTGCCTTCGGCCAGGCGGCTCTTGATCGCCTTGAACCCGGCGACCAGCACCAGCAGGATGCCCAGCAGCAGCGCGGCCTCCACGGCCCAGATGGCGGTGAGCTTGGCGATATCGGTCTGCACCGGCGCGGCCATGCCCGGCAGTTGCAGGCTGTGGCTCTTGCCGTACCACTCGGGGATCCAGTGGGTGAACAGCAGGTTCATGATGCCCACCAGCAGCAGCGGCGACAGGGCCAGCAGCGGGTTGGGCAGCTTCAGGTCATCGGCGGTTTCCGGCTCGTTGCGCAACTCGGTGCCGTAGCCTTCACCGGCGCGCAGGGCCTTGTTGCGCTGGCGTTGCAGGTAGAGCATGCCGGTACAGAAGACGAACAGGGTGCCGATCAGCCCCAGCCACGGTGCCGCCCAGGCGGTGGTGTTGAAGAAGGTGCTGGGGATGATGTTCTGGATCTGCGGGGTGCCGGGCAGGGCGTCCATGGTGAAGGAAAACGCGCCGAGGGCGATGGTCGCCGGGATCAGGCGCTTGGGGATGTTGCTCTGGCGGAACATCTCGGCGGCGAACGGGTACACCGCGAACACCACCACGAACAGCGACACGCCGCCGTAGGTGAGCAGGGCACAGACCAGCACGATCACCAGCATTGCCTGGCGCGTGCCGAGCAGGCGGATGGCGGCGGCGACGATGGAGCGGGAGAAGCCGGACAGCTCGATCAGCTTGCCGAACACCGCGCCGAGCAGGAACACCGGGAAGTAGAGCTTGATGAAGCCGACCATCTTTTCCATGAACACCCCGGTGAAGGCGGGCGCCACGGCGGACGGATCAGTGAGCAGGACGGCGCCGAGGGCGGCGATGGGGGCGAAGAGGATGACGCTGTAGCCGCGGTAGGCCGCCAGCATCAGCAGCGCGAGGGCTGCCAGGGCGATGATTACGCTCATCGGGTGTCTCCTTGGTGGATCTTGTTTTTGTTGGTGACAAGGAGATAGCAGGGATTGTGCCAGGTGTTTAAGTAGCTGATTTACAAGGGGAAAGTCTTTTTGTTTGGATCGCTTGGTCGATTTTGTCTCTGATCAGAGACTTCTGGTGAGCTCAAGGGCCTCATCGCTGGCAAGCCAGCTCCCACAGGTTTTGCGGCGCACACGGTACCTGTGGGAGCTGGCTTGCCAGCGATAGGGCCCTCAGGAACAAAATCTCCATATGGAGATGTGAGTCTCTTTATTGAGACTGAATACCCAAGGCCACCAGCTTCTTGTACAGGGTCGACCGCCCCAACCCCAGCTGCCTGGCGGCCTCCGGCACATTCCCACCACACCGGGCCAGTGCCTTCAACAGCAACTCCCGCTCGAACGCCTCGCACGCCTCGCGATACCCTTGCACCGGCTCATCCACCGCCCGAGGCATCAGCTTCCCCAGCGCCGATTCGATATCCGCCACCCCCAGCACCGCCCTGTCGGCCAACAGCGTCGCCCGCTCCAGCACATTGCGCAGCTCGCGAATATTCCCCGGCCAGGCATGCCGCCCCAGCAGCGCAAGCGCGCCATCTTCAAGCTCGTGTCGGCTGCCCAGGTCCTCAAGGATCGCCTCGGTCAACACCGGCAGATCCTCGATCCGCTCGCGCAGTGCCGGCACCTCGATGGGCAGCACGTTCAGCCGGTAATACAGGTCGGCACGAAACTCCCCCCTGGCCATGGCCGCCTGCAGGTCCCGGGACGTGGCGGCAATCACCCGCACATCGCTGTGCAGCATCTGGTTCGAGCCCACCGGCTCGTACTCCTTCTCCTGCAACACCCGCAGCAGCTTGCTCTGCAACGGCAGCGGCATGTCGCCGATCTCGTCGAGGAACAGGGTGCCGCCCTCGGCCAGTTGCAACTTGCCGGCGCGGCCCTTGCGTTCGGCGCCGGTGAAGGCGCCGGGCGCGGTGCCGAAGAACTCTGCCTCCAGCAGCGTCTCGGGAATCGCCGCGCTGTTGATGCTGACGAAGGCCTTGTGCGCCCGTGGCGAGGCGGCGTGGATGGCGTGGGCCAGCAGCTCCTTGCCAGTGCCGGTTTCGCCGAGCAGCAGCACCGGCGAGTCGCTGCTCGCCCCGCGCCGCGCCCGGCGTTTCACTTCCAGGCTGGCCGCGCTGGTGCCGATGAACTGGTTGAAACTGTACTTGGCCTGGCGCGCGCGCAGCAGCGAACGGGTCGAGGCCAGTTCCTGCTGCATGCTGGCGTAGCGCTTGAGCAGCGGCGACAGGCTGCGCAGCTCGTCGAACAGGGCGAAGCCGATGGCACCGATCACCTCGCCACCGGCGTCGTGGATCGGCAGGCGCATCACCACCAGCGGCTCCTTGGGCGTGTCGAGCATGTCCAGCAGGGCCGGGCGCCCCTGGGTCACCACCTCGCGCATCAGGCTGCCGGGAATCACCTGCTCGCAGGGCTGGCCGATGGCGGCGCTGGCGTCACTGAGGCCGAAGCGCCGGGCATAGCGCTCGTTCATCCAGACGATGCGCGCATCGCGGTCGACGATCACCGTGCCTTCGCTGGACTGCTCGATGATCTCGAACAGCGACTTGATCGCCAGGCGCCGGACCCGCTGGTAGTCCTTGAGGTTGTCGCTGTCGTGCATGGGACGTCCTTGTCAGGCGCGGGGGTCGAAGGCTTCGCGCAGGGCATCGCCGACGAACACCAGCAGGGTGAGGATCAGCGCCAGGGCGAAGAAGGCGGTGAAGCCCAGCCACGGGGCTTGCAGGTTCTGCTTGCCCTGGTTGACCAGCTCGCCCAGGGAGGCGCTGCCGGCGGGCATGCCGAAGCCGAGGAAATCCAGGGCGGTGAGGGTCGAGATGGCCCCGGTGAGGATGAACGGCAGGTAGGTGAGGGTGGCGTTCATGGCGTTGGGCAGGATATGCCGCAGGATCACCAGGCGGTCCGGCAGGCCCAGGGCCCGCGCCGCCTGCACGTACTCTAGGTTGCGCCCACGGAGGAACTCGGCGCGCACCACGTCCACCAGGGCCAGCCAGGAGAACAGCGCCATGATCCCCAGCAGCCACCAGAAATTCGGTTCGACGAAACCGCTGAGGATGATCAGCAGGTAGAGCACCGGCAACCCCGACCAGACCTCCAGCAGACGCTGGCCGATCAGGTCGACCCAGCCGCCGTGGTAGCCCTGCAGGGCGCCGGCGGCGACGCCGATCACCGTGCTGATGACGGTCAGCGCCAGGGCGAACAGGATCGACACCCGGGTGCCATACAGCACCCGCGCCAGCACGTCGCGGGCCTGGTCGTCGGTGCCCAGCCAGTTGCTCGCGGTGGGCGGGCTCGGTGCCGGCACCTGCAAATCGTAGTTGGGCGTATCGGCACTGAACGGCACCGGCGGGAACAGCATCCAGCCGCCCTTGCCCTCGATCAGCTCGCGCACGTACTGGCTGCGGTAGTCCGGCTGGAACGGCAGCTGGCCGCCGAACTCCTGCTCGGTGTAGCGCTTGAACGCCGGGAAATACAGGCTGCCCTGGTAGCCCAGCACCAGCGGCTTGTCGTTGGCGATCAGCTCGGCACCCAGGCTCAGGGTCAGCAGTGCGGCAAAGGCCCACAGCGAGAACCAGCCGCGGCGGTTGCTGCGAAAGCGCTGCCAGCGGCGCTGGCTGACCGGCGACAGGCAGAACATCAGTGCGTCCTCCCGGCGAAGTCGATGCGCGGATCGACGAAGGTGTAGCAGATATCCCCGACCAGGCGGATCAGCAGACCGAACAGGGTGAAGATGAACAGCGAGCCGAACACCACCGGATAGTCGCGACTGACTGCGGCGTCGTAGCTCATGCGCCCGAGGCCATCGAGGGAGAAGATCACCTCGATCATCAGGGAGCCGGCGAAGAACACCGTGATCAGCGCCTGGGGCAGGCCGGCCACCACCAGCAGGATGGCGTTGCGGAACACATGGCCGTAGAGCACGCGGCGTTCGGTCAGGCCCTTGGCCTTGGCGGTGATCACGTACTGGCGGGTGATCTCGTTGAGGAAGGCGTTCTTGGTCAGCAGGGTCAGGGTGGCGAAGCCGCCGATCACCAGGGCGCCCACCGGCAGCACCAGGTGCCAGAAATAGTCGGCGATCTTGCCGATCAGGCTCAGCTCGGCGAAGTTCTCCGAGACCAGCCCGCGCACCGGGAACCAGTTCAGCGAGGTGCCGCCGGCGAACAGCACGATCAGCAGCAGGGCGAAGAGGAACGAGGGCAGGGCGTAGCCGATCACGATCAGGCTGCTGCTCCAGGCGTCGAACACGCTGCCATGGCGCACCGCCTTGCGGATGCCGAGGGGGATCGACACCAGGTAGGTGATCAGGGTGGCCCAGAAGCCGAGGGACAGGGTCACCGGCATCTTGTCGAGTATCAGGTCGGTGACCTTGGCGCCGCGGAAGAAGCTCTCGCCGAAATCCAGCCGGGCGTAGTTGCCGAGCATCAGCCACAGGCGCTCGGGAGCGGACTTGTCGAAGCCGTACTGCTTCTTGATGGTTTCCAGCAGGGCCGGGTCGAGACCGCGGCTGGCCCGCGAGTCCAGCTGCACCGAGCCTGCGCCCGGCGCGCCGCCGCCGATGCCTTGCAGCCGCGCGACCGCCTGTTCCACCGGGCCACCGGGAGCGGCCTGGACGATGACGAAGTTGACCAGCAGGATCACCAGCAGGGTCGGGATGATCAGCAGCAGGCGCCGCAGGATATAGGCGGTCATGGCTTGCCCTTGGTACGTTCTGCCATCTGTTCGTTGGTCAGCGCGGTGGGGCTGACTTCCCACCAGGTATCCAGCGCCGGGTCATTGGCCGCAGGGATCTTCGGCAGGCCGAAACGGTTCCACCACACGCTTGAGGTGCCCGGCGGGTAGTAGTTGGGGATCCAGTAGTAGTTCCATTGCAGCACCCGGTCCAGGGCATGGGCATGGCGCTGCATCCCGGCCTGGGTCTCGGCGCGCACCAGGCCATCGATCAACTGGTCCACCACCGGGCTTTGCAGGGCCATGAAGTTGTTCGAGCCCGGGTCCTTGGCCGCCGCCGAGCCGAAATAGCTGTATAGCTCAAGGCCCGGCGAGGTGGTGACCGGGTAGCCGGTGACGATCATGTCGTAGTCCCGGGCCATCAGGCGGTTGACGTACTGCGCCGAATCGACCCGGCGGATCTGCATGTCGATGCCGATCTGCGCCAGGGTGCGCTTCCACGGCAGCAGCAGGCGCTCCATGCCGTTCTGGCCGTTGAGGAAGGTGAAGCTCAGCGGCTCGCCCTGGGCATTGACCAGGCGATCGCCGTCGGGATGCCAGCCGGCTGCCTGCAACAGGGCCAGGGCTTGCAACTGCTTGTCGCGGATGATCCCCGAGCCGTCGGTACGCGGCGCCTCGAAGACCTGGGTGAAGACCTCGTCGGGGATCTGCCCGCGCAATGGTTCGAGGATCTTCAGTTCCTCGGCATCCGGCAGTTCCCGGGCGGCCAGCGGGCTGTTGGCGAAGTAGCTCTGCTGGCGGATGTACATGTCGCGCATCATCCGCCGGTTGCTCCATTCGAAATCCCAGAGCAGGGCGATGGCCTGGCGCACGCGGCGGTCCTGGAACATCGGGCGTTGCAGGTTGAACACATAGCCCTGGGCGTTCTGCGGGGCTTCCCTGGCCAGATGGGCGCGCTGCAGGCGCCCGTCGTCCAGGGCCGGGCTTGCGTAGCCGATGGTGTAGCCGGTGGCGGAGAACTCGCGGTTGTAGTCGTAGCCGCCACCGCGCAGGACCTGGCGCGCCACATCGGTATCGCCGAAGTACTCGATGCGCATCTGGTCGAAGTTGTAGCGCCCGCGGTTGACCGGCAGGTCCTTGCCCCACCAGTCGCGGTCGCGCTCGAAGGTGATGCTGCGGCCGTTGTCGATCCGCGCCACCTTGTACGGCCCGCTGCCCAGCGGCGCCTCGAAGCCGCCGCCGTTGGCGAAGTCGCGACCTTTCCACCAGTGTTCCGGGAGCACGGGCAGGGAGGCCAGGTCCAGGGGCAGGGTGCGGTTCTGGTTGGTCTTGAAGTCGAAACGTACCTGGGTCGGCGACTCCACCACCACGTCGGCGACATCGGCGAACTGGGTGCGGTACTTCAGGTTGCCGTCACGCAGCAGCAGGTCGTAGGTGAAGCGCACGTCCTCGGCGCGGATCGGCTTGCCGTCGGCGAAACGTGCCTTGGGGTCTAGGTAGAAGCGCAGCCACAGGCCGTCGTCGGCCCGCTCCATGCGCAGGGCCACCAGTCCGTAGACGGTGTAGGGCTCGTCCAGCGAGCGCACGGCCAGGGGTGCGTACAGCCAGCCATCGATCTCGCTGATGCCGATGCCCTTGTCGATATAAGGAAGGATATGGTCGAACTGGCCGATCTCGATGGCCGAGCGACGCAGGCTGCCGCCCTTGGGGGCGTCAGGGTTGGTGTACTGGAAATGCTGGAAGCTGGCGGGGTAGCGCGGGGCTTCACCGTAGACGGTGAGGGCGTGGGACGGTGCGGCGTTGGCGCTGTGAAAAGCCATCGCCGCCAGAAGCGCCAGGCCGGCCCGGACCCTGTAGGAGCGAGCGTGCTCGCGAAGGACCGCAAAGCGGTCCCCGAGGGCCAAGGCGACCTTGCGACTCAAGAAGCGATCAGTCCTGACGGCTGGTCACTTCCAGCAGGTGATAACCGAACTGGGTCTTCACCGGACCCTGCACCACGTTGATCGGTGCGCTGAACACCACGGTGTCGAATTCCTTGACCATCTGGCCCGGACCGAACGAACCCAGGTCGCCGCCCTGGCGGCTGGACGGGCAGGTGGAGTTGGCTTTGGCGACTTCGGCGAAGTCCGCGCCGGCTTCGATCTGTGCTTTCAGTTCGTTGCACTTGTCTTCGCTGCTGACGAGGATGTGGCGGGCAGTGGCTCGGGCCATGGGGAAGTACTCCTGTTGAGAAAAGCCAGAGCCTACCGGATTTGATGTACGAATTCTCCTCAAAAGATGCAGGAAGGATCGGGAGTACCTGGCATTTCTGTCAGTTGTGCTCCACCCGCCAGGGGATTTTCAATAGGCACTGGCATCGAGGCCGATCGAGGACATCGCCATGCTTCGCCTGCTCCTGCGTACAGCCATCCTCTTGCTGCTTTGCCTGCCACCGTTCTCGTCCTGGGCGTTGACCGGACCGGAAACCGTGCAGCAGTTGAACCAGCGCCTCGCCGCGACCCCGGCGCAGTGTGTCGGCGGCAAGCCCCCCTTCGCCTGCAGTGGCGTGCTGCTCCTGCCCATGAACGAGGGGCATCCGCAGCCGTTCTGGCACCACGACAGCGAAGCGCAGGAGCGGGGATCGGAGCGTTTTATATTTTTGCGCCGGGATCGCGTGGGGCCTGCGCTGCCGGGCAAGGTCGGCTACATCCTCCACGAAGGCTTCACTGCAACAGGCCAGGGCAAGGCCTACGATGTGGTCGAGGACGGCAGCGCGCTGCCGGGAGAGGTCCTAGTGCGCAACTGGGACGTGGCTGCGCCCGGCAAGGTGGCGGTACAGGCGCTGTACTACGACATTGCCGAGCCCGACAGCCTGTTGCGCGCCCAGCGCGGCCAGCTGGATTACTTCAAGGCCACTGGCCAATGGCTGCCGCTGGTGCGTTTCGTGGCGGGCGTATTCGGCTTCAATACCCGGGAACAGCTGTATGACGGCTACCAGGTCGCGGCCCGGCTCAATGCCCGCTATGCCAACACCCGGCCGTGCAATGACGGCCGCGCCGGCTACTACTGCAACGGGGTGATAGTGCGTACCGTCGGCCCCGGGGATTTCCATGCCTGGAACAACAGCCCCAACTCGGACCGTATCCATGGCGTGTCCTTCAGTTACTTTCGTAGCGACCTGAACGCCGACACCATGGTCTACCCGCGGGGCTATGTGATTCGCGAGCTGTCGGCGCCAGCGATAACGCCGTTCGAGGCCTCCTGTGTCTACCCGGTGGATGGCGCGACCGGGAATGCGCCCGACGGCGGGATATGTACCCTGCGCAACACCTGCCAGGCCCTGGGTATCCATGACCTGGCCGGCTGGCTGGACCGTTACCGAAGCAAACCGCGGGAGGGCTGCTCGCTCAGCCTCTCGCCGGCAGATCTGGAGCTGATCCGCGAAATCCGCCAGCAGCCGCTGACCCTGGATCCCTGGACAGAACTGGTGATTCGTACCTGGCCGCAGAACATCGGCAGGGAGTTGTCCATCGAGGCCATGGTCTACAGTCTCCAGTCGTTCTACCCGGCCGATGGTCCGGGCGGCGGGCGGCATACGCAGCGCGATTACCTGGAGCAGACCGGCCGCTACTTGCCCCTGGTGAAGGCCGACTTCACCAGGGCAGACGGGCAGCCGTTCAGTTTCGAGCCCGGGGACCAGAGCATGCCGTGAGTGCTCCTGGTACCTACATCGATGCACCACGCAAGCGATCTGCCGCCTCGCGCAACATCGCCTCGGTCCCGTCCCATCCCAGGCAGCCGTCGGTAATCGACACGCCGTACTTCAACGGCCCTTTGCCCAGTGCCTGGCACCCATCGAACAGATGGCTCTCGATCATCACCCCCACCAGCGATGTATCGCCTGCGATCCGCTGGTCGATCACGTCGCGCAGCACCGCCGGCTGCTTGAGCGGGTCCTTGCCACTGTTGGCATGGCTGCAATCGACCATGATCCGCGCCGCAATCCCGGCCTTGGCCAGCCCCTGGCGGGCCATGGCGACGCTGTCCGCATCATGGTTCGGGCCCTTGTGGCCGCCACGCAGGACCAGATGGGTATCCGGGTTGCCAAGGGTTTCGACGATGGCCGGGTGGCCCTGGGCATCCAGGCCGAAATGCCGGTGCGGATGGGCCGCACTGCGGATCGCGTCACAGGCGATGCCGACACCGCCGTCGGTGCCGTTCTTGAAGCCCACCGGCAGGCCCAGGCCGCTGACCATCTCGCGGTGGATCTGCGATTCGGTGGTGCGTGCACCGATCGCTGCCCAGCTCAGCACGTCGTCGAAGTAGCCGGCGGCCATGGGTTGCAGCAGTTCGGTGGCCACCGGCAGGCCGCGTTCGAGCATGCCCAGCATCAATTCACGGGACAGGCGCAGGCCGCCGTGCATATCGTCGCTGCCGTCCAGATGCGGGTCGTAGGCCAGGCCTTTCCAGCCGACGGTCGTACGCGGCTTTTCCACGTAGGCGCGCATTACCAGAAGCAACTGGTCATCCAGTTCGCTGGCCAGATGGGCCAGACGGTCGGCGTATTCGAGGGCGGAGCGGGGATCGTGCAGGGAGCAGGGGCCGACGACGACGAGCAGGCGTGGGTCGTGACCGTCGAGGATCCGTTTGACCGCCTGGCGCTGCTGCTGGACCTGGGCGGCGAGGGCGGTGGAGAGCGGCAACTGCTGCTTGAGTTGCACGGGGCTGGGCAGACGCAGGCTGACGGCGGTGTTGGCTGCGGCAGGGGTGTTCAGTGGCAGTGCCTGGGTGTTCGCTTGCATGGTCTTGTTCCTTGGGCGGAAGGCGGGGTTCTGTCCCGCGCCTTCGGCCCTATCGCTGTGTTCGACAGATTCGTGTGAGTGCGTGTTCGCCACCTGTTGTGGTCCGGTCGGAGGCGGCAGGCTGGCCCGAACGGCAGTGGCTAAATCGCCAGGCAGAGCTTTGGTAACGGTAGGAAGTGGCGTAGTTCATGTTCGATTCCTCAGTGATGTCGGCGTGTAGCGGGCCCAAAAACAAAACCCCCGGAGGGCTGGGCCGTCCGGGGGTTCGAGAGTTCTCGTGCGCGGCGGCCCTGTCGATGGGCGCCGGTGTGGGTATCAGCGGCGCCTGTGGCTAAACCAATACCCAAAGTAATACGGAGCGCTTGTGCCGCGAACAGCCACGGACGCTTCGGCGCGCGCGAGGCGAGCGGTGCGTTGTGCGTGGATGTGGGTGGCGTGGTGCATGCTGTGCTCCTGTTGAATGCGTCCGAGCTTACTTCAGCGTAACGGCGTGTATCAAGAAATGATTTCAATCGAAACGATCAGTCTTTCTTATCGACGCAGCCAACCGCGCAAGATCACCCAGGCACGAACTGGTATTTCTGTCAGTTGTGGGGTGTGCCGCTGCTGGCCTTCAATAGGCACGTTGTCCTCTCAGGATCGCCAGAGGAAATCCTCATGCCTTTCGCAAATCGCCTTTTCTCTACCGGGCTGCTCGTCCTGTTGCTGATGGGCCTGGCTGCAGTTCCGGCCTGGGCCCTGAATGGTCCGGAAACCGTCCAGCAACTCAACCAGCGCCTGGCCGCAACACCAACGGATTGCGTGGGTGGCAACCCTCGATACGCCTGTAGCGGCGTACTGGTGCTGCCCATGGCCGACGGTCATCCGCAACCTTTCTGGCACCACGGCAGCGAGGCCGAGGAAAGGGGCTCGGAACGTTTCTACTTCCTGCGCGAGGATGGCTACGGCGCAGCGCTTGCGGCCAAGGTCGGATACCTGTTGCAGGATGGCTTCACGGCGGCCGGGCAGGAAAAACCGTATACCGTGGTCGAAGATGGCAGCGCGACCAGCGGCGAGGTGCTGATCGAGAACTGGCCGCAGGATGCACCTGACAAGCTGGCAGTGCAGGCCCTGTTCTACGACCGTGCGGATCCCGACAGCCTGCTGCTGGCCCAACGCGGCCAGCGGCAATGGTTCGAGGAGACCGGGCAGTGGCTGCCGCTGGTGCGTTACGACGCAGGATCCGGGCCTGGCACGTTCGGTTTCAGCCAGCAGGAGCAGCTGTATGACGGGTATCAACTGGCGGCGCGGCTGAATGCGCGGTATGCCGCCAGGCAGACATCCTGCCCGGATGGCAGTGCAGGGTATTACTGCAACGGTATCGTGCTGCGTACGGTGGGCGAGGGTGACTTTCACTTCTGGAACCCAAGCCCCAACGCGGAGCGCGTCGGCGGCGTGTCGTTCTCCTACTTCCTCGAAGGCGACCGGGCCACCCAAGTGCTCTACTCGAAGGGCTATGTCTCCCGGGTGCTGTCTGCGCCTGCACTGACCCCGTTCAAGATCGGCTGTGTCTATCCCGCCGATGGCGTCACCAGCAACGCGAACAAGAATGCCGCTTGCACGTTGAGGAAAACCTGCCAGCAGCTCGGCGTGGCAACCCTCGCGGCCTGGATGGAGCGCTACGCCAAGACTCCGCGAGAGAGTTGTTCCTTCACCGACTCGGTGGCGGACCTGGAACTGGTGCTGGAGATCCGCGCGGCCGTCGGTACCATCGATCGCTGGAGTGAGGTGGTGATGCTGCCATGGCCGCAGGATATCGGCGATGAACTACCCATCGAGGCGCTTATCTTCAGCGACCGTTCTTACTATGAAGGCAGTGGCCTGACCAAGGGCAGGCGCCTGCAGCGGGACTATCTGGAGCAGACCCGGCGTTACCTGCACCTGTTGAAGGTCAACTTCAATTCCAGTCCCCCCTTTGTCTACAACCCGTCCGATCAGAGCAAGCCGTAAGCCCGCCTAGCGCCGCAGGTACGCGGTGAAATCGATATCCCCGGCACTGAGGATCGCCTGCACCCGGTTGTGCACGTTGAGCTTGCGCAGGATCGCCGAGACGTGGGCCTTCACCGTGGTCTCGGCGATGTCCAGGTTGTAGGCGATCTGCTTGTTGGACTCGCCCTTGGTCATCCGTTCCAGCACCAGCAGCTGCTTGCGGGTCAGGGCTTGCAGCAGTTCCGGGGCGAAGCCCTGGTGTTCGCTCTGGCTGCGCCGGCTGCCGCTCTTCTGGGTGCGGATGATGTCCGGCGGCAGGTAGACGTTGCCGTTGAGGATCTGTTCGATGGCCTCGGTCATCTGCGAGCGCGGCGAGGACTTGGTGATGAAGCCCACCGCGCCATAGGTGATGGCCTGCAGGACGATCTGCTTGTCCTGCTCGGCGGAGACGATCACCACCGGGATGGTCGGCGCCTCGTTGCGCAGGTTGATCAGGCCACCCAGTCCGTGCATGCCGGGCATGTTCAGGTCGAGCAGGATCAGGTCGAGATCGTCGTGCTCGCCGGTCAGCGCCAGGGCGCTGTCCAGGTCGGCGGTTTCCATCACCTCGCTGCCGGGGAAACCATCGCTGATGACGTTATGGATGGCTTCGCGAAACAGCGGATGGTCGTCGGCGATCAGAATCTTGTACATGGCTTTGCACCTTGTTGTTATGGGCGACGAGCGCAAGAAAATCAGGGAAACACCTCGGGGCTGGCGGCGACCACGGGCAGGCCGGCGGCCTCCCAGGCGTCCAGGCCATCACGGTACCAGTACAACCGCGAGTAGCCCAGCGCGGTGGCGCGGCGCACGGCGTTCCAGCTCAGCCAGCAGTCGGAGCGGCAGTAGAAGACGATGGGGCGGGCGTGGTCGCCGGCACTCAGGCGTTCGAGATGGCGACTGAAGTAGGTGGCCCAGCGGGCATCCAGCTGGCCGTCGCCGGTATTCGGCAGCCAGTGGCTGCCGGGCAGGTTGGCATGGGCTTCGCTGGCGATGAACTGGCCGTTGAGCCAGGGACGCTTGTACACGTCGATCAGCAGTGCATTTTCCTTGGCCAGGGCTTGTACCTGGGCTGTGTCGACGGTCTGCGCCACCTCCGCGCTGGCCGGCGTCGGGCTGCGGTACAGGCCGGTGCGGTAGCCATCGGCGGAGAACAACGGGGTCTCGGCCAGGGCAGGGCTGGCGAGCAGGCCGGACAGGGTCAGGCCGAGGAGGGTGGACAGGGCGCGCGGCAACATGGTCGGCAGTCTCGTTTTTGTTATGCCCTCATTACAGGTCAGTCGCGAGGCTTTGTGAATGCGACCATCGACAGCAAAAGCGCTACCAAAGTAGTAGGCGTGGTGCTCGGCGAGCGCTCTAGCATGGGGCGTAGCAGCCATGACAATGAGAACGACGCCGATGGATATCCTGCTGGTCGACGACCACCCCATGATGCGCCTGGGCCTGAGCGTGGCCCTGGGCGCGGAACTGCCGGTACGCGAAGCTGCGTCTGGCGAGGAAGCCTTGCAGCGGGTGCAGGAGCAGGTGCCGGGGCTGGTCCTGATGGACTTCGACCTGCCCGGCATCAGCGGGCTGGAGACCACCCGACGCTTACGCCAGCGCCTGCCGCAGTTGCGTGTGCTGTTCTTCAGCGAGCATACCGAGCTGGGCCTGGTGCGCCAGGCGCTGGATGCCGGGGCGTGCGGGTTCCTGTCCAAGGCGGTGCCGGCGGCGACGCTGCTGGAAGCGGTGCGCCGGGTGCTGGCCGGGCATGCCTATATCGAGCAGGCCCTGGCCACGCAACTGGCAACCCAGCCGCAGCATGCGCGGTTGAGCGGGTTGACCCAGCGTGAGACGGAGATCTTCCTGATGCTGGCCAAGGGGACGTCGATGCGGATGATTGCCGAGCATCTGTGCTTGAGCGGGAAGACCGTGTCCAACTACCTGACGGTGTTGAAGAGCAAGTTGCAGGTGAGCTCCCATGCGGAGCTGGTGCATCTGGCCATCGAGACCGGATTGCTGCGCATCGCCGCCTGATGCGAACTCTCATAAAAAGCACATAACTCATTGATTTAGCAGGGGCCTTGTGGGAGCGGGTTTACCCGCGATTGCAATGGTGAGTTCACTACCGCAATCGCGGGTAAACCCGCTCCCACAAGGTTCGCGTAGAGCATTCGACCCATGTTCTCTGCGCGACAGCGCAGCCCGCATGGCTGGAGTGGTCAGTCCCAGGTCTTCGGACACCCCTGGCATCCCTCCATGTTGGCATCCTGGAAGTTCGCGTAATGCTTGCGGGTTCCGCGCAGGTCGGCCTTTTCCAGGTTGCTTTCACCGAACTTGGCTTCCTGCAGGTTGGCATCCGCCAGGTTCGCCCCGAGCAGGTCGGCACGGCTGAGCCAGGTCATTTCCAGGTCGGCGGCCTGCAGGTTGCTGTTGTGCAGCTTGGCCCCGGACAAGCGGGCAAATTCGAGGTAGGCGCCGCTGAGGTTGGCGTCGTTGAACTTCGCCCCCTGGGCGAACATGCCCCAGGCCTGGGTGGCGATCAGGCTGGCACCGGTGAGGTCGGCGATGCGCAGGTTGGTCTGCTGCAGGCTGGCGCGGTTGAGGTTGGCGCCTTGCAGCTGGGCCTTCTCCAGGTTGGCCAGGTCGAGGTTGGCGTGGCGCAGGTCGGCGTTCTTCAGGTTGGCGCCGGCCAGGTTCATCTTGTGCATGTCCTGGTTGTTCAGGTCGGCGCCTTCGAGGTTGGCACCCGGGCACTGGCTTTCCGGCTGGATCACGCAACCGTTGACCACCAGCGGCTGGTCGTCGCCATCGTCGGCGATCACGGCGAAGGCGGGGGTGATGGCGAGGGTGAGGAGTAGCGGGAGGTATTTCATGGATAGCTCCTTCACAGGGACAGGGTCGCTGTCAAAAGTCCAGCGGGGGCTCTCAGGCCCCCGCTGGCTGGCTCAGATCAACGCTGTGCAGTCTTGGTGTCCCAGCTCGGGATCTTGAACACCCAGAACGAACCACCCTGTGCCACCGGCTTGGTCAGCTCGGCCATGTCGCCGCCCCACAGCGGTACCGCGCCGCCGTAGCCGACAGTCACGCCGATGTACTGCTCGCCATCCTGTTCCCAGGTGATGGGCGGGGAGACGATGCCGCTGCCGGTCTGGAATTTCCACAGCTCCTCGCCGGTCTTGGCGTTGAAGGCCTTGAAGTAGCCGTCGCCGGTACCGGTGAACACCAGGTTGCCCTTGGTCGCCAGTACGCCAGCCCACAGTGGCAGGCGCTCCTTGTGTTCCCAGACCATCTTGCCGGTGGTCGGGTCCATGGCGCGCAGCGAACCGACGTGGTCCTCGTACATGCGCTTGATGCGGAAGCCCATGCCCAGGTACGCCGAGCCCTTCTTGTAGTTGACTTCCTCGGTCCAGTATTCCTCTTTCCACTGGTTCGATGGCACGTAGAACAGGCCGGTGTCCTGGCTGTAGGCCATCGGGTTCCAGTTCTTGCCGCCAAGGAAGGGTGGCGAGACTTCCACCGGCTTGCCCTTGGTCTGCCCTGGCTCGGGCTTGGGCGGACGCTGGCCTTCGTTTTCCACCGGACGCCCGGTCTTCAGGTCGATATGGCTGGCCCAGGTGATGTTGTCGGCGAACGGGAAGGCGTTCTTCAGCTTGCCGTTGGTGCGGTCGACCACATAGAAGAAGCCGTTGCGGTCGGCGTGGGCGGTGGCCTTGTACTGTTTGCCGTCCTTGTCCTTGTAGTCGAACAGCACCAGCTCGTTGTTGCCGGAGAAGTCCCAGGCATCGTTCGGGGTGTGCTGGTAGAACCACTTGACCTCGCCGGTGCTCGGGTCGACGCCGACCTGGCCGGAGGTGTAGAGGCTGTCGTAGTCGTGCGGGTTGCCGTCCTTCGAGGTCCGCGCCCAGGTGTTCCACGGGCCCGGGTTGCCGGCGCCGACGATGATGGTGTTGGTCTCGGCGTCGAAGCTCGCGCTCTGCCAAGGGGCGCCGCCGCCGTGGCTCCAGGCCTCGACCTTGCCGGTCTCGGTGGTCGGATCATCCGGCCAGGACGGTGCCTTCACATCGCCGGTCGGGGTGCTGTCCTTGCCGTTCAGGCGGCCCATGTGGCCTTCCACGAACGGACGCATCCACACTTCCTCGCCAGTTTCCGGGTCGCGGGCATACAGCTGGCCGACCACGCCGAATTCGTCACCGGAGCTGCCGTGGATCAGCAGGACCTTGCCGGTCTTGCCATCCTTGATCAGGGTCGGGGCGCCGGTCATGGTGTAGCCGGCGGAGTGGTCGCCGAACTTCTTCTTCCAGACTACCTTGCCGGTGTCCTTGTTCAGGGCGACGACCTGGGCATCCAGGGTGCCGAAGAAGATCTTGTCGCCGAAGATCGCCGCGCCGCGGTTGACCACGTCACAGCACGGGCGAATGTTGTCCGGCAGGCGGTGGTTGTAGGTCCACAGGCGCTTGCCGGTCTTGGCATCGAGGGCGAACACCCGCGAGTAGGAACCGGTGACGTAGACCACGCCGTCGCTGATGATCGCTTGCGACTCCTGTCCACGCTGCTTCTCGTCGCCGAAGGAGTACGACCAGGCCGGGGTCAGCTTGAACACGTTCTTGTCGTTGACCGCGGTCAGCGGGCTCCAGCGCTGGGCGTTGGTGCCCATGCCGTACTGCAGCACGTTGTTGGTGGTCTTGTGGTCGTCGGCGATGTCTTCCCAGGTCACAGGCTTGGCGTGGGCAGGGGCCATGGCCAGGGTACCGACCAGCAGCACGGCCTGCACGGCCAGGGACAGGGGAGAGACTGCGGCGGGTAACGATCTTATTGTCATGTTGGTGTTTCCCAATGGAGGTTTTGGCCTGCATAGACTGGAACGCCAGCCCCTCCCGAGATACGGAAAAACTCCCGCCCTTGCCGGGAAAACTTCCCAGTCCGGGCATGATTTGGCACTGCCCCACAAGCCCTACTACCAACGGAGTAGGGCGCGACCACCAAAGCAGCATGGGGAGGGCCCCGGGTGCTTCCTAAGATGGCCGCCAGAACCTTTCGCCAGAGAGGTTTTCGCGTGCAAATCGTGCAACCTGAAGTAGTCGAGGGCAAAACAATGACAAGAGTGAAGAACGCCTTGCTGGGCACCGTGTTCATGGCCGGCCTGATCAGCACCGGAGCGGTCATGGCCCACGGCAACGTGACGCCGAGCGCGGTGAACACCGGCAACCTGGAGAAGCTCGGCGAAGAATGGCGGGCCGAGAACCCTTATCGCAACAGCAAGGACCACGATGAGGCGGTGAGCATCGGCGCCTCGGCCTACAACATGAACTGCGCCGCCTGCCATGGCCTGGAAGCCAAGTCCGGCGGTATCGCCCCGGACCTGCGCATGCTCGACGAGGGTGTCAACGGTGACGAATGGTTCGTCGAGCGGGTGCGCCACGGTTCGGTGCGCGACGGTCGCGTGTACATGCCGAAGATGGCCGACTACCTGAGCCAGGAAGCGCTCTGGGCCATCCGTAGTTACCTGGACAGCGTCCACGTCGAGGAGTGATGTCATGGGCCGGGTGCCGTTGTTGCTGATGGCGCTGTGTCTGGGCGCCCCGGCATACGCCCTGGATCCGGGCCCCGACCCGGTGCCCTCGGTGATGTGGGAGTTCTACCGTAAACAATGGATTGGCGACGAACCCTACCGCTTCGACCAGCGGGTCAAGGTCGTCGCGCCGCCGTTCGCCGAGGACGCCCGGCAAGTGCCGCTGCTGGTGGATGCCCGCGAACTGCCGGGCACTGTCAGGCGCATGCTGGTCTGGGCCGAGCTCAACCCGATACCCAGGATCGTCGACTTCGCCCCGGGGCCGCAGGTGCTGCCGTGGCTGGCGGTGCGCATCCGCATCGAGCAGGCCACTGCGCTGCGCGCCGCCGTGCAGACCGAGGATGGGGTCTGGCATGTCGGCTCGACCCTGATCGACGCCGCCGGTGGTGGCTGTACCGCGCCCAGCGTGGCGCGCAGCCAGCCCGGTTGGGAAGAGCGTCTCGGCCAGGTGCTGGGCGGGCGCTACCCGCGCGAGGACTACAGCCGCCTGCGCCTGTCGGTCTCGCACCCCATGGACAATGGCCTGATGGCCGGAATCCCGGAATTCTTCATCGAGCACGCCGAACTGTTCGACGCCGCGGGCCAGTCCCTGGCGACCCTCGAACTGTTCCCGGCCGTGAGCGAGAACCCCAGCCTGTCGTTCGACCTTCGCCGCCCGGGCCCGGTACGCCTGAGCCTGCGCGACAACAACGGCAATGCCTTCGACGCCGCCATCGAATGAGGTCCCGGATGCGAGCTTTGCTGTGCCTGTTGAGTCTTGTCAGCCTGCCGAGCCTGGCGGCGCTGGATTATCACCTGCAGCCGCGCCAGGTGGCGGCGGACACCTGGGTGCTGGAAGGCAGCACCGAGAACTTCTCCCGGGACAATGGCGGCAATATCGTCAACACCGGGTTCATCGTCAGCGAGGAGGGCGTGGTGGTGATCGACAGCGGTCCCTCGCTGCGCTACGGCCAGGCCCTGCGCGCGGCCATCGGCACGGTCACCGACAAGCCGGTGGTGCAGGTGCTGATCACCCACCATCATCCGGACCATGCCCTGGGCAACCAGGCCTTCGCCGATGTGCCGATCGGTGCCCTGGCGGGGACCCGGGAGCAACTGGCGAAGGAGGGCGATGCCCTGGCCGAGAACATGTACCGCATGGTTGGTGACTGGATGCGCGGGACCGAGGTGAAGGTGCCGCAGCAGGTGCTGGAGCCGGGGGTGAAGCGTTTTGGTTCCCATCCGTTGCGCCTGCTGGCCTTCAGCGGGCACAGCGGTGCGGACCTGGCGGTGCTGGACGAGAAGACCGGCGTGCTGTTCGCCGGCGACCTGCTGTTCTACCAGCGGGCGCTGACCACGCCGCACAGTCCGGGATTGGCGCAGTGGGTGGATGACCTGCAGCAGTTGCAGGGCCTGCCGTGGAAAGTGCTGGTGCCGGGGCACGGGCCGGTGAGCACGGATCGCGGGCCGTTCGAGCAGATGGTGGATTACCTGGGCTGGCTGGATGACTTGTTGCGCGACAGCGCGGCCAACGGGCTGGACATGAACGAGGTGATCGCCACGCCGATTCCCGAGCGGTTTTCGGCGGTGAGCCTGAGCAAATACGAGTTGATTCGCAGCGTGACCCATCTGTATCCGCGCTATGAGCAGGCGGTGATGGAGCGGGTGGAGCAATAACCACCGACCCGCGCCGCTCCTAACCCATTTGGACGATGCCCCCAACCCCCTCTGACCCGACTATCCGGTCAAAGGCCAACGAGAGACGGGTTGATGAATCAGGTCAAACAATGGGTGACGCACAGCGTCGAGGTCATCGCGGACTGGCTGATGGCCTGGCGCAAGGGGCTGCTGGCGCTGTTCGTGCTGCTCAGCCTGGGGCTGGGCTACAGCGCCCTGAACACGCAGCTGGACCCCGGCTTCAACAAGCAGATCCCGGTGCGCCACGCCTGGATGGTCAACTTCCTCAAGTTCAGCCAGTACTTCACCGGCGCCAACCGCTTCCTGGTCAGCGTGCACTGGAAGGGCGAGGGCGATATCTACAACCCGGAATTCCTCGACACCCTGCGCAAGGTCACCGACGACGTCTTCTTCATCTCCGGGGTCAGCCGCCCCAGCGTGACCTCGCTGTTCACCGCCAACGTGCGCTACATCGAGATCACCGAGGAAGGCTTCTTCGGCGACGTGGTAGTGCCGCCACGCTTCAGCGGCACACCCGAGGACCTGGCCCAGGTGCGCAGCAACGCCGCCGCCTCCGGCCAGGTCGGCCGCCTTATCGCCAACGACCTGAAGTCGGCCATGGTCCGCGCCGACCTGCAGGACCTCGACCCGCGCAGCGGCAAGCCGGTGGACTACACGCAGATCGCGCAGAACCTGGAAGAGGTGCGGCAGAAGTACTCCAGCGACAAGATCGAGATCAACATCGTCGGCTTTGCCAAGCTGGTGGGCGACGTGGTGGAGGGCCTGACCACGGTGATCGGCTTCTTCGCCATCGCCTTCGTCATCACCGGCCTGCTGCTGTGGCTGTATTCCCGCTCCTTGCGCCTGACCGTGGTGGCGCTGCTGGTGGCGCTGCTGCCGGTGTTCTGGCTGCTTGGCCTGCTGCCGCTGCTGGGCCTGGGCATCGACCCGATGTCGATCCTGGTGCCGTTCCTGATCTTCTCCATCGGCGTGTCCCACGCGGTGCAGATGACCAACGCCTGGAAACAGGATGTGGTGGCCGGCGCCACCTCGCTGCAGGCGGCGCGCACGGCGTTCTGCAAGATCTTCATTCCCGGCTCCCTGGCCCTGCTGATGAACGCCCTGGGCTTCGCCGTGATCATGCTCATCGACATCCCCATCGTCCACGAGCTGGGGGTAACCGCCTGCATCGGCGTGATGCTGATGATCGTCACCAACAAGCTGATGCTGCCCATCATCATTTCCTGGCTGCCGCTGGAAAAGGGCCTGCTGCGCAAGGAACAGGCCGACGCCAACAGCCGCCATGCCCTGTGGTGGCGCCTGTCCGCCCTGGCCGAACCCAAGCCGGCCCTGGCGGTGTTCGGCCTGAGCCTGCTGCTGCTCGCCGCCGGTGCCTGGAAGGCCCGCGACCTGGCCGTGGGCGATATCGGCGCCGGCGCCCCCGAGCTGCGTGCCGACTCGCGCTACAACCAGGACAACGCACGCATCATCAGCAGCTACTCCATCGGCCTCGACGTGCTGGCGGTGTTCGTCCAGGCCCATGACGTGGAGGAGGGCTGCCTGAATCCGGAAGTGATGCGCGCCGTGGAAGGCTTCGATTTCCGCATGCGCGCCGTGCAGGGCGTGCAGTCGGTGCAGAGCGTGGCCGGCATGGGCAAGCGGGTGATCGCCGGCAACAACGAGGGCAACCCGCGCTGGGCGGCGATTCCCGGTTCGTCCCGCGGCCTGAGCCAGGGTGCCCGGGCCTATATGCCGGACGACGGCCTGGTCACCGACGGCTGCCAGCAGATGCAGATCCTGGTGTTCCTCGCCGACCATGAAGGCGCCACCATCAGCCACGTCATCAACGAGGCCAGGCGGATCATCGCCGACGTCTCCACGCCCCATGTGGAGTTCCTCCTGGCCGGCGGTAACGTCGGGGTGATGGCGGCTTCCAACGAGGCGGTGAAGCGCGCCGAGGTGATCATGCTCGCCGCGCTGTTCGGCTCGGTGGCGCTGTTCTGCTGGCTGACCTTCCTGTCCATGCGCGCTGTGCTGTGCATCCTGGTGCCGCTGGCCATCGTGGCGATCCTGTGCAACGCGCTGATGGCCATGCTCGGCATCGGCCTCAAGGTCGCGACCCTGCCGGTGATGGCCTTGGGCGTCGGGGTTGGCGTCGACTACGGCATCTACCTGTACGAGCGCATCCAGCACGAGATGGCCGCCGGCGCCAACCTGCGCGAGGCCTTCTACCAGGCCATGTGCCAACGGGGCACGGCGGCGGTGTTCACCGCGCTGACCATGTCCATCGGCGTCTGTACCTGGGCCTTCGCGCCGCTGAAGTTCCAGGCCGACATGGGCGTGCTGCTGTCGTTCATGTTCCTGGTCAACGTGCTCGGCGCGATCTTCCTGCTGCCGGCCCTGGCCGCCTGGTTCAACCGTGGTCGGCCACTGGTGGCGCGTGAGGCCCACTCTATCGAAGTACTGCGGGGCGAGTTCCGGCCGAAGCGACAGCCGGCCGCGCCCATCGTCGAAAAATAGGGGAGCGCCCTATTGTGGGCGTTCCGCGAGACAGCGAGACTGTGGCGCGGCTCCCCTGGAGTCCCGCCTTGCAACACGTGCAGCAGCCGAACTCATAAAAACAACAAGGGCAGGCCACGGCCTTACCCGAGCGAGGAAAAGACTGTGGAGAATCCGGTACTCACCCAGGAAGGCCTGGACGCGCTGGGCCTCGACCTGGCCCACTACGATCGCCTGGTCAGCGAGGTCTACGATGGCGCCATCGATCCACGGCGCATGGCCAAGGCCCTCACCAGCTTCCGCGACCTCTACGGCGCCAACTACGTCACCCTGATCCTGCGCGTGCCGGACCAGCCGGACATGGGCCTGATGATCATCGTCGGCGATATCGAGGGTGCCGGTGAAGTCAGCTACATGACCTACCCGCAAACCCAGACCCCCTTCACCAACCTGCCCCAGGACTACGTGTTCACCGTGGACGACGTGCTCAGCCCGGAGCAGTGGGAACACTCGGCCTACTTCAAGATGTTCTGCGGCCCGCAGGACGTCTACCACGTGATGGGCGCCGACATCTCCACCCCAGACGGCGGCAAGCTGCGCCTACGCATCACCCGGCCCAAGCGCGCCCCGGCGTTCAGCCGGCATGACCGGGCGCTGTGCGCGATGTTCCTGCCGCACCTGCGGCGCGGCATGCAGATGCACAACCTGCTGGACCGCAGCGAATCCCTCAGCGAGCTGTATTCCCAGGCCATCAGCCGGCTCTCGGTGGCGACCCTGATCCTCGACGAGAGCGGCAGCGTGCTGCGGGTCAACCCGGTGGCCCAGGACCTGCTGGCCCAGGCCGACGGCCTCAAGCTGGTGGGCGGGCGCCTGGAGGCCACCTACCCGAGCGACAACCGCGAGCTGCAACGGCTGATCCGCGCCGCGTTCTCCCCGGATGCGCCGAAGAGCGCCGAGGCGATGTCGGTGACCCGGCCATCCGGGCTGGTCAACCTGGGCCTGGTGGTGGAGCCGATCCCGTCGCTGGACTGGGCGGAAGAGAAGGGCAAGCCGGCGGCGCTGGTGTATATCCGCGATGCCGCGAGCAAGTCGCTGGCCAGTGACCTGGTGACCAAGCAGCTGTTCAACCTGACCAAGGCCGAGACGGCGCTGGCCATGGAACTGGCCAACGGCTTGTCCCTGGAAGAGGCGGCGGAAGTGCTGAACATCCGCCGCAACACCGCGCGGGCGCACCTGCGCTCGATCTTCTCCAAGACTGGCGTGCGCAGGCAGACCGAGCTGGTGCGCATCCTGCTCAACAGCGTGGTGGCGCTGGGCAAGCCGAAGATGCCGCTGAAGGCGCCGGGAAAGGTCAAGGTGCCGCCGCCGCAGCTGGCGGTGCCGATCGCCAGGCGCGCCTGATTCCTAGTCTGGCCGGACGATGTTTTACCCGTTCGGCCCTTCGATGATGGGACTGTTTCGCCCAGACACCACAAATCGGTAAGGAATCCAGCATGCCCACCACCGTCATCACCGGCTCCGCCTCCGGCATCGGCGCCGCCGTCGCCAGCGCCCTGAGCGCCGCGGGCCACCGGATCATCGGCATCGACCGCGGCAACGCCGACATCAGCGCCGACCTCTCCACTCCCGAAGGTCGCGAATCCGCCATCGCCCAGGCGCTCCAGCTCAGTGGCGGTGTGCTCGACGGCCTGGTCTGCTGCGCCGGCGTCGGCGTTACCGCGCCGTCCTGCGGCCTGATCGTGGCGATCAACCATTTCGGCGTCAGCCAGCTTCTCGCCGGCCTCGAAGACGCCCTGGGCAAAGGCCACAATCCCGCCGCCCTGGTCATCGGCTCGGTCGCCGCGATCCGCCCCGGCGCAGAAAACGAAGCCATGACCCAGGCCATGCTGGCCAACGACGAAGCCCGCGCCCGTGACCTCGCCGACACCCTCGGCGAACCGCAGGTCGCCTACGCCTGCTCCAAGTACGCCATCACCCACCATGCCCGCCGCCTGGCCTCGGCCTGGGGCGCCAAGGGCATCCGTCTCAACGTGGTCGCCCCCGGCGCCGTGGAAACCCCGCTGCACGACGCCTCGCGCAACGACCCGCGCTTCGGCCAGGCGGTGCGTGACTTCGTCGCGCCGCTGGGTCGTAACGGTCACCCTGAGGAAATCGCCGCGCTGATCGCCTTCCTGCAGTCCGAGCAGGCCGGCTTCATCCATGGCGGGGTGATGTATATCGACGGCGGCATGGACGCCATGGTCCGCCCGCAACGGGTCTGAGGAGTACGCATGAACAAGGTTGCCTTCATCACCGGCGCCAGCCGCGGCATCGGCCGCGCCGCCGCGCTGGCCTTCGCCGCCGCCGGCTACGACGTGGCCATCAGCGCCCGCACCGTCGACGAGGGCGAGCAGCATCCCCACGCCCTGCGCGACGCCAGTGGCGCGCCGCTGCCCGGCAGTCTCAACGGCACCGCTGCCGAGATCCGTGCGCTGGGCCGCCAGGCCCTGGTGGTGCCCATGGACCTGCTCGACAGCGCCACGGCCCTGGCCGCCTGCCGGACGGTGCTCGGCGAATTCGGCCGCATCGACGTGCTGGTCAACAACGCCATCTACCAGGGCAGCGACCTCAATGCCGGCTTCATGGCCCTGCAGCCCGAGACCCTGGAACGCATGTTCCACGGCTACATCCTCACCCCGTTCCTGCTCACCCGTGCGGTGACGCAGGTGATGGTGGAGCAGGGCGGCGGGGTGGTGATCAACGTCACCTCCGGCGCCGGCGAAAGCGATCCGCCGGTGGCGGCGCAAAAGGGTGGCTGGGGCTATGCCTATGGCGCCGGCAAGGCGGCGGTGTCGCGCCTGTCCGGCATCGTCGCCACGGAACTGGGTGACGCCGGCATCCGCGCCTACACCCTCAACCCCGGCGTGGTCACCACCGACGCGCTCAAGGCCACCATCGGCGACAAGGGCCTGATCGCCCTGCGCGCCGGCAGTGCGCCGCCGCAAGTGCCGGCGGCGGTGATGCTCTGGCTGGCCACCGACGAGCGCGCCCCCGCGTACCAGAAACGTACGATCGCCGCGCAAGCCTTTGCCCGTGAAATGGGACTGTGGACGCCTGCCTGAAACACCTCCTTCCCGCGACCCCTGTATATCCCCCCACCTGATATTTCTGTCAGTTGTGCGGGGGACAGGCTCTCACTACCGTTACTCCAGTATTCATTGTTCTCAACCATGAGGTGTGCGTCGGTACGGCGATGCCCGGGTGGCGTTGCGTCGATGCCTGCCGGAGGAGTGCGCGCATGAAACGCAACTGGAAGGACCTGGGTGAAGTCTGGTCGGGCCGTGACCTCGACGTGGGTGAAATGGTCACCTTCAACGTGTTCGACAAGACGCTGAACATCCTGCTGGAGCAGATCAGTTTCCGCGCCTGCAATGACCACCGTGGCCGGTATGTCTGGCTTCAGGACTTCTGCCATTACATCAACGCGCACTCCGCCCTGGTCCGTACCGGCGTGGAAAACGCTGCCGGCAATTGGCAGATCCTCGACAGCAGCTACCGCAATCACTACTGGAACCTGACCTCCCGCGACCTGCTGGTGACCACCACCGTGCCAGGCGTGTGGAACTTCCACAGCGACCGTTTCATACCGCTCCATGCGACCCACAGCCAGCCCATCGGCACGCGGATGCGGGTAAACGTGCGAACCTCGAACGACGTGCTCCTGGAAACCTTCCTTGTCGAACTCGACTGGTTCGGCATGCACCAGTGGCCGCGGGACCTGGCGACCCAGATCAATGCGCGAAGCCACTTCGTGCGGGCCGGCCGTGCCATTGGCGAACGCATCCATCCCGAGGCCGGCGCCACGGAAAACGCCATCTGGCTGCCGTACAACGGCGACTTCAAGGTGTCGTGGTTCCCCGAGGCCGTCAGCGTGAACGCCGATCTCGAAGACGACCGCAATGTCGGATACAGCGAGAAGCAGCCGCTGTTCGTCTTCGACTACAACGCCGACCGCCTGGTCGAGCGCTCCCCTCTGGTTGTCCCTGCCGACGGTTCGGCCTGCAAGGCCTTCCTGCTCGACGAGGCCAGCGAGGAAATCCTGGAAGAGACCGACGTGAACCCCACCCTGGACCTGCAGGCCAAGGACCGGGTGAAGGTCACCATCAATGCCCGCGGCCAGGGCGCCGTGTGCGAGACGCTGAACTTCACCCCCGTCGCCAACCGGCTGAAGGTCGACCAATGGCACCATGACCTGTCGGTGTACATCAACGCGCAGAGTCGCTACATCAAGGCGTGGCTCCAGGATGAAGGGAGCAAGAGCTGCGTGGCCAGGGATGAGATCAAGGGCAACCTGTACTGGTCGCCGGTCTGGTCCGGCCTGGACCTGCAGGTGAAACTGGAGGTGGCATCGTCCGGCAGCCCGGCCTTGCCAGCCGCCGTGCAGAAGAAGGACGAGCCGGTGCCCGTCGGCAGCGCACAGTGCACCGTGCTGTGGCCATGCGACCCCGCCCGGCGTGCGTTCAACACAGCCATGGGCACCAGGAACTGGGTCAAGGGCCCTGCGCTCGGTTCGAAAGGCTTCGAGGCCAACCAGCAGATGGTGATCCGGGTCAAGGGCAAGACCGGGCGGATCTTCGAAAGCCTGGTGTTCTGGCCCGAGCCAGGGCGCATGGGGTTGCAGGCGTGGAGCCAGGACCTGTGCAACCAGATCAACGCCAGCAGCAAGTTCCTGCGTGCGGGGGAGGCGGGGGCGACATCGTTCACGGTCAAGGCTTCGGGCAACTGTTTCTGGACACCGGCGGGATCGGAGCTGGTGGTGGAGGCGGAGATTCTGTCGGGCTTCAGCTATGTCGCGAAGCAGGGGGCGGAACAGGAGGCGGCAATAGGTTCTCACGATGAAGCAGCAGAGCCGCTGCCGGGGATGATCAGCGAGGACAAGAAACTGTTCGATCACTATGCCGCGATGGGGCGGTTGATTTCCGTGGATGCGCAGACCGGGGGGCCGACGTTGAATATCCCGGTGGCGGATTTGTATGCCGATGACAGCCTGAGCCAGCCGCTGAAAGTCAGTCTGTCCTTGGACGATGGAATTTTCTTGAGATTTGGTAACACCAACCGGTATCTCGCCATGCCAGGTGGAAGGTTTAGCAAGGTATTCATACTGCCGTTGCGCGATGGTCGCAGAGTCAAGGTGGATGCGAGCATGGTGGATGACATCAACGGTGGCGATTTCTGTATTTCGCCGATCCGTTCTAGAGTGTCCGATGAATTGAAAACCGTCGGTTTCACAGTAGGGTACAAGGACGGAAGAGTAGACGACTACATGCTGACTGGCAGAACGAATGAAGGTGGAATTATGCCGCTCACTCGTTATGCGATTGCATCGGGGAACCAACTCGATATCAAGTTCAGCCAAGACAAGATGGTGGATTTCCTCAAAGTAATAAAAGAAAGCGATACTTTGCTTGAGGTTATTTACTCACGCGGGAGTAATAAGCTCAGGGGAGTCGTCGTATACCCTGCGAGTTCAACTGAAAAAGTCACCTGGACTTTCAGTAACCCAGACAAATCGGAATTCAGGTTCGAGGTGGATGGCCTGGGCGCCGATGGCAAGGCGGCCTATTGCGTGACCACGGACGATACCAACAGACTCGTCAGTGTTGAGGTGGAACAGCAATACTCATTCACCGTGAACGGGAAAACCGAGACCGACAAGGCGGTCTACAAGGAAACCCTCGAATACGATGATGCCGGCAAAGTGAAGCAACACATTATCTGCCCCGGTGCCGGTATGGATGATCTGGTACATGAATACACCTATTCGGACAAGGGGGGCGTGCTGACCGGCTACTTCAAGAACGCCACGCCGAAAACCGTATTCACCCGCACTCATGACTTCAGCGATGAGCAAACCTGCGAAGACAAACATGGCATCTCGACTGCACCTGTCGTTTGCAAACGCAGCCATGGTCTCGATACGGCGACACAATGCCTGGTGTCCTCCACCAAGATGTGGGAAGGCGAAGTGCAGGTGGAGGACCAGACCGTGATCGTCGATGCTCTCGGTAATCCACTCAGCCGAGGCGAGAACGACCGTATCACCCGTTACACGTATTACAACAACTACAAACAGTACACGGTGACCAAAAGCGAAGAGAAGGTCCAGAACACCAGCTTCCTGGGTTGGCTATTGAAACCGCTCGACTACCTTTTCCCTACCGGCTGGGCTTGCCTGATCGGTGGGAAGGGTGGATTTACCTGGGGCACGTACCTGAAGACCACGGTCAACATGGAACCGGCAAAAAACGATTACGCCAAGGATGCGTTCAACTTGCCGGTGGATATCGTTCATTGCGGTAGCGACCAGCCGTTCTCCGGTGACGTGGAGTCCGAACTGGTGACCCGCAAGGTCAATGGCGTGGAACAGGCACAAAGCCTGACCTATTTCGGCTACGAAAATATCAATGGCCGGGTCCGGTTGAAGAAGAAACTCACGGTACTGCAGCCGAACTACAAGGAAGTCGACGTGGCCGACAAGCAACTGAAGGTCGCGACGGCCGCCGCCCAGAAATTTATCGACAGCTTGAACAAAGAGATTGCGAGCGCCGATAAAGACAGCAAGAAGACGTTCGAGAGCACGCTCACCGGGTTGAAAGAGAGCCTCAAGGCACAGAGCGAAGTCAACCGCACAGGCTACCAGCTCGGGACCTGGAAAAGCGCTTCGATGTCGGTGGAAACCTACGAGTATCACACTGACAGCAGCAAGGCAGGGTATGGCACGGTCAAGTCCATCAAGAGGGTTCTACTGGACAAGGAAGGCAAGGAAGTGGCGGCCTCGCTGCGAACCACCACGATGGAGTATTCCCAGGTTGATAAAGACGCCACCCGCGTGGTGATCAAGACCACTGTGTCGCGCGGGAATGAGAGTGTCACGTCCAGCCAGACCCGCTCCCGGCATACCGGGCGCCTGTATGAGAGTGCGGACAGCGAGGGCGTCAAGACCGTCTACACCTATGATGGCCAAGGCAACCTGGCCAGCGAGACGGTGAGCAAGGGGGACAAGCAGTACAGCAAGACTACCGTGACCCCGGCGCGCAAGCTGGGCTGGCTGTTCGAACTGGTCGAGGGCAATGTCACCAATCGTCTGGAAAAGGATGTCCTGGGACGCAAGGTGGCGATGTGGGTTAAACCGAAGGATGCCACCGCCTTCCTCGAAACCCGGGGCTGGACCTATGACAGCTGCGGACGTGCCAAGACCGCCGTCGAGAACGACTACGGCGCCGAAAACAAGCTGGTCTCCAAGCGCCAGACCACCTGGAGCTACGACAGTACCAGCGGCAAGCTCCGCATCGACAACGTGCTAAAGGACGGCGCCGGCAAGGAAGCACACAAGGTCAGCCAGAGCCTGACGCCTGAGGTCCAGGGCGAGTTGTTCAACCAAGGCACCTTCAGCATCACCCGCAAGTTCCTCTCGGACTCCAATACCCTCACCGAGCGCTATGCCAATGCAGACGGTGACGGCTGCAGGATCGAGCGCGGCATGACCGCCGACGGGGTGATGAAGTCGATACGCTACGTCAGGATCGACAAGAAAAACTTTGAATCCGAGGCCGAAAAGATCAGCTTCGATCACGACGCATATGGGCAGATGAAAAAAGTCACGCCGGGCCTGGGGGCAGCGTCCGAGTACGAGTACGACAGCGCCGGTCGCCTGCTCAAGACCACCCGTGACGGAACTTCCCTGATCAACGCGTACGACACCTCCACCCTGGCGCCCGTTTCGGCCAAGGGCACGGTCGAGTGGGCCGATAAGAAAAACAAGATATTCTCCATGGCGCTGGGCGAGCAAAGTATCGATTTGCTCGACAGGGTCACCAGCCAGACCATCAACGGTACCAAGACCGAGTTCAGCTACACCGGGGGGAGCACTGTTTCGACACTGAAGACGATACCCAAGGCGCCCAAGGCGATGACGGGTTATTCAAGCAGCATGGATGCGGCGACCCGGACCGAAACCCAGACCCTCAAGCAGGACAATGTCGACCAGAAATCAACGCTACTGTTCAGCACGGGAGGGCGGGTCTTGTCGTTCACTGATCTGACCGGGGAGACCACCAAATACGAGCATGACTTCTTCGACCGCGTCATCAGTTCGAAGAACAACCAGTGCGAATCCACCTTCGTTTACGCCGACAATGGCCTGCTGACCAGTGAAACCATCAAGGCGGTCAAGGCCAACATGACCATGACGGTGACCTACGTCTACGACGAACTGGGACAGGAAACGGCGCGGAACTTCACGTGCGCAGGACTGGAGACGCTCGCCGTCAATCGCCACCTGTTGGCGGATGGACGTACGAAAGCGTGCTTCTTGATGGAGGGGGAAAGGGAGAAATATTTCAACCGCTATGAATATGACGACTCACTCCGCTTGAAGAAATGGACGAGCACAACTGGCGACGATGAATACACCTACGACAGCCTGGGCAACATAATCACCGGGCTGGGAACGATTTTCTCCTACGACGGTTCGAAACCGGGCGTCCTGACTGAACAAGCTTCTTTGGACAATCCGCGGAACAGTACTCCAGTCACCTGCGACGCTGCAGGTCGCCTGACCTCGGACGTACACGGCAAAGTGAGTTACCACGCCAACGGCCAGATCAATGTCTTTTCCCATGGTGAAGATCACACGTTCACTTATGACGCCGAGGGACGTGTGCGTGGTACCTCGACCAGCAAGAGATCTGACACCTATCACTACCGTGGCGACTGTGCCTATGCGGTGGTGCAAAGCGACAGCGGCAAGAGCGATGGCTACTCGAAACGCACGCTGGTACTGCGCAATGACAGTCGCGCCTGCCTGATGCAGGACGCTCTGGTGGATGGCGACGACAACAAGACGACCCGCTCCTTCGAACTGCGTGATTCCGCGGGCACGGTGGTCGCCAGTATCGACCTCGGGTCGAAGAGCATTACCTTCTTCAACTACTCCCCTTATGGCAAGCGGGTCAGGGGGGGTAAGTCGGAAAACTGGCTGGGCTTCAAGGGGGAGCCAAGAATGTTGGGCAGCAGGGAGATTTACTACCTGGGCAATGGCTACCGAGCTTATGACGCCTTGTCGGGCCGCTTCCTGAGCCGCGACAGCCTGAGTCCCTTCGGGGCTGGAGGAGCCGCCGCCTATGTATTCTGTGACGGCGACCCGGTCAACAAGCACGACCCCAGCGGCCATGAGGTCATCGCCCAATACGAGCGCTGGAGCACCGTACCGATCATCGAAACCACCGCATTCCGCATCGTTACCGGCGCGCTGGGCGTCGTGCTGGCGCCGTTCACGGCGGGGATGTCGGTCGCGCTGGCGGCGGCCACCACGGCGCTGGCGGTGATCGCGTTCTCCTTTGACATGGCGTCGTACATCATTTCCGAAAGCGATCCGGAGCTGTCCAAGACCCTGGAGGCCTGGGGCCAGGCATTCGCCATCGCCGGCGCGGCGGCGGGCATTGCCATGATGCTGGACGGCTTCAAGGGCATACCTCGCAACATCTTCAAGCTGCGTGGTTCACCGGTTCATCCGCAGAGGCTGAAAAACGGGTTCTATCGTCCGGCCACGAGGGTGGTCCAGACGACTGAGGATCTGATGATTACCCAACGCGCCGTCAATGAAGGCGTTCGCCTCCTGAGAGAAGCCAAGGGTGTTAGCTCCTACAAGGCGCTCAGCCCCTTCTACCTCCCTCCCGAGTCAGCGTTCTCCGTAGCGGCTGTCGGCATGTCAGGCTCCCACGGCGGGAGCATGATGGCGCGACTGGGCAATACAACGAAGAACCTGTTTACCGGCGTCATCCGCGAGATAGACGATTCCTTCGACTTGCTGGGCTTGTTGCTGGATATGAACTCCGGGCCGAACACGGTGATCTCGAAGTTCCAGTCGCCACCGCCCGGTGAGACTACGACGGTCTCCATCGTCAGCGGGCCGTTCCCGGGTCGTGAGAAGCTGTTCCCGTAGTCATGCGCCTGGGGCCGCTTTGCGGCCCTTTCGCGAGCAAGCTCGCTCCTACAGGGGATCGCGCAATCCTGTAGGAGCGAGCTTGCTCGCGAAAGGCTGCAAAGCAGCCCCGGCAGATCAACACCCCCGCTGCCGCGCCAAGGTCATCGCCGTATCCTCGATCATGTCCTCCTGCCCCCCGACCATCCCGCGCCGGCCCATCTCCACCAGGATCTCCCGCGCCGACACCCCGTACTTCTTCTCCGCCCGCTTGGCAAACAGCAAAAACGACCCATACACCCCGGCAAAGCCCATGGTCAGGGCATCGCGGTCGCTGCGGATGGGGAAGTCCATGATCGGCACCACCAGGTCTTCCGCCACGTCCTGGATCTGGAACAGGTTGACCCCGGTCTCGATACCCATGCGTTCGCACACCGCCACCAGCACTTCCATCGGCGTATTGCCGGCACCGGCACCCAGGCCGGCACAGGCCGCATCGATGCGCGTGGCCCCGGCGGCGATGGCGGCGATGGAGTTGGCCACGCCCATGGACAGGTTGTGGTGGCCATGGAAGCCGATCTCGGTCTCGGGGTTGAGCACCGCGCGTACCGCCGCCACCCGGGCCTCGACGTCTTGCGGCAGCAGATAGCCGGACGAGTCGGTCAGGTAGATGCAGTTGGCGCCGTAGCTTTCCATCAGCTTGCCTTGCCGCGCCAGGCCTTCCGGGCTGTTCATATGGGCCATCATCAGGAAGCCGACGGTATCCAGGCCCAGCTTGCGGGCGTGGCTGATGTGCTGCTCGCTGACATCGGCCTCGGTGCAGTGGGTGGCCACGCGGATCGTCGAGACCCCCAGCTCGTGGGCCATCTTCAGGTGGTCGACGGTGCCGATGCCGGGCAGCAGCAGGGCCGAGACCTTCGCTTGCTTCATCAGCGGGATCACCGCCGACAGGTACTCCTCGTCGGTGTGCGCCGGGAAACCGTAGTTCACCGAGCTGCCGCCCAGGCCGTCGCCGTGGGTGACCTCGATCAGCGGCACGCCGGCGGCGTCGAGGCCGGTGGCGATGTCCTTCATCTGCTGCAGGGTGATCTGATGACGCTTGGGGTGCATGCCGTCGCGCAGGCACATGTCGTGTACGGTGATGCGTTTGCCGCGAAGGTCCATGGTCGGCTCCTCAAACGTGGGCGGGCTGGGCGGTGGTCGGGCGCAACTGCAGTTCGCCCTTGAGGATGGCTTCGGCGTACATCTCGGCGGTGCGCGCGGCGGCGGCGGTCATGATGTCGAGGTTGCCGGCGTATTTGGGCAGGTAGTCGCCAAGGCCTTCCACCTCCATGAAGATCGACACGCGATTGCCGTCGAACACCGGGCCGTTGACCAGCTGGTAGCCGGGCACGTAGCGCTGCACCTGGGCGATCATGGCGTCGATGGCGGTGCGGATGGCGTCCTGGTCGGGTTCGCTGGCGGTCAGGCAGTGCACGGTGTCGCGCATGATCAGTGGTGGTTCGGCGGGGTTGATGACGATGATCGCCTTGCCTTGCTTCGCGCCGCCAACCTGCTCGATGGCGCGGGCGGTGGTGCGGGTGAACTCGTCGATGTTCTTGCGGGTGCCGGGGCCGACGGATTTCGAGGCGGCGGTGGCGATGATCTCGGCGTAGTCCACCGGCTGCACGCTGGCGACCGCGGCTACCAGCGGGATGGTGGCCTGGCCGCCGCAGGTGACCATGTTGACGTTCATCGCGCCCAGGCCGAGGTTGGCCTTGAGGTTGACCGGCGGTACGCAGTAGGGGCCGATGGCCGCGGGGGTCAGGTCGATCATCAAGACGCCGAGTGCGTTGAGCTTGCGGCTGTTCTCGGCGTGGACATAGGCCGAGGTGGCGTCGAAGGCGATCTGGATGCCGTCCTCCAGCACATGGGGCAGCAGGCCGTCGACGCCGTCGGCGGTGGTCTTCAGGCCCAGTTCGCGGGCGCGGGCCAGGCCGTCGGAAGTGGCGTCGATGCCCACCATCCACACCGGCTCCAGTACCTCGCTGCGCTTGAGCTTGTAGAGCAGGTCGGTGCCGATGTTGCCCGGCCCGATCAGCGCACAGCGGATCTTCTTGTTCATGGTCAATGCTCCGGGAAAAACCGTGCTCAGGGCACGAAACGCAGGCTGGACTGGCCCAGCCCGCTCATGGAAAGGCTGATGCGGTCGCCCGGGCCCACCGGGACCAGGGGGGCGAGGGCGCCGGAGAGGATGATTTCGCCACGGCGGAAGGGGATGCCCAGTTCGCCGAGGGTGTTGGCCAGCCAGGCCACAGCGGCGCAGGGATGGCCCTGGACGGCGGAACCGAGGCCGCTGCCGGCGGGTTCGCCGTTCTTCAGCAGGTGCATCTCGACCCTGGCCAGGTCCAGCTCCCGTGGGTCGATGCGCTGGCTGCCGAGGGCGAACACACCGCAGGAGGCGTTGTCGGCCACGGTGTCCTGGATGCGGATGCGCCAGGCGTCGATGCGCGAGTCGACGATCTCGAAGCAGGGCACCACGGCTTCGGTGGCGGCCAGCACGTCATTGGCGGTGATGCCGGGGCCGTGCAGGTCCTCGCCGAGGATGAAGGCGATCTCGCCTTCGGCGCGGGGCTGGATCAGGTTGTAGCGGGCCAGGCTGACGTCGCTGGCGTCGGCCACCTGCATGGTGTCGGTGAGGAAGCCGAAGTCGGGTTGGTGCACGTTGAGCATGTCCTGCACGGCGCGGCTGGTGACGCCGATCTTCTTGCCCACCACGCGCTCGCCCAGGGCTTCGCGGCGTTGCAGGAAGCGCAGGGAGATGCGGTAGGCGTCGTCCAGGGTGATCCGTGGGTAGCGCTCGCTGAGCGGGGCGAGGGTCTTGCGGCTGCGCAGGGCGTGGAACAGCTCGGCGCCGAGGGCATCGATCAGGGTGGCATCCATGGGAAGGCTCATGGCTGGAGGAAGAAAAAAGGCCGGTTCCAACGGGTTTCGCCAGGTGCCGGCCAAAGTGAGAAGCAGGTGTCAGCCGACCCACACGGTGGAGTCGGCGCCGCCGTCGACGTCGATGATCTTGCCGGTGACCCAGGCCGAGGCCGGGCTGGCCAGGTACAGGGCGGCGGCGGCCATGTCCTCGGGGGTGCCCAGGCATTTGAGCGGGGTATTGGCTTCCATGCTCTGGCGCATGGCGGCGGGCATCACGCCGGCGAGGGCGTCGGTCAGGGTCGGGCCGGGGGCGACGGCGTTGACCCGCACCTGCGGGGCGAAGTCCTGGGCCAGCAGGCGGGTCAGGTGGCTGAGGGCGGCCTTGGCGCTGCCGTAGGCGCTGAAGTGGCGTTGCGAATAGCGTGCGGCCACCGAGCTGACATTGACGATATTGCCGCCGCCGGCCTCGCGCATCAGGGGGACGCAGAGCTGGCAGAAGGCGTAGGCGGTGGAGACGTTGAAGCGCAGGATCTCGTCGAATTGCTCCGCAGACATCTGCAGCGGGTCGTTGGGCCCGCCGCCGCCGACGTTGTTGACCAGGTGGGTGAGGCGGCCCATGTGCTCGCGGGTCTGTTCGACCAGGGCCTGGCGTTGCTGGCTGTCGGTGACGTCGCAGGCGATGGCCAGGGCCCGGCGGCCGCGAGCGCGGACTTCCTCGGCGACGGCCTCGACCTCGGTCAGGGAACGGGCGGAGCAGACCACATCGGCGCCGGCGTCGGCATAGGCCAGGGCGATGGCCCGGCCGATACCGCGGCCGCTGCCGGTGACCAGGGCGACACTGCCGTCGAGGTGGAAGCGTTCGAGGATGCTCATGGGGGATGTCCTTGTTCCGGTTGCCGGGGGTATGGACGGACTATGGCGGGTGGGGTGGGGGTGGGGCATCGTCTCAATGGACTAGCGGGGATGGCTGAATCCGCCTTGGGGCGCTGTTCGCCGACGAGGCTTCTGGCTCCAGCACCCGCGATTCCTCCGGCGATCGTTCCAACTGGTGGGGCCCGCCATCACGCCGGCCTGCTCCTTGATCGTCACCGCAGCATTGTTGTCCCTGCTGCCCTCATCGCTGGCAAGCCAGCTCCCACAGTGACCGCGTGCACCGCCGGACCTGTGGGAGCTGGCTTGCCAGCGATAGGGCCCGGATAACCGACACATCTATTCCCTGTTTGAACAGAACCCGCCACACCGCGTGCGTGGCGCGGCATGACGGGGTTGTTGCCCTTTACTGCTCCAGGTAAACCGTCTTCGCCGGATCATAGGCCGGCGCATCGAAGCTGATGAACAACGCCGACCCATCTCCCTCGACGTCATACTTGTGCGGCACATCCTGCGGGATCGACACATAGTCTCCCGGCTCCAGCACCCGCGACTCTTCCGGCGTCACCACCCGCGCCCGGCCCTTGAGCAGGATCAGTGAATGATCCGCATCCGGATGGCTGTGGTTCTTCAGCGCGGAAAACATCTCCACCAGGTTGACCCGTTTCTCGGCAGTCTTCGCCAGGGTCCAGCCACGGTCGCTGGGATCGTTCCAGCTGGTCGGGCCCGCCATCACGCTGGCCTGCTCCTTGACCGTCACCGCAGCGCCCGGTGCAGTGGTGCTACCCGGCACATCGAATTCGAGCAGCAGCGGCGAACCCTCGCCAGCCGGCTGCAGCCGATAGGCCTGGCCTGCGGGCACCGCGACATAGTCGCCGGCCCCCAGGGTCCTGTCGCCATTGGCAAAGCTGAAGCGCACCTGGCCCTCCAGCACGATCAGGGTGCGCTCGCCGCGTTCCTGGCGCTGCTCGGCGGTCGCCTGGTCCAGGCGCACCAGGCTGGTACGCGACAACGTCGTGTGGTGCATGTCCCAGACGGTCTGCCCGCTCGGCGTCGCGCTGGGTGGCGAGGCCATCAACGCGCTGCGATGGACCAGCGACAGCGGTTCCGCGGCCTGTGCCGCAGCGCTCCAGACGAACACGCCCAGCGCCAGGCACAAAGGCCTGGCTGTGAAGGTGAGTGTCATGTTGCTTCCTCTTGTTGTTGTGGTTGAAACGCTTATCCGAGCAGGGGATTGAGCCCACTGCGCAATACCCGGCTGTGCAGTTCACGCCCCAGCGCCGCCTCGCACTCCGCGGCCACGTCGAGCAGCCCGGCGAGGTCGATACCGGTCTTCACACCCATGGATTCGAGCAGGTTGACCCAGTCCTCGGTGCTGACATTGCCGGTATGCCCGCCGCCATAGCGGACCTTGGCCGGATGCCCGCCAACCCCGCCAAAGGCGCAGTCGTACCAGCGCACACCGGCCTCCAGGGCGGCGACGTAGTTGGCCAGTCCGGTGGCACGGGTGTCGTGGAAATGGGCGATGGGGGTGACCTGCGGAAATTCCGCCAGCACCTTGCCGAACAGGCTGCGGGTGCTGTGGGGCGTGGCCACCCCGGTGGTGTCGCCGAGGGTGACGAAGGTCACGCCGCGTTCGGCGAAAGCCGCCACGTCGCGCAATACGCTGGCTTCATCGACACGGCCTTCGAACGGGCAGCCGAAGGCCACGGAAATAGTGCCGATCAGGCGAAAACGCCCTTGGGCAGCCTGGGCCATCTGCTCGATATTGGCCCACTGGTCGGCACGGCTGCGCTTGAGGTTACGCTGGGAATGGGACTCCGAGGCGGAGACCAGCAGGCTGATCTCGTTGGCGCCATGGCCGGCCTCCAGGTCGACGAGGGCGCGTTCGACGGCGCGGACATTGGCGCAGGTCGCCTTGTAGAACACCCCGTCCCGCCGCGCCAGATCGGCCAGCAAATCACTGGCATCGGCGAACTGCGGCACCACGGCGGGGTTCGAATAGGAGGTGGCCTCCACCCGGCTGAAGCCCAGGCCGGCGAAGCGCTCGATCAAGCGGCACTTGTCGGCCGTGGGCAGGAAGTCAGGTTCGTGTTGCAGGCCATCACGGGCAAAGCACTCGCAGAGTATTACGTCGGTCATGGGCAGCAGTCTCGGCTGGCGGGATAAAGTGGTTGACAATGTGAACAAAAACTACTGATATATGGTTCACGTTGTCAACCTTATTCGCCGTGCCGCCGGCCCGGTCTTTCATTGCGCAGGAGAGAACGATGTACACGGATTTGCTGTTCTACATTGACGGGGCCTGGACCCTGGGCGACGCCGACCGCACTGCGGCGGTGGTCAATCCGGCCACGGGGGAGGAGATCGGGCGGCTGCCGCTCGTTTCACGCAAGGACCTGGACAGCGCCCTGGCCGCCGCCGAACGCGGTTTCGCGACCTGGTCGGCAACGTCCGCCTACGATCGCTCGGCGATCCTGCGCCGGGCGGCGGCACTGGTCCGCGAACGTCACGAGCACATGGCCCGCTGCATGACCCTGGACCAGGGCAAGCCATTGGCCGAATCCACGATGGAAGCCAAGAGCGCCGCCGACCACATCGAGTGGTACGCCGAGGAAGGGCGGCGTGCCTATGGCCGAATCGTGCCGTCGCGTAATCCGGCGGTGCGCCAGCTGGTGGTGCGCGAGCCGGTCGGTCCGGTGGCCGCGTTCACGCCGTGGAACTTCCCGATCAACCAGGCAGTACGCAAGATCGCCGGGGCCCTGGCTGCCGGTTGCAGCATCATCATCAAGGCCCCCGAGGAAGCACCGGGTTCGGTGATCGAGCTGGTGCGCTGCTTCCACGACGCCGGCGTGCCGGCCGGGGTGCTCAACCTGGTGTTCGGCATTCCCGAGGAAGTCTCCGACTACCTGATCCGCTCGCCGATCATCCGCAAGGTGTCCTTCACCGGCTCGACCGCCGTGGGCCGCAAGCTCGGCGCGCTGGCGGCCGAGCACCTCAAGCTGACCACCATGGAACTGGGCGGCCATGCGCCGTTCATCGTCTGCGCCGATGCCGACATAGAGGCTGCCGCAGCGCTGGCCTGCACCCTCAAGTTCCGCAATGCCGGGCAGGTGTGTGCCTCGCCGTCGCGCTTCTATATCCATGATGCGGTGTTCGATGCCTTCTCCAAGCGCTTCGCCGAGCTGGCCGGGCAGCTCAAGGTGGGTGACGGCTTCGATGCTGACAGCCAGATGGGACCGTTGGCCAATGCGCGGCGGGTCAAGGCGGTCGAGGAGCTCCTGGCGGATGCCAGCGCCGCAGGCGCGAAGGTACTGTGCGGCGGCCAGCGGATCGGCGAGAAGGGCAACTTCTTCGCGCCCACGGTACTGGTCGACGCACCGGCCGAGGCCCGACTGCTGCACGAGGAACCCTTCGGCCCCGTGGCGCCGTTGTTGCGTTTCCATGACCTGGACGCCGTGATCCGCGACGCCAACAGCCTGGACTACGGCCTGGCTGCCTTCGCCTTTACCGCTTCATTGAAGACCGCCACCGAACTGGGCAATCGCCTGCAAAGCGGCATGGTCTCGATCAACCACTTCGGCCTGGCGCTTCCGGAAACGCCGTTTGGCGGGATCAAGGCCAGCGGGCATGGCAGCGAAGGGGGTAGCGAGGGGCTGGAGGCTTACCTGACGACCAAGTTCATCAGTCAGGTGGGGTGTTGAGGGAGCGCTTGCCTTGATAGGTGCAGCGTTCTTGAGATCGAGCGCCGCGCGGGCGGCGCTCGATCTGGAGAACGCCAACAAAGCATCGACATGCCCATCAAGAACGCTGCAAGACTTGAGGCAACGCCTCCCCAGCCATCCACTTGGTCAACCCATGCCGCCCGCTGACCCCCAGCTTGGCAGTAGCGCGCTTGAGGTAGGTTTCGATCGAGCTGCTCTTCACATTCAGCCGTCGCGCCAGTTGCGGCACGGTCCCGCCGGTCAGCAGGCCCATGCACACTTCCTGCTCGCGAGCCGAGAGGCTGACGTCATCCTGGGCCAGGCGCTCGTCGAAAGTCTGGCGCAGGAAGCCGGCGTCCACCTGTTCCGGTGCGGCATCCTGCTCGCGTATCTGCGCATGGTGCTCCACCAGCGGCAGCAGGGTGTCGGAAAGACGCTTGAGCTGTGACAGCTCCCCCAGGGAAAACGCGCGCTGGTCAGGCCGACGCTGCAGGCAGATCACCCAGCGCTTGTCCCCGCGATGCGACACCAGGTTGCATTGATGGGTACTGTGGCGCGCACGCCGGGGGCCGGGAGGCGCCCTGAACTCGACCAGCAACGAGTCCTTCATCTGCAGGATGCGCTGCAGCAGCGGGTGGTGGCGACAATCCGCTGTCGACGGAGCGTCCGTGAGGCCGGCGAGGCCAAGCGGCTCGATATGGCTGACGCTGGTCTGGCGCGCATCCAGCGTCCACTCGCTCAATTCGATCCGCTGCACCGGCAGCATGGCGTCGACCAGGCGCAGCATGCGCTGGGCAAAGGCGTCGCTACCGGTGCTGGCGATCAGTTCGCCCAGTTGCTGGTACAGCTGTGAATCGGTGAGGCAGGCGCGGTTGTCGTGCGGCGACATTGGGTCTCTTCCTTGAGGCAAACGTGCGCGAGACAGCAAATGCCAGCGGCTCGTTCGTTGCAAGCGGCCCAATCCGGGTGGACCGATTGGCAATTCCGGCCCGGCCCCTGGCGTTGTTCGACGGTTTCCGGCCGGCCTGGGTGATGACGGCTGTCGTGAATGGCAGATCTCGTACACGACTTTCAGTGGTCGTGGACAGGTCACTGGCGTGTCCGGGTTTACGGGGTCATCGAGGCCATGACGGCGATGCTTGAATCGGCGGATGATCAATCAGAAGGATCCGACGACCATGCCTGCCGCCCCCACCTTTGCCCTGAGCACCGTCCAGTGCGACATCTGGCTGGACCAGCTCGGTCATGGCGACTCGCCGTTGTACAACATCGGCGCTTGTGTCGAGATCGAGGGCGGGATGGATGCCGGGCGCCTGAGGCAGGCGCTTGGACATCTGGCGCAGGTGCACGACAGCCTGCGCACGGTACTGGTGGAACACCACGAGCACAGCGGGGTGCCACTCCAGCGCTTCGCCAGGCACATGGCCGTGGACCTGGGCGAGCAGGACCTGCGCGCCGCCAGCGACCCCTTCGCAGCGGCACAGGCCCTGATGAAGACCCGACTGCAGCGCCCCTATGCCATGCATACCGGCCCCCTGTGGGGCGCGATGCTGATTCGCCTCGCTGACCAGCGCTACCTGTTCGTCCTGCACACCCATCACCTGATCCTCGACGGCTGGGGCATCGACCAGTTGTTCAAGCAGGTCGCCGACACTTATCACCTGCTCGGGCAGGGCGGCGCATTGCCCGACACGGCGCCGTCCTACCGTGAGTTCATCGAGGACGACGCCCGGTACCGGCAGTCGGAGCGGCATGCCCGTGATCGCGACTACTGGCTGGACAAGTTCCGCCAGATACCCGAGCCGTTGCTGTCGCGCCGGGAGCGCGACGTGGCGGGCACTGCCGAGCCCAATGGTGTGCTCGAACTGCCCTTCGATATCGGCTTGCTGACGCGCATGCAGCAGCGGGGGGCGCAGTTGCAGTCCTCGGCCTTCCATGTGCTGCTGGCCGCGCTGCATGTGTGTTGCGCGCGGACCTGGCAGCGCGACGACTGGGTGCTCGGCCTGCCCGTGCGCAATCGCAGCAACGCCCGGGCCAAGGCCACACTGGGCATGTTCGTCCAGGTCAGCGCCCTGCGCATGGACTTCGGCCGCAGCCAGTCGTTCGACGCACTGGTGCGCAGCATTCGCGATACGCTCAAGCAGGATTTTCGCCACCAGCGCTTCGCCCTCAGCGACCTGATGCGCGGCTTGGACGCGCTGCGCGAGGAGCGTGCGAAGCTGTTCGAGATCTCGCTGTCCTACGAGGAAGACGATAACGCGCTGCGCTTTGGCGACAGCTACGGCCATACCCGGATGATCAGCAACGGCCATGGGCCGACGCCGCTGAGCATCCACCTGCGCAGCAACCGTCACAGCGGCAAGGCCTGCCTGCACCTGGTGCACGATCGGGCCTGGTTCAGCGCCGAAGAGACCCGGGCGCTGGCCGAGCGCTTGCTGCTGGTTCTGGAACAGGGCCTGCAACAGCCTGGGCTGAGCATCGCCGCGTTCGACCTGCTGACGCCCGGCGAGCACGCCTGCCTGCAGCGCTGGAACGCCACGCAGGTACCGCTCCAAGGCGAACTGCTGATCCATCGCCGTATCCAGGCCCAGGCCAGGGCCCGGCCGCACGCCGTGGCGGCGCTGCACGAGGGACGCAGCCTGAGCTACGGCGAACTGGATCGCCGCTCCGATCTCCTGGCGCAACGGCTGGTCGTGCTGGGTGCGCAGCCCGAGCAGCGTGTGGCGATCATCGCCCGGCGTGGCCTGGATACCCTGGTGGGCCTGCTGGCCATCCTCAAGAGCGGCGCGGCCTATGTGCCGATCGACCCGGCCTATCCCGCCGAGCGCCTGGCCTATCTGCTCAAGGACTGCGCACCCCAGGTGCTGCTGACCCAGTCCGACCTGGGCGAGCGCCTGCCCGCGAACGACCTGCCACGGATCGAACTGGACCGCTGCGACTGGAGCGCACCCGTCGATGACCGGCCGCTGGAGGTGACGCAGCGCGCCGACAGCCTGGTCTACGTGATCTATACCTCGGGCTCCACCGGCCTGCCCAAGGGGGTGATGATCGAGCATCGCATGCTCGCCAACCTGGTGGACTGGAGCCGCAGCACCTTCGACCTGGGCCCGGGCCGTCAGCTATCGTGCCTGGCCGGTTTCGGCTTCGATGCCATGGCCCTGGAAGTCTGGCCGACGCTGTGCAGCGGTGCGACCCTGCACCTTGCGCCAGTGCGCGACGGCGCCGAGGATATCGACGCCTTGCTGCGCTGGTGGCGTGCGCAGCCGCTGGACGTGAGTTTCCTGCCGACACCGATTGCCGAGCATGCCTTCGGCCAGGGCGAACTGCATCCCACCCTGCAGACCCTGCTGGTGGGCGGCGACCGCCTGCGCCGCCTGGCCCGTGAACGCCGCTACCAGGTGATCAACAACTACGGCCCGACCGAAGCCACGGTGGTCGCCAGCTCCGGGCGGGTCGAGGCCGGGGGGCCGCTGCATATCGGCGCGCCGCTGGCCAACACCCGCCTGTACGTGCTGGACCAAGAGTGCCGGCTGTTGCCGATCGGCGCGATGGGCGAACTGCATATCGGCGGCCTGGGTGTCGCCCGTGGTTATCTGAACCAGCCCCGGCTCAGTGCCGAACGCTTCCTCGCCGACCCCTTCAGCGACGAGCCGGACTCGCGGATGTACCGCACCGGCGACCTGGTGCGCTGGCTGGCCGATGGCACCCTGGAATACCTGGGGCGCAACGATGACCAGGTGAAGATCCGCGGCGTGCGGGTCGAGCTGGCGGAAATCGAGACGCACCTGGCCAGCCATGCCCAGGTGCGCGAGTGCGTGGTGCTGCTGCGCGACGGCCAGTTGCAGGCCTGGTTCATCGGCGCGGCGTCGGTCACGCCGTTGCAGCTGCACGAGCATTTGCGCCAGCGCCTGCCCGTGGCTTTGTTGCCGGGTGCCTATTCGCGCCTGACGGCGTGGCCGCTGACCGCCAACGGCAAGCTCGACCGCCGTGCGCTGCCGGCCGCCGACGAAGCGGCCAAGGTCCGCCGCGTGCACGAAGCGCCGCAAGGCGAGATCGAACAGCGCCTCGCCGCCTTGTGGGCCGAGCTGCTGCAGGTCGAGCGGGTAGGGCGCCAGGATCACTTCTTCGAGCTGGGCGGGCATTCGCTGTTGGCCGTGCAACTGATCGAACGCATGCGCCGGCAGGGCCTGCAGGCCGATGTGCAGGTGCTGTTCGGCCAGTCGACGCTGGCCGGCCTGGCCGCCACGGTGGTGCAGGGCGAGTCCGCGGTGATACCGGCCAATGCAGTACCGCCGGGCTGCCAGCGCATCACCCCCGAGCTGCTCAGCCTGGCCGACCTGGACCAGGCAAGCATCGATCGCATCGTCGCCACGGTACCGGGCGGCGCTGCCAACGTGCAGGAAATCTACCCGTTGGCGCCCTTGCAGCAGGGCCTGCTCTATCACCACGTCACCGACACCCGCGATCCCTATCAGCAACAGGCGTTGTTCGCCTTTGACAGTGCGCAACGGCTGGCGGCATTCGCCACGGCCTTGCAGCAGGTGATCGACCGCCATGACATCCTGCGCACCAGCCTGGCCTGGGAAACCCTCGAACAGCCCCAGCAGGTGGTCTGGCGCCAGGCGCAACTGCCGGTGGAGGCCTGGACACCGACGGCGGCGGACGATATCGCCGGGCAACTGCGTCGCGACTTCGACCCTCAGCGACGGCCGCTGGACCTGCGCCGGGCCCCGCTGATGGCGCTGGTCAGCACCGAGGATCGCCAGCAAGGGCGTTGGCTGGCCTTGCTGCGCTTCCACCATCTGGTCAACGACGCAGTGTCACTCCAGGTGCTGCTCGGCGAGCTCGACGCGCTGATGGCCGGGCACACGGAGGGGTTGTCGACACCGGTGGCCTACCGCGACTACGTGGCACTGAGTGGCAGTGCCGAGCGCGAGGCCCGGCATACCGCGTTCTTTACCGAGCAACTGGCCGGGATCGAGGCACCTGCGGTCATCCCAGGCCTGGGTGGCGTGGCGGTGGACGAAGACGACCTGCAGACCAGCAGCGAACGACTCGACAGCGCCCTGACCAGCACCTTGCGCCGCCGCGCCACGGAGCAGGGGGCCAGCCTGGCGAGCCTGCTGCACCTGGCCTGGGGGCAGGTGCTCGGCGCACTGGCGGGTGTCGACGAGGTGACCCTTGGCACCGTGCTGCTGGGACGCAGCATGGCCGGCGACGGCGCCGATCGGGCCATGGGCATGTTCATCAACAGCCTGCCGCTGCGGGTCAGCCTGGCGGGGCGCTCGCTGGGCCAGGCCCTGGCGGTCAATCATGGGTGTCTTGCGGCCCTGCTGGGCCATGAAGACGCACCGTTGATCCTGGCCCAGCGCTGCAGCGGCCTGCCCGTCGGCACGCCGTTGTTCAACAGCCTGATCAACTATCGCCAGGGCGCCGTGACGTTCGGCGAGGTGCTGCCCGGCGTGGCCCTGGTCGAGGCCAGCGAAGTGCTGAGCCATGGCCTGGTACTGACCGTCGACGACCAGGGGCAGACCCTGCAGCTTGCTGTCCGGGCCCCGCGCGCCATCGGCGCCCGGCGCGTGCTCGACGCGCTGCTGGTCACCTTGCAGCAGTTCGCCACGGCGCTCGACCAGGGCGCTACGGCAGCGCTGGAGACGCTGTGCAGCGTGCCGGCGGATGAACTGCAACGCCTGCTGCACGATTTCAACGCCAGTGACGACCCGCGCAGCCCGCTGCAGCAGACGCTGCCGGCGCTGTTCCAGGCCCAGGTACGGCGCACGCCCCTGGCCATCGCGCTGCAGACCGACGACGACTGCCTGGACTACCAGACCCTCGACGCCCAGGCCAATCAACTCGCCCATCGCCTGGTCGGCCTGGGCGTCGGCCCGGACGTGCGGGTCGCCGTGTGCGTCGAGCGCGGCGTGACGATGATGGTCGCGCTGCTCGCCGTGCTCAAGGCCGGCGGTGCCTACGTGCCGCTGGACCCCGGTTACCCGGCCCAGCGCCTGCGCTTCATGCTGGATGACAGCAGCCCTGCGGTGTTGCTGGTGCATGGCGCCACCCATGGCCTGTTCGAGCCGTCGTCGGCCACCTTGCTGGACCTCGACCGGGATCCGTGGCGACAGGGCCCCGCTACTGCGCCACAGGGGCCTGGACCTGGCCCGGCGCATCTGGCCTACGTCATGTACACCTCGGGGTCCACCGGCACGCCCAAGGGCGTGATGATCGAACATCGCGGCCTGTGCAACCTGATGCACTGGGGCTCGCAGATCTGCCCGCCACGGCCGGGGGATGCCTTGCTGCAACGGGCGCCGTTCGGTTTCGACGGCTCGGTGTGGGAGCTGTTCTGGCCGTTGACGGCGGGCTTGCGCCTGGTGCTGGCCCGGCCGGACGGGCACCGCGACCCGGCGTATCTGGTGCAGTTGATCCAGGCGCGCCAGGTGACCCATGTGAAATTCGTGCCGGCGCTGTTGCATGGTTTCCTGGAGGTGCCCGGTGTGGAACGCTGCACCAGCCTCACCGATATCTTCTGCGGCGGCGGCGAGCTGACCCTGGCGCTGCTGGCCAGCGTCCGTGCCCGGCTGCCGCGGGTACGCCTGCACAATGTCTACGGCCCCACCGAAGCGACCGTCGACAGCACCGCATGGACCCTGCCGCCCGATGCACCGCTGCCACGGCAGGCCCCGCCGATTGGCCGGGCCATCGCCAATACCCGCCTGTACGTGCTCGATGCCCATGACCGCCCGGTGCCACTGGGTACGGTCGGCCAGTTGCATATTGGCGGCGTCGGCGTGGCGCGGGGCTACCTCGGGCTGCCGGCCCTGCAGGCCGAACGCTTTATCGCCAGCCCGTTCGTGGACGGCGACCGGCTGTATCGCACCGGGGACCTGGTGCGCTACCGCGAGGACGGCCAGCTCGACTTCCTCGGGCGCAACGATTTCCAGGTGAAGCTGCGGGGATTGCGGGTCGAACTGGGGGAGATCGAGGCCTCGCTGGTGGCGCACCCGGCGCTCGCGCAGAGCGTGGTGCTGATGCGCGAGGAGCGCCTGGTGGCCTACTTCACCTGCCGTGACGGCGCCCGTCCGCCGGCGCTGGACGTACTGCGCAATCACCTGTTGGCGCGGATGCCCGAGTACATGGTCCCGTCGGCGTTCGTCTGCCTGGCGCAGCTGCCCTTGAGCGCCAATGGCAAGGTCGACCGCCAGGCCCTGCCGGCGCCCGGCGCCGAGGCGGTAATCAGCCGCACCTACCAGGCACCGCAAGGGGAGCTGGAAGCGGCGCTGGCCGACCTCTGGACGCAGGTGCTGAAGGTCGAGCAGGTCGGGCGCGACGACAACTTCTTCGAACTGGGCGGCCATTCGCTGCTCGCGGTCAGCCTGGTGGCACGGATGCGCCAGGCCGGTCTGCATGTCGATGCCAGGACCCTGTTCAGCCAACCGACCCTGGCCGGGCTGGCGGCCAGTACCCGGCGACAGGAGACGGCCGTGGCGATTCCCGAGACCACCATTCCCAAGCTGGACAAGCGGCGGCGGATCTGACGACGGGATTCGCTCTCATCAAACAACACATGCTCATTGATTCAGCAGGGACGGCGTGGGAGCGGATTCATCCGCGATTGGGCGCGAAGCGGCCATAAAACCTGAGTCCGCGGTGTGTCAGGAGAACTCGGGACTCAGGTTTTACGACGGCTGCGCCGCCGATCGCGGATGAATCCGCTCCCACGCCGAGCGCGGCGCACTTCTGCGCGACAGCGCAGCTTGTCCCCGCTTCCCATGTCAGACCGCCCGGACCCGATCCATTAGCGTGTCCCCGATTTCTTTTTCGCCAGGCAAGGATGCTTAACGATGCACTTCAGCGAACTGATGACCGCGCTCTCCACCCATGCAATCCGACTCCAGCGCGAAGACCAGGACCTGATTGTCCTGGGTGACGACGACGCCCTGGACGACCACCTGTGGGAGGCGCTGTCGCGGCACAAGCCGGCGCTGCTGGCGATGCTCGCTGAACGTGACGACGACTGGCTGAGCCCGGCGTTCCGCATCACCCCGGACATGCTGCCGCTGGTCACCCTCGACCAGGCCGCCATCGACCGGATCGTGGCCACGGTGCCGGGCGGTGCGGCCAACGTGCAGGACATCTACCCCCTGGCGCCCCTGCAGCAGGGCATGCTCTACCATCACCTGTCCGCCAGCGACGGCGATCCGTACCTGTCCCAGGTGCAACTGCGCTTTGCCAGCCAGGCGCACCTGGACGCCTTCGCCGACGCCTTGCAGTGGGTGATCGCGCGCCACGACATCCTGCGTACCGCGCTGCACTGGGAATGCCTCGACACGCCGGTGCAGGTGGTCTGGCGCGAGGCCCGATTGATCCGCCAGGCCGTCGCACTGGAACCGGGCGATGCGCTGGAGCAGTTGCGCCGTCGCTTCGACGCCCGCCACTACCGCCTGGACCTGCGCCAGGCGCCGCTGATGCAACTGATGCACGCCCGTGCCGAGGGCGAGGGCCGGGTGGCGTTGCTGTCGTTCCACCACACGGTGATGGACCATACCGCACTGGATATCGTGCGCCGCGAGATCCAGGCGCACCTCGCCGGGGAGACCGCGCAACTGGCCGCGCCGGTGGCGTTTCGCAATGTGCTGGCCGAAGCCCGTCTGGCCCAGGACGAACAGGCCCACGAAGCCTTCTTCAGCGACATGCTCGCCGACATCGACGCACCGACCCTGGCGTTCGGCCTGCAGGCCCGGCCGGAAGAACCGCTGGAGGAAGCAAAGCACACCCTGCCGGCCGCCCTCAGCCGCCGCCTGCGGGAGCAGGCACGGCAGCTTGGCGTCAGCGCGGCGAGCGTGTTGCACCTGGGGTTCGCCCGTCTGGTGGGGCAGTTGTCGGCGCGCCAGCAGGTGGTGTTCGGCAGCGTGCTGCTGGGCCGCATGAGCACCGGCGCGGGCGGCGACCAGGCCCTGGGCATGTTCATCAACACCTTGCCGCTGCGAGTCGATTTGGGCCATGCCAGCGTGCGCGATGCGTTGCTGGCCACCCACCTGCGGCTCAGTGCCTTGCTCGGCCACGAGCAGGCGCCACTGGCCCTGGCCCAGCGTTGCAGCGGCGTCATGGCGCCGACGCCGCTGTTCAACAGCCTGTTCAACTATCGGCACAGCGATGCCGGTGATGCGGCGGACATTATCCCGGTGGCGCCGGGCATCGATATCGTCGGTGCCGAGGAGCGTACCGACTATCCGCTGACCATCAGCGTCGATGACCTGGGCGATGATCTGCGGCTGACCGTGCAGGCACTGGCCGAATGGGGCGCGGCGCGGCTCTGCGGGCAACTGGAGCAGACCCTGGCGAGCCTGGTCGATGCCCTGGAGCGGACGCCTGCGGCGCCCATGCAGGGGCTGGCCATATTGCCGGAAGACGAACGCCTGCAGGTTCTCGAAGGGTTCAATGCCACGTCGCAGGCATTCCCACCGGCGCAGACCGTCCATGCATTGGTCGAGGCCCAGGCGGCGCGGATGCCCGAGGCCGTCGCGCTGGTTCAGGAGGGGCAGACCCTGAGCTACGGCGAGTTGAACCGCCGGGCCAACCAGCTGGCGCATCACCTGATCGGCCGTGGCGTGCGGGTTGGCGATCGGGTTGCCCTGTGCCTGCCGCGTACTGTCGAGCGGCTGGTTGCGCTGCTGGCCGTGCTCAAGGCCGGCGCCGCCTATGTGCCGGTGGATCCCGGCTATCCGGCGGAACGTATTGCCTACCTGCTGGACGACAGTGCACCCGTGCTGGTGCTGGATGAAGTGGGCGATCACAGCGATGAAGCTGGCAACAACCCGCACTTGGCCGGGCTCGATGACCGGCAGTTGGCCTATGTGGTCTACACCTCGGGCTCCACTGGCCAGCCCAAGGGCGTGATGGTCGAGCACCAGACCCTGGCGAACCTGGTGCACTGGCATTGCCAGGCCTTTGACGTTGGCGCTGGCACCCACACGTCCAGCGTCGCCGGCTTCGGCTTCGATGCCATGGCCTGGGAAGTCTGGCCGGCGCTGTGTGCGGGGGCCACGCTGCATCTGCCGCCATCGCATGTCGGCAACGAGCACGTGGATGAATTGCTCGACTGGTGGCTGGAACAACCGCTGGCGGTCAGCTTCCTGCCGACCCCGGTGGCCGAACAGGCGCTGCGCCGCGAACGCCAGCATCCAACCTTGCGCAGCCTGCTGGTGGGCGGCGATCGCCTGCGTTCGTTCGAGCGTGATCCGGGTTTTGCCGTGATCAACAACTATGGCCCGACCGAAACCACGGTAGTCGCCACCTCCGGACAGGTACTGGTCAACGGTGCCCTGCATATTGGCCGGCCAATCGCCAATACCCGCGTCTATGTCCTCGACGAAGGCCGGCAGCCGGTACCAGTCGGCGTCAGCGGCGAGCTTTATATCGGCGGCGCCCAGGTGGCTCGTGGCTACCTGAATCGCGCCGACCTGACGGCAGAACGATTCCTGGACGATCCGTTCAACCTGGGAGGCCGGATGTACCGCAGCGGTGACCTGGTGCGCTGGAACGCCGACGGCACCCTGGATTACCTGGGCCGCAATGACGATCAGGTGAAGATTCGCGGCGTGCGCGTCGAGCTGGGTGAAATCGAGGCGGCCGTCGCGGCGCA
>JAIRVG010000004.1 GCA_031253995.1 Paucimonas sp. | reverse complement strand
AGACTTTTTCGACTTTGGCGTCGGGTCGCATCATGGCGGCGGGCTCCAGAAAGAAATCGGGAGCACAGCATCCGGGTTCAGGCAGGAGCTTTGAATGTGGGGTTCATGGAGCGGTTACGGTGTTGGGGCGGTTCATGGGAGTCGATCCGGTCGGTTTCCAGGAGGATAACCTGCACAGCTTCAACCGCTATGCCTATGCCAACAACAATCCGTATAGATACGTCGATCCGGATGGTAGGTACGCTTTTCTGGTTTCTATGGCCCTCTATGCACTGACGGCGCTATCTGCTGCACTGACCGTCCAGACTATTTGGCACGGCAACGGCGGTTCGAGGCAAGGCAATGTCGAAATTGGCACCCTGTCGTTCCCGGGTCACGATATCGGTCACCCGAATAGCTGGAACGTCGGCCAGATGCACAATGAGGGTACCGACGCAGGCGGCGAAACACTGAGGTTTCCCGACAGGGAACTGCCCAAGGACTCCCGAACGGGTCGTCCCGTCGCAGACCCTGAAGCAGAGGGCGCATACACGCAACTGGGGCAACGCGAAGGCCGAAAAGGCACCTACGATCAGGCCCGTGAGTTCGATGCGCGGGGTAATCCGGTCAGGGACATCGACTTTACCGACCATGGCAGACCGCAGAACCATACCAACCCACATCAACATGACTTCATTCCTAACCCAACAGGCGGCACGCCAAGGCACGGGCCAGCCAAACCACTCTGGTGACCTATGTTAATTCGACCCATAACAGGGCAATCCATCGTTGACCTGCTAGGCAGCCATTCGGAAAGCGACGAGTTCGTCGTGTCGTATCTGCGTGTGCTGACGTCAACGCCTGACGACCGTCTTGCAGAGCTTTGGGACAAGGTAGATCGCAAGGAGCACCCTGTCCTGGCCAATGAGCGGCTCTGTGCAATTCTCCGGGGTATCGACCAGGTCATCGATCTTTACATCTACCTGAAGCGAGACGCGGGCATTTATCTGGAAATCGAAGACGGGGACCTGATTGACAACAAGCTTTAACGCCGGTGCATTGCGTAAGCACTCTTCGTACAAAACCTGGCTTGAGCGCAGTTGGAATCGGGGTCTTTGATGACATACGACAGGATGACGCGTCATCAGCAAGGACTGGCGCTGGTCCTCGTGCTGTGGCTACTGGCCTTGCTGAGCCTGGCGATGATTGGCGTGGTATCGGCGGCACGTCAGGAGAGTCGGCAAAGCCATATGCTGCTGCAGCGCAGCAAGGCATTGAGTGCTGCGCAGGGCGGGATCGCCTTGGCCATTCATGGCGTGCTCAAGGATCCGCTTGCTGCATCCTTCGATGGACGGGTCATTCAGGCCACGCTGGAAGGGGTGACGCTATCGCTTGCGGTGCGAAGCGAGCACGGCAAGCTCGATTTCTGGGGACAAGCAACTCCTCGATTCAACTGTTGATCCTGAACCTGTTGTCTCGGCTGCTGGAGATATGAGCAGCGCCCCGACTTGGCGGCTGCTCAACACACCTTTCAAATGCCGAGCGCTTATGTAGAAGTGTCTGGTTCTGCTGGTGTAGAGCTTTCCGCACGACACTCACTAGCCAAACAAACCTTCGTGCCGCGCGCCAGCCTGGGTTAGCGCTGCCGCCAAGCGTTGGTCACACTGCCAAACAGCATCGGTAACTGCAAACGCCTCTGTCGCTTTAGCGGAGTTCATGGCTTGCTCTCTACTCAGCATCCTTCCAAGGAAGTCAATACCGTGCCATCGAGAGTCAGAAGCATCTATTACTCGACAGCCTGGCCCGGTTTCAGCCTGACGCCACTCCAGCGCAATGCACTGCTTGAGAGAGGGATCATTGCCCGCCCCCCAGCCTCCTATGCTTACGACCATGTCAACGCCGAGCTCGGGATGAGACGCTGTATACGTGCACAGGTAAACCGCGTATGCACCATCTTGGTCATTAACGAACCCGCGAAAGGTTCTGGTTTCGTGACCACATCTGTCGCAGTGCCCGATGACTTTCTCATCACCCGGTTCTACCTCTAGAGCATTATCCATGAGTATCCTTTCCTCTAAGTCATCTTGAGCGTACACGGCCTGCCAGAACTGAAAGGCAATTTACCTTGTACACATCATGCACGCATCCAGTGATGCGGCAGCAAATTCATGTGCCCAAGGCGGTATTTGCGATAGAGACGGCGCTAGTGTCCACTTAAGTCAGGTGGACATCATGGCCCTCGGCGGTAGATTCAGGAAGATGTGTTTGCCTGACGGTTACCGCCACTGTCCCAATACCCCCGAATGGGGTAAAACTCCCCGCTGTATTTTTTCCAGCCGGAGTCGGTGTGTCAGACAAGCTTCCCCCTCAACCCCAGGACCTCACCCCGCCAGCCCAGCTACCCTGGCTCAGGCGCGTGGCCGCGCGCATGCTCGGCCGTGGCCTCAACCGCCTGAGTGCCCAGCACCGTGATTCCTGGTTCCAGGGCCACGCCAGCGGCCAGCGCACCGGCCACGCCGACGGCCTGCGCGAGGGCTACGAGCAGGGCCGTTTCGATGGCTACGAGGCTGGGCGCCAGGTCCTGGTGATCCGCGATACCCGTCCCGATGGCCATTCCGTACCCGGCCTGGACGACAGCCTGTTCGACGACTGGCGCCTGCCGCTCACCGCAGACCTGAAGAAGCGCTTCAAGGCCGACGTCGCCCAGCGCCTGCCGGAGCACGCCCAGCCCAGCGCCGCGCAGTGGAAGATGATCTTCAGCGAAACGCCGTCTACCTGCGTCATCGCCGGCGCGGGGGCGGGCAAGTCGACCTCGCTGGTGCTGCGCATCCTGCTGCTGCGCCATTACCTGGGCTACGAACTGGACGCGATGACCGTGGTGACCTTCACCCGCGAGTCGCGCAAGGACTTCATCGCCCGCCTGCTGCAGGTCTTCAGCCAGTGGCAGGTGCCGCTGACGCCCGTGCAGGCGCGGGACCTGGTGCGTACCTTCCATTCGCGGATCCTGCCGCTGGTGCGCAGCCTGCCGGGCTTCAGCCAAGTGCGCGCCTTCGAGACCCTGGGCAGCGAGCTGCCGGCAGGGGCTGAGGCCGATGCCGAGAGCAACCCGTTCGACTTGCGTATCAACGACGCCCAGCGTCAGCAGCTCAACCTTTGCTACCGCGACCTGCTGCGCGCCAGCCCGCGCTTCGCCGAGCTGATCGGCGGGTTGCGCCGCGAGGCGGTGCAGCTCAAGTCACTGGAACGCGATCATCCGGACGTGCAGAAGCGCGTCGCCGTGACCCAGCTCTCTGCCACAAGGGACGAAGAGCTCTGCGATACCATCGAGGACCTGTGGTTCCGCGCCGGCGCCTGGCCGATCAAGGGCATCGAGCCCAGCCGCGAGACCGTCGAGATCAACGGCAGCCAGTTCCATTTCCACGGCCATATCGCCGAGCTGGACGCCTGGGTGGTGCTTGGTTTCGATCCGGGTGAAAACCAGAACTACAAGCGCCCCGGAGCCAAGCTTCCGGTGTGGGCGGAGTGGGTGATCAAACGCACCTTGTTTCAAGCTTTCTGCGATAAGCCTGTGATTTGGCTGGTAAATTATGCAGAGGCCAAGCGTCTCACCGCCTCCCTGGCGGGCGATGCGGTGGCCGGTCCGGGCTTCGACTACAAGGTCAAGGGCGAGCTTGCGGCGGTACCGCTGCTGGACGCTTTCGTCGCGGCGGCGGGCTTTATCGAGAACCTCGGCCTGGATGTCAGCGTGGCCGTGCAGGGCATGAGTTTCCCGTCGGGCGATACCGACGCGCCGTTCTTCGAGGCCCTGAGCCTGTACTGGAAGGCCCTGGAGAACCACCTGCTGGCGCAGTCGCCACCGGTGATGAGCTACAACCGCATGTTCGCCCTGTTCGGCGAGAACAACCCGGAGAACCTGCAACTGCTACCCGACCCGCTGCTGCGGCCGCTGGCGCACCTGATGATCGACGAGTTCCAGGACGTCTCGCCGCAGATCGTCTCCTGGCTGCGTGCCAGCCTGCGGGAGATCCGTCGGCGCGGGCCGGTGCTGAACGTGGGGCGCAACGCGCAGCACTCGTCGCTGCTCTGCGTGGGGGATGACTGGCAGTCGATCTACGGCTGGCGCGGCAGTTCGCCGAAGTACTTCATGGAGTTCGCCAAGGCCTTCCCGGCACCGTCCGGTACCCGGGTCATGCTTACCGACAACTACCGCAGCCACCAGCACATCATCGATGCCGCCGAGCACATCGTGAAGTCCGCGCCGTCGATCACGGGCAAGAAAGCCAAGGCGGCAGGGCCGGCAGCGGAGGAGTGCTGGCCGGTGCAGGTGTGCGAGCGGGACGAGGCTGCCTTGGCGCAGCAGGTGATCGAGCACTACAACCGCGGCGATTCGGTCATGATCCTGTTTCGAAAAAGTTCTGATAAGTTGTTGATATCAAATCATATTCAATCAATTGTTAATGTTGATTCTAGCTTGCCCCATGGGCAGCGACGGCTAAAGCAACTGACCTATCACAGCGCCAAGGGGCTGCAGGCGGATGCGGTGTTCATGCTGGGGGACTGCCAGTACGTGACGCGCTCGCCGTACAAGAACCAGGTCTACCGGCTGTCCGGGCTGGGCAGGAATGGCGATCCGGAGGCGTTCGATACGGCGCAGAAGGAAGAGATCCTGCGCCTGGCCTATGTGGCGATCACTCGGGCGGTGAGGTACTGCTACTGGCATGTGGAGGTGCCGGGCGGGGAGCAGGCCAATCTGCCGCGGGCTTCGGTGCAGGTGGATGGGAAGAAGGTGTTCTTCGAGGATCTGCGGGGACAGTGAGGGCCCTATCGCTGGCTTGCCAGCGATGAGGCCCTCAAGGCCTCACAGCCAATAGGTCACAGCCCACCACCCCAGGCCACCCATGACGATGGTGTACGGCAACGCCATCCACACCATCCGCCCATAGGACAACCGGATCAGCGGCGCAATCGCCGAGGTCAGCAGGAACAGGAACGCCGCCTGGCCATTCGGCGTGGCCACGCTCGGGAGGTTGGTGCCGGTGTTGATCGCCACCGCCAGCGTCTCGAAGTGCTCGCGGCTCATGCCGCCATTGACGAACGCCTGCTTGACCTCGGTGATGTAGATGGTAGCGACGAACACGTTGTCACTGATGGCCGACAGCAGCCCGTTGGCGATGAACAGCATGCCCGGCTGCTGGTCCGCCGGCAGCGCCAGCACCCACTGGATCAGCGGGGTGAACAACTGCTGCTGGTGGATCACCGCAACCACCGCGAAGAACACCACCAGCAGCGAGGTGAACGGCATCGCATCCTGGAACGCCCGCCCCAGGCGGTGTTCGTCGGTGATGCCGGTGAACGAGGTGATCAGCACGATCACCAGCAGGCCGATCAGGCCCACCTCGGCGATATGCAGCCCCAGGCAGACGATCAGGATCAGCGCGGCAATTCCCTGCACCAGCAGGCTGGCGCGTTGCTGCGGGGTGCGCTGGGCGTCGTCCTCGGCGGCGCAGGCGGCCAGTACCTCGCGCACGCGATCCGGCAGCAGGGTGCCGTAGCCGAACCAGCGCAGTTTCTCCAGCAGTACGCAGGTGACCAGGCCCGCCGCCAGCACCGGCAGCGACACCGGGGCGACTTTCAGGAAGAACTCCTGGAAGTGCCAGCCCATCTCATGGCCGATCAGCAGGTTCTGCGGCTCGCCCACCAACGTGCACACGCCACCCAGGGCCGTACCCACGGCGCCATGCATCAGCAGGCTGCGCAGGAAGGCGCGGAACTGTTGCAGGTCTTCCCGGGCCAGATCGGGAATGTGCTGGTCGCTGTCGATCTGTGCATCGCCACGGGGGTTCGCACCGGATGCAACGCGGTGGTAGATGGCATAGAAACCCACTGCGGCACTGATGATCACCGCTGTCACGGTAAGCGCGTCGAGGAAGGCAGAGAGAAACGCTGAAAGGAAACAAAACATCAATGCCAGCAATGGCTTGGATCGAATTCCTAACAAAATACGCGAGAATACGAACAGCAGCAGTTCCTTCATGAAGTAGATCCCGGCCACCATGAACATCAGCAGCAGGATCACCGGGAAGTTGTGTTGCAGCTCCTCGTACAGCGCCTGCGGCGTGGTCAGGCCGAGCAGCAGCGCCTCGACCATCAGCAGGCCACCAGGCATCAGCGGGTAGCACTTGAGCGCCATGCCGAGGAAGAAGATGAACTGCACCACCAGCACCCAGCCGGTGACCACCGGGCCAAGGGTCGCCAGCAGCAATGGGTTGAGCAGCAGGAACAGGCACACGGTGGCCTTGTACCAGCGCGGCGATTGGCCAAGGAAGTTGTGAATCAGGGCGCCGGGCAGGGAGCGGGGCATGAAATGTTTCCTAATGATTCAAAGACCTGCGCACGGTGCCGCAAGCGTCACGCAAGATCAAGGAAAGTCAGTCCCGCTTTTGGCAAAAGCGCGGCCTGTGGGGTGAGATATAGTCCGGGTCTACTTTCCTCCCTGCTCAAGGAGCGTCGCCGTGACCGACTACACCGCGTTCAAGGTCGAGCTGTCGAACAACATCGCCCACGTCCAGATCAACCGCCCGGAAAAGATCAACGCCATGAACGCCGCGTTCTGGAGCGAGATCATCGAGATCTTCCAGTGGATCGACGAGACCGACGCGGTGCGGGTGGTGGTGATCAGCGGCGCCGGCAAGCATTTCTCCTCCGGTATCGACCTGATGCTGCTGGCCTCGGTGGCCAGCGAGCTGGGCAAGGATGTCGGCCGCAACGCCCGCCTGCTGCGGCGCAAGATCCTGCAGATGCAGGCCTCGTTCAATGCCGTGGACAACTGCCGCAAGCCGGTGCTGGCGGCGATCCAGGGCTACTGCATCGGCGGCGCCATCGACCTGGTGGCGGCCTGCGACATGCGCTACGCGGCCGCCGACGCGCAATTCTCGATCAAGGAAATCGACATGGGCATGGCCGCCGATGTCGGCACTTTGCAACGTCTGCCGCGTATCATCGGCGACGGCCTGCTGCGTGAACTGGCCTATACCGGGCGCAGCATCGACGCGGTGGAAGCGCAGCGCATCGGCCTGGTCAACCGCGTCTACGACGACCATGCCGCGCTGCTCGATGGAGTCTTTGCCATCGCCACCGAAATTGCGGGAAAATCCCCGATTGCCGTGGCCGGCACCAAGGAGATGCTCAGCTACATGCGCGATCACCGGATCGACGACGGGCTGGAGTACATCGCCACCTGGAACGCCGCCATGCTGCAATCCACCGACCTGCGGGTGGCCGTGGCCGCCCACATGAGCAAACAGAAGCCGGAGTTCGCCGACTGAGGTGAACGGCTAAGGATAAGGGAACATGTCAGCGCGCTGGACCACTGCGGTACTGGATACGAATGTGAGCGGCGGCCTTGTGGTCGTGCGCAGCGCCGAAGGATTCATGGTGGACGCCAACGGCGCGCTGTTCCCCCGCGACTGGTTCAAGCGCCAGGAGCCGGATATCCGCTTCGAGCATGGCATCGGCCATTTCGACGGGCAGCCGGTCTACCTGATCGAGCTGCACGGCAGCCAGGCGCTGCCGGGCTGCAGCTGGCGCGGCCTGCGCCAGTTCATGCTGGAAGGCGACTTCGACACCTACACCATCCTCGGCTACGCCGCGCAGATCGCCACCTGGGCCCGCGAGCACCGTTTCTGCGGCAGTTGTGGCCAGCCGATGCGGCAGATCCACTGGGAGCGGGCGATGTACTGCGAGCCCTGCGACCTGCGCAGCTACCCGCGCATCTCGCCGAGCATGATCGTGCTGATCACCCGGGGTGATGAAATCCTCCTGGCCCGTTCGCCGCGCTTCGTCACCGGCGTCTACAGCACCCTGGCGGGCTTTGCCGAGCCGGGGGAGTCGGCGGAGGATTGCCTGGTGCGCGAAGTGCGCGAGGAAGTGGCGCTGGAGGTGTGCAACATCCAGTACGTCGGCAGCCAGTGCTGGCCGTTCCCGCACTCGATGATGCTGGGCTTCCATGCCGAGTACGCCGGTGGCGAGATCGTCATGCAGCCGGACGAGATCGAGGATGCCCAGTGGTTCCGCGTCGACGCGCTGCCGCCGCTGCCTGCCGGGCGCTCCATCGCCCGCTACCTGATCGACCTGTACGTGGCCCGTCGCCTAGGCCTGGCCGAACCAGTGCTGCCACGCTAGGCGCACGGTCAGGGCCAGTACCACGGTGATGAACACCGGCCGGATGAACTTCGCACCGCCACTGATGGCGGTGCGCGCGCCGAAGAAGGCGCCGACCATCAACGAAGAGCCCATCGCCAGGCCTACCGCCCAATCCACCTGACCCGAGAAGATGAACACCGACAGCGCCGCCGCGTTGCTGACGAAGTTCATGCTGCGCGCCACGCCGCTGGCCTTGACCAGGTCGACGGGGTAGAGCAGCAGGGTGCTGACGGTCCAGAAGGCGCCGGTGCCGGGGCCGGCGACGCCGTCGTAGAAGCCCAGGGTGAAGCCCTGCGGGGCCTGCCATTTCTTCTTGATCGGGATATTCACGTCCAGCGGCGCCTTGGGCGTGCCGCCGAACAGCAGGTAGATGCCACAGGCGAAGACGATCACCGGGAGCATCTTGTTCAGCCATTCGGCGGGCAGGTAGTGGGCGATCACGGCGCCGATCAGCGCACCGATGAAGGTACCGACCAGAGCATGGCGCCATTGTGCCGGGTGGAACAGCTTGCGCTTGTAGTAGGTAAAGCCTGCGGTGGCCGAACCGAAGGTGGAACTGAGCTTGTTGGTGCCCAGCACCAGGTGCGGCGGCATGCCGGCGGTGAGCAGGGCAGGCGTGGTCAGCAGGCCGCCACCGCCGGCGATGGCATCGATGAATCCGGCGACGAAGGCAACTGCGGCGAGAATGGCGAGGGTGGTGGGGTCAACGCTGAGTTCGAAAGGCATGGGGGATTTCTTGTGCGACAGGGGCTGGCGAGAAGGGCTCGCCGGAAGCGGGATATGGTACGCCTGTCGTCGGGTTTTGTGTGACTCTTGAGGGCTCTATCGCTGGCAAGCCAGCTCCACAGGTCCGGCGGCGCGCGCTGACACTGTGGGAGCTGGCTTGCCAGCGATAGGGCCCTCAAGTTCAGCGGAGAATCAGGACAGGAACCCCCCATCCACATTCAGCGCCACGCCCGTGGTGTAGCTGGACGCGTCACTGGCCAGGTACAGCACCGCCCCGGCCATTTCCTTTGGATCGGCCACGCGCTTGAGCGGGATCTGCTGCAGCGCGGTATTCAGGATCGCATCGTTCTTCACCAGCGCCGAGGCGAACTTGGTGTCGGTCAGGCCCGGCAGCAGGGCGTTGCAACGAATGCCGAACGCCGCGCATTCCTTTGCGAAGACCTTGGTCATGTTGATCACCGCCGCCTTGGTCACCGAGTAGATGCCCTGGAACACCCCCGGCGACACGCCATTGATCGAGGCGACGTTGATGATGCTGCCGCCACCGTGCTCGCGCATCAGCTTGCCGGCTTCCACCGACATGAAGAAGTAACCACGGATGTTCACGTCCACGGTCTTCTGGAAGGCGCCCAGGTCGGTGTCCAGCACGTTGCAGAACTGCGGGTTGGTCGCGGCGTTGTTGACCAGGATGTCCAGGCGTCCGAACTCTTCGCGGATCCGCGCGAACACCGCGGTGATCTGCTCCATCTCGCCGATATGGCAGGCGATCGCGGTGGCCTTGCCACCCGCGGCGACGATGGCCTCGGCGACCTGCTGGCAGCCATCCAGCTTGCGGCTGGAGACGATCACATGGGCACCCTGCTGCGCCAGCAGGTGGGCGATGGCTTCGCCGATGCCGCGGCTGGCCCCGGAAACGAAGGCGATCTTGCCGTCGAGGTCGAACAGTTGGGTCTTGGACATGATGGATTCCTTGTTGTCGTTGTTCAGAGGGCGGACGCGTCGATGACCTTCAGGCTCATGTGCTCCAGCAGCTTGTTCATGTGGATGAACTGGGCGAAGCGCTTGTCCTGGGTCTGGCCGTGGAAGAAGCGGTAGTAGATCTGCTGGACGATCCCGGCCAGGCGGAACAGGCCGTAGGTGTAGTAGAAGTCGAAGTTGGCGATCTCGATCCCGGCACGCTCGGCGTAGTAGTCGACGAACTGGCGGCGGGTGAGCATGCCCGGGGCGTTGGACGGCTGGCGGCGCATCAGCTGTACCGGCGCCGGGTCGTCGGCTTCGATCCAGTAGGCCAGGGTGTTGCCCAGGTCCATCAGCGGGTCGCCGAGGGTGGTCATTTCCCAGTCCAGCACGCCGATGATGCGCATCGGGTTGTCGGCATCGAGGATGACGTTGTCGAAGCGGTAGTCGTTATGGATGATGCCCGGGCGCGGGTGGTCCGCCGGCATCTTCTCGCGCAGCCAGGCGATCACCGCTTCCCAGCGCGGTGCGTCCGGGGTCAGGGCTTTCTCGTAGCGGCTGGCCCAACCCTCGATCTGGCGCTGCACGTAGCCCTCGGGCTTGCCCAGGTCGGCGAGGCCGACGGCGTGGTAGTCGACCTGGTGCAGCTCTACCAGGCGGTCGATGAAGCTCTTGCACAACGCTTCGGTGCGCGCGGCGTCGAAGCCCAGCGCCGGCGGCAGGTCGGAGCGCAGGATGATGCCCTTGACCCGTTCCATCACATAGAACTCGCCACCGATCAGCGATTCGTCGGTGCAATGCACGTAGGCCTTGGGGCAATAGGGGAAACCGGCGTTGAGCTGGTTGAGGATGCGGAACTCGCGACCCATGTCATGGGCGGACTTGGCCTTGCTGCCGAATGGCGGGCGACGCAGGACGAAGTCATGTTCCGGGTAGGTCACCAGGTAGGTCAGGTTCGAGGCGCCGCCCGGAAACTGGCTGATGACGGGCGTGCCGCTCAAGCCCGGGATATGCGCTTTCAGGTACGGATCGATCAGGGCGGGATCGAGCTCCTCGCCGGGGCGGACCTGGGTGGACTGATCGGTGAGCGTCATGCTTTTCCCTTATTTTGGTAGCCATGGAACATTGGCTAATCTAATTCTCGCGTCCGGACCTGCCAAGCGCCGTCACGCCTTATTGGCGCGGGTGTTGCCGGTCGATCAACGCACCTGATGCCAGGCATTCATCGGGCGAAAAAAAACCGAAGCAGGGGACCGGCTTCGGTTTTTTTCGTCACGGCAGAGTCGCTTACGCCGGGAACAGCTCGCTGAGCTTCATCGACAGCATCATGTCGCCTTCGACGCGCAGCTTGCCGCTCATGAAGGCCTGCATGCCGTCGGTTTCGCCACTGACGATGCCCTTCAGGGTTTCGCTGTCCAGGACCAGGGTGCAGTTGGCATCGGCGTGTTCGCCTTCCTGGATTGCGCAGGTGCCATCCTTGACGATCAGGGCGTAGTGCTTGTCTTCATCGGTGATGTTGAAACCGAAGACCAGGTCCAGGCCTGCAGCAGCGGCCGGGTTGAACTTGGCTTTCATGGCTTCTACGGCTTTGGCGACATCGCTCATGGTGTTTTCCTTGTTGAGTGGTTTCAGTGACGCAGGGTCGTTGTACGCCGGACTCATCGCCAGGTGACGAGTTCCGGCACCCTCAACAGCCGCACGTGGGCTTGGCTGTTGAAGGAGGCCAGGGTCACCTCGCCGCCGCGGAACTTCAGCTGGCTGAGCGAGGTGTTGATGATCTGCCAGTTCAGCTCGAAGGCCTGGCTGGGGCTGACGCCGGTGATGCGGTGGAGCAGGGCGGCGATGGTCCCGCCCGAGGTGAAGATGGCGATGTTGTCGCCGCTGGCTGCCTGTTCCAGCACCCGCTGCAGGCCGTCGCCGGTGCGCTGGACGAAGGCTGCCCAGCTTTCCAGGCCGTCTCGGTCGTGCTGGCCGCCGTGCCAGCGCTGCACGATCAGGGCGAACAGGCGCTGGAACTCGGCGCGGTGTTCGCGGGCGTTGCGCAGGATGGTCAGGGCTTCCGGCTCGTCCGGCAGCAGGCTGGGCACCAGGGCGCGGATCACCGCGTCGGCATCGAATTCGTTGAAGGCAGCGTCGGTGTCCACCGTGGGGGCGGCGATGCCGGCATCCTGCATGGCTTGCAGGGTCAGGCGTGCGGTGTCCTGCTGGCGACGCAGGTCGCCGGCGATACAGCGATCGAACTGCACGCCGAGCTGGACCAGGTGCGCACCGAGGGCTTCGCTCTGGCGCATGCCGATCGGCGAGAGGACGTCGTAGTCGTCGCAACCGAAGGAGGCCTGGCCATGTCGTATCAGGTAGATGCTGCCCACGTCGTACGCCTGGGTGAGAAGGATTGGGCGAGGTTAGGTCGCCACCGACCCAGTGTCAACGAAAAAACATACAAGCGTTTGAAAAGAGCGTTTGAACTGTTCTGCCAGACATTTCCTACGCTGGCAGGGGCGGGTTGCCGCCGGTATGCTTCACTATCGTTTTCGCGTCATGAGGGCGCAGGTCAGTAAGGAGTTATCGTGGAGTTTCTTGCAGAGTACGCAAGCTTTCTCGCCAAAACCGCCACCCTGGTGATCGCCGTGCTGGTCGTGCTGTCGGCCATCGCCGGCATGCGCGGCAAGGGCCGGCGCAAGGCCGGCGGGCAGTTGCAGGTCACCCGGCTCAACGAGTTCTACAAGGACCTGCGCGAGCGCCTGGAGTCGGGTTTGCTGGAGAAGCACCAGCTCAAGGCCCTGCGCAAGCAGCAGGCGAAGGAGCAGAAGAAGCTGAAGAAGGCACCGGCGGACGACAAGCCGCGGGTCTTCGTGCTGGATTTCGATGGGGATATCAAGGCCTCGGCCACCGAGAGCCTGCGCCATGAAATCACCGCGCTGCTCAGCCTGGCCACGGCCCGCGACGAGGTGGTGCTGCGCCTGGAGAGCGGCGGTGGCATGGTTCACAGCTATGGCCTGGCCGCCTCGCAACTGGCGCGCATCCGCCAGGCCGGCGTGCCGCTGACGGTGTGCATCGACAAGGTCGCCGCCAGTGGTGGTTACATGATGGCCTGTATCGGCGAGCGCATCGTCAGTGCGCCGTTCGCCATTCTTGGCTCGATTGGCGTGGTGGCCCAGTTGCCCAACGTCAACCGCTTGCTGAAGAAGCACGATATCGATTTCGAGGTGCTCACCGCTGGCGAGTACAAGCGCACGTTGACCGTGTTTGGCGAGAACACCGAGAAGGGTCGGGAGAAGTTCCAGGAAGACCTGGACGTGACCCATCAGCTGTTCAAGGATTTCGTCTCGCGCTACCGGCCGCAGCTGCATATCGACGACGTCGCGACCGGCGAGGTATGGCTGGGGGTGGCGGCGCTGAACAAGCAACTGGTGGATGAGCTGAAGACCAGTGACGAGTACCTCAGCGAGCGGGCGCGGGAGTCGAACCTGTATCACCTGCACTTTGCCGAGCGCAAGAGCCTGCAGGAGCGGGTAGGGCTGGCGGCCAGCGGGGCGGTGGAGAATACCGTGCTGGGGATCTGGAGCAGGATCAGCCGCTGGCGGTGATCTTCAGGGCCTCATCGCTGGCAAGCCAGCTCCCACAGGTTTAGCGGTGCACGCGGTCCCTGGGAACTGGCTTGCCAGCGATAGGGCCCTCAAGAACGAAAAAGCCCCGTCAGACTGACGGGGCTTTTTCATTTCAGCGGTCGAACGATCAACGCCGACGGAACAGCGGCAGCGGCTCGTCGGTGGCAGCCTGGTAGGTCACCGAGAAGTCCTTCAGGCCCTGCAGCGCCTCTTCCGGGTCCTTGTCGGCACGGATGGCGAAGGCGTCGAAACCGCAACGCGCCAGGTAGAACAGCTGGTCGCGCAGCACGTCGCCGATGGCACGCAGCTCACCGGTGAACTTGTAGCGATCCCGCAGCAGGCGCGCATTGGAGTAGTTGCGCCCGTCGGTGAAGGCCGGGAAGTTCAGGGCGATGACCTGGAAGTGGGCGACGTCTTCACCGATTTCCTCGGCTTCCTCGTCGCTGTCCAGCCACACGCCAAGACCGCCATCGCGGGCTTTGAGGGCGTGGGCATGTTCGCGCCAGAGTTGCAGCGGGACAATGTAGTCGTCGCAGTTGGTCAGCTCGTCGAGGGTGACTTCCTTGGGCAGCAGGTGCCAGGTTTCGTCGACGATCTGGTTGTTCTTAATGATTCGCTGCATAGACGCGCTCCTTGAAGGGATCGATGCCGATACGCTGGTAGGTGTCGATGAAACGCTCGTCTTCGGTACGCTTTTCAACGTAGACGGAAATCAGTTTCTCGATCACGTCCGGCATGGCGTCCTGGGCGAAGGACGGGCCGAGGATCTTGCCGAGGCTGGCGTCGCGGCTGGCGCTGCCACCCAGGGAAACCTGGTAGAACTCCTCGCCTTTCTTGTCCACGCCGAGAATGCCGATATGGCCGACGTGGTGGTGGCCGCAGGCGTTCATGCAACCCGAGATGTTCAGGTCCAGCTCGCCGATGTCGAACAGGTAGTCCAGGTCGTCGAAGCGGCGCTGGATGGATTCGGCGATCGGGATCGACTTGGCGTTGGCCAGCGAGCAGAAATCACCGCCAGGGCAGCAGATGATGTCGGTCAGCAGGCCGATGTTCGGGGTGGCGAAGCCGTGTTCGCGCAGTTCCAGCCAGAGGGCGTGCAGTTCGGACTGCTCGACGTCGGCGAGGATGATGTTCTGCTCGTGGGAGGTGCGCAGCTGGCCGAAGCTGTAGCGCTCGGCGAGGTCGGCGACCTTGTCCAGTTGCTTGTCGGTCAGGTCGCCCGGGGCGACGCCGGTAGGCTTGAGCGACAGGGTCACGGCCACGTAGCCCGGCTTCTTGTGCGCCAGGGTGTTGCGCACGCGCCAGCGGGCGAAGCCCGGGTGCTGCTGGTCGAGTTCGGCCAGTTGCGTGTCGAGGTTGTCCAGGGCCTTGTAGTCCGGGTCGACGAAGTGCTTGGCAACGCGCTGCACTTCGGCTTCGGTCAGGGTGGTCTGGCCGCCGCGCAGGTGGACCATCTCGGCCTCGACCTTCTCGGCGAAGACTTCAGGGGTAAGGGCCTTGACCAGGATCTTGATCCGCGCCTTGTACTTGTTGTCACGGCGACCGTAACGGTTGTACACGCGCAGGATGGCGTCGAGGTAGCTGAGCAGGTCCTGCCACGGCAGGAACTCGTTGATGAAGGCACCGACCACCGGGGTACGGCCCAGGCCGCCACCCACCAGGACGCGGAAGCCCAGCTCGCCGGCTTCGTTGTGCACCGGCTCCAGGCCGATATCGTGCACCTCGATGGCCGCGCGGTCGCTCTTCGAGCCGTTGATGGCGATCTTGAACTTGCGTGGCAGGTAGGCGAATTCCGGGTGGAAGGTGGTCCACTGGCGGACGATCTCGCACCACGGGCGCGGGTCGATCAGCTCATCGGCGGCGACGCCGGCGAACTGGTCGGTGGTGACGTTGCGCAGGCAGTTGCCGCTGGTCTGGATCGCGTGCATCTGCACGGTGGCCAGTTCGGCGAGGATCTCCGGGATGTCTTCCAGGGCCGGCCAGTTGTACTGGACGTTCTGCCGGGTACTGATGTGCGCGTAGCCTTTGTCGTAGTCGCGCGCGATTTTCGCCAGCATGCGGGTCTGGCGCGCGGTCAGCTGGCCATAAGGCACGGCGACTCGCAGCATCGGGGCGAAACGTTGGATATAGAGGCCATTCTGCAGTCGCAGAGGGCGGAATTCTTCTTCGCTCAGCTCTCCGGCCAGATAGCGGCGGGTCTGATCCCGGAACTGCTTGACGCGGTCCTCGATGATCCGCTGATCGTACTCGTCGTATACGTACATAGGGGTCCTGTTCTCAAGCTGCTTGCAGCTAATCGCGCGCACGGCCGCGCACTCCGGATGCGGAGCCGGGGAAAGATAGCAGGTTGCATTTATGCGCAAAAGTGATGTTTTTGCATATGAAAAGAACGATTTGGACTAAGTGAGACTGGCTTGCGTTTGTCCGATTCTTCTTCATCCGCCGAGCGGTAAAAGTCCCTGCTTGAGCAATGGACATTGCTCGACTTAACTGCTGGGGGTGTGCATTCCCATAACCACTACAAAAAGAGGCGATGCAATGGGAAACCCGACCAAAACCGGCAAGACGGACAGCAGTGTGGACGCGTGGGCAATTCTCTGCCTGATCGTGCTCGTGGTCGTGACCGCCGTGTACTGGGTCAGTCACCAGTGAAGGATCACCCAGACTGAGCAGCAATGACCGTGACCTGAAACGAAGCCGCCCGCAGCATGGACCCTGCGGGCGGTTTTCGTCTGGGCGGCGGAATCAGCGGGCGGTGAGGTGCATGGCGAGCTGGACCAGGCCGTAGAGCACGAGGATGAATACCAGGGTGAAGGCGGTGCCCATGGCGATGAAGTGCGAGGGTTTGCCGTGGGTGAAGTCGCGGGCGCGGTTCTTGCCCGACTGCACGCCGAAGGCGGCGGCCAGGACGCTGTGCAGAAGCTGCCAGAAGGTCGGGGGCTTGCCTTGAGGGTCTTCCATGGGCTGGGCTCTCCGGGGGTGGTTTGCCCAGAGTCTAGCCTGTGGTTATGAGGTTGCTTGTACTGGCCTCATCGCTGGCAAGCCAGCTCCCACAGGTCCGGCGGTGCACGCGGTCACTGTGGGAGCTGGCTTGCCAGCGATGAGGCCGTCAGCTGCTACCGAGAACTCAGCTCTCGTACCCGAGGTTAGGCGCCAACCACCGCTCGCTCACCGCCACATCCTGCTGCTTGCGCGCGCTGTAGCTCTCGATCTGGTCCTTCTCCACCTTGCCCACCGCAAAGTACTGCGCTTGCGGATGGGCGAAGTACCAGCCGCTGACCGCTGCCGCCGGGAACATGGCGAAGTGTTCGGTGAGGAACACGCCGCTCGGCCCGGTCTCGCCGATCGCGGTGCCGTCCAGCAGGCGGAACAGGGTTTCCTTCTCGGTATGGTCCGGGCACGCCGGGTAGCCCGGGGCAGGGCGGATACCGGAGTACTGCTCCTTGATCAGCGCCTCGTTGTCCAGGTGCTCGTCCCTGGCATAACCCCAGTAGTCCTTGCGCACCTGCTCGTGCAGCCATTCGGCGCAGGCTTCGGCCAGGCGGTCGGCCAGGGCCTTGACCATGATCGAGCTGTAGTCGTCGCCCTTGTCCTGGTAGGCCTTGGCCACTTCCTCGGCGCCGATGCCGGCGGTGGTGATGAAGCCGCCGACATAGTCGGTGACGCCGCTGTCCTTAGGCGCGACGAAGTCGGCCAGGGAGAAGTTCGGCTTGTTGTCCGGCTTGATGGTCTGCTGGCGCAGGTGGTGCAGGCGCGCCAGCGGCTGGCCGTCGGTGCCGTAGACCTCGATATCGTCGTCCGCCACCTGGTTGGCCGGCCAGAAGCCGAACACCGCGCGGGCGCTGATCAGCTTCTCGTCGATCAGCTTGGCCAGCATCTGCTGTGCATCGGCGTACAGGGCGGTGGCCGCTTCACCCACCACCTCGTCAGAGAGGATGCGCGGGAACTTGCCGGCCAGGTCCCAGGAAATGAAGAACGGCGTCCAGTCGATGTACTCGGCCAGCACCTTGAGATCGATATTCTCCAGCACCTTCACGCCGGTGAACGACGGCACCGCCGCCTGGTAGCCGGCCCAGTCGTATTGCGGCTTGGCGGCGATGGCCTGGGCGTAGCTCAGGCGCTCGGTGCGGGCGCTGCGGTTGGCGGTGCGCTCGCGAACCTCGACGTAGTCTGCGCGGGTCTTCTCGACGAAGCCCGGCTTGAGTTCCTTGGACAGCAGTTGCGTGGCCACGCCCACCGCACGGGAGGCGTCGGTGACGTAGATCACCGCATCGTTGCTGTAGCGCGGTTCGATCTTCACCGCGGTGTGCGCCTTGGAGGTGGTGGCGCCGCCGATCATCAGCGGCAGGTGGAAGTCCTGGCGCTGCATTTCCCGGGCGACGTGGACCATCTCGTCCAGCGACGGGGTGATCAGGCCGGACAGGCCGATGATGTCGCATTTCTCTTCGCGGGCGACCTGGAGGATCTTCTCCGCCGGCACCATCACGCCGAGGTCGACGATGTCGTAGCCATTACAGCCCAGGACCACGCCGACGATGTTCTTGCCGATGTCGTGCACGTCGCCCTTCACCGTGGCCATGAGGATCTTGCCCTTGGCTTCCGGCTTGTCGCCTTTCTCGGCCTCGATGAAGGGAATCAGGTGCGCCACGGCCTGCTTCATCACCCGGGCGGACTTCACCACCTGCGGCAGGAACATCTTGCCCGCGCCAAACAGGTCGCCGACCACGTTCATCCCGCTCATCAGCGGGCCTTCGATCACCTCGATCGGCCGCGCGCATTTCTGCCGGCATTCTTCGGTGTCTTCGACGATGAAGGCGGTGATGCCCTTGACCAGCGCGTGTTCCAGGCGCTTTTCAACCGGCAGGTTGCGCCATTCCTCGGTCTCCACTTCCTTGGCTGCGCCGCCGCCACGGTAATCGTCGGCGATGGCCAGCAGGGCGTCGGTGCCTTCGGGGGTGCGGTTGAGCACCACGTCCTCGACCTTCTCCCGCAGCGCCGCCGGGATCTCGTCGTAGATCTCCAGCTGGCCGGCGTTGACGATGCCCATGGTCAGGCCGTTCTGGATGGCGTGATAAAGGAAGACCGAGTGGATCGCCTCGCGCACCGGGTTGTTGCCGCGGAACGAGAACGACACGTTGGACACGCCGCCCGACGACAGGGCGTGGGGCAGGTGGTCACGGATGTAGGCGCAGGCTTCGATGAAGTCCACGGCGTAGTTGTTGTGTTCCTCGATGCCGGTGGCGACGGCGAAGATGTTCGGGTCGAAGATGATGTCTTCCGGCGGGAAGCCCACTTCGTTGACCAGGATGTCGTAGCTGCGCTGGCAGATTTCCTTCTTGCGCGCGGCGGTGTCAGCCTGACCGACCTCGTCGAAGGCCATCACCACCACGGCGGCGCCGTAGCGCTTGCACAGCCTGGCGTGATGCTTGAAGGCCTCGACGCCTTCCTTCATCGAGATCGAGTTGACGATGCCCTTGCCCTGGATGCACTTCAGGCCCGCCTCGATCACTTCCCACTTGGAGGAGTCGATCATGATCGGTACGCGGGAGATGTCCGGCTCACCGGCGATCAGGTTGAGGAAACGGACCATGGCGGCCTGGGAGTCGAGCATCCCTTCGTCCATGTTGATGTCGATCACCTGGGCGCCGGCCTCGACCTGCTGCAGGGCGACTTCCAGGGCCTCGGTGTAGTTTTCCTCGCGGATCAGCCGGGCGAACTTGGCGGAACCGGTGATGTTGGTGCGCTCGCCGACGTTGACGAACAGCGAGTCGCGATCGATGGTGAACGGTTCCAGGCCCGAGAGACGGCAGGCCTTTGGAATGTCCGGGATCACCCGCGGCTTGTACTTGGCCACTGCCTCGGCGATCGCCTGGATGTGGCCCGGGGTGGTACCGCAGCAACCACCGATGATGTTGAGGAAGCCGCTGGCGGCGAACTCCTCGACCACCACGGCCATTTCCGCCGGGGTCTCGTCGTATTCGCCGAAGGCGTTGGGCAGGCCGGCGTTGGGGTGCGCCGAGACGTGGGTGCCGGCCTTGTTCGACAGCTCTTCCAGGTACGGGCGCAGGTCCTTGGCGCCGAGGGCGCAGTTCAGGCCGACGGAAATCGGCTTGGCGTGGCGCACCGAGTTCCAGAACGCCTCGGTGGTCTGGCCCGAGAGGGTACGGCCGGAGGCGTCGGTGATGGTCCCGGAGATCATGATCGGCAGCTCGATGCCGTCGTCCTCGAATACCTGCTGCACGGCGAAGATCGCCGCCTTGGCGTTGAGGGTGTCGAAGATGGTCTCGATCAGGATCAGGTCGGCGCCGCCCTCGATCAGGCCGCGGGTGGCCTCGATGTAGTTTTCCACCAGTTCGTCGAAGGTGACGTTGCGGTAGCCGGGGTCGTTGACGTCCGGGGAAATCGAGCAGGTGCGGCTGGTCGGGCCGAGCACGCCGGCGACGAAGCGTGGCTTGTCCGGGGTTTCCAGGGTCTTGGCATCGGCCACCTGGCGGGCGATGCGCGCGCCCTGGACGTTGAGCTCGTACACCAGTTCTTCCATGCCATAGTCGGCCTGGGAGATCTGCGTGGCGTTGAAGGTGTTGGTTTCGAGGATGTCGGCGCCGGCGTCCAGGTAGGCCTTCTCGATGGCGGCGATCACGTCCGGGCGGCTCAGCAGGAGCAGGTCGTTGTTGCCCTTGACGTCGCTTGGCCAGTCGGCGAAGCGCGTGCCACGATAGTCGCCTTCCTCCAGACGGTAGCTTTGGATCATAGTACCCATGCCGCCATCTAGAATCAGGATGCGCTCTTTGAGTGCGTGCTGAAGTGCTTGGAAACGAGCGCTGCGGTCAGACATTGGAACTACCTGGGTCAGACAAAGACGAAAGTGGCGGGATGATAACAAAGCTGCGCGCTTTTTAGACGCACAGCACATTTACATGAATTTCATTCATGTTGGCACCGCGGCCCACCAGTAGAATCGTGAAAAGCCTTTTGGAACCAGGACATACGGCACATGGTGCATCGCTTGATTGCCGCCGCCTTCGCTCTGCTCATCAGCAGCGCGGCGCTAGGGCAAGCCCCCCAGAACTCCCCGACTATCTCCTATACCCGGGATATCCAGCCGATCTTCACCGAGAAGTGCGTGGCCTGCCACGCCTGCAACGACGCGGCCTGCCAGCTCAACCTGGGCAGCGCCGAGGGTGCCAGCCGCGGCGCCTCGAAAGTACCCGTTTACCAAGGGGATCGCAGCCAGGCGGTGACGCCGACCCGGCTGTTCTACGACGCCAGTGGCCCGGCGGCCTGGCAGAAACTCGGCTTCAGCTCGGTACTCGACAGCCGTGGCAGCCAGGCTGCGCTGATGGCGCGCATGCTGGAGCTGGGGCATGCCAGGCCGCTGGTGCCCAACGCGAAGATCCCCGACGGCATCGTCCTGGGCCTCAACCGCGACAACCAGTGCCCGCTGCCCGGCGAGTTCGACGCCTATGCCAAGGCCCATCCGCAGGAAGGCATGCCGCTGGCGGTGACCGGCCTGACCGACGCCCAGTACCAGACCCTGCAACGCTGGCTGGCCCAAGGCGCGCCGCTCGATCAGGACCCGGTGCGCCCCAGCGCGAAGGAAGCGGCGCAGATCGCCGACTGGGAAGCGCTGCTCAACCGTCCGGGCTCCACCGAGGCATTGGTAGGACGCTGGTTGTATGAGCACCTGTTCCTTGCGCACATCTATTTCGCCGGCGGCGAGCCGGGGCATTTCTTCCAGTGGGTCCGCTCGCGCACGCCCAGCGGCCAGCCCATCGACCTGATTGCCACGCGGCGCCCCAACGACCCGCCGGGCACCGACTTCTATTACCGCCTGATGCCCGTGCAGGGCGTGATCGTGCACAAGACCCACATCACCTACCCGATGGGTCCGCAGAAGCTCAAGCGGGTCAAGCAGCTGTTCTACAGTGGCGACTGGCATGCCAGTTCGTTGCCCGGCTACGGTCCTCGGCACCGCTCCAACCCGTTCGAGACCTTCGAGGCGATCCCGGCGGTGGCGCGCTACCAGTTCATGCTGGATAACGCCGAGTACTTCGTCCGTACCTTCATCCGTGGCCCGGTGTGCCGGGGCCAGATCGCCACCGACGTGATCCGTGACAACTTCTGGGCGCTGTTCCAGGAGCCGGCTCACGACCGCTACGTCACCGATGCGGCCTATCGTGCCGAAGCCACGCCGTTGCTGGCCATGCCCGGGCAGATCGACGACGTTGGCAGCATTCTCAGCCTCTGGCACGCCTATCGCGACAAGCGCAACGAGTACGAGAGCCTGCGCCGGGACACCTACGCCGACCTGCCGCCGCCAAGCTGGTCGACCCTCTGGGCCGGCAACGACAACGCGCTGCTGACCATTTTCCGCCACTTCGACAGCGCCTCGGTGACCAAGGGCCTGATTGGCGACGTGCCGCTGACGATGTGGCTGTTCGACTATCCATTGTTGGAGCGCACCTACTACCAACTGGCGGTCAACTTCGACGTGTACGGCAACGTCTCGCACCAGGCGCAGACGCGGCTGTACTTCGACCTGATCCGTAACGGTGCCGAGGTCAATTTCCTCCGGCTGATGCCGGCCAGCAAGCGCGGCGCGGTGCTGAGCAACTGGTACCAGAACAGCGGCAAGGTAAAGATGTGGATGGACTACGAGGAGATCGACACCAGCACGCCGAGCGCGCTGAAGCTCGACCTGCACCATCCCGTGCGTGATTTCGGCCTCAAGCTGATCCAGCGCAGCGGCAGCCTGAATGCCGCGCCGGACCCGATCAACCGCTGCACCGGTGCCTATTGCTCGCGGCCGCAGATGAGCGAGGAGTTCCGCGATGTCGAGCAGTCGCTGAGTCGCCTGGCGTCGCGGCCGGCGGCGGGGTTGAAGGTGATCAACCAGTTGCCCGAGGCGACCATGCTGCGTATCGAGGGGCAGGGCGGCAAGCGCCAAGTCTACAGCCTGTTGCGCAACCGGGCGCACAGCAACGTCGCCTTCATGCTTGGCGAGGCCTACCGCTACCAGCCGGGGCTGGACACCTTGACCCTGGTGCCAGGCGTGCTGAGCAGTTATCCGAACTTCATGTTCAACGTACCGGCCGGCGATGTGCCGGAGTTCGTCGAGGACCTGGAGGCGGCGCGGGACGACAAGGACCGCTTCGAGCGCATTGTCATGCGCTGGGGCGTGCGGCGCAGTCATCCGCAGTTCTGGCAGTACTTCCATGATCTGGACCGGTATATCCAGGAGACCGATCCGGTGGAGGCGGGGGTGCTGGACATGAACCGGTACGAGAACCTCTGAGAAGCAGCTGCAAGTTGCAAGCTACAAGCTGCAAGGAGAAGCAGGAGCGCAGCGGCTGCTCTTTCTTGTGGCTTGAAGCTTGCGGCTTTCTTTTCCCGACTCAATTGCTAGGACTTTGTTCGTCGCCGCGCATGGCGTAAACTGCCGACAAGTCTGTGAGGAAATTCCATGAGCGCCATAACCATTACCGACGCCGCGCACGATTACCTGGCCGATCTGCTGTCCAAGCAGAACACCCCAGGAATCGGTATTCGTGTCTTCATCACCCAACCCGGCACCCAATATGCCGAGACCTGCATTGCCTACTGCAAGCCAGGTGAAGAAAAGCCGGAAGATACCGCGCTGGGTCTGAAGAGCTTTACCGCCTACATCGATGCCGTGAGCGAACCCTTCCTCGACGACGCCGTCGTCGACTACGCCACCGACCGCATGGGCGGCCAGCTGACCATCAAGGCGCCGAACGCCAAGGTACCGATGGTCAACGACGACAGCCCGATCAACGAGCGGATCAACTACTACCTGCAAACCGAGATCAACCCGGGGCTGGCCAGCCACGGCGGCCAGGTCAGCCTGATCGACGTGGTCGAGGACGGCATCGCCGTGCTGCAGTTCGGCGGCGGCTGCCAAGGCTGCGGCCAGGCCGACGTGACCCTGAAGGACGGCATCGAGCGGACCTTGCTCGAACGCATTCCGGAACTGAAGGGTGTGCGTGACGTGACCGACCACACGCAGAAAGAGAACGCCTACTACTGATCAAGCAGGCGAACAAAAAGCCTGAATGCACCGCGAACCCTGTGGGAGCGGGTTCACCCGCGATTGCTGTAGTGCATTCTCCATCGCAATCGCGGGTGAACCCGCTCCCACATGGTACGTGTCGCCAGGATGTTTTCAGTCAGAAGTCATAGCTCACGCTCGTGTAGTAGAACGCCCCCTGCGCCCCCTCAGGCGATGTGATCGAATACTTCGGCACGCCGTACAGTTGAGCCCCTTTCAACTTGTCCGGATGGCTGTCGAACAGGTTGATCGCCCCCACCGAAACTTTTAGCCCCAGATCGAAGCGATAGCTCAGGTCCAGGTCCGTCACCCATTGCGGGCTGAAGGTCTGGTCCAGCGCCGGGTTGCTGGCGTTGAGGCTCTTCCATTCGCCATAGCGACGCTGGGTGACGGTCAGCCCCCAGTTCTCGTACAGCCAGTTGGCGCTCAGGGTCAGCTTGTTCTCCGGGCTGCCGTGCTCTATCAGGCCTTGGGTCGCCCGGCCGACGATCTGCTCGCCACTGATCCCGCCAACATCGCGCAGCTCGGTGATCCGCGTGCGGGTCTTGGCGAAGCCGCCATTCAGGTCCAGCCGGCCCCAGGCCGCCAGGTCCAGCTGGTACTGCCCGCTCAGCTCGATGCCGTCGGTGCGGGTGTCGGCGATATTGGTGTAGAACGCCGCGCTCTGGATATTGGCGTAGGGCGTGCCGGCGAAGATCGGTCCGACGACGTTGGACGGCAACTGGTCGGACAGGGTGATGCGGTTGTCGATGTCGATCCGATAGGCATCGATGCTCAACGAGGCATTGCTCAGGGGCCGCCAGACCAGGCCCAGGGAGTAGTTGGTGGACTCTTCGGGCTTCAGCGCCCGGCCACCGAGCAAAGCCGCTTCCGGGCTGTCGGCGCGCAGGGTGCGTTGCTGCACCTCGACCCAGTTGCCGCTGCCCGACGGCTGTTCCACCACCTGCACGCTGAACGACGACAGCCCGCTCTGCACCAGCGATGGGGCGCGGTAGCCGCTGCTGATGCTGCCGCGGGCGGCGATCTGCGGCGTGAAGTCGTAGCGCAGCGACAGTTTGCCGTTGGTGGTGTCGCCAAAGTCCGAATAGTGCTCGGAACGCACCGCCAGACCGGCCTGGAACTTGTCGGTGACCTGGCCTTCGAGATCCAGGTAGGCGCCGAAGACCTTGCGCTCCAGCTCGGCGGCGTCGACGTTGGTGATCCCCGAGTAATAGCCGGGAATCCGCCGTCCGGTCACCGGATCGAGGGTGTTGAACAGTGCGCCGTTCTGCCAGCCCGCAGCCTCGCCAGCGCTGAGGGCGTAGTTCTCCTTGCGCCAGGCCAGCCCGGCGGAAACCGTCAGCGGCTTGGCCAGCAGGTCGGTGGGGAAGTCGCGGACCCAGTCCAGGGTCAGGTTGCTCTGCTCGTTCTCGCGCTTGCCGGTATAGATGTTGTACGGGCTGGCCGTACCCCAGCTGGGGTTGATCGCGTCGCGGTCGGTGGATTCCAGGGTGTCGTTGCCGTAGTTGGCGGCCAGGTCGAACTTGCCCAGTTGCTCGTTCTCGTAGCGCAGGCCGCCGGTGACGGCGTAGTCCTCCAGGGCATAGCGGGTGATCGGCAGGCGCCCGTCCGGGTAGCGCGCCAGGGCCACGCTGCCATAGTTGTTGCGCAGGGTGGTGGGCGGATCGAAGAAGCCTTCGGCGTCGGTGTTCTTGTGCCCGTAGGTGGCGAAACCATAGGCGGTCAGGCCTTCGCCGAGGCCGATCTCGCTGTTGGCGACGAAGTTGTACTGGTCGGACACGCCGCCCGAGCCCCAGCGCCAGGTGCGGTAGCGGTTGTCCTGCTCGCGCGGGGTGTTCACGCTGGTGCTGCCGGGATAGAAGATGCGGTTGTCCGGCCGGGTGTCGCTGGCCGGGTCCTGGCTGCCGGCGTCGAAGGACAGGGTCAGGAAGCCGTCGTTGGGCAGGGCGAAGCCCTTCCAGCCGCTGAGCTTGCGCTGCAGGCCGTCGCCCTTGTCGTAGCCGCCGAAGCGGTAGCCGAGGCTGCCGCCGTCGTCGTTTTCCTTGAGCACGATATTGATCACCCCGGCAATGGCGTCGGAGCCGTACTGCGCGGCGGCGCCATCGCGGAGGATTTCCACGCGGGACACCGCGCTCAACGGAATCAGGCTCAGGTCCACCGCCGCCGCACCGCGGCCGTTGGCCAGGCTCTGGCGGGTGACGTTGGCGCTGCTGTGGCGGCGCTTGCCGTTGACCAGCACCAGCACCTGGTCCGAGGCCAGGCCGCGCAACGAGGCACCCTGGGCGATGGAGCCGGCGAAAGCGCCCTGGGGCGACTGCGGGAAGCTGAACGATGGCGACAGGGCGGTCAGCGCCCCGGACAGGTCGCGGGCGCCGGTTTCTTCAAGGCGTTCGGCGCTGAGGACATCCACCGGCGCCGCGCTCTCCAGCGCGGTCACGTCGCTGCGGCGGGTGCCGACCACCACCACGGTGTCGAGTTTGTCGCTTCTGGCGCCGCTGGCGGACTCATCGGCCTGGGCGACGGGCACGGCAAGGCTGCCGATGACCAGCGCGATGGCGCCGGCCAAGGGATCGGGACGGAACATGCAAGGCTACTCCTGTAACACGGAAGGGGGGCCGGCGGTGGGGGCCGCCGGCGGGCTCGATCAGAACCGGCTGGTGACGCTCAGGCCCACGGTGCGCGGGTCGCCGTAGGTGACCACGTACTGCCCGGCGGTGCCGTTGGGACGGCCGTGGACCTGGTAGCGGCGGTCGGTGAGGTTGTTGACGAAGCCGGTGATGCTGAGCTTCTCGTCGGCGCTGAACCAGGTCAGGCGGCTGTTGGCCAGGGTGTAGTGGGGCTGGTTGAGCGGGGCGTCGGCGCTGCCCTGGCGGTCGGCGAGGAAGTATTCCTTGTCGCGGAAACTGACGTCGCCACCGAGCACCAGCTTGCCGGGGATGTCCAGCGGCAGGGTGTAGTCGCCGCCCAGGGACACCACGTAGCGCGGCGAACGGACGAAGCTGTTGCCGCTGTAGTCGGCGGTGACCGCGCCGGTGTTGGGGTTGGTGTTCTTGAAGTCGGTGTACTCGGTGTCGAGGAACGACAGCGCCGCGCGCAGGTGCAGGCGGTCGGTTGGCTGACCCTCGATCTCCAGCTCGGCGCCCTTGACCTTGCCCTTGGCGCCGTTGGTCAGGGCGGTGGTGAGGATGCCGCTGTTGACCGTCAGCAGGTTCACCTGGATGTCCTGATAGTCGTAATAGAAGACGTTGGCGTTGACCGTCAGGCGATGGTCGAACCATTCCGACTTCAGGCCCAGTTCATAGGCATCCAGTTCTTCCGGATCGACCGTGGTCAGCTGCGCCAGGCTGGTGGACAGGCCGGTGTTGAAGCCGCCGGAGCGGAAGCCGTGGGCGTAGCGGAAGAACACTCGCAGGTTGTCGTTGATCCGGTATTCCGGGGTCAAGTCCCAGGTCCAGGCATCCCAGCGCTTGTCTTCCTCGCGGTTGCCGTTGCTGCCAGCGGCGGTCAGCGGGATCAGCGGGCCATTGGCGGTGGCGCGGGTCAGTTGGGTCAGGTCGAGGTCGATGTCCTTCTTCTCGGTGGTCCAGCGCAGGCCGCCGGTGACCGTCAGGTTGTCGGTGAAGTCGTAGGCCAGGTTGCCGAACAGCGCGTAGCTGTCGGTGCGGTGGGTGTAGTCGAGGTCGCGAAAATCGACGGTGCCGCCGGTCTGGTTGGAACCGGTGCCGTTGGGCGTCGGGCCCGGGATGATGCTGCGGACCGCGCTGTTGTCCAGGGTCTCGTGGAAATAGTGGGTGCCGAGCATCCAGCGCAGGGTTTCCTGCTGCGACGAGGCCAGGCGGAATTCCTGGGAGTACTGGTCGTAGGTGGCGTCGCTGTCGCTGGCGCCGTTGACTTCGTACGGGGTGTAGTCGGCGTCGGTCAGCGACTGATTGCGCAGATGGTCGTAGGCGGTGATCGAGGTGAGGGTGTAGTCGCCGAGGTTCCAGTTCAGGGTCAGCGAGGTACCGCTGTGGTCGAGCTTGTAGTCCTCGTCGGTGTTCAGCTCGATCTTGCGCCCGTCCGGGCGCTGGTAACCGACGTTGTAGTAGCGGCCCAGGGGCAGGGAGCCGCTGCTGCCGTCGCCCTTGAATTCGCGGCCGTGGATCTTCAGCAGGGCCTCCAGGTCTTCGTTGACCTTGGCCAGGAACTGCACGCGCACGGCCTTCTTGTTGACGTCGCCGTAGGTCTGGTCGTTGGTCAGGTTGTGGGTGAAGCCGTCCCGTTCCTCGGAGTACAGCGACACCCGGCCGGCCAGGCGATCGTCCACCAGCGAGCCGCCGATGGCGCCATTGAGGATGCGTTCGTTCTTGCTGCCGAAGCCGATGGTGCCGTAGCCGTCGGTGTCGAAGGTCGGCCTTTTCGAGATCACGTTGACCGCGCCGGCGGTGGTGTTCTTGCCATACAGGGTGCCTTGCGGGCCGCGCAGGATCTCGATGCGCTCCAGGTCGAACAACGGGCCGCCGCCGGCCACCGGGGCGTTGAGGTAGACGTCGTCGGCGTAGATGCCCACCGGGTAGACCGTGGCCGCGCCGGTGTCGCCGGTGCCCAGGCCGCGGATATACCAGCGCGGGCGGCCGTCACCGTCGGGGTTCTTCGCCGCGGCGTTGGGAATGAAGGTGGTGATATCGCCCATGGCGCGCACGCCGTCGGCGGTGAGGCTGGTGCCTTGCACGGCGGAGACGGCTACAGGGACTTCCTGCAGGGTTTCCTCGCGGTGCTGGGCGGTGACCGTGACGGTCTTCAGGGCCGGTGTGGCGATGTCTTCGTCGGCGGCGTGGGTGTGGCCGGCCAGCAGCAGGCTGAGGCCGATACCCTTGGCGATTGGATTGAGTCTTAACATGGTTGCTCCTCCCCGAGCAGTGCTGATGCAAGGGGTAGAGCAGGGTTTGTGCCATGTTTTCAAGTTGTTGATTTATATGAATAAATCTAGATTTTCAAAGAAATGTTGCTAGAGGGGCAGCAGGGCGGTGGTGAATGCCTGCTGCTGGAGCAGCAATGCTGTGTTGCTCTTTCGGGCCTCATCGCTGGCAAGCCAGCTCCCACAGGTACCGCACCGGTCTTGAGAGCAGTGGAGATCCTTGTGGGAGCTGGCTTGCCAGCGATGGGGCCCGGGAGAACACTGCAAGCCTCAGCCTTCTTTCTTGACCACCAGAGTCAGGATGTCATAGCTGGCCACCAGTTCCCCAAGCTGGTTGGTCACCTCCACATCCCAGGCCACCACCCCTTGCGGAATGCCCTGCGGGCTCTTCTTGCCCTGGTCGATCTTGCGCTTGCAGGTCAGTCGCGCCTGGATGGTGTCGCCGATTCCCACCGGGTTGATGAAGCGCAGGTTGTCCAGGCCATAGTTGGCCAGCACCGGCCCCGGCGCGGGGCTGACGAACAGCCCAGCCGCCGCCGACAGCACGAAGTAGCCATGAGCGATGCGCTTGCCGAACTGCGACTCCCGCGCCGCGATCTCGTCGAAGTGCATGTAGAAGTGATCCCCCGACAGGCAGCCGAAGTTCACCAGGTCCGCCTCGGTCACCGTGCGGCGGTGGGTCAGCAGCGATTCGCCGATGCGCAGGTCCTCGAAATGGCGGCGGAACGGGTGTACTTCGGTCTCGATCACCTCGGCGCCACGCACGTACTCGCCCGTCACTGCCATCAGCATGCTCGGCGAACCCTGTACCGCAGCGCGCTGCAGGTAGTGCTTCACTGCACGCAGCCCGCCCAGCTCTTCACCACCACCGGCCCTACCCGGACCGCCGTGCTTGAGTTGCGGCAACGGCGAACCATGACCGGTGGACTCGACAGCCGCCTCGGCATCCAGCACCAGCAGCCGACCATGCCACGCTGCCGCCACCGGGATTGCCTTGGCCGCCACGGCACGATCGGCAGTGACCAGGCTCGCCACCAGGCTGCCCTTGCCACGGGCGGCGAGGACCAGGGCCTCGTCCAGGTCGTCATAGGTCATCAGCGTGCTGACCGGCCCGAACGCCTCGATATCGTGGGCACCGCCCTCGGCATGGGCATCCCGGGCCAGCAGCAGGGTCGGGGCGAAGAACGCGCCGTTGGCCACGCCTTCGCCACGGGGCTCGAAGCCATCGCTGGCGCCGAACAACTGGTCGCAGCTGCGCAGCAGTTGCTCGACCCGTTCGCCGACGTCGGCCTGTTGTGCGTGCGAGGCCAGGGCGCCCATACGCACGCCTTCCACCGACGGATCACCCACCACCACCTTGCGCAGGCGATCCCGCAGGCGGGTCGCCACTGCATCCAGGTGCCGCGCCGGAACGATCGCCCGGCGGATCGCCGTGCATTTCTGCCCGGCCTTGGTCGTCATCTCCCGTGCCACTTCCTTGATGTACAGCTCGAATTCCTCGCTGTCCGGGCTCACGTCCGGGCCGAGGATCGAGCAGTTCAGCGAGTCGGCCTCGGCGGTGAAGGGCACGGAGTTGCGGATCAGATTGGGGGTGACCCGCAGTTTCGCCGCCGTGTCGGCCGAACCGGTGAAGGTCACCAGGTCCTGGCCGTCGAGGCGCTCCAGCAGGTCGCCGGTGCTGCCGATCACCAGTTGCAGCGCACCCGGCGGCAACAGGCCGGATTCGTCCATCAGGCGCACCACGGCCTCGGTCAGGTAGCTGGTGGCGGTAGCCGGCTTGACGATGCTTGGCATGCCGGCAAGGAAGGTCGGGGCGAACTTCTCCAGCATCCCCCAGATGGGGAAGTTGAAGGCGTTGATATGCACCGCCACCCCGGCCCGCGGCACCAGGATATGGCTGCCGGCGAAACGGCCCTGCTTGCCCAGCGGGATCGCCGGGCCTTCGTGCACCAGGTTGCCCGATGGCAGTTCGCGGGCGCCGATGCCGGCATAGGAGAACAGCGTGGCATTGCCGCCCTCGATATCGATCCAGCTGTCGGCGCGGGTGGCGCCGCTGTGGTGGGACAGGGCGTAGAGCTGCTCCTTGCGCTCGGCGAGGTACAGGGCCAGGGCCTTGAGCCGCGCCGCGCGCTGCTGGAAGTCCATGGACATCAGCGCCGCACGACCCTGCAGGCGGCCGTGGTCGAGGGCTTCGGCGAAGTCCAGGCGCTCTTCGTGGGAATGCGCCAGGACATGCCCGTCAAGGGCGCTGCGCAGGGACTGGGCGCCGTGCTGGCCGATCCAGCGACCGGCGATGAAGCTTTGCAAGGTAGGGGCAGCAGACATCGTGTGTCCTCCGATTCTTGTAGGGGGCGCTGTTACCACAGCGCCAGGGTGTAGCCGACGATCAGGCGGTTTTCGTCCAGGGCATTGGTCAGGCCGTTGCCGGAGCGGAAGGTGACGTTGCGCCAGCGCAGGCTGACGTTCTTCAGCGGGCCGCTCTGGATCACGTAGGCGAGGTCGGTGTCGCGTTCGCGCTCGCGGCCGTTGTCGATGCCCGCGGCCTTGGCGTGGCGGCCGTCGGTGTAGCGGGTCATGAAGGTCAGGCCGGGGATGCCGAGGGCGGCGAAGTCGTAGTCGTAGCGTGCCTGCCAGGAATCCAGGCCGGCGCGGGTGAAGGTGTTGTAGGTGACCAGGTTGACCGTGTACGGGTCGCCGCCGTTGAGGAACGGGAAGGCGCTGTCGCCGGACATCTGCTGGAAGGTGCCGCTGAATTTATGCGCACCCATGGACAGGGTGAACATGCCGTTGAAGTTGCGGTTGTCGATGCGCCCGGCGCGCTCGGCGCCGTCGCCGCGGCTGTCGAACCAGCGCAGGTCGCTGCGCAGGCTCAGGCCTTCGCCCAGGGGCAGGGTGTGGACCAGGCCGACGTACTGCTGGCGGTAGATGTCCTGCAGCTTGGCGTAGTAGTAGCTGACGCTGAGCTGAGGGTTGAAGGCGTAGCTGCCGCCGCCGAAGTCGAAGTGGTCGCTGGTGGCTGCGCCGTAGCCGATATCGTCGTTGCTCGACGAATCCCGCAGGTTGGCCTTGGTCAGGCGCCCGCCGTTGAAGGTCAGGCCGTCGATGTCCTGGCTGGTCAGCAGGCCGCCCTTGAAGGTCGAGGCGAGCAGGCGGGTGTCGTTGTAGGTGACCACCGGCAGCAGCGGCTGCAGGGTGCCGAGGCGTAGCACGCTTTTGGACAGGCGTACCTTGGCGGTCAGGCCCAGCTCGCTGTAGTCGTCCGCCGGTTCCAGGCTGTTGCGGCCGAAGGGCAGCAGGCCGGTGTTGCGGCGGTCGCGGCTGGAGTCCAGCTTGATGCCCAGCTGGCCCATGGCGTCGACACCGAAGCCGAGGGTGCCGTCGGTGAAGCCGGACTCCAGCTTGGCGGTGAAGCCCTGGGCCCATTCCTCGGCCTTGGACTGGGGCGCGTTGTCCTGGCGGAAGTCGCGGTTGATGTAGTGGTTGCGCAGCTCGATCTTCGCGTGGCTGTCCTCGATGAAGCCGGCCATGGCCGGGGCGCAGGCGAGGGGCAGGGTGATCCCGGCGAGAAGGCGAATGGGGTTCATTGTTGTTATTCCCGAGTCGTCGTTGTGATTAGTGTTTGCTGGCACCGGCAGCGCCGATACCGGTCATGGAGCGGATGAACTGGGCGAGATAGCGGCCGCGCTCCTCGCTGGCCTGCGCCGAGCGGTCGGTGACCGAGAAGACCCAGGCACTGAAGAAGGCCACGCTCATGGAGAACAGCGCCGGGTTGCTGTAGGGGAACAGCGCCTTGTCGTGGTGCAGGACGTTGACCCAGACCACCGGGCTCAGCACCAGCAGGATCACCGCCGACACCAGCCCGCCCAGGCTGCCGGCCACGGCGCCGCGGGTGGTCAGGCCCTTCCAGAACATCGAGAGGAACAGCACCGGGAAGTTGACCGAGGCGGCGATGGCCAGCACCAGGCCGGACAGGAAGGCGATGTTCTGCGACTCGAAGAGCAGGCCGAGGATGATCGCCAGCACGCCGATCACCAGGGTGGCGATACGCGACACCCGCACTTCTTCCTGTTCGCTGGCCTGGCCCTTGCGCACCACGCAGGCATACAGGTCGTGGGATACCGCCGAGGCGCCGGACAGGGCCAGGCCGGCGACCACGGCGAGGATGGTGGCGAAGGCCACGGCCGAGATGAAGCCGAGGAACAGGTTGCCGCCCACGGCTTGCGCCAGGTGCACCGCGACCATGTTGCCGCCGCCGATGATCGCGCCGCTGGCGTCGCGGTAGGCAGGCTCGGTGCCGACCATGACGATGGCGCCGAAGCCGATGACGATCAGCAGCAGGTAGAAGTAGCCGATGAAGCCGGTGGCGTAGAACACCGACTTGCGCGCTTCCTTGGCGTCGCTGACGGTGAAGAAGCGCATCAGGATATGGGGCAGGCCGGCGGTGCCGAACATCATGCCCAGGCCCAGGGATATCGCGTCCACCGGGTTCGACAGCAGGCCGCCCGGGGCCATGATCGCCGTGCCCTTGGCGTGCACGGAGGCGGCGCTGGCGAACATCGCCTCGGTGCTGAAACCGAAGTGCTTGAGCACCATGAAGGCCATGAAGGTGGTGCCGGAGAGCAGCATCACCGCCTTGATGATCTGCACCCAGGTGGTGGCGAGCATGCCGCCGAAGGTGACGTAGAACACCATCAGCACGCCCACCAGGATCACCGCGTACAGGTAGCTGATGCCGAACAGCAACTCGATCAGCTTGCCGGCGCCGACCATCTGCGCCACCAGGTAGAGCAGGGCCACGGTCAGGGTGCCGAAGGCCGAGGTCAGGCGCACCGGGGTCTGGGACAGGCGGTAGGAAACCACGTCGGCGAAGGTGTACTTGCCCAGGTTGCGCAGGCGTTCGGCGATCAGGAACAGGATGATCGGCCAGCCGGCGAGCACGCCGAGGGCGTAGAGCAGGCCGTCGTAGCCGTTGAGGAACATCATCGCCGAGATGCCCAGGAAGGACGCGGCACTGATCATGTCGCCGGCGATGGCGAGGCCGTTCTGCATCCCGGTGAGGCCGCCGCCGGCGGTGTAGAAGTCGGCGGCGGAGCGGGTGCGCAGGGCGGCCCAGCGGGTCACGCCGAGGGTGAACAGCACGAACAGCAGGAACATGCCGATGGCGGTCCAGTTCATTGCGCGCACTCCTGCTTGACCTTGTCGTTGAGCGGATCGAGGACGTTGTTGGCGCGGTACACGTAGATGCCGGTCAGGCCGAACGACACCAGCACGATCAGCACGCCCACCAGCATGCCGACGGTGGTGACGCCGCCGCTGAGGGACTGACCCAGGGTGCTGGGGGAGAAGGCCACGAGCAGGACGAAGCCGTAGTAGATCACCAGCATGGCGGCGGTGAGGCTGCCGTTGAGACGGCGCTTGCGCCGTACCAGTTGCTGGAAGTCGGGGTGGTTCTGGATGGATTCGATATGACTGGGGGTCATGGGTGTGCGCTCTCTTGATCTTGTTGTAGTTGTTGTGTCGTTCACGCTTGGGGTGTTGCTGTGTTCTTTCGGGCCTCATCGCTGGCAAGCCAGCTCCCACAAGGACTGCATGTACCGCTGCATCTTTGGGTGTCATTCAGGGCCTCTACAGGTCCGGCGGTGCACGCGATCCCTGTGGGAGCTGGCTTGCCAGCGATAGGGCCGGTCCTGCCTCAGAGCTGATCGAAGTCCAGTACCACCCGCTCGCTCACCGGATAGCTCTGGCACGACAGCACATACCCGGCCGCCACTTCGTAGTCCTCCAGGGCATGGTTGCTGTCCATCTCCACCTCGCCCTCGATCACCTTGCACTTGCAGGTCGAGCACACCCCGGCCTTGCACGAATAAGGCAGCTCGGCACCGATGGCGTTGCCGGCATCCAGCACGCTCTGGCTGTTGCGCGGCAGTTCGAAGGACAGGGCGCGACCATCGCTGATCACCGTGACCTGGCTCACCGCCGCATCCACCTGCCGCGCCGCCTCGCGGGCCTGGCGCCGGGCTTCGTTGCCGGCGGCGGCGAACAGTTCGAAATGGATGCGCCCGGCGTCCATGCCGCGAGCCTTCAGGGCATCGCGCACGGTCTCGGTCATTTCCTGCGGGCCGCAGATGAAAGCGGCCTCCAGGCCCGCCACATCGACCCAGCGGCCGAACAGGCGCTCGCACTTGTCGGCGTCGATGCGGCCGTTGTACAGGTCGATGTCCTGCTGCTCGCGGCTGAACACGAAGATCAGGTTGAGGCGCTGCAGGTAGCGGTTCTTCAGGTCTTCCAGCTGCTCGCGAAACAGCGCCGAGCCGCTGGCGCGGTTGCCGTAGAGCAGGGTGAAGCGGCTGCCCGGCTCGGCTTCCAGGGTGGTCTTGACGATGGACAGGATCGGCGTGATGCCGCTGCCGGCCGCCACCGCCAGGTAATGACCCTGGCGCGCCGGATCGAGGGGCACGTGGAAGCTGCCGGACGGTGGCATGACGTCGAGCACGTCACCGGCGCTCAGCACCTCGTTGGCGAAGGCGGAGAAGCGCCCGCCGGCGACTTTCTTCACCGCCACCCGCAGCTCACCGTCGTTGATCCCGGTGCAGATTGAGTAGGAGCGGCGCACTTCCTCGTCGTCCAGTTGGGTACGCAGGACCAGGTACTGGCCCTGGGTAAAGCGGAAGGTCTCGCCCAGCTCGTGCGGCACATCGAACAGGATCGACACGGCATCGCGGGTTTCGTTGCGCACTTGCTTGACGGTCAGGCTATGAAACTGGCTCATGGGGAAATCTCCAGCAAGCGCTCAGATGCACTTGAAATAATCGAAGGGCTCGCGGCAGTCGCAGCAGCGGTACAGGGCCTTGCAGGCGGTGGAGCCGAATTCGCTGAGCAACTCGGTATGCACGCTGCCGCACTGCGGACAGGCGATCTGGCCCGATTCGCCCAGCAGGCTGCGTTTGCTCGCACTGCCCAGCGGCGCGGCGATGCCGTAGGCGCGCAGGCGCTCGCGGCCGCTGGCGCTGATCCAGTCGGTGGTCCAGGCCGGGCTCAGTTGCCGGGTCAGCGTCGGCTCGGCGAAGCCGGCCTGTTCCAGGGCCTGGCGGATGTCCTGCTCGATCACCTCGGTGGCCGGGCAGCCGGAGTAGGTGGGGGTGACCACCACCCGCAGGTGGCCGCCGTTCCAGTCCAGGTCGCGGACGATGCCGAGGTCGACCACGCTGACCACCGGCACTTCCGGGTCCATCACCTGTTCCAGCACCGTCCACGCCTGGCTCAGGTCATCGGCGCGGGGCGCGCGGGCGCCGCGGTCGCTGGCGATCAGCTCACCAGGTTGCATCGGGATAGGCTCGCGGCAGGAACTGCATTTCCGCCAGCAGCAGGCCCAGGTGCTCGCTGTGCAGGCCCTGGCGACCGCTGAGGTAGAAGTGGCTGGCCGGTTGTGGCACCGGCAGGGTGGCGCGCTCGAAGGTCTCCTCGACCTGGCGCTGCCAGGCCAGCGCGACCTGCTCCGGATTGCCGATGATCCCGGCCTGGAACAGGCGTTGCTCGATCGCGTCGGCATCCACCAGCTCGACGGTGAAGCGCCACACCTGGGGCAGGGCGGCGAGCATGCGCTGGCGGCTTTCTTCGGTGCCGTCGCCCAGGCGCTCGACCCACTCGCCAGAGCGGCGCAAGTGGTAGGTGACTTCCTTCAGCGCCTTGGCCGCGATGCCCTGGATGCGTTCGTCGCTGGAGTGGCTGAGGCCCTGCAGCACGGCGAAATGCCAGGCGTCGTAGAAGAACTGCTTGATGATGGTCACTGCGTAGTCGCCGTTGGGTTGCTCCACCAGCAGCAGGTTGCGGTAGGCGCGCTCGTCGCGGCGGAATGCCAGGTGATCGGCATCGCGGCCGTCGGCGCCCAGCTCGGCGGCGTATTCCAGCCAGTTGCGCGCCTGGCCGACCAGGTCGAGGCCGACGTTCATCAGCGCCAGTTCTTCTTCCAGCGCCGGGGCGCGGCCGCACCACTGGCACAGGCGCTGGGCCTGGACCATGGCGCTGTCGCCCAGGCGCAGCAGGTACTGGATCAGGTCCTGGTTCATCACATGTGCCCCACTTCGGCCGGCAGCTCGTAGAAGCTGGCGTGGCGGTAGATCTTGTCTTCGGAGGGGGCGAACAGCGGGTCCTTGTCGTCCGGCGACGAGGCGGTGATCAGCGCCGACGGCACCACCCACAGGCTCACGCCTTCGTTGCGCCGGGTGTACAGCTCGCGGGCGTTGTCGATGGCCATGGCGGCGTCGGCGGCATGCACGCTACCGACATGCTTGTGGTTGAGGCCGTGCTTGCTGCGCACGAATACTTCGAACAGGGTCCATTCGGACATGGCGGTATCTCCGGTCAGGCGACGCTCAGGCGGCGTTCTTGTTGGCTTTCTTGCGGGCGTGGGCCACGGCGGCGGCGCGTACCCAGGCACCGTCCTCGATGGCCTGGCGACGGGTGGCGACCCGTTCCTGGTTGCACGGGCCGTTGCCCTTGAGCACTTCGTAGAATTCGTCCCACTGGATGGCGCCGAAATCGTAGTGGCCGCGCTCGGCGTTCCACTTCAGCTCCGGATCCGGTGCGGTGCAGCCCAGCAGTTCGAGCTGTGGCACGGTCTGGTCGATGAAGCGCTGGCGCAGCTCGTCGTTGCTCTGGCGCTTGATCTTCCAGGCCATGGACTGGGCGCTGTTGGGGGAGTGTTCGTCGCTGGGGCCGAACATCATCAGCGATGGCCACCACAGGCGGTTGATGGCGTCCTGGACCATGTCCTTCTGCGCCTGGGTGCCCTCGCGCATCATGGTCAGGAGGATTTCGTAGCCCTGGCGCTGATGGAAGCTCTCTTCCTTGCAGATGCGGATCATCGCCCGTGAGTAGGGGCCGTAGCTGGTGCGCTGGAGCACCACCTGGTTGACGATCGCCGCGCCATCCACCAGCCAGCCTACTGCGCCGATATCGGCCCAGCTCAGGGTCGGGTAGTTGAAGATGCTGGAATATTTTGCTTTTCCGTTGTGAAGCTTTTCGATTTCCGTATCACGATCGGCGCCGAGGGTTTCCATGGCGCTGTACAGGTACAGGCCGTGCCCGGCTTCGTCCTGGATCTTGGCCATCAGTTGCAGCTTGCGCTTGAGGGACGGGGCGCGGGTGACCCAGTTGCCTTCCGGCAGCATGCCGACGATCTCTGAGTGGGCGTGCTGGGAAATCTGCCGGATCAGCGTCTGGCGATAGGCATCCGGCATCCAGTTCTTGGCTTCGATCTTGATCTCCGCGTCGATCCGCTCCTGGAAGGCGCGTTCCTGCTCGGACATCTCTTCGAGGGTCTTCAGGCGCTTGACGCCGGTTTCGACCAGTTGTGCGTACATGTGAGTCTCCCGCCTTTTTGTCGTGGGGGCTTGGGCGTGGAGATAGTTATAAGTGATACAAAATCAAATATCAAACACAAAAACTGGTGTCGTGATTGGTTTTTGTATCGGATTGGGGGTTTTGGGGTGGGGTGGGGGTGCATGGCGATGCTCTTCCGGTGTTCTTGAGATCGAGCGCCGCCCGCGCGGCGCTCGATCTCAGGGGCGCTGCACATCTTGAGACAAGCACCTGGCAGCCCTGACACGGTTTACTGTCAGTCGCTCTTACAGATCCCCGTCCAGACCCCTGACAAAATCCACTGCCTTCGCCTACAAAACCTCTCTGAAATCCGACTTTTATGTAGGCAATTTCCCAAGCATACTTTTCCGCCTTTTCAGCCATTGCACTCTTGGAAATGGGCACCTAGTCTTCGCCGGCCGCTGTGGTTTGGCGGCAGGGTTTGGTAGCCCTCAGTCGGAATGCACGTGTCCATCACTTTCAGCTGATTGCTCAGTTGTCTTGTGTTATGGCGGCTGTGCGCGGGGCGTCTTCGTGCGCGCCGGGTTCTCCGACCGGTCTACCAACCCACGTACAGCCGCCACCCTTCGTTTGGTAGCGACAGGTGTCGGATTCATTTCTTTCGGAGAGCAAACAATGAAGATCGTTCCGGATCCACCTGTCCCACGCCGCACCACTGCCAACGTCCATTTCGGCACCTGCGCCGGCGCCCACCCTCATATGTTCGCCGTCTGCCCGGACGCCGATATCGAAGATGCCCTGGCTCACCTCGCAGCAGCACTCACCTCAGCCTTCGAAACCAATGCCCAACTGTGCGACACGCTTTCCCGCCCACTGGCGGACAAGGCGTGGGCGACGTGGCAATCGCTGGAAATCTGTCAGGCGTTGACTGAGGCGCTGCGTAAGGGAGTGGCTCGCCAGAAGGGGGAAAGTTGATTCGTTGACGCCTGGCGGGAGCCTGCATCAGGGCTTCCAGGTGCCTGCCTTGAGTCTTTTAGCGCTCTTGAGATCGAGCGCCGCCCGCGCGGCGCATCGCGAGCAAGCTTGCTCCCACATTTGTTGCAACGTGCCATGGCCTGTCAGATCCCCGTTGCCAGCCTTGGATGTTCGACGAAGTATCGCGGGGAGGCTGTTGGGCTCGACGCGGTATCGCGTCGTACACACCAGGCGGTCAACCATGGCCTCACAGGCAATGGCACGTTGCAACAGATGTGGGAGCAAGCTTGCTCGCGATGCGCCGCGCGGGCGGCGCTGGATCTGAAGGGCGCTGCATAAACACCGACATGCACAGCGATGCGCCGCGCGGGCGGCGCTCGATCTCAAGGGCGCTTGAAGAGCCCAGCTCAATCCTCAGGCTGTCTGCTTGCGCTTGTCATACACATGACAAGCCTTCCCCTCCGATCTCTTGATCGAATACGCCGGCTGCAACACGATCCGCGAGCTGATGCCGATATGGGTCTTGATATGCCGGCTCAGCTCCGCGCACACCTCTTTCTGCTGCGCCTCGCCAAAATGCTGGTGCTCGCCGCGTAACTCGACATGGATGTCGATGCTGTCCAGGTTGCCATTGCGATACAGGTGAATCTCGTAGCACTCGGCAAGCTGCTTGACCTTGAGCACCTGCTCCTCGACCTGGGTCGGGAACACATTGACCCCACGGATGATCAGCATGTCGTCGCTGCGCCCGGTGATCTTGTCGATGCGCCGCATCGGCCGCGCCGTCCCCGGCAGCAGGCGGGTCAGGTCGCGGGTGCGGTAGCGCACCATGGGCAGGGCTTCCTTGCTCAGGGTGGTGAATACCAGCTCGCCCAGCTCACCATCCGGCAGCACCTCGCCAGTCACCGGGTCGATGATCTCCGGATAGAAATGGTCCTCCCACACCGTCGGCCCGTCGCGGCTTTCGGCGCACTCCATGGCCACCCCCGGCCCCATGATTTCCGAGAGGCCATAGATGTCCAGCGCACTGATGCCCATGCGCGCCTCGATCGACGCGCGCAGCTCCGGGGTCCACGGCTCGGCGCCGAAGATGCCCAGGCGCAGGGCCAGCTGGTGCGGGTCGATGCCCTGGCGCTCGATCTCGTCGGCCAGGTTGAGCATGTACGACGGCGTGACCATGATGATGTCCGGCTGGAAATCACGGATCAGTTGCACCTGCTTCTCGGTCTGCCCGCCGGACATGGGGATCACCGTGCAACCCAGGCGCTCGGCGCCGTAGTGCGCGCCCAGGCCGCCGGTGAACAGGCCGTAGCCGTAGGAGACATGCACCTTGTCACCCTTGCGCCCGCCAGCGGCGCGGATCGAGCGGGCCACCAGGTCGGCCCAGGTGTCGATGTCCTTCTGCGTGTAGCCGACCACCGTCGGCTTGCCGGTGGTGCCGCTGGAGGCGTGCAGGCGCACGATCTCGTGCTGCGGCACGGCGAACAGGCCGAAGGGGTAGTTGTCGCGCAGGTCGTTCTTCACGGTGAAGGGGAATCTGGCCAGGTCGTCCAGGCTGTTCAGGTCGGACGGGTGCACGCCCAGTTCCTCGAAGCGCTGGCGGTACATCGGCACGTTCTGGTACGCGTGGTCCAGGCTCCAGCGCAGGCGTTGCAGCTGGTGGGCGCGCAGTTCGTCGACACTGGCGGTTTCCATCGGGTCGAGCACGGAGGCGGGGGACATCTGCATGTTCATGGGTTCACTCTGCATGTTGTTCTTGTGAGTGCATGGCGCCAAGCATAACCCGGCGCCCGGGGAGCGTTCGTATTCAGTCGTCGAGGCGTTCGATCACCAGCGCCAGGCCCTGGCCGACACCGATGCACAGGGTGCACAGGGCATAGCGACCCTGGCGCCGTTCCAGTTCGTGCAGGGCAGTGGTGACCAGGCGCGCGCCGCTCATGCCCAGCGGATGGCCGAGGGCGATGGCTCCGCCGTTGGGGTTGACCCGTGGATCGTCGTCGGCCACGCCCAGTTCCCGCAGTACGGCCAGGCCCTGGGCGGCGAAGGCTTCATTGAGTTCGATCACATCCATGTCGGCCAGGGACAGGCCGGTCAGTTCCAGCACCTTGCGCGTCGCCGGCACCGGGCCGATGCCCATGATCCGTGGTTCCACGCCGGCACTGCTCATGCCCACGACCCGGCCACGAGCCTTGAGGCCATAGCGCGCGGCCACCTTGCGGCTGGCCAGGAGCAGGGCGCAGGCGCCGTCGTTGACCCCGGAGGCGTTGCCGGCGGTGATGCTGCCACCAGCACGGAACGGGGTGCCGAGGCGTTGCAGCTGTTCCAGCGTGGTGTCGGCGCGGGGATGCTCGTCCTGCTCGACCAGCCTGGCCGGGCCCTTGCGCTGGGGAATCTCCACCGGGACGATTTCCGCCGCCAGGCGCCCGTTGGCCTGGGCCGCCACCGCGCGCTGCTGGCTGCGCAGGGCGAAGGCGTCCTGGTCGGCGCGGCTGATGTTGAACTGCTCGGCGACGTTCTCGGCGGTCTCCGGCATGCTGTCGATGCCATGGTGCTGCTCCATCAGCGGGTTGACGAAGCGCCAGCCGATGGTGGTGTCGAACAGCTCGGCGCTGCGGGAGAAGGCGGTTTGCGCCTTGCCCATCACCAGCGGCGCGCGGGACATGGACTCGACGCCGCCGGCCAGCACCAGCCCGGCTTCGCCACAACGGATCGCCCGCGCCGCCGCGCCCACCGCTTCCAGGCCCGAAGCGCAGAGACGGTTGAGGGTCACCCCCGGCACGCTCACCGGCAGCCCGGCCAGCAGCGACGACATGCGCGCCACGTTGCGGTTGTCCTCGCCGGCCTGGTTGGCACAGCCGTAGAACACCTCGTCCACTTCGTTCCAGTCCACTTGCGGGTGGCGCTGCATCAGGGCGCGCAGCGGCACCGCGCCGAGGTCGTCGGCGCGCACGCTGGCGAGGGCGCCGGCATAGCGGCCGATGGGCGTGCGCACGGCATCGATGATCAGGGCGTCGTTCATTTCAGGGTCTCCTCGGCGAGCACGCTGCCGCGTATCTGGTAGGACTTGCCGCGAAACAGCGCGATCAGCTGGCCGTGCTGGTTCTCGATGCGCACGTCGTAGACGCCGGTGCGCTTGCCCCGACTCAGTTCGTTGCAGCGGGCGGTAAGGGTGTCGCCGGCGAAGGCCGGGGCGACGTAGTCGATGCTGCAGCCCTGGGCCACGGTGGCGTCGTTATGGCTGTTGCAGGCGAAGGCGAAGGCCGAGTCGGCCAGGGCGAAGAGGAAGCCACCATGGCAGGTGTTGTGCCCCTGCAGCATGTCGGGGCGCACGCTCATGCCCACGGTGGCGCTGCCCGGGCCGCTGGCCAGCAGGCGCATGCCCAGGCCCTGGCTGGCGGCATCGCGGTCGTAGAGGGCCTGGGCGCAGCGGCTGGCCAGATCCAGACGGTCATTCATGAAAGGTCACTCCTTCGGCCAGTTGCCGGCGCAGTTGCAGGGAGGGGCGGTAGCGTTCTTCGCCGTAGACGGCTTGCAGATGATCGAGCACGTCCACCAGCAGCCCGCTGCCGAGCTGGTCGGCCCAGGCCAGCGGCCCGCGCGGGTAATTGACCCCGGCACGCATCGCCAGGTCGATGTCCGCCGCCGAGGCCACGCCTTGCAGCAGGGCGTCGGCGGCTTCGTTGGCGAGCATGGCCACGGTGCGCAGCACGCACAGGCCCGGGCTGTCGCGCAGCGGGGTGACGGCGATACCGGCATGGGCGAGCAGGGCGACTACCGGGTCCACGGCCTGCCGCTCGGTGCCGGCGGCCCAGGCCAGGCCCAGCCGGGTGCAGCGCTGGTAGTCCAGGGCCAGGTCCAGCAGCACCAGGTTGTCCAGGCCTTCTTCGGCGCTGCGTTGCGCGGCGAGACGGCCATCGCTCAGGGCCATCGTGGCCGCGCCGACCCGCAGCAGGCCACGGCCGGCGCGGTGGCTCACCTTCACGCCAGCGGTTGCCAGACGATCCAGCAACCCCCGCAGCGGACCGATTTCTCCTTCGACGATCACGTCCGGTACGGCGGCGTTGCTCTGCAGGCTGACCGCGGACGGCCGTTCTGCGCCTTCGCGGTAGTCATAGAAGCCGCGCCCGCTCTTGCGCCCGAAGTGCCCGGCGTCCACCAGTTCCTTCTGGATCTGCGACGGCTGGAAGCGCATGTCCTGGTAATAGGCGTCGAACACCGAACAGGTCACCGCATAGTTGACGTCATGGCCGATCAGGTCGGTCAGCTCGAAGGCGCCCATGGCGAAGCCGCCGGCCTCGCGCAGCAAGGCATCGAGGCTGGCGCAGTCGGCCACGCCTTCCTGCAGCAGGCGCAGACTTTCGGCGTAGAACGGCCGGGCCACGCGGTTGACGATGAAACCGGGCGTGGAGCGGGCCAGTACCGGTTTCTTGCCCCAGGCTGCGGCAGTGGCGAGCACGCAGTCGACCACGGCGGGATCGCTGGCCAGGCCCTTGATCACTTCCACCAGCGCCATCACCGGCGCCGGGTTGAAGAAGTGCATGCCTACCAGGCGCTCCGGGTGGGTCATGCCGGCGCCGAGGCGGGTGATGGAGATCGACGAGGTGTTGCTGGCGAGGATGCAGTCGTCGCGGCAGATGGCTTCCAGCTGGCGCAGCAGGTCCTGCTTGATCTCCAGGTTCTCGACGATGGCTTCGATCACCAGGCCGGCGTCCGCCAGTCGGTCCAGTTCGTTCATCGGCTCCAGTGCGTTCAGGCAGGCCTCGCGGGCACTGGCGGCCAGCTTGCCGCTGTCCACGCGACGCGCCAGTTGCTTGCCGATGCCGTCGATGGCCTGCGCCGCCGCGCCCGGACGGTTGTCATAAAGGAAGACCCGGTGCCCGGCGCTGGCCGCGACCTGGGCGATCCCCGCGCCCATGGCGCCGGCACCGATCACCGCGACTGCCACATTGGTATTCAGTGCGCTCATCGCCTCAGTACCCCTTGAACGTCGGCGTGCGTTTTTCCATGAAGGCGGCAACGCCCTCGCGGTAGTCCTCGCTGCGTCCGGCCAGGCGTTGCAGGTCACGCTCCAGGGTCAGTTGCTGCTCGAACGTGTTGTCCTGGCTGGCGTGCAGGCTGCGCTTGATCAGGCCCAGGCCATAGGTGGGCTGGGTGGCCAGCTGGCGGGCGAGGGCGATGGCCTGGTCGCGCAGTTCGGCATCGTCCACCACCTTGTAGATCAGGCCCCATTCCAGCGCCTGCTCGGCGCTCAGGCGCTCGCCCAGCAGGGCCAGCGCCTTGGCCCGGGCCATGCCCACCAGGCGCGGCAGCGCCCAGGTACCGCCGGAATCGGGAATCAGGCCGATCTTGCAGAAGGCCTGGATAAAGCTGGCCGAGCGCGCGGCCAGCACCAGGTCGCAGGCCAGCGGCAGGTTGGCCCCGGCCCCTGCGGCCACGCCATTGACTGCGCAGATCACCGGGATCGGCAGTTCGCGCAGGGTGCGCACCAGCGGGTTGTAGAAGCGTTCGATGGACAGGCCCAGGTCGGGCATCTGCGCCCCCGGCGCGACATTGCGGTCGCTGAGGTCTTGCCCGGCGCAGAAGCCGCGGCCTTCGCCGGTGAGCAGGAGCACGCGCACCTCGGTGTTGTTCTGCACCGCTTTCAGGGCCTCGCGCACCTCCTGGTGCATCAGGGCGTTGAAGCTGTTCAGTTGCTCGGGACGGTTGAGGCTCAGGGTGGCGACCCCGGCCTCGATGGAAAACAGGATGTGCTGGAAGCTCATAAGGCTGCTCTCGGCGTACGGGTAGACGGGCTCAACGGCCCAGGAATTCGGCGGGACGCTTGTCCTGGAAGGCACGGATGCCTTCGTTGCGGTCGGCAGTGCCGGCCAGCAGGGTGAAGGCGTGGCGCTCGAAGCGCAGGCCGCTGGCCAGGTCGACGTCCTGGGCCTTGAGCAGCGCTTCCTTGGCCAGGCGCACCGCCAGCGGCGCCTTGGCCGCGATGCGCTGGGCGATCTGCAGGGCGCGTTCGACGGTGAGTTCGGGCGGGGTGATCTCGCTGACCAGGCCGGCATCGAGGGCGCGGCGGGCGCCGATGGACTCGCCGCTCAAGACCATCTGCATGGCCAGCGACTTGCCCACCGCCCGCAGCAGGCGCTGGGTGCCGCCGGCGCCGGGCATGATCCCCAGGTTGATTTCCGGCTGGCCGAACTGGGCGTCTTCGCCGGCGACCAGGATGTCGGCGTGCATCGCCAGCTCGCAGCCGCCACCCAGGGCATAGCCGTTGACCGCGGCGATCAGCGGCTTGGGAAAGCGGGTGATCTGCTGCCAGTGGGCCTGGCGCGGGTCGTCGAGCATGCCTACCAGGTCGCGCTCGGCCATCTCGTTGAGGTCGGCACCGGCGGCGAAGGCCTTGCGGCTGCCGGTGAGGACCACGGCGCGGACCTGCGGGTCATCGGCGCAGCGTTGCAGTTCGGCGGCCAGTTCACCGAGCAGCTCGGTGGTGAGGGCGTTTAGTGCGTGCGGACGATGCAGGGTGATCAGGCAGACGGCCTGATGGGCCTGCACCACAAGGGTGTTCGGCATGACGGCTTCCTCGCAAGGCGCACCGGCTCGCAGGCCGGCGTTTTTGTTGGACGGGCTCGATGGCCGTTTTGCCAGAGTATAGGCATAATGTGATACAGAAAAACAACGATGAAAAAGAAAAATGTGTCTAATGATCGATTGATCTATCGGGAAAACCACGTTATTCCTTGTCTTCTCAAGGATTTGATGTGTTTCGTGAATTCGCCTGTTGCGTATCGTTTTCGAGGGAAATTGTCATGACTTGTTACAGCATCGATGGCCTGACCCCGGTGGTTCACCCCACCGCCTACGTGCACCCCTCGGCGGTGCTGATTGGCGACGTGATCATCGGTCCGCATTGCTATGTCGGGCCGCTGGCGGCGTTGCGCGGTGACTTCGGGCGGATCGTCCTGGAGGAGGGCGCCAACCTGCAGGACACCTGCGTCATGCACGGTTTCCCGGCCAGCGACACGGTGGTCGAGCGCAACGGCCATGTCGGCCATGGCGCGGTGCTGCACGGCTGCCGGGTCGGCGAGGACGCGCTGATCGGCATGAACGCGGTGGTGCTGGACAACGCCCATATCGCCCCGCGCTGCATCGTTTCCGCCGGGGCCCTGGTCAAGGCCGGCTTCCACTGCGAGGAGCAGTCGCTGGTACTGGGCTCGCCGGCCAGGGTCACCCGGCGCCTGAGCGACGACGAGGTGAACTGGAAGCAGACCGGTACCCGCGCCTACCAGCAACTGACCCGGCGCTGCCTGGAATCCATGCACGAGTGCCAGCCGCTGAGCGAGATCGAGGCGGACCGTGGCCGCTACCGCGACGACGCGGTACGCCCGAAAGTCCCGGGCGGCGCCTGAACCGCCGGCGCGTCCGGAGCATGGTCATGCTGCGGGCGCGCGGGTATATTCCTTCCTTTTTCGACCGGAACGCCTATGTCGTCCCTCACCCCGCTGGACCACCTGATCGAGCGCTTCCAGCAGCAGACCCCGATTCGCGCCAGTTCTCTGATCGTCACCCTCTACGGCGATGCCATCGAACCCCGTGGCGGCACCGTGTGGCTTGGCAGCCTGATCCAGCTGCTCGAACCCATGGGCATCAACGAACGGCTGATCCGCACTTCGATCTTCCGCCTGACCAAGGAAAACTGGCTGACTGCCGAGAAGGTCGGGCGGCGCAGCTACTACAGCCTGACCGGCACCGGCCGGCGGCGCTTCGAGAAGGCGTTCAAGCGCGTCTACGCGGCCAACCCGCCGGCCTGGGACGGTTCCTGGTGCCTGGCGGTACTGACCCAGCTGCCCCAGGACAAGCGCAAGGAAGTCCGCGAGGAACTGGAGTGGCAAGGCTTCGGCGCCATTTCCCCGGGCGTGCTCGGTTGCCCGCGCTGCGACCGCGCCGATGTCGTCGCCACCCTGCAGGACCTCGGCGCCCAGGAAGACACCATCCTCTTCGAAACCACCGCCCAGGACGTGCTGGCGTCCAAGGCCCTGCGCATGCAGGTGCGCGAGAGCTGGAAGATCGACGAACTGGCGGCCCACTACAGCGAGTTCATCCAGCTGTTCCGCCCGCTCTGGCAAAGCCTCAAGGAGCAGGACAGCCTCGATCCCAAGGCCTGTTTCCTGGCCCGGGTGCTGCTGATCCATGAGTACCGCAAGCTGCTTCTGCGCGATCCGCAACTGCCGGACGAACTCCTTCCGGGCGATTGGGAAGGCCGTGCCGCGCGCCAGCTGTGCCGCAATATCTACCGCTTGATCCACGGCGCTGCCGAACAGTGGCTGGAAGCGGCGATGGAGACCGCCGACGGTCCGTTGCCCGAGGCGGGAGCGGCGTTCTACAAGCGTTTCGGCGGGCTGGTCTAGACGACCGACGCCGGTTCGCGCCACAGCACGTAGCGGTCCTTGCCGGCATGCTTGGCGTCGTACAGCGCGGCGTCGGCACGGGCGAGGGCGGTGCCCAGGCTATCGCCCGCAGCCATGCGGGTAAGGCCGATGCTTACCGTCACCGGATGTTCGCCCGGCGCTTCCCGCACCAGCGCGCACAGTGCAGCGATCCGCGCCTCGGTGGCGCGCAGGTCGAGGCCCCAGAGGTAGATGACGAACTCCTCGCCGCCCAGCCGGGCGTAGACGAACTCGCCCATGCTGGCGCGGATGTTGGCGGCGATGCGCTTGAGCACCACGTCGCCGCTGTCATGGCCGAACTGGTCGTTGACCTTCTTGAAGTTGTCCACGTCGATCATCGCCAGGTAGCGATCCGCGCCCTCGCGGGCGTCGTTCATATGGCGTTCGGCCTGGGCGACGAAGGAGCGGCGGTTGGGAATCTCGGTGAGCACGTCGACGTAGGCCTGGTCCAGCAGCAGGCGCGACATGTGGAAGTTCTGCAGCTTGGCCTGGCGCAGGACGATGTAGCTGTGCAGGGTCAGGCCGGTGATGAAGGCGGCGTAGCTGATGATCATGAAGCCGCGCAGGTCGAAGGGTTCGGTGCCTTCGGCCTGGAACGGGTCGAGCAGCAGCCAGGTGACCAGGGCCGAGGCGAAGAACGACCAGCGCCGCACCGGCAGCACCGAGATGGAGTAGAGGATGCTCGACGCGGCCATGATCAGCCAGCCGGCCTGGAAGTCCTCCGGGGTGCCGTCCACCACCAGGCGCACGGCGAAGGCCATGAGGCTGATGAACAACAGGTTGAGCAGGCTGAACTGGTTGGCGTTGCGCACGAACAGCAGCACCACGGTGAGGACGCCCATGGCGGCGAGCAGCGCCACCGAGCGCCAGCTGAAGCCCTGGGTACCGACGAAGCTCACCAGCAGGTCGAAGATGATCCAGATGGCGATGCTCAGGCAGAAGATCAGGATGCAGAAGCCGCGCAGGCGTTCGAAGTCGTGCTGGCGGAACTCGGCGCGCACGGCGGGGGACGGGACGTGTTGGCGGACCTGGGCTTCGATGGTTTTGTACATTGCCTATCCAGATAGTCGGGTCGACGCGGTCAGTGTAGGAGCGGATTTATCCGCGATCGGCGGCGCAGCCGTCGTAAAACCGGAGTCCCGGTTCTGCCCTGACACACCATGCATTCAGGTTTTACGGCCGCTTCGCGCCCGATCGCGGATAAATCCGCTCCTACGCCGATCGGCGCAAGCTGTCAATTTGGCGCGCTTGGCAATACCTTCGCCCACGGCCGGTAGTTCAGGGCAAACACCGCTTCGGCATGACACCCGGCCCCGGTCCCCGGCTTCATCGGTACCGCCTTGAACGGCTCGCCGTCCTTGCTCACCTGGCGAAACGCCTCGCGAATGATCCCAACTTCACAGGGCAGCGCCGCCGCATACTGCTGGCGCACCAGCGCCGGCAGGCGTCCGGTTCCCGCACCGTCCTGCCACCAGAGCATCAGCTTCAGCCCGGCCAGTTGCCCGAACCATTTCGCCTGAACCCCCGGCGCCAGCTTGCCGGCGGTGAACGCGCTGAGGTGCAGCGGCGCATCCAGCGTGCGGTTGAATGCCTGCAACTGGGTGAACAGCGCATCACGCCGGTCCCCTGCCTGGAAATGCAGGTCGTCCAGTTCCATCGGCAGGTACCAGCCCGCCACCGGCAGGTTCCAGGTACGCACCTCGCGCTGCTGGGCCAGTGACTCGCCCAGCTGGGCCTTCCAGTACGCCGCCAGCCCCGCGCCATCCAGTTCGTCGATGCGGCTGTAATACGCACTGTCCAGGTGCAGCCCGAGCACCAGCTCCAGCCCTTGCTCATGGGCCAGGCGCAGGCTGTTGGCCAGCCAGCCCTTGGCGCCGCCGAAGCGCTCGTCGCCATAACGCGTCCATTGCACGATCAGGGTCCGGCCGCCATTGCGCACGGTGTCGTGCCACAACTGGCGCCACTGTTCGGCGCTGAGGTCGGCATCGCGGGTCAGCGGTTGATAGATGATGCGCTGGTCGGCCATGGCCGGCAGGCAGGTGAACAGCAGCAACACAAGAATCCGGCGCATCAGAAGGTCAGCTCCACGCCCAGCAGCACGCCGTTGGCGCGCTCGTATAGATTTCCGCCCAGGGACTGCTGGTACTCGGTGCGTACCTTCAGCGAGCCACGGTAAGCGTTGTAGCGATCGTCATCGAACCACCATTGCCAGCGCAGTCCGACCCCGGCGCGCAGGTCCTGGCGCCAGTCGTTGTCCGGGTCCTGGCTGCCGAATTCGAGGAACCCGTAGGGCATGACGGTTTGCGGCGAGCGGGTGTCCAGCTTCCAGGTGTGCCCCTGCTGGTAGCGCGACAGCCACTGGTGATCGCCGGCGCGGGTCCACCAGGCGGCGTCGAGGTAGAGGAAGCGTTCGTTCCACTGGTCCTCGTCGACCCGCCAGTCGGCGCGGTAGTCACCCTGGTCGAAGAACGAAGCGGTGGCCCGCAGCAGCAGGTCGTTGCTGCTCTGCGCATGGCTGCGCAGGTCGCGCCAGTTGCCGCCGACCCTGGCCGGGCTGAGCAACTGGCCGAGGCTCAGGCCATCGTAGTGTGTGTCGTCGATCTGGCGCTGGTGATAAAGCTCGGCGTAGAGGTTGAGGTTGGCCTGGCCCAGGGGCTTGTAGCGCAGGCCGACGCCGGTGCCCATGCTTTGCGCGTAGTCGCTGCGGCCACTGCCACCGAACAGCACGCGGCCGTACACCGACAGCGTGCTGCCGTTGCGGCTCGGTTCGTCGCCGAGGGCGTGGTCCCACAGGGCCATCTGCACGTTCTGCGAACGGGCGCGGCGCTGGGTGCCGATGCTGTCGTCGCGGAACACGTCGTTGGTCGAGGTGCCGGCCGGTGACCAGGTACTGGTGAGGGTCACGGTGTCGCGTCGCGACAGGGTTTCGTGGGCGCGGCGCTGGCGGTACTTGCGTGCTTCGAGGCTGCCGTATTCGTCGTCGCCGTCCACCAGGTCCTGCTCCACATCGAGGACCCGGCGCAGTTCCTGGCGCGCGGCGGCGCTGTCTGCCACTTCGTCGTAGCGCCAGGCCAGGGTCTCGCCCAGGCGGTAGTCTTCGGGGAAATCCCGGGTGGCGCGTTCCAGGTAGGGGATCGACTGGCGTCGCTGGTCCTTGTCCGTGGCGCCTGCCAGGCGCATGCCGTAGTCGGCGCGGTAGCGCGGATTGTCCGGGGCCAGGCGCACGGCTTCGGCCAGCCAGGCGTTGCTCTGCGCCAGGTCGCCGCTGCGCTGGGCGAGGATCGAGGCGTCGTAGTAGTGCTCGGCCCGCGGCTGGCGTTGCAGGGCCTGGCGCTGCCGTTCCAGCGCCAGGGGCAGGTCGCCACGACGCTGGGCGATGCTGGCGCCCAGTGCCCAGTCATCCGCCGCCCCATGGCCGGCGGCCTTCCAGTGCTGTTCGGCGCGCTCGGCATTGCCGGCGTTCAGGGCGCTGCGGGCGGCGGTGAGGCGGGCGTTGTCGGTCCACTCGGCGGCGGGCAGGCTGTCGAAGAGGCGCGTGGCGCCCGCTGAATCGCCGGCGGCTTCGAGGGCGTAGGCGAGGGGCAGGCGGCTGCCGCGATCGCCGAGACGTTCGGCGGCCCGGTAGTAGATGACGGCTTCGCCCGGACGATCCGGCATCGCGCAACGTCCCAGGGCGCGCAACTGGCCGATTTCCGTGGGCTCACCGGGGATTGCCGCGCGTACGGCATCGCACTGGCCCGCTTCGGCGAGGCGGGCGAGGAGCAGGGCGCGGCTGGCGGCATCGACCCGCGGCACCAGGCCACTGATGCGCCGGGCGTCCAGCGCTGCGTTCGTCTGGCTGTAGAGCCCGGCCAGGCGCTGCAGCAAGGGTGCGGACAGCCGGCCCTGATGGCGATCGTAGGCGTGCTCCAGCATGCCTCGGGCAGCGTCGTCGCGCCCGGCCTTGAGCATCAGGTAGGTGGCCTGGTCCAGCGCGGTGAGGCTGCCGGTCTGCCGGTACAGTCGCTCCCAGGCCACGCCGGCATCGCTGCCGCGACCGCTGCGCTGCAACAGCTCGGCGCGTTGCTGGAGGATCGCCGGGGTCTGCGGCTGGGCGGCGAGCCAGGCCATCACCAGGTCGTTGCGGCCTTGCTCGCGCCAGGTCTCCAGCAGCCGCTGCTGGCGTACTGCGTCCCACGGCGCCGGCAGTCGCTGGTTCTGCAGGAGGTCGGCGGCATGCAGGCGCTGGGCGAGGATCAGCCAGGTCTGCGGATCGTCCTCGGCGCGGCATTCACGCAACTGCTCCAGGGCATGCTGCGGGGCGTTGCGCGACAGCCACTCGGCCGTCTCCAGGCAGGACTTGCCGAGGTCGTTGCTCAGTTCCCGCACCAGCGCGCCGTCTTCGCTCTGGCGCGCCAGTTCCAGCAGTTGCTCGCGGTGCTGCGGCTGGTCGCGGTCGGCTTCCGGCAGGCTCTGCAGCCAACGCCGTGCCTGCTGTTCATGGCCCATGGCGACGGCGCGGTCGACCATGGCCAGGCGGGTATTGCGCGCGGCTTCTTCGGACGGCGCCTGCTTGAGCAGGGCCTGCAGGGGCCCGTCGTCGAGACGTTGCACATAGGCATTGGCCAGGCGTTGCCAGTCATCGCCGCCGAGCTGTCCGCTGGCGGCCAGCGGTGCCAGTTGCTGCACGGTTTCGTCCCAGTCGCCGACCTGTTCCGCCCAGCTGGCACGGGACTGGCGCAGGATGTTGTCGTCGTGGGCCGGGCGCAGCTGGTTCAACCAGTCCAGCGCCCGCTGCGGCCCGTAGTGCTTGCCCAGGCTCAGGCTGTAGGCCTGGCGCAGGCGAATGCGCGGGTTGATCTGGCTGGCGTTCATCCAGCCCTCGACCACCTCGGCCGAGGGTGGATCCTCTTCGATCCGGGCCAGGCGCAGTTCCAGCAGGACGTCGCTGTCCTGGCCCTGCGCCTCGGCCATCTGCTCGGCTTCCTGGTAGCGGCCCTGGTGGGCGATGGCCTGGATCAGCAGGCTGCGGGCCTCGTCGTTGTTGGGCACCCGTTCCAGCAGGTGGCGGGTCAGGCGCTCCACTTCGGCCCAGTTGTCCTTCTTCGCCTCGCGGTAGCTGCGGTCCATGTACGGGTAGCTGCGAAACCGCTCGAAATCGGTCATCGGCGCGGCCACGGCCTGCACCCCGGACAGGCACAGCAGCAGGCTGGTGGCGGCCAGCGGCAGGCGCGTGCTCATGCCACCTCCCGGATGATCTCGTATGCGGCGTGTTGCTCGGCAGCCTGCTCGGCCAGCGCTTCCTCCAGCACCTGGCGGGTGATGATGCCGCGCTCGATCAGGTAGTCGCCGAGGCTGGTCTGCTCCGGGTGGAAATCGATCATCACCTGGTTGAACAGGGTCGCCGGGACCATGCCTCGGGTCTGCAGCAGGGTGCCGAGCAGGACCTGGTGATGGCTGACCCGCTCGATCAGCCCGGCGTCGTCCTGATGCCGTTCGAGTACCGCGAGCATTTCCCGGGTTTCCTCCTTCTGCCAGGGGCTGGGGTAGTGGTAGCGCAAGCCGAGGGTGACCCGGCCCTGGGGGGCCAGGCGGCAGCTGACCGGACGCTTGAGCTGGCGGCTGATGGCGCCCAGTGACACCTGGCTGACCGGGCTTTCGCTGGCCAGCACCAGGGTTTCACCGTCCACGGCCACCGGCAGTACGCCGTAGTGCACGGCGAGGTGGCGGGGCAACAGTGCGATCATTTGCCGGTCGACCTGGAAGGGATTGAGCGGCGCCCAGGGCAGGTCCAGCTGCTCGGCCAGGGTCTCGACCAGTTGTTCGCTGCTGATCAGCCCGCGTATCAGCAGTTCGCGGCCGAGGCGGCGGCGTTCCGGCGCGGTGATCGCGGCTTGCAGCTGTTCCTCGGTGAGCAGGCCTTTCTCCACCAGGCGATGACCCAGCGGCGTGCGCGCCGGGGCGGCGAGGGCGGGGAACTCGTGGGTGGTCTTGTCCCAGGCCACCCGCCGGGAGTCGCCCATTTCCAGGACCTGGCGCAAGGCGCGGACGTTGGCGAAGAAGTTGACGAAGTTGCTCCACATCATCCGCGGCGCCGACAGCAGTCCCTGGAAGATCCCGTAGTAGCGGGTGACGAACCAGCCGCGCTGGAACAGGCGGTTGAGCAGCAGGAAGCCGTTGAGCCAGAGCAGGGTGCTGAGCAGGGCGCTGTCGGAGAGGATGGACGGGAAGCGCCAGGCCTCGGGGAAGACCACGGTGATCAGCCACATGCTCAGCAGCACCAGGAGCAGCAGGTTGACCAGGAAACTCAAGAGGTAGGCGAACAGCCCGCGGCGGTCGCGCCAGAGGAAGTAGTTGAGCGCGCCCTTGCGGCTCCAGCCGAGGTTGGTGGTGCCCTGGAAGACGATGCCGACGATCCACCGCGATTTCTGCCGGATCGCGTGCTGCCAGTCCCGCGGGAAGTGCTCGCGCACGCAGATCACCTGGGAAAATTCGCGGCTCATGCCCGGGACCCAGGTGTGTTGCAGGGCCAGTTGCGGGTCGCTGATGGAGTAGCGGGCGAAGATGCACTTCATGCCTTTCTGCTTCAGGCGAAAGCCGATGTCGTAGTCCTCGGTCAGGCTCTGCACGTCGAAGGCGATGCCGTCGCCGTCTTCCAGCAGGGCGCCGATGGCGCGGCGGCTGAAGCAGGTGCCGACCCCGGCGCTGGGCACCTGGCCGGTCAGGGCCTCGCGGACGATGACGTCCTTGCCATGGTTCTCGGCGAACTCGTCGACATAGTGCCCGGCGGTGAAGCCCTGCCACTCGGGGGCGAAGGGGTAGACCGGGATCTGGATCATGTCCTTGTTCGGCAGCAGGTAGTTGTACAGGCGCAGCTCCATGGGCGAGATCACGTCCTCGGCGTCATGCAGGATGAAGCCGGCGAACTCGATGCGCGCGTCGCGCTCGAAACGCAGGATGGCGTCGATCACGTTGTTCAGGCAGTCGGCCTTGCTGGTGGGGCCGGGGCGGGCGCAGACCACCTTGTGCACGTTGGGGTAGTGCAGGCACACGGCGTCGACGTCGGCCTGGGTCTGCGGGTCGTTGGGGTAGGTGCCGACGAAGATCTGGTAGTTCTCGTAGTCCAGGGTCGAGGCCGCCAGGCGCGCCATCTCGCCGACCACGCCCACCTCGTTCCAGGCCGGGACCATGATCGCCAGGGGTTTTTCCTTGGCCTCGAACAGGCGCTTCTCGTCGGCGCGCTCGTGCTTTTCGTAGATGCGGAATCGGCGGATCAGCTTGCGGCCCCAGTAGACGATATCGATGAACAGGTCATCGAGGCCGAGCAGGAACATCAGGCTGGCGAGGATGATCGCCAGCCACTTGAGGCCGAACAGCAGGTAGGTGAGGGCATCGACCCAGAACAGGCTCATGGGGCTTCAGGTCCCTTGGCGTGTTCATCCAGCCAGCGCTGCAGGCGCTCGGCGATGCGTTGGCTGGCATGGCCGTCGCCCACCGGGAAGAACACCTTGCTCATGCGGGTGTAGGCATCGGGGTCGTCGAGCAGGTGGCGGGTTTCCTTGACGATGCGTTCGGTGTGGGTGCCCACCAGCATCACCGTGCCGCCGGCCAGCACTGCCGGGCGTTCGGTGACCTTGCGCAGCACCAGCACCGGCTTGCCCAGGGCCGGGGCTTCTTCCTGGACGCCGCCGGAGTCGGTGAGGATCAGGTAGGCGCGGTCCATCAGCCAGACGAAGTGCTGGTAGTCCTGCGGCGCGACCAGGTGGATGTTGGGCTGGTTGGAGAGCACCGAGTACACCGCCTTCTGTACCTGCGGGTTGAGGTGCACCGGGTAGACGAACTGCACGTCCGGGTAGCGCAGGGCCAGTTCTGCCAGGGCCAGGCAGATGCGCTCGAAGCCGGGGCCGAAGTTCTCCCGGCGATGGCCGGTGATCAGGATCAGGCGCCGGTCGTCGCGCAGGGCGGCCAGGGGCGAGTCGGCGGCGGGGTGCCAGGCCGTTTGCTTGAGGTGTTCGCGCATCCACAGCAGGGCGTCGATCACTGTGTTGCCGGTGACTTCCATGTGCTCCAGGGGCACGCCTTCGCGCAGCAGGTTGTCGCGGGAGTCCTTGGTGGGCGGGAAGTGCAGGTCGGCGATGACCCCGGTCAGGCGCCGGTTGGCTTCCTCCGGCCAGGGCTGGCGCAGGTTGCCGGTGCGCAGGCCGGCCTCGACGTGGCCGATGGGAATCTGCCGGTTGAAGGCGGCGAGGGCGGCGATGAAGCTGGTGGTGGTGTCGCCGTGGACCAGCACTATCTGCGGCTTGAAGCGCTCGTAGGCGCCATCGATATGGGCCAGCAACTGTTGCGAAAGGCTGTTGAGGGTCTGGTTCTGGGTCATCACCTGCAGGTCTTCGTCGACCTTCAGGCCGAAGTCGCGCAGGACCTGCTGGAGCATTTCCCGGTGCTGGCCGGTGGAGCAGATGTTCAGCTCGATGCCGGGCCATTCGCGCAGGACCCGGGCCAGTGGCGCCATCTTGATCGCTTCCGGGCGGGTGCCGAAGACCATCATGACTTTGTGGGGCATTCCTTCGCTCATGGTCCGTGCTCTCGGTTGAGTGAGTCATACGCGGGGTGCATGGGTGCAGGAGTTAGATACAAGCAGTGGAGTCTGGGGTTGTCCAATCAGGGGCGCTACAAGGCCCAAGGCGAGCACCTGGCAAATCAATCATTGACTCCACAAAAACGTTCCGCTAGTTTCGACCCCCATGAGTACCTTCCCGCACTTGCCAACCAGCAGCATTATTACCGCCATTATCGGATTGGCGGGCTAGCTGGCACTTGCACCGAACCCGCCCTGGAGGCGGGTTCTTTCTCTCGACTCCTGGGCTCTTTGAAAAAACCAGGAGTTACCGATGACCAGCCTCACCGCTTGCCCCACCGCACCCGTTGGCGCCCCGAACCTGCTGTCGGACTATGTGCGGCGGATTCTGTCCGCACCGGTGTACGACCTGGCCATTGAAACGCCCCTGCAACCCGCCCGCGCCCTGTCGGCACACCTGGGCAACCAGGTGCTGCTCAAGCGCGAAGACCTGCAACCGACCTTCTCCTTCAAGATCCGCGGCGCCTACAACCGCCTCAGCCAGCTGACCGCCGAGCAGCGCGCCCGCGGCGTGATCACCGCGTCCGCCGGCAACCATGCCCAGGGCGTGGCCCTGGCGGCCCGCGAGCTGGGCATCACGGCCACCATCGTCATGCCGGAAACCACCCCGGCGCTGAAGGTCGAGGGCGTGCGTTCCCGTGGCGGCCACGCGGTGCTGCACGGCGATGCCTTCCCCCGCGCCTTGGCCCATGCCCTGCACCTGGCCCAGCGTGACGGCGCCACCTTCGTGCCGCCGTTCGACGACCAGGACGTGATCGCCGGCCAAGGCACCGTGGCCATGGAGATCCTGCGCCAGCAGCCGGGTGCACTGGATGCCATCTTCGTGCCGGTGGGCGGTGGCGGGCTGATCTCCGGGATCGCCGCCTACGTGAAATACCTGCGCCCCGAGGTCAAGGTGATCGGCGTCGAACCGCAGGATTCCAACTGCCTGCAGGCCGCCCTGGCCGCCGGTGAGCGGGTGGTGCTGCCGCAGGTGGGCACCTTCGCCGATGGCGTCGCGGTGGCGCAGATCGGTGCCCATTGCTTCGAGATCTGCCGGCACTACGTCGATGAAGTGATCACCGTCAGCAGCGACGAACTGTGCGCGGCGATCAAGGACATCTACGACGACACCCGCTCCATCACCGAACCGTCCGGTGCCCTGGCCGTGGCCGGGATCAAGAAGTACGTGGTGGCGCGCGGCGTGCGCGGCCAGACCCTGGTGGCGATCGATTCCGGCGCCAACGTCAACTTCGACCGCCTGCGCCATGTCGCCGAGCGTGCCGAGCTGGGCGAGCAGCGCGAGGCGGTGATCGCCGTGACCATCCCCGAACGCCCGGGCAGCTTCCGCGCCTTCTGCCAGGCCCTGGGCCGCCGGCAGATCACCGAGTTCAACTACCGCTACTACCCAGGCAAGGAGGCGCGACTGTTCGTCGGCGTGCAGACCCACCCGGTCAACGACCCGCGCGAGGCGCTGCTCGAGAGCCTGCGCGAGCAGGGCTACGAAGTCCTCGACCTGACCGACAACGAACTGGCCAAGCTGCATATCCGCCACACCGTCGGCGGCCATGCGGGGCCCGGGGCGGACGAGCGCGTGCTGCGCTTCGAATTCCCCGAGCGTCCGGGGGCGTTGCTGGGCTTCCTGGAAAGCCTGGGCAAGCGCTGGAACATCAGCCTGTTCCACTACCGCAACCACGGCGCCGCCGACGCCCGGGTGTTCGCCGCCCTGGAAGTGCCGGAGGACGAGCGCGGCGACCTGCCGGGCCTGCTCGATGCCATGGGTTATCGCTACTGGGACGAGACCGATAATCCGGCGTATCGCCTGTTCCTCGGCTGAGGTTGCCCTGGATCAACACGGGTTGCTCATGGCGGGCGGATTCTGGAGTTACCGAGATACGCCAGATGAGGTACCCGCCATGAGCAGCACGTTTTTCATTCCCGCCGTGAACATCATGGGCATCGATTGCCTGGAAGAAGCGCTGAATGCCATCGTCGGCCACGGTTTTCGCAAGGCCCTGATCGTGACCGACGCCGGCCTGGCGAAAGCCGGGGTGGCCGAGCGCATCGCCGAGCAACTGGCAGTGCGCGACATCGATTCCCGGGTGTTCGACGGCGCCAGGCCCAACCCCAGCATCGCCAACGTCGAGCAGGGCCTGGCCATGCTGCAACGGGAACAATGCGATTTCATCGTGTCCCTGGGCGGCGGTTCGCCCCATGACTGCGCCAAGGGCATCGCCCTGTGCGCCACCAATGGCGGCACCATCGCCGACTACGAGGGTGTCGACCGCTCGGCCAGGCCGCAGTTGCCCCTGGTGGCGATCAACACCACCGCCGGCACCGCCAGCGAGATGACCCGTTTCTGCATCATCACCGACGAGGCGCGCCACGTGAAAATGGCCATCGTCGACCGCAACGTCACGCCGATCCTCTCGGTCAACGACCCGGCACTGATGGTCGGCATGCCCAAGTCGCTGACTGCCGCCACGGGGATGGATGCCCTGACCCATGCGGTGGAGGCCTACGTGTCCACGGCGGCGACGCCGATCACCGATGCCTGTGCCTTGAAGGCCATCGAACTGATCAGCGCCAACCTGCGCCAGGCCGTGGCCGACGGCCAGGACCTGCAGGCGCGGGAGGCCATGGCTTATGCGCAATTCCTGGCCGGGATGGCGTTCAACAATGCCTCGCTGGGGTATGTGCATGCCATGGCGCACCAGCTGGGCGGGTTCTATGACCTGCCGCACGGAGTGTGCAATGCGGTGCTGCTGCCCCATGTGCAGCGCTTCAATGCCCGGGTCTGCGCCGCGCGGCTGCGGGATGTGGCGGCGGCGCTGGGGGTGGAGGTCCGCGAGCTGGATGCGGAGCAGGGCGCCAGTGCAGCGATCGCGGCAATCGAGGGGTTGAGCCGGGATATCGGGATTCCGGAGGGCCTGGCGGTGCTGGGGGCCAAGGTGGAGGACGTGCCGATCCTGGCGGCCAATGCCCTGAAGGATGCCTGTGGGCTGACCAATCCGCGGGTGGCCAGCCAGGTGGAGATCGAGGCGGTGTTCAAGGCGGCATTCTAATCTGCGGCCTGTTGTCGATCTCTCGGGCCTCATCGCTGGCAAGACCAGCTCCCACAGGTTCTCCGCTGTTCTTGAGAGCGGCGCGGTCCCTCTGGGGGCTGAGGTTCTCCGTTGTTCTTGAGAGCGCTGCGATCCCTGTGGGAGCTGGCTTGCCAGCGATGGCGTCCGCTTGGGCGCCTTGGTTGCCAGTGCCGGCCTCATCGCTGGCAAGACCAGCTCCCACAGGTTTCGTGCTGATCCGGACTCTGGTGGCTGGCGATAATCCTTGTGGGAGTGGGCCGCGATGAGGCCCGCAAGGTTGCCAGTGTGCCGGCCGGCCACTAACCTACCCGGTTTCCCGCCCCAGCCCGAGACACCATGACCCGCACCGGCTCCCGCACCACCGGACGTCCCACCCTCGCTGAAGTCGCCCGGCTTTCCGGTGTCTCGCCGATCACCGTGTCCCGCGCCCTGCGGGGCGTGGCCACGGTGGCCCCGGAGCTGGTGGAAAAGGTCAAGGCCGCCGCCGCCGAGCTGGGCTATGTCGCCAATCCCGCCGCCCGTGCCCTGGCCTCGGCCCAGAGCCAGTCGGTGGTGGTGCTGATCCCGTCGCTGTCCAACCAGCTGTTCGTCGAGACCCTCGACGCCATCCACGATGTGCTGCGCCCCCGCGGCCTCGACGTGCTGATCGGCAACTACCACTACGACGCCGCCATCGAGGAAAGCCTGATCCGCAACTACCTGGCCTGCCAGCCCCGCGGCTTGCTGCTCACCGGCCTTGAACGCAGCGACACCGCGCGGCAGATGCTCGACGCCAGCCGCGTGCCGCGGGTGTACATGATGGAGCTGGACAGCCAGGACGGCGCCGTCTGCGTCGGCTTTTCCCAGCAGCAGGCCGGCTACGCCGCCGCTCGACACCTGCTGGAGCGCGGTCGCCGCCGTCTCGGTTTCATCGCCGCCCAGCTCGATCCCCGGGTCCTGCAACGGGCCGAAGGCTTCCGCCGTGCCCTTGGCGAGGCTGGCGTGCATGACGCCAGCCTGGAACTGATGGTCCCGCAACCGTCCTCCATCGCCCTCGGCGGCGAGCTGTTCAGCCAGTTACTGGCCCGCCACCCCGACCTCGACGGCATCTTCTTCTGCAATGACGACCTGGCCCACGGCGCCATCTTCCAGGCCCAGCGCCAGGGCGTCAGTGTGCCGGGGCAGGTGGCCATGGTCGGTTTCAACGACCTGCCGGCCTCGGCGCACATGGTCCCGCGCCTGACCTCGATCCGCACCCCTCTGGCCGCCGTCGGTCAGCAGGCGGCCCAGGCGCTGCTCGACCTGCTGGATGGCAAGGGCCAGCACAAGGCCCCGCGCGACCTGGGCTTCGAGCTGATGATCCGCGAAAGCAGTTGAACATCAGCCGATAAATGGTGATGGCAACAGGCTTGCTAGGCGCTTTGGCCCATCTATGCTGAGCACAATTCCGCCAATGGAGTGTGCGTAATCATGTTCGACTCCCATCGCAAATCGGATCTGGCAGAAATCGAGCGGTGTAATCGGGCGTTGGCTGAAGCCAATGCAAAAATGGCAGCGATCAGCCGTTCCATGGCCATGATCGAGTTCAGTCCCGATGGAGTAGTACTCGACGCAAACGAGCATTTTTGCAACGCCATGGGCTACGGCGTCGACGAGATCCGCGGCCAGCATCACCGCATCTTCTGTGAAGAAGCCTTCGTCAAGACCGAGGAATACCGCCAGCTGTGGCGCGACCTGGCTCACGGCCAGCCGCGCAGCGGTACCTTCCTGCGCCTCAACCGCAAGCACGAGGAAATCTGGCTGGAGGCCAGCTACATGCCGGTGTTCGGCGAGCACGGCGCGGTCACCAGCATCATCAAGGTGGCCAGCGACATTACCCGGCGGGTGGTGCACGAGCACGAGGCTGACTGCCTGCTCAACGCCATCGGCCGTTCCATGGCGGTGATCGAGTTCACCCCGGAAGGGCGGGTGATCACCGCCAACGACAACTTCCTCAACACCATGCGCTATCGCCTCGATGAGGTGGTCGGCCAGCACCACAGCCTGTTCTGCCACAAGAGCGAGAGCGAATCGCCGGCGTACAAGGCGTTCTGGGCTTCGCTGAACCGTGGCGAATACCATTCGCACCGTTTCGAGCGGGTTAACAAGCTGGGGCAGATGGTCTACCTGGAAGCTTCGTACAACCCGATCTTCGACACCAAGGGCCGCCTGTACAAGGTGGTCAAGTTCGCCAGCGACATCACTCACCAGGTCTGCACCCAGCAGTCCGCCGCCGAGGCCGCCCATGCCACCTCGGTGCAGAACGACGCCTGCGCGCGCAAGGGCTCGGAGGTGGTGCAGCAGACGGTGCACGTGATCGAGGAAATCTCCCATGACCTCAATGAAGCGGCGCGCAATATCGATGCGGTGAATCGCCAGTCGGAGCTGATCGGACAGATCGTCCTGACCATCCGCGGGATTGCCGACCAGACCAACCTGCTGGCCTTGAATGCCGCCATCGAAGCGGCGCGGGCTGGGGAGCATGGGCGAGGATTCGCCGTGGTGGCGGAGGAAGTGCGCAACCTCGCGGCGCGGACCAGCAAGGCGACCCTGGAGATCGTCGAGGTGGTGCGGCAGAACCATGACCTTTCGCTGAATGCGGTGGCCAGCATGCAGTCCAGCCTGAGCCGGACGGGGCTGGGGGTGGAGTTGGCCAATGAGGCGGGGGAGGTGATCCTGGAGATCCAGCAGGGGTCGCGGCATGTGGTGGATGCGATCAGCCAGATCAACTCGACCCTGCAACTGCACTGAAGCCCGGACGCGGACCTTGTGGGAGCGGGTGAACCCGCTTCCACAGGGCCCGTGCTGAATCAGTCAGGTATTTGCCAGCCGTTTCAGTAACCGCTCCAGGCTCCCCTCCAGTGCTTTCTTCAGCATCTGCAGTTCCTGCTCCCCAACCCCCTGCGCGCACCCCTTCTCCAGCGCATCGCAGCGGGCAACCAACCCCCGCGCCTTGAGCATCTTCATCCCCCCGCGAACCCGATGGGCCAGGGCCTTCAATGCCGGCCTCGGCGCCTGCGGCCCCAGTGCCCGCAGGGCAGCGAGGTCCTGTTCAGTGCTCTCGGCCAACTGCGCCACCAGCCGCTGGATCATCTGCGGATCATCCAGCGTCAGGTGGCGCAGTTCGTCCAGGTCGAATCCGCTGTCGTCTTCCTCGACCACCACCAACCCGCCCAGGTGACTGCGCAATGCCCCCAGCCCGATGGGCTTGAACAGGCAGTCATCCATCCCCGAGGCCAGGCAGCGCTCCCGTTCCTCGGCCTGGGCATTGGCGGTCAGGCCGAGGATCAGGCAGCGCCGGCGCTGGCCCGCGGCTTCCTCGGCGCGAACCGCCTGGGCCAGCTGATGCCCGTCCATGCCCGGCATGTTGCAGTCGGTGATCAGCACGTCGAAATCACCCTCGCGCCACAACTGCAGCGCCGCCGTCCCGTCACCCGCCTGGCTGACCCGATGTCCGAGCACATGCAGTTGCTTGTCCAGCAGCATCAGGTTGGCCGGGTAGTCGTCCACCACCAGGATGTTCAGGACCGCCGCGCTGGCCGGGGTATCCGTTGCATCCGCCGTGACGGCCTCCAGCGCCCCGGCCCAGGGCAGGTGCAAGACCACCTCGGCACGTGTGCCATGCCCCGGCTCGCTGGTCAGGTGCAAGGCGCCGCCCATCAGTTCGCACAAGGTCCGGCTGATCACCAGGCCCAGCCCGGTGCCCTGGTGCGCCGGCTGCTGTCCGGCCTGGGCGAAGGGGCTGAACAGCCGCGCCTGGTCGTCGGCGCTGATGCCGATGCCGCTGTCTTCCACCCGCAGCCTGATCCGCGCGCCATCCGCCAGGGCATCCAGGCGCAGGCTGATGCGCACCTCGCCCTGTTCGGTGAACTTGATCGCATTGCTCAGCAGGTTGGCCAGCACCTGGCGCAGGCGCAGCGGGTCCACCGACAGCGCTCGCGTGGGTGGCGCCAAGTCGAGCGACAGCGCCAGGCCCTTGAGTCGCGCGCTGCTGTCGAAGACCTGCGCGGTAGCGCGGATCAGCGCATGCAGGTCGGTCGGCCGGGGCGCCAGGGCCATGTGCCCGGACTCGATGCGGGCGATGTCCAGCACATCGCCGATCAGCTCCAGCAGGCCGCTGGCCGAATCGAACGCCACCTGCAACGAGCCCTGGTCGACCCGGCCCTGCCCGGCATCCTTGAGGGCCAGTTCCAGCAAGCCGATCACCGCGTTCATCGGCGTGCGGATCTCGTGGCTCATGGTGGCGAGGAAGGTGCTCTTGGCGTGGTTGGCGCTATCGGCCTGTTCCTTGGCCAGGCGCAGCTCGCCCAGCAGGCCCTCGCTGATCTTCAACTGGCGTTGCAGCGCCTGTTCGGCCGCTTCGCGTTGCGCCACCACCCGGCGCAGATAGCGGTTCCACAGCACCACCGCGAGGATCGCCAGGCTGGCGACCACCAGGATCTGCAACACCAGCCCGCGGTAGTTGCGCCACGGGTTGTCGCTGATCAGCGCGTTGGTGCGCCAGCGATTGGCGAGCTGGGTCATTTCGTCCGGCTCGATGCTCAGCAGGGTCTTTTCCAGGATGGCATGCAGCTCGTTGTCGCCCCGGGCCACGGCGAAGGCCGCGGTAGCCGGGGTGTCGTCCAGCAGCGCGGCGATGCGCAGGCGGTCCTTGAACAGGCGGCTGATGAAGTAGGCGGCGTTGATCTGGGTGCTGATCGCGGCATCGGCGCGGCCCTGGGCGACGTGCTCCATCAGCGCCAGCGGATCGTCCACCTCCACCAGCTGGATAGCGGGATGCTCGCGGCGCAGGGTCTCGGCGTAGGGCGTGCCGCGGATCAGCGCCAGGCGCTTGCCCTCCAGGGCTTCGGCAGTGTCCGGGGCGCCCGGGTGGGTGGAGGTCACCAGCACCCGCGGCGTGGTCAGGTACGGGCGGGTGAAATGCAGGCTGCGGGCGCGCTCGCCACCATAGGGCAGGGCGCCGATCACGTCGGCCTCGCCGCTTTCCACCCGCTGGATCATCTGCGCCACGCTTTCGGCCTCGATGATCTGGAAATGCAGGCCGGTGCGCAGGCTGACCTGTTCCAGCAGGTCGGCGGTGATGCCGCGGAACTGCTGTTTGTCGTCGAGGAAAGTGAGGGGGGCGAAGTACTTGTTGATCACTACCCGCACGCTGGGATGCTGGCGGATCCACGCCTGTTCGGCGGGGCTCAGGTGCAGCGCGCCACGGTTCAGCAACTGGCTGTTGAGACCGCTGCTCCAGCGCCGGGCGACATTGATCCGGTCGCTTTCGGAAAGACTCGCCAGCGCCTGGTTCAGCACCCGTAGCAGGGCGGTGTTGTCGTGTTCCAGGGCGAAGCTGAAGGACGAGCGCAGCGGCTTGACGTACCAGGCGATCTGCACGCTGTCGCGGTAGTGGTTGCCGATCAGGTAGTCGGAACTGATGGCATCGCCGATGAAAGCGTCGGCATCGCCCTGGGTCAGGGCCGATAGCGCGGCCATGCTCGACGCATGGAGTTGCAGGGTGGCGTGGGGATAGACCTGGCGGATGCGCTCCACCGGCAGGTAGTGGTCGACCATGGCCAGGCGCACCCCGGCCAGGTCGTCGCCGGGGCTGCGCGGCTTGCCCACCGGCGTGGCGACGATTGCCTGGTCGTCGGCGTAGGGCAGGCTCAGCAGCAGCTCGCTGTTGGCCCCCTCGTAGCCGTTGGCGCTGCCCAGCAGGTCGATCTCGCCTCGTTGCAGGGCCTGGATCGCTTCATGGCGGCCGGGATAGTGACGCACTTGCAGAGGGATCTTCAGTTGCTCTGCGACCAGGCCGGCATAGTCGGCGGTGAGGCCTTCGTAGTCACGCTGGCTTACATTGATGTCGAACGGCGGATAGTCCGGTGCCGACGTGCCCAGGCGCAGCACCTGCTTGCGCTGCAGCCATTGCCGGTCGGCACTGTCGAGGGTGGGGGGCGCGCTGCTGCTGAGGGAGCGTCCGAGCAGTTCGCGGGAGACGACGCCTTCTGCCGGCAGGGCGGTGGGCGCCAGCAGAAGCAGGCTGCAGGCGACGAGCAGTCGGAGCGTCATCGCCGGATCAGATCATTTCATGGCGGTTGGCCAGGTCCAGCAGTTCCGCCAGCGAGCGGACCTGGAGCTTGTCCATGATGCGGGTCTTGTAGGTGCTGATGGTCTTCGAGCTGAGGATCATCGCCTCGGCGATCTCGTTGTTGGTCGCCCCCCTGGCCAGTTGCCGCATCACCTCGAACTCACGGTTTGACAGACGGTCGAGGCGATCGCTCTCCGAGTGCGAGCGCGAGGTCAGGCGCAAGGCGTCGGGCAGGTAGGAATAGCCGCTGAGCACTGCCCTGAGGGCGCCGATGAGGATCTGCAGGTCCTCGTCCTTGCGCACGAAGGCCGAGGCCCCGGCCTCGATGCAGCGTTTGGCGAACATGCGCGGTGGCAGGCCCGTGAAGACCATGATGCTCGGCGCCGGGTCGAGGGCGCGCAGGCGTTCCAGCACGGTGAGGCCATCGAGGCGGGGCAGGCCGAGATCGAGGATGACCACCTCGGGATTGAGTTCCTGGCTCATGCTCACCGCGCTGACGCCGTCGTAGGCTTCGCCTATCACCTCGTAGCCTTCCCGCTCCAGTAGCAGGCGGATGGCAAAACGGATGGTGGGGTGATCATCGACGATCAGGATCTTGTGCATCGCTGGGGGAACTCCTGCATCAGGAATGGATTTTTCCCGAGTCACTCAGGAGGGAAACCGCCAGTTCAGACGGGCCGCTCACGATACGTCGATTCAGGTTCGATGAGTACGCAGAGTATAGAGCTGTGGAACAATTCAGGATGAATAGATGAATAGTCCTACAAGATCTGCTCAAGGTCCTTCAGCGATGCACAGGGCCCGGGTTGAGGGGTAGCGGACGTTTGCCTGACGTGAGGAGGGGAATCAGGCTGACGGACAGGAGCCCGGGTCCGTGGGAAAAGCGCCGCTCAGTGCCCGGCAATACGCCCGCCCGATGGCAGACGCAAGGCCTTGGCCACTTCCGCCTGGATCGCGTAGGCCGGCGCTTCCACCGCCTCGTAGTTGCGCGTGTAGCGGCTGGCGAAGCCTTCCACGCCCCATTCCTGGTACTGCTGCACATGCTTGAGTTCATGGGCCCAGAGGGCGACGTTGTCGCGGGCGTCTTCAGCATTGCGGAAGACGATCACGTCGACCAGGGTCACCGCCGCGACATCGGGGTTCTGCAGGAAGGCGCTGGCGGCATCCAGTTGTTGCGCGTTGCCTATCTGGTAGCGTGCGGCGTCCAGTACCTGGAAGTCGTACCAGGGCTCCAGTTGCGCACGGATATCCAGGGGAATCGGCTCGACCCCGGCGGCCATCGCGGAATCCCGCGACAGCGTGAGCCAACTGGCGAGGCCGGAGGAGGCCATGCGCGCGACATTGTCGAGCAGCGTGAACAGGTCGTCGGGCTGGCCCTGGGTGGCGGGTGCGGCGGCGGCCGGGGCGGCGAGGCCCAGGCACAGCAGGAGGGCGGTGGTGGCGCGGATGAGCATGAAGATCCCGAGGTGCAGTGGATGTCCGGTTTGACCGGTGTTTAGCGGTTTGGTTGACGGCCGGCAAGAATTTCCTGCAGGACTTGAGGCCCGGCGGTGGTGCAGGCATCCTTCGCCCTTTGATCTGCCTGGAGCCGTCATGGACGCCTCGACTCTTCTGCTCTACATCATCGCCGCCAGCGCGGTGATGATCACGCCCGGTCCGGCCATGCTGCTGGCGCTGAACAACGGCGCCACCCACGGCATGCGCGTGGCCGGCTTCGGCATGGCCGGAGCGATGCTTTCCGACCTGATCCTCATCGCGGCCGTGGGCTGTGGCCTGGGCGCGCTGCTGCAGGCCTCGGAGCAGTTGTTCAGCCTGGTGAAATGGGTGGGCGCGGCGTACCTGCTGTACCTGGCGGTGGTGCTCTGGCGCGCGCCGGTGGCGGCCCTCGGCGTCAGTGGTTCGGCGGTTGCGGTCAGTGGTCGTTCCACCTTCCTGCGGGCGCTGATCGTCGGCCTGTCCAACCCCAAGGGGCTGCTGTTCTTCTCGGCGTTCCTGCCGCAGTTCATCCGCCCGGAGCAGCCGGTGCTGCAGCAGTACGTGATCCTCGCGTTGGTGACGGCATCCCTGGATTGCCTGGTGATGGTCGTCTATGCGTTGGGCGGCCGGCATGCGGTGCGTGCCTTCTCGGCGCGGGTGATGCAGTGGATCAACCGCGGTTGCGCGGGCATGCTGGCGGTACTGGCGGTGGGGCTGAGCCTGTACCGGCGCAACGACCTGCACTGATTCCTGATTTTTACGCGGACCGTTTCCAGGCCTGTTCCAGCGCCTTCTGCAAGAAACCACGGCTGGCCTGCAACACGGCCAGTTGTGCATCCTCTCCCGCCAGCATCCGCGCCACCAGCAAGGCCCCCACGCACTGGCATAACATGGCCCAGGCCAGGCCCTCGTCACCCAGGGTGCCGGCCCAGGCCTGATGCAGCGTGCCCAGCCAGTGCTGCGCTTCCTCACGTACCGCGATATCGGCCCGGGCGATTTCCGCGCCAAGGGTCGGGATCGCGCAGCCATTTTGCGGATTGTGCAGGTGGGCCAGGCTCAGGTACTGGTCCAGGCACTGCTGCAGCGTGTCGCGGTTCAACTCGCAGGACCGGGCGCGCAGGTTGATGTAGCTGTTGGACAGTTCCTGGCGGACGATCTCGCTGAACAGGTCGTCCTTGGACGGGAAGTGGTTGTAGAAGGCGCCGCCGGTGAGGCCGATGGCCTTCATCAGCCCGGCCACGCCGGTGGCGGAGAACCCTCCCTGCTTGGCGATGGCGCCACTGCTCTGCACCAGCTTCTGCCGGGTCTGCTCCTTGTGTTCGGTGGAATAGCGCACCTGGGAATCCTCGATGACCACGCTTGACGAATGCGCGGATCATAGCATAGCGTTCGTTTGCTAAACGATCATTCATCAATGAGGCGACACCCATGACCGAGAACAACAAAGTCGTACTGGTGATTGGCGCCGGCGACGCCACCGGAGGCGCGATAGCCAAGCGCTTCGCCCGCGAGGGCTATATCGCCTGCGTGACCCGGCGCAGCGCCGACAAGCTGCAGCCGCTGCTCGACGAGATCCGTGCCGAGGGCGGCCAGGCCCATGGCTTTGGCTCCGATGCGCGCAAGGAAGAGGAGGTGGCGGCACTAGTGGAGCAGATCGAGAGCAGCATCGGCCCGATCGAAGCCTTCGTGTTCAATATCGGCGCCAACGTGCCGTGCAGCATCCTCGAAGAGACCCCGCGCAAGTACTTCAAGATCTGGGAGATGGCCTGCTTCGCCGGCTTCCTCACTGCCCAGGCGGTGGCGCGACGCATGGTGGTGCGCGAGCGCGGCACCATCCTCTTCACCGGTGCCACCGCGGGACTGCGTGGTGCCGCCGGGTTCGGGGCCTTCGCCGGGGCCAAGCACGGCATCCGCGCGCTGGCGCAGAGCATGGCGCGGGAGCTGGGGCCACGGAACATCCATGTCGGCCATGTGGTGGTCGATGGCGCCATCGACACCGCGTTCATCCGCGACAGCTTCCCCGAGCGCTACGCCTTGAAGGACCAGGACGGCATCCTCGACCCCGCGCATATCGCCGACAACTACTGGCACCTGCATGCCCAGCCGCGGGATGCCTGGACCTTCGAGCTCGACCTGCGCCCATGGCTGGAACGCTGGTAAGCCCCTTCCTCTGCAAAAGGACCTGATGCAATGAGCAAGACTGTCGAATTCTTCTTCGATCTGGGCAGCCCGGCCAGCTACCTGGCCTGGACCCAGCTGCCGCGCCTGTGCGCCGAACACGATGCGCGCCTGGTGCTGCGCCCGATGCTGCTGGGTGGGGTGTTCCAGGCCACCGGCAACAGCTCGCCGGCGGTGATCCCGGCCAAGGCGCGGTACTTCTTCGGTGACCTGCAGCGTTATGCCCGGCGTTATGGCGTGCCGCTGAAGTTCAGCGAGCATTTTCCGATCAATACCCTGGGGTTGATGCGGGCGGCCATTGGCATGCAGATGCGTGAGCCGGAGCGTTTCGAGGCGTGGCTGGCGGCGATGTACAGGGCGATGTGGGGGGAGGGGCGTAATCTTGGGGATGCGCAGGTAGTTGCCGAAGTGCTGGGTTCAGCTGGATTCGAGAGGGATGGGTTCGAGGTGCTGACCAGTGATCCCGAGGTGAAGGCGGCGCTGAAGACGGCGACCGAGGAAGCGGTGAGCCGCGGGGTGTTCGGAGCGCCGACCTGCTTTGTCGGGGGGCAGATGTTCTTTGGGCAGGATCGGCTGGAGTTCATTGCCGAGACGCTGCAGGACTGAGACCTGGCGCGGGCCTGTGGGAGTTCACTCAGCCCGCCGGGCTGCGCTGTCGCGCATAGAACTAGTCCGCAAGTGCGCCGCGTTCGGCGTGGGAGCGGATTCATCCGCGATCGGCGGCGCAGCCGTCGTAAAAC
>JAIRVG010000107.1 GCA_031253995.1 Paucimonas sp. | reverse complement strand
CCGGCCTCGCGCTGCGCGGGCACAAGACCGTCATCGTCGACTTCGACGTCGGCCTGCGTAACCTCGACCTGATCATGGGCTGCGAACGCCGCGTGGTGTACGACTTCGTCAACGTCGTCAACAACGAAGCCAACCTGCAGCAGGCCCTGATCAAGGACAAGCGCCTGGAAAACCTGTACGTGCTGGCCGCCAGCCAGACCCGCGACAAGGACGCCCTGACCCAGGAAGGCGTCGAGAAGGTCCTGATGGAACTGAAGGAAACCTTCGACTACGTGGTCTGCGACTCCCCGGCCGGTATCGAGAAGGGCGCGCACCTGGCGATGTACTTCGCCGACGAAGCCATCGTCGTGACCAACCCGGAAGTCTCCTCGGTACGTGACTCGGACCGCATGCTCGGCCTGCTGGCCAGCAAGTCGCGCCGTGCCGAGCGCAACGAAGACCCGATCAAGGAACACCTGCTGATCACCCGTTACCATCCCGAGCGCGTGAGCAAGGGCGAGATGCTGGGCGTCGAAGACGTCAAGGAAATCCTCTCGGTCGCGCTGCTGGGTGTCATTCCCGAATCCCAGGCCGTGCTCAAGGCCTCCAACCAGGGCGTCCCGGTCATCCTCGACGACCAGAGCGATGCTGGCCAGGCCTACAGCGACACGGTCGACCGCCTGCTGGGCAAAACCGTGGAACACCGGTTCCTCGACGTACAGAAGAAGGGATTCTTCGAGCGCCTGTTTGGAGGCAATTGACCCATGAACCTTTTTGACTTCTTTCGTGCCAGCAAAAAACAGAGTTCCGCGTCGGTTGCGAAAGAGCGTCTACAGATCATCGTGGCGCACGAGCGCGGACAGCGCAGTACCCCGGACTACCTGCCGGCCCTGCAACAAGAGCTGCTGGAAGTGATCCGCAAGTACGTCAACATCGGCAACGATGACGTGCAGGTGGCGCTGGAGAACCAGGGCAGCTGCTCGATTCTCGAACTCAACATCACCCTGCCCGAACGCACCTGAGGCGTCTGCGGGTAACCTGCCACGGCGACGGCCGGGGCCAGGCTGCGAAGCCTGGATCCGGCCGTCGCCGTTGGCGTTTGCAGAGAACACGCAATGCCGTTGTCCAACGTCGAGATCCTTTACCAGGATGACGCCATCCTGGTGATCAACAAGCCCACCCTGCTGCTCTCCGTGCCCGGCCGGGCCGAGGACAACAAGGACTGCCTGATCACCCGCCTGCAGGAAAACGGCTATCCCGATGCCCTGATCGTCCACCGCCTGGACTGGGAAACCTCGGGGATCATCCTCCTGGCCCGCGATGCCGACAGCCACCGCGAGCTGTCGCGGCAGTTCCACGACCGCGAGACCGAGAAGGCCTACACCGCGCTGTGCTGGGGCCAGCCGGCGCTGGACAGCGGCAGCATCGACCTGCCGCTGCGCTACGACCCGCCGACCAAGCCGCGGCATGTGGTGGATCACGAGCAGGGCAAGCATGCCCTGACGTTCTGGCGCATCGTCGAGCGCTGCGGCGACCACTGCCGGGTCGAGCTGACGCCGATCACCGGCCGCTCGCACCAGTTGCGCGTGCACATGCTGTCGATCGGGCATCCGTTGCTGGGGGACCGCCTGTATGCCAATCCCGAGGCGCTGGCGGCCCATGAGCGGCTGTGCCTGCATGCCTCGATGCTGAGCTTCACCCACCCGGTGACGGGCGAGCGCCTGAAGTTCGAGTGCCCGGCACCCTTTTGAGCTACAAGCCGCAAGCTGCAAGCTATAAGAGAATGCGCGGTCACCGCCTCTTGCAGCTTGGAGCTTGCAGCTTCAAACTCCCGGCACTGCTGTCTGGAGTGACTTATGCGCGACGCCCTGAACCACGGCCTGATTGAATTCCTCAAAGCCTCCCCCACGCCCTTCCACGCCACCGCCAGCCTGGCCAAGCGCCTCGAAGCTGCCGGCTACCAGCGCCTGGACGAGCGCGACAGCTGGGCCACGGTGCCCGGCGGTCGCTACTACCTGACCCGCAACGATTCCTCGATCATCGCCATCAGGCTCGGCCGTCATTCGCCGCTGCTCGACGGCATCCGCCTGGTCGGCGCCCACACCGACAGCCCGTGCCTGCGGGTCAAGCCGCAGCCCGAGCTGCAACGCCACGGTTTCTGGCAACTGGGCGTGGAGGTCTACGGCGGTGCCCTGCTCGCCCCGTGGTTCGACCGCGACCTGTCCCTGGCCGGCCGCGTCACCTTCCGCCGTGATGGCAAGGTGGAAAGCGCCCTGGTGGACTTCAAGCTGCCCATCGCGGTGATCCCCAACCTGGCGATCCACCTCAACCGCACCGCCAACGAAGGCTGGGCGATCAACCCGCAGACCGAACTGCCACCGATCCTGGCCCAGGTCGCCGGTGACGAACGCGTCGATTTCCGTGCCCTGCTCACCGAGCAACTGGCCCGCGAACACGGCCTCAACGCCGACGTGGTGCTGGACTACGAGCTGAGCTTCTACGACACCCAGGACGCTGCCCTGGTGGGCCTGCACGGCGAGTTCATCGCCGGCGCGCGCCTCGACAACCTGCTGTCCTGCTACGCCGGCCTGCAGGCCCTGCTCGATGCCGACAGCGACGAAACCTGCGTGCTGGTGTGCAACGACCACGAGGAAGTCGGCTCCTGCTCGGCCTGCGGCGCCGACGGCCCGATGCTGGAGCAGACCCTGCAGCGCCTGCTGCCGGATGGCGACGAGTACGTGCGCACCATCCAGCGCTCGCTGCTGGTCTCGGCGGACAACGCCCACGGCGTGCACCCCAACTACGCCGACAAGCACGACGGCAACCACGGACCCAAGCTCAACGCCGGCCCGGTGATCAAGGTCAACAACAACCAGCGCTACGCCACCAACAGCGAAACCGCCGGCTTCTTCCGCCACCTGTGCATGGCCGAGGAAGTCCCGGTGCAGAGCTTCGTGGTGCGCAGCGACATGGGCTGCGGCTCGACCATCGGCCCGATCACCGCCAGCCACCTGGGCGTGCGCACCGTCGACATCGGCCTGCCGACCTTCGCCATGCACTCGATCCGCGAGCTGTGCGGCAGCCAGGACCTCGCGCATCTGGTCAAGGTCCTCACCGCGTTCTATCGCAGCCGCGAATTGCCGTGATCTCAAGGCGGGGCGCTCTGCCCCGCCCTTTTCCCCGATCCGTGATACCGATCAAACCGCTTCGCTCGTTTTGCGCCTATGCTCTTGCCTGACGTTTCCGAGGCAGAAGAAGGACCTTGCGCATGTCTGCGTTTCAATCGATGTTCCTCCCGGTACTGGCGGGCCTGATCCTGCTGACCATCGGCTTCAGCAACCGCGAACGCAACTGGGGCGTGCTGATGATGTGGCTCGGCATGCTGTCGATCCTCGGCATCATGGTGTGGAAGATCCTGGAAAAACTCGCCTGAGAAATGCTCTACACTGCGCCGACCAAGTGTTCGAGGTTGATGTCCGGTGCCTGCTTTCCTGCGTGTTCTCACCTTCCTGCTAGTCCTCTGCGGCGCCGTCGCCCAGGCCAACGCCGCCGGCCTGCCCGGCCTGCTGGGCGGTAGCGCCCCGGCCCAGCCGCAAGCCAGCGAGCCGCTGGGCAAGTCCCTCGACGAAGTCATCACCACCCTGGAAAACGACCAGCAGCGCACCCGCCTGCTCAACGACCTGAAGAAGCTTCGCGACAGCACCCGCCAGGCCCAGCCGGAGCCGGAACAGGGCGTGCTGGGCCTGATCGGCGGCACCCTCGCCGAGCTGGAGAAGCAGTTCAGCGGCGAGGCCAGTCCGTTCAAGCGCTGGTCCGACGAGATGGATCTGGCGCAGATCGAGCTGGCCGCCCTCAAGGTCCCGGTGCAGCAGTTGCCGGGCCTGCTGTTCGGCTTCATCGCCATCATCGCCCTGTGGAGCCTGCTGGCCTACGCGCTGAACTGGGCCAGCCACCGCCTGCGGGTGAAGTTCGGCCTCACCGAGGAACTGCCCCAGCACCCGCGCACCTGGGACCTGGCGCGTTTCGCCCTGCGCAAGCTCGGGCCCTGGTTGGTGGCGCTGGTAATCACCGTGTACCTGAGCTTCGCCCTGCCCTCGTCGCTGGGCAAGTCGATGGCCATGGTGCTGGCCTATGCGCTGGTGGTGGGCACCCTGTTCTCGGCCATCTGCGTGATCGCCTTTTCCCTGCTCGACGGCCCGCACCGCCATCGCGCCCTGCATATCCTGCGGCACCAGGCCTTCCGCCCGCTATGGCTGATCGGCAGCTTCGCCGCCTTCGGCGAGGCGATGAACGATCCGCGCCTGTTCCTTGCCCTGGGCACCCACCTGGCCCACGCCCTGGCGACCCTGGCCAACGTGCTGGCGGCGCTGTCCACGGCGCTGTTCATCCTGCGTTTCCGCCGCCCCATCGCCCACCTGATCCGCAACCAGCCACTGACCCATCGCCTCAAGCGCCGCGCCCTGAGCGACACCATCGAGGTGCTCGGTACCTTCTGGTACCTGCCGGCCCTGGTGCTGGTGGGTATCTCGCTGTTCGCCACCTTCGTTTCCGCCGGCGACACCAGCACCGCCCTGCGCCAGTCGCTGATGTGCACGGTGCTGGTGATCCTGTGCATGGTGATCAACGGCCTGGTGCGCCGCCAGGCGCTCAAGCCGCGCCGCGCCAACCGGCGCCAGGCGGTGTACGCCGAACGCCTGCGCAGCTTCGCCTACACCCTGGTGCACCTGGCGGTGTGGCTGGTGTTCATCGAGCTGGGGCTGCGGGTCTGGGGCTTCTCGCTGATCGGTTTCGCCGAGGGCGAAGGCCATGAAGTGGCGGTGCGCCTGGCCGGGCTCGCCGGCACCCTGATCGCCGCCTGGCTGGTGTGGATCCTCGCCGACACCGCCGTGCACCACGCCCTGACCCGCTCGCGCAAGGGCCTGGCCAACGCCCGCGCGCAGACCATGATGCCGCTGATCCGCAACGTGCTGTTCGTGGCCATCTTCATCGTCGGCCTGATCGTCGCCCTGGCCAACATGGGCATGAACGTCACCCCGCTGCTCGCCGGTGCCGGCGTCATCGGCCTGGCCATCGGCTTCGGCGCGCAGTCGCTGGTGGCCGACCTGATCACCGGGCTGTTCATCATCATCGAGGACTCCCTGGCCATCGACGACTACGTCGATGTCGGCGGCCACCTGGGCACGGTCGAGGGCCTGACCATCCGCACCGTGCGCCTGCGGGACATCGACGGCATCGTCCACACCATCCCGTTCAGCGAGATCAAGAGCATCAAGAACTACTCCCGCGAGTTCGGCTACGCGATCTTCCGCATCGCCATCCCCTACAACATGAACATCGACCAGGCCATCGCCCTGGTCCGCGATGTCGGGCAGAAGATGCGTACCGATCCGTTGCAGCGGCGCAACATCTGGTCGCCGCTGGAATTCCAGGGCGTGGAAAGCTTCGAGTCCGGCTCGGCAGTGCTGCGGGCACGCTTCAAGACCGCGCCGATCAAGCAATGGGAGGTGTCGCGGGCCTTCAACCTGGCACTCAAGCGCCAGCTCGACGAGGCCGGGCTGGACCTGGCCACGCCGCGCCTGTCGGTGCAGGTCATCACTGCCGGGGGCGGCAGCGAGAAGAGCTAGCCGACGTCGGCACTGATGCGGATTGCATCGTGCCGCCAATACTCCAGGTCGCAATCGATCAGGCGCCCGTCCTGGTCACTGTTGACCCGGGTGATGTGCAGCCCCGCACTGCCCGGCGACACCTTCAACGCCGCCGCCGCAGCCACCGGCAAGGCGGTCGGCAGGATCTCGAAACGTACCCGTCCGTACTGGATGCCGTAGTGACGGTCGTAGATCTCGGTCAGCGACTGGCCGAGGTCGTGGTCGAGGATGCCGGGAAAGTACTCCGGGTTCAGGTAGTGCTCGGCATACAGCACCGCGCGCCCGTCGATGCGGCGCAGGCGGCAGATCCGGATCACGCTGGACAACGCCGGCAGTTGCAGGCGCGCACAGATCGCCGCGGTCGCCGGCTGCAAGCGTGCCGAGAGCAATTCGGTGGCCGGGGTGCGGCCCTGGTCACGCACCATGGCGTGGAAGTGGCTACGCTGGATCAGGTCGTAAGTCAGCCGCTCGGGCGCAACGAACCAGCCGCGACGTTCCTCGCGGTAGATCAGCCCCTGGGCCTCCAGTTGCACCAGCGCTTCGCGCAGGGTGATGCGAGTGGTGTCGAACACTTCGCTGAGCTTGCGTTCGGCCGGCAGCTTGCTTCCCGGCAAAAGCAGGCCGTGCTCGATCTGCTCCTGCAGGGCATGGCAGATCGCTGTAACGGCGCGAGGCGGCAGTGTGTGCATCAAAGGCTTCCTGTCTGGACTAGTCCAGCATCGCATCCGGTACCGAAAGGGTGCACAGGACCATGCCGGAAAAACCCCATGAGCTTAGGCAACCCAGATGAACGCCAGATGACACGGGCGCCGAACGGTCCTCTTTTGTAACGACGAAAGCCCCGGCGGGCGGGCTTTTCAGGGTGGTCTACGCTGTATTTCCAGGGGCAGTCGGCGAGCCTAGGCGCCGTTCATCGACATCAAACTGTCACGCAACACGCCTACCTTGGCTCAGGTATTGCTGACCTAGACCAACCGAAACGCAACCCGCCCCAACCTCACGTTGTGCAAGGCACCCATTAAGGAGCTTCGGATGAAACAGCTTTTCCTGGCCTCTCTGTTAGGCGCGAGCATTGCCCTGTCGCACACGGCGTTCGCCGCCGACACCGACCTCAAAGCCCTGGAAGACGCCGCCCGCAAGGAAGGCACCGTGAACAGCGTCGGCATGCCTGACGCCTGGGCCAACTGGAAGGGGACCTGGGCCGACCTGGCCAGCAAATACGGTCTCAAGCACATGGACACCGACATGAGCTCGGCCCAGGAAGTGGCCAAGTTCGATGCCGAGAAAGACAATGCCAGCGCCGATATCGGCGACGTCGGTGCCGCCTTCGGCCCGATCGCCGTGGCCAAGGGCGTGACCCAGCCATACAAGCCGAGCACCTGGGACCAGGTTCCGGACTGGGCCAAGGACAAGGACGGTCACTGGGCCCTGGCCTATACCGGCACCATCGCCTTCATCGTCAACAAGCAACTGGTGAAGGAAGCCGATATCCCGAAGACCTGGCATGACCTGGAAAAGGGCAAGTACAAGGTCGCCATCGGTGACGTCAGCACCGCCGCCCAGGCCGCCAACGGCGTGCTGGCCGCGGCCATCGCCTACAAGGGCGACGAGAAGAACATCGAGCCGGGCCTGCAGCTGTTCACCAAGCTGGCCCAGCAGAAGCGCCTGTCGCTGGCCAACCCGACCATCCAGACCCTGGAGAAGGGTGAAGTGGAAGTCGGCGTGGTCTGGGACTTCAACGGCCTGAGCTACCGCGAGCAGATCGATCCGAAGCGCTTCGAAGTGCTGATCCCGTCGGATGGTTCGGTGATCTCCGGCTATACCACCATCATCAACAAGTACGCCAAGCACCCGAATGCGGCCAAGCTGGCCCGCGAATACATCTTCAGCGATGCCGGCCAGACCAACCTGGCCATCGGGCACGCCCGTCCGATCCGCGCCGAGCACCTGAAGCTGCCGGCCGAGGTACAGGCCAAGCTGCTGCCGAACGAGCAGTACCGCGCAGCCCAGCCGATCAAGGATGCTGCGGCGTGGGAAGCGACCTCCAAGGCACTGCCGCAGAAGTGGCAGGAGCAGGTCATCATCGAGATGGAGTGAGGCCCAATCGCTGGCAAGCCAGCTCCCACAGGTTCGGCGGTGCACGCGATCCCTGTGGGGGCTGGTTTGCCAGCGATGCTGCACACACGGTCCCCGGAGCCCTTCATGAACCACAAAGTCATCCTGGTCCTGCTCGACGGCCTCAACCACCAGGTCGCCCACCACGCCATGGGCCACCTGCACGCCTGGGTCGAGGCCGACCGCGCCGCCCTCTACCGCCTCGAATGCGAACTGCCGGCCCTGTCCCGCCCGCTGTACGAATGCATCCTCACCGGCGTGCCGCCGATCGACAGCGGCATCGTGCACAACCAGGTGTCGCGCCTGTCCAACCAGCGCAGCATCTTCCACTACGCCCGTGAAGGCGGAGTCGGCACGGCGGCAGCGGCCTACCACTGGGTCAGCGAACTGTACAACCGCACCCCGTTCGACCCGGTGCGCGATCGCCACACCCACGCGCCCAGGCTGCCAATCCAGCATGGCCTGTTCTACTACGCCGACCACTACCCGGATTCGCACCTGTTCGCCGACGCCGAGTACCTGCGGCGCAAGTACCGCCCCGGCTTCCTCCTGGTGCACCCGATGAACATCGACGACGCCGGCCACCGCCACGGCCTCGACAGCAGCCAGTACCGCAACAGCGCGCGCAGCGCCGACATCATCCTGGCCGACTACCTGGCCACCTGGCTCGCCGATGGCTACCAGGTGCTGGTCACCGCCGACCACGGCATGAACAACGACCGTTCGCACAACGGCCTGCTGCCGGAGGAACGGGACGTACCGCTGTTCGTCTTCGGCGACGGCTTCAGCCTCGACCCCAACGCCAAGCCCCTGCAAACCGACCTGTGCGGCACCATCTGCCAGTTGCTCGGGGTGGCCCACGACAAACCCGTCTGCCGGGAGCTGCTCTCGTGAATCCGTTTTCCCGTGGCAAATGGCTCGCCCTGCTGTGCCTGCTGCCCTTCGCCGTGTTCTTCATCATCTTCCAGATCGCCCCGCTGGCCTGGGTGGCGATCCACAGCCTGCAAGCCGAAAGCGGCTGGGGCCTGGACAACTTCAGCAAGATCTTCGCGTCGAAGTTCTACCGCCAGGCGATCCAGCACAGCCTGGAAATCAGCTTCTGGTCGAGCCTGTTCGGCATCCTCATCGCGGTGCTCGGTGCCTATTCGCTGCAACGGGTCGACTCGCGCCTGCGGGACTTCGTCAACGCCTTCGCCAACATGACCAGCAACTTCTCCGGGGTACCGCTGGCGTTCGCCTTCATCATCCTGCTGGGCTTCAACGGCGCGCTGACCCTGGCCCTGAAACAGGCCGGGCTGATCGAGGACTTCAACCTGTATTCCAAGACCGGGTTGATCATCCTCTACACCTATTTCCAGATTCCCCTCGGCGTACTGCTGCTCTACCCCGCCTTCGACGCCCTGCGCGAAGACTGGCGCGAGTCCGCCGCGCTGCTCGGCGCCAATGCCTGGCAGTACTGGCGGCATATCGGCCTGCCGGTACTGACCCCGGCGCTGCTGGGTACCTTCGTCATCCTCCTGGCCAACGCCCTCGGTGCCTACGCCACGGTGTACGCCCTGACCACCGGCAACTTCAACGTGCTGCCGATCCGCATCGCCGCCCTGGTGGCCGGCGACATTTCCCTGGACCCGAACCTGGCCAGCGCCCTGGCGATCATCCTGGTGGGCCTGATGACCCTGGTGACCCTGGTCCACCAATGGCTGCTGAAGAGGAGCTACCATGTCGCGCGCTGAACCTGGCCGCAGCGCCCTGTACCACCGCCTGGTGGTGTGGGTGCTGTTCCTGATCCTGCTCCTGCCGCTGGCCGGCACCCTGCTCTACTCCCTGGCCACCAGCTGGTCGGCGAGCCTGCTGCCCAGCGGCCTGACCTTCAAGTGGTACCTGGCGCTGTGGAGCGACCCGCGCTTCCTCACCGCCTTCGCCCAGTCGCTGCTGGTGTGCGTGGGCGCCCTGCTGCTGTCGGTGGTGCTGATCCTGCCGCTGCTGTTCGTGGTGCACTACCACTTCCCCAGGCTCGACGGGCTGATGAACGTCCTCATCCTGCTGCCCTTCGCGGTGCCGCCGGTGGTGTCCTCGGTGGGCCTGCTGCAACTCTACGGCTCGGGGCCGATGGCCATGGTCGGCACGCCATGGATCCTCATCGGCTGCTACTTCACCGTGGCCCTGCCGTTCATGTACCGGGCGATCACCAACAACCTCCAGGCGATCAACCTGCGCGACCTGATGGACGCCGCCCAGTTGCTCGGCGCCAGCACCTGGCAGGCGGCGTTCCTGGTGGTTTTGCCGAACCTGCGCAAGGGCCTGATGGTGGCCCTGCTGCTGTCGTTCTCCTTCCTCTTCGGCGAGTTCGTCTTCGCCAACCTGCTGGTGGGCACCCGCTACGAGACCCTGCAGGTGTACCTGAACAACATGCGCAACAGCAGTGGTCACTTCAACAGTGCCCTGGTGATTTCCTATTTCCTCTTCGTACTGGTGCTGACCTGGGCAGCCAACCGCCTGAACAAGGACAAGACCTGAAATGAGCTTCGTCAGCATCCAGAACCTGGAAAAGACCTACGCCGGCAGCCCGGTGTTCAAGGACATCAACTTCACCATCGAGCGCGGCGAGTTCATCACCCTGCTCGGCCCCTCCGGCTGCGGCAAGTCGACCCTGCTGCGCTGCATCGCCGGGCTGACCCCGGTGGACAGCGGCCAGATCCTCCTCGACGGCCACGACCTGGTGCCGCAGAGCCCGCAGAAGCGCGGGATCGGCATGGTGTTCCAGAGCTACGCGCTGTTCCCCAACATGACCGTGGCGCAGAACGTCGCCTTCGGCCTGCGCATGCAGAAGGTCTCTGGCCAGGAGAGCCAGACCCGGGTCGACGAGGCCCTGCGCATGGTCGAGTTGCATGACTTCGCCGGGCGCTATCCGCACCAGCTCTCCGGCGGCCAGTGCCAGCGCGTGGCCCTGGCCCGCTCGCTGGTGACCCGTCCGCGCCTGCTGCTGCTGGACGAGCCGCTGTCGGCCCTCGATGCACGCATTCGCAAGCACCTGCGCGAACAGATCCGCGGCATCCAGCGCGAGCTAGGGCTGACCACGGTGTTCGTCACCCACGACCAGGAAGAAGCACTGACGATGTCCGACCGCATCTTCCTGATGAACCAGGGCAAGATCGTCCAGAGCGGCGACGCCGAGACCCTCTACACCGCCCCGGTGGACGCCTTCGCCGCCGGTTTCATCGGCAACTACAACCTGCTCGACGCCGAGAGCGCCAGCCGCCTGCTGGAGCGTCCGGTGAGCTGCCGCGTGGCGATCCGCCCGGAAGCCATCGCCCTGAGCCTGGATGGCGCCCTCGACGGCCAGGTGCGCAGCCACAGCCTGCTCGGCAACATCATTCGCTACCGGGTCGAGGCGCGGGGCGTGGAATTGCAGGTGGACGTGCTCAACCGCTCGTCTGCCGATCTCTATCCGGACGGACAACGGGTATCCTTGTCGATCGATCCAACTGCCCTGCGCGAAGTCGCCTAGGGATGCACGGGAGTTTTCTTGAATGGCTTTAGCGATCTTCGATCTCGACGAAACCCTGATCCACGGTGACTGTGCCTCGTTGTGGAGCGAGCAGATGGCTCGCCTCGGCTGGGTCGACGGCGAATCCTTCCTGCGCCGCGACCATGAGCTGATGGAGGCCTACGGCAAGGGTCACCTGGCCATGGAGGACTACATGGCCTTCAGCCTGGAGCCGATTGCCGGGCGCACGCCGGAGGAAGTCGAGCACCTGGTGGAGCCGTGGGTCGAGGACGTCATCGAGCCGATCATCTTCAGCGACGCCTGCCGCGCGATTGCCGAGCACCGTCGGCAAGGCGACCGGATCCTGGTGATCTCGGCGTCGGGCAATCACCTGGTGGGGCCGATCGCGGCGCGGCTGGGGATCGACGAGTTCCTGGCGATCGACCTGGAAGTGGTCAACGGGGTGTACAGCGGGCGCACCGAAGGCGTGCTGACCTACCGCGAGGGCAAGATCACCCGCTTGCTGGAGTGGCTGGATCAGGAAGAAGAGAATCTGGAAGGGGCGAGTTTCTATTCCGACTCGCGCAATGACTTGCCGTTGCTGCTGAAGGTGGATCACCCGCATGTGGTGAACCCGGATCCGGTGTTGCGCGAACATGCCGAGAAGAATGGCTGGCCGGTCCTGGCCTGGACCTGATGCTTCGTCCTTGAGGGCCCTATCGCTGGCAAGCCAGCGATAGGGCCCTCAAACATCACACAAGGGTTGGATCAATAACCAACACCAGCTTCCCGGAAACCTGGTTCCCCGCCAGTTCCTCGAACGCCGACTGTGCATCTGCCACCGGGTAGCTGCCCACCAGTTGCGGCTTCAAGCGCCCCTCGGCGAACAGCGGCCAGACCTGCTGGTGCAGATCACTCAGCAGGTCCGCCTTGAACTGGTCATCCCGGTTACGCAACGTCGAACCGGTCACCTGGATGCGCTTGCCAAGCACCAACGCCAGGTCCAGTTCCGCCTTGCGCCCGCCCATCAGGCCGATGATCACCCAGCGTCCATCACGCGCCAGCAGCTTCAGGTTCAGCTCCGTGTAGCTGGCCCCTACCGGATCCAGCACCACGTCGAACGGTGCGAAATCGTTCAGCGCCGCCAGGTCCTCGCCCCGCAGCACACCGCCGCTGGCCCCCAGCGCTTCACAGTAGGCCAGGCGATCGGCCGAGCCGACACTGACCCAGCACGGACTGCCGAACGCCTTGCACAACTGGATCGCCGCCGAGCCGACGCCACTGGCGCCCGCATGCAGCAAGACCTTCTCGCCAGGCTTGAGGCCACCCAGCTGGAACAGGTTGAGCCAGGCCGTGGCATACACCTCCGGCACCGCCGCCGCCTCGTGCAGGCTCAGGCCTTCCGGCACCGGCAGCACGTGGCGGGCATCCACCACCACTTCCTCGGCCATGCCGCCACCGGCGAGCAGCGCACAGACCCGGTCGCCCACCTGCCACGAAGAACCTGCGCCCACCTCGGTGATCACCCCGGAGCATTCCAGGCCCAGGTATTCGCTGGCCCCCGGCGGCGGCGGATACAGACCGGCACGCTGCAACAGGTCGGCACGGTTGAGGCCGGCGGCGGCTACACGAATTCGTACTTGACCTACATCGCAGGTTGGACTTGTCGCCTCAACCCACTCCACATGTCCGTCAACGCCTTGCAATGCCTTCACAGTGCCTCCATAGTTGATGTCAAGACCGAGCCTGGCGCTTGTAGCGCCAGGCTTTTTGCATTTTGCGACCGGCTCTTCTGGAACCGGCGAATCAAAGACGGCCCACTATGCGTTATCAATCGTCCCTGCGTCGAATCGGCATGAAGCACTTTCTTCCCGGCACCGCCCTCGCCCTGCTGATCGGTCTTGGCAGCCTGCCCCTCACGGGCACTGCGCTGGCCGCCAACAAATGGGATTCGCTGCAACCGGACCGCGACCAGGTGGTCGCCAGCCTCAACGTGGTCGAGCTGCTCAAGCGTCACCACTACAGCAAGCCGCCCCTGAACGACGCCCGCTCGGTGATCATCTACGACAGCTACATCAAGCTGCTGGATCCGGCGCGCAGCTACTTCCTGGCGAGCGACATCGCCGAGTTCGACAAGTGGAAGACCCAGTTCGACGACTTCCTCAAGAGCGGCAACCTGCAGCCCGGCTTCGACATCTACAAGCGCTACCTGGACCGGGTGAAATCGCGCCTGGACTTCACCCTCGCCGAGCTGGGCAAGGGCGTCGACAAGATCGACTTCAACGCCCATGAAACCCTGCTGGTGGACCGAAAAGACGCCCCCTGGATCAAGACCGAGGCCGACCTCGACGACCTCTGGCGAAAACGCCTGAAGGACGAGGTCCTGCGCCTGAAGATCGCCGGCAAGGAACCCAAGGCCATCCAGGAGCTGCTGACCAAGCGCTACAAGAACCAGCTCTCGCGCCTCGACCAGACCCGCTCGGAAGACATCTTCCAGGCCTACATCAATACCTTCGCCCAGTCCTACGACCCGCACACCAACTACCTGTCGCCGGACAACGCGGAAAACTTCGACATCAACATGAGCCTGTCGCTGGAAGGCATCGGCGCGGTGCTGCAGAGCGACAACGACCAGGTCAAGATCGTCCGCCTGGTGCCGGCAGGCCCGGCGGCCAAGACCAAGCAGGTAGCCCCCGCCGACAAGATCGTCGGTGTCGCCCAGGGCGACAAGGAAATGGTCGACGTGATCGGCTGGCGCCTGGACGAAGTGGTCAAGCTGATCCGCGGTCCGAAAGGCTCGGTGGTCCGCCTGGAAGTGATCCCGGCGAGCAACGCGCCGAACGACCAGACCAGCAAGGTCGTGTCGATCACCCGCGAGGCGGTGAAGCTGGAAGAACAGGCGGCGAAGAAATCCGTGCTGAAACTCAAGCAGGATGGCCGCGACTACAAGCTCGGCATCATCGAGATCCCGGCCTTCTACCTCGACTTCAAGGCTTACCGTGCCGGCGATCCGGACTACAAGAGCACCACCCGTGACGTGAAGAAGCTGCTCACCGAGCTGCAGAAGGAAAAAGTCGACGGCGTGGTCATCGACCTGCGCAACAACGGCGGCGGCTCCCTGCAGGAAGCCACCGAGCTGACCAGCCTGTTCATCGACAAGGGCCCGACCGTGCTGGTGCGCAACAGCGACGGCCGCGTCGACGTGCTCGAAGACGAGAACACCGGTGCCTTCTACAAAGGCCCGCTGGCGCTGCTGGTGAACCGCCTGTCCGCCTCGGCCTCGGAGATCTTCGCCGGTGCCATGCAGGACTATCACCGCGCCCTGATCATCGGCGGCCAGACCTTCGGCAAAGGCACCGTGCAGACCATCCAGCCGCTCAACCATGGCGAGCTGAAGCTGACCCTGGCCAAGTTCTACCGGGTCTCCGGGCAGAGCACCCAGCACCAGGGCGTGCTGCCGGACATCGACTACCCGTCGATCATCGACACCAAGGAAATCGGCGAGAGCGCTCTGCCCGAAGCGATGCCGTGGGACACCATCCGCGCCGCGATCAAGCCGGCCAGCGATCCGTTCAAGCCGTTCCTGGCCCAGCTCAAGGAGCGTCATGACCAGCGCAGCGCCAAGGACGCCGAGTTCGTCTACATCCGCGACCGCCTGGCCCTGACCCAGAAGCTGATGAACGAGAAGACCGTCAGCCTCAACGAGGAAGAGCGCCGCGCCCAGCACACCGATATCGAAGGCAAGCAACTGGCCCTGGAGAACATCCGCCGCAAGGCCAAGGGCGAAGAGCCGCTGAAGGAACTGAAGAAGGAAGACGAGGACGCGATCCCGGCCGAGCAGGACGACAGCAAGCCGGAAGACGACGCCTACCTGAGCGAGACCGGGCGTATCCTGCTGGATTACCTGAGCCTCAATTCGGCGGTGGCCAAGCACTGAACAGGCGCTGAATCGATAATGGCAAAATACTATGAAGCGATAGCATTGCGTCATTAAACAGTCATCAAACTGTCGTGAAATAAGGGACCGGGCATCACATGCCCGGTCCCTTTTTTTTCAAGGTAGTAACGATATGACCATGACTGAACAGCTCAGCGCGTTGAGTTCCATCCTGACTCAAGGCGGCTTGCACAGCCTGTTCCAGCCTATCGTCTGCCTTTCCGAACGGCGCATCCTCGGCTACGAAGCCCTGAGCCGCGGGCCGTCCAACAGCCCGCTGCATTCGCCGATCAACCTGTTCGCCGTGGCCCGCCACGCCGGCCGCCTGACCGAGCTGGAAATCGCCTGCCGGGAAAGCGCGTGCCGGCGCTTCAGCCAGCAGAAACTCGACGGCAAGCTGTTCCTCAACGTCTCCCCCGAATCGCTGCTGGAACCGCAATACCAGTCCGGGCAAACGATCAAGCTGCTGCACAACCTGGGCATCCCTGCCAGCCAGGTGGTCATCGAGCTGACCGAGCAGACCCCGACCGACGACTTCCAGCTGCTCTACAACGCCCTGCACCACTACCGCGACATGGGCTTCTCCATCGCCCTCGACGACCTCGGCGCCGGCTATTCCAGCCTGCGCCTGTGGTCGGAGCTGCGGCCGGACTACGTGAAGATCGACCGCCACTTCATCGACGGCATCCACCTCGATCCGGTCAAGCGCGAGTTCGTCGGCTCCATCCTGCAAATCGCCAAGGCCTCACGGGCCCAGGTGATCGCCGAGGGCATCGAGCTGGCCGAGGAGCTGGTGGTGCTGACCGAGATGGGCGTGGACCTGGTCCAGGGCTACCTGATCTGCCGACCGCAGGAACACCCGCCGCGGGATGCCGGGCAGCTGCTGCCGGGCCCGGTGCCGAGCACCTTGCCGGTTCTGGCCGAGGAAGTCTCAGACCTGGGAGCGCTGTTGATCGAACAGCCAGCGGTCACCGGCAACACCGCCACGCCGCTGGTGCTGGAAGCGTTCCGCCGGCAGGCCAACCTCAACTCGCTGGCCGTGCTGGATGAGCAGGAACGGCCGTGCGGCATCGTCCACCGCCATTCGTTGTCCGATGCCCTGCTCAAGCCGTTCGCCACCGACCTGTTCGCGCGCAAGCCTATCAGCCGGCTGATGAGCGACGACTTTCTTGCCGTGGAGCTGACCCAGTCGCTACAGACCGTCAGCCGCCTGCTCACCAGCCGTGCGCGGCAGCGCATCGAGGAAGATTTCATCATCACCCACCAGGGCCGCTACATCGGCCTGGGCCGGGTGATCGACGTGCTCAAGCTGATCACCGAACAGAAGATCCAGCAGGCCCGCTACGCCAACCCGCTGACCCTGCTGCCGGGCAACGTGCCGATCCAGCAGTGCCTGACGCGCCTGTTGCAACAGCAGCGCCAGGCGGTGATCTGCTACGTGGACATCGACAGCTTCAAGCCTTTCAACGACATCTACGGCTATGCCCGGGGCGACGAGGTGCTGCTGTGCCTGGCGCAGTGCCTGAACGAGCGGGTCGACCCGATCCGGGATTTCGTCGGGCATATCGGCGGTGATGATTTCATGCTGGTGCTGGGTTCGCAGGACTGGCAGCAGCGGCTGAACGTGCTGCTGGAAGAGTTCGCCAGGCAGTGCCGGCGTTTCTACCGGGCCGAGCACCTGGAGGCGGGATGCTTCATCGCCCACAACCGGCTGGGGCAGCGCCAGGAGTTTCCGTTGCTGTCGCTGTCGATCGGGGTGGTGCAGTTGCGTCCTGAAGCCTGTGCGCAACTGGATGCGGATCAGCTGGCGGACCTGGCGTCGCAGGCCAAGCACCATGCCAAGGAAGTGGCGGGGGCCAGCGTGTACCTGATCGATACTGCGGCGGCCTGAAGAGCCTCATCGCTGGCAAGCCAGCTCCCACAGGGTCCGCGTCTTGCTTCAGGCCTGTATTCCACAGGAACAACACTGAACTCAAGATCGGCGCAGTACCTGTGGGAGCTGGCTTGCCAGCGATGAGGCCCGAGAAGTCTCAGTCTTCTTCCGGGTAGGAATACTCGAACACCCGCACCACCTCCGACGCATGCCATGACGCCGCGGCCATACCATCCGACGGCCCGGAAAACCGTCCCAGCCGCTCCACGCATTCGAAGAACCCGGTGCGCGGCAAGCGGCTCGCGCCCTGGCTGATCACCAATGAACTGCGCAACGGCTGCTCGGCCCGGGCATCCAGCACCGCAAGGTATTCCAGTGCGGCAGTCAGGGTCTGCATCGCCGGGCTCGGCAGTTGCAGGCGCTCCAGCAGCGCACGATAGGTGAGCAGGTGGCGTTGCCGGCGGGCGACATCCAGCTCGCCGAGCAACCCTTCCCAGTGCTGCCGGCTGATCCGCACGGCGCTCATGACGGATCGCTCCAGCCCGGCAATCCCAGCTCCCAGGCCAGGCTGCGACGAATCGCCGAGTCAGGCAGACGCTCGCCGCTTTCGATCATCGCCAGGTACACCGGACTGATGCCGATCTTGCGCGCCAGCTGCTCGGCAGCGATGCCCTTGGCCTGACGCAAGGCGGCCAGCTCGCTCAAGGCTGGCGCAACGGCCGCGGTGGAGGACGTTTCGGTGCTGGCTTCAACGCCGGCGGCAACCGCCTCCGGTTGACCTGCCGCCTTGAGTAACGCCTGGTATTGATCCCAGGGAACAACCGCGTACTCGGGTTGACCATCTCGGCTGATAACCTGAATAGCCATTACAACCCCCTTGTCGGACTTCTCGCATGTAATCTGTAGGCATAATCGTTATGCCAATAATATTACCAGCCAACGGGGGAATTGCAGCACGCCGCGCTTGTCAGCTGCGATTTTGCTCCAGGCGCAGGGCTTCGGGGGTGTCCGGCAGGCGCTCCACCACCCGCAGCTTCTCCGGTGACTGACGCTGGCGCCAGGCGCGGAAGGCGTCCAGTTCGTCGCTGACGGTCTTGAGCACCCAGCCGAGCACGGCGATGTCGTCGAGCAGGCCGACGCCCAGCAACCAGTCCGGAATCGCATCCAGGGGGCTGACGAAATACAGCAGGCCGGCGACGATGGTCACCAGCGCCTTCGGGCTGATGGCCCGGTACTCACCGCGCCACCAGGCCACGCACAGGGCCTGCAGCAGGCGTACATCGTCCTTCAGTTGCCCCAGGCGCGGCCCCTTGCGGGCCACGGCGAACAGCAGCGCCGGCAAGCGGCCGCGGCTGAGCAGGCGCTCGGCGAGGGGCAGGAAGCGGGCGAAATTCCACGGTGCTTTCATGAGTCCTCCATCGGCGGTGCCAGGAAGGTTATCCACATTAATTGTGGATAACCTTGTGAACAGAGCTTCGTTTTCGGCCCGAGGCTCCCGGCGGGCAAGGCCCCGGGTCGAATCGGGCGTTTTTTACACACTTGTTTCATTGCGCAATCGTTTTGCAGAAGCTTTTGTGACGCTTGTCACGTCGCGGCGCAGCCTGCCGCAGAAACGACAACGCCCCGTGGCTACGGGGCGTTGGACAACAGCGACGGCCTGATTACTTGGCCGGGGCCTTTTCTTCCGCTGCCGGAGCCGCCGCTTCAGGCGCAGCTTCGGCCTCAGGCGCTTCCAGCTTGGACATGTCCTTGATGCCGATCAGTTCCAGGTCGAAGACCAGGACCGAGTTGGCCGGAATCATCGGGCTCGGGCTCTGCGCACCATAGGCCAGGTCGGCCGGGATGAACAGCTTGACCTTCTCGCCGACGTGCATCAGTTGCAGGCCTTCGACCCAGCCCGGGATCACGCCGCTGACCGGCAGGTCGATCGGCGCGCCGCGCTCGACGGAGCTGTCGAACACCTTGCCGTCGATCAGCTTGCCTTCGTAGTGAACGGTGACCACGTCGGTCGGCTTCGGCTGGGCGCCATCGGCCTTCTTCACCACTTCGTACTGCAGGCCGGAAGCGGTGGTGACCACACCAGGCTTCTTGCCGTTTTCTTCGAGGAATTTCTTGCCAGCGGTAGCGGATTCTTCGCTCAGCTTGGTCAGGCGCTCCTCGGCGCGTTTCTGCAGCGCAGCGAAGGCTTCGATCAGCTCTTCGTCCTTCAGGCGCTGTTCCTTCTTGCCGATGGCGTCTTCGATACCCTGGGCCACAGCCTTGGAATCGAGGTCGTCCATGCCTTCCTGAGCCAGGCTCTTGCCCATGTTCAGGCCGATACCGTAGGAAGCTTTCTGTGCCGGGGTCTTCAGCTCGACGCTGGTCTGCGAATCGCAACCCGCCAGTACCAGGCTAACCAGGGCAACCGCAGCCGCCAACCGATGCTGTTTCATGCTATTTCCTTGTTCATGCGCCAATGGGGCATTCGGGGTAAAGCCGCGAGAATATCAGGCGGCCACGACCAATGGCTACCGGCAATAGGAACGAGAAAAGTCCCATAAGTTCAGCTATATGAAGAGTTCTTCATATGCGGCTCCGGCACAGTGCCAGCAGGGGCGGCGCAACCGCGTTCAAGGGTAGTCGCCATCCCGGTATTGCGCTGCAACTTCACGCAACACTTCACACAGCCATTGTGCCGGCAACGGCGACGGCAAGGCGGCGTTGCTGCAGATGCCCACCGAGCCGCCAGGTTCGCTGACACCCAGGTCCAGCTCGTGCAGTTCGCCGCGGTCCAGGTCAACCCGCACCGCGTCACGGGGCGCCACCCACACCGCGTCGCTGCCCTGCACGTAGCGCCGGCTGAGGGCCGGCGACAGGGTTTCCAGGCGTTGCCGCGGCTGTTCGATGGCGCACTGCACGAACAGGCTGTCGGCATGCTTGCGGATGGTGGTGCCGGCCAGCGGCAGGACCAGCGGGTAGTCGCCGAGGCGGGCGCGTTCCAGGGGCTGGCTGGCGAGCAAGGGATGACCGGGGCGCACCACCAGCGACATCGATTCGCTGTACAGGTGCTCGAACAGCAGGCCCTGGATCTGCGGGCTGTCGGTCATGCGGCCGATCACCAGGTCCAGTTCGCCGACATGCAGTTGCGCCAGCAGGTGGGCGCTGGGGCCGGTGGCGACGCTGACCACCAGGGCGGCGTGACGCTGGTGCAGGCGGCGGATGACTTCCGGCATCAGCAGGCTTTCCACGGTGGACAGCACGCCGACGCGCACCTGCGGCGGTGCATGTTCCTCGCCGCGCAGGCTGCTCACCCCTTCGCGCAGGGCCTGCACGCAGGGGCCGGCGTAGCGCATGAAGCGCACCCCGGCCGGGGTCAGCTCGACGCCCTGCTTGCCCCGTTCGAACAGGCGGGTCTGGAGCAGGTCTTCCAGTTCCTTGAGGGTCTTGGAGATGGCCGGCTGAGAGATGGCCACGGCGTCGGCGGCCTTGGCGAAACTGCCCTGGCGGGCGATTTCGAGAAAGCACAGCAGATGGCGGAACTTGATGCGGGTGTCGAGATTCATGAGGGACAAGCTACAAGCTATAAGCTGCAAGAGGAAGCCTCGGCGCCGCCGACTGCTCTTTCTTGCAGCTTGTAGCTTGAGGCTTGCAGCTACCCCCTAGTTGCCGAGCTCGATTCGGCCTTCGTTCACCCGCACCGGCCACACCCGCAGCACCTGCCCCTCATCCTCAAGGCAACGCCCATCCCGCAGGCGGTAATGCTGCTTGTACAACGGCGCCGCCACCACCAGTTCTCCCTGCACGCTGCCGATCAGCCCACGACCGATCACATTGGCCCCCGAGCGCGGGTCATGATTGTCCACCGCATACAACTCGGTCTGCGCCCCCGGCACATGGAACAGCGCGACCTGCGCGCCGTCATGCCAGACCACCACCCCGGAGCTCGCCACCAGGTCGGTTTCGGCACACACCGGCGTCCAGGCATCCGGCAATTTCACAGCAGCATTCGACAGGCTCATCAGAGCACCTCCTCGGTGGTCGGGATCAAGTGAAGTTCCGCCGCCGCGATGGGCCGACGTTGCCCGCGTTCGCGGACGAAGTGCACGCCCGGATCGGCGCGGCGGTCGTTGACGAAGGTCCGGAAGCGCTTGAGCTTTTCCGGGTCCTTCAGGGCGTTGGCCCATTCGCATTCGTAGCGGTCGACCACATGCTGCATCTGCGCTTCCAGCTCGGCAGCGAGGCCCAGGCTGTCGTCGATGATCACCTGCTTGAGGTAATCCAGCCCGCCCTCCAGGCCCTCGCGCCACACCGAGGTGCGCTGCAGCTTGTCGGCGGTGCGGATGTAGAACATCAGCACGCGGTCGATCAGGCGCACCAGGGTCTCGTCATCCAGGTCGGTGGCGAACAGCTCGGCATGGCGCGGGCGCATGCCGCCGTTGCCGCAGACATACAGGTTCCAGCCCTTCTCGGTAGCGATCACGCCGATGTCCTTGCTCTGCGCCTCGGCGCATTCGCGGGTGCAGCCGGACACGGCGAACTTGAGCTTGTGCGGCGAACGCAGGCCCTTGTAGCGGTCTTCCAGGCGCAAGGCCATCTTCACGCTGTCCTGCACGCCATAGCGGCACCAGGTGCTGCCGACGCAGGACTTCACCGTGCGCGTCGACTTGCCGTAGGCGTGCCCGGTCTCGAAGCCGGCGGCGATCAGTTCTTCCCAGATCAGCGGCAGCTCGTGCAACTGCGCGCCGAACAGGTCGATGCGCTGGCCGCCGGTGATCTTGGTGTAGAGGTCGTATTTCTTCGCCACCTCGCCGATGACGATGAGCTTGTCCGGGGTGATCTCGCCGCCGGGAATCCGCGGCACCACCGAGTAGGTGCCGTTCTTCTGCATGTTGGCCATGAAGGTGTCATTGGTGTCCTGCAGCGGTACCAGCGACGGGTCCATGATCGGCTGGTTCCAGCACGAGGCGAGGATCGAGCCGACGGTGGGCTTGCAGATGGCGCAGCCCACATGGCCCTTGCCGTGCTTGGCCAGCAACTCGTCGAAGTCGCGGATGCCCTCGACCCGCACCAGTGCGTAGAGCTCCTGGCGGGTGTAGGCGAAGTGTTCGCAGAGGCTCTTGTCGACGCTGACACCGCGGGCCGTCAGTTCGTGCTCGAAGACCTGCTTGAGCAGGGCCGCGCAGCCGCCGCAGCCGGTGGCCGCTTTGGTGCAGCTCTTCACTGCGGCCAGGTCGCCACAGCCGCTGTCGATGGCGGCGCATACCGCGCCCTTGCTGACGTTGTGGCAGGAGCAGATGGTCGCGCTGTCCGGCAGGGCGTCGGCGCCCAGGGCCGGCGCGCCGCCACTCTGCGGCAGGATCAGCGCGGCCGGGTCGGCGGGTACGGCGATGCCGTTCTGCACGTATTGCAGCAGGGTGTCGTAGTAGCTGTTGTCGCCCACCAGCACCGCGCCGATCACCCGCTTGCCACTGGCGTCGAGGACCAGCCGGCGATAGCTGCTGCCGCCTTCGTCGATGAAGCGGTAGCTGCGGGCACCGGGGGTGGCGCCGTGGGCATCGCCAATGGAACCGACATCGACGCCGAGCAACTTGAGCTTGGTCGACATGTCGGCCCCGCCGAACGCCGTGGCCGCCTGCCCTGCCAGTGCCGCCGCGAGATTGCGCGCCATGGCGTAGCCGGGGGCCACCAGGCCGAACACGCTGCCGTTCCACGAGGCGCATTCGCCGATGGCGTAGATGCGCGGGTCGCTGCTGCGGCACTCGCCATCGATCACCACGCCACCACGGGCTGCCACTTCCAGGCCGCTGGCACGGGCCAGGGCGTCCTGCGGGCGGATACCGGCGGAGAACACGATCAGGTCGGTTTCGAGGAATTCGCCACCATCGAAATTCATCCGGTAGCGATAGTCCTCGCCGGCGACAATGGCCTGGGTAGCCCGCGACACATGCACGCCGACACCCAGCGCCTCGATCCGCGCCCGCAGCGCGGCTCCGCCCTCGCCGTCCAGTTGCACCGGCATCAGGCGCGGGGCGAATTCCACTACGTGGGCTTCCAGGCCGAGGGACTTCAGGGCGTTGGCCGCCTCCAGGCCGAGCAGCCCGCCGCCGACCACCACGCCGCGTCGTGCGGTGATGGCGGCAGCGCGGATCGCATCGAGGTCGTCGAGGGTGCGGTAGACCAGCCGGGCCGCGCCTTCCGAGCCCTGGATCGGCGGCACGAAGGGATAGGAACCGGTGGCCAGGACCAGGCGGTCGTAAGGGTAGCGACCTTGGGTGGTGACGACCTCCCGGCGCTCGCGATCCACCTCCAGCACCGCTTCGCCCAGGTGCAGGGTGACCCCTGGCGTGGCATACAGGCTGGCCTCGCCCAGGGCGAGGGCCTCGGCATCGCTGCCGCTGAAATACTCGGACAGGTGCACGCGGTCATAGGCGCGCTGGCGCTCCTCACCGAACACCCGCACCTCGAAACGGGCCAGGGCGCCGCGCTCGATCAGTTGCTCGACGCAGTGGTGGCCGACCATGCCGTTGCCGACGATGACCAGCTTTTCTCGTTGTTCGATGGACGCGATGGCGTTCATGCCTGGATCCTCACGGTATGAAAAACACAAAAAAAGGCGCCTGGAGCCGAAGCTCCAGGCGCCTTTGCCTGGTTCTGATCTTTATGGTCCGTTGGGTGATCGACGTTGACTACCCGGACGTTGTGCAGAGGTAAAAGCAGGTTGTGTGCCAGGTCGGGATTGGCCCTGAAATGGCGGGTTTCCAGGTTTCAGGGGGCCTTGTTTGAACCAGGCTGGTGCAGATTCCACTGTGTTGCAGCATGTTGAGGCAGGGATTTCGGGGGTCTCATCAATACACATCCCGCAGATACCGCCTGTCCCGCCCCATCTGCGCGACATACTCGGCCGCCTCCGCAGCACTCATCCCGCCCTGCTCCGCCACCACCTCTTTCAACGCCGCTTCGACATCCCTGGCCATCCGCCCCGCATCACCACAGACATAGAAGTACGCCCCCTCCCGCACCCAGCGCCACAGCTCCGCCCCCTGCTCGCGCATCCGCTGCTGCACGTAGATCTTTTCCTCCTGGTCCCGCGAGAACGCCGTGTCCAGCCGGGTCAGCAAGCCGCTCTCGCGCCAGGCCAACAGTTCGTCGCGGTAGTAGAAATCACAGGCCTCCCGCTGCTCGCCGAAGAACAGCCAGTTGCCCCCATCCGCCCCACGCGCCTCGCGCTCCTGAAGGAAGGCACGAAACGGCGCGATCCCCGTCCCCGGACCGACCATGATCACCGGCCGGCTATCGTCCTCGGGCAAATGAAAATGCGTCGAGGGCTGGGGAAAGATCGCCACTTGCAACTCGCCGGCACGATCGGCGAGGAAGGTCGAGCACACGCCCTTGCGCTGGCCGTAGCGCACCGTCGACAGGGTCAGGTGCACCTGGCGCGGATGCTTGCGCGGGCTGGAGCTGATGGAATACAGCCGCGGCTGCAAGGGCTTGAGCAGCACCAGCCAGTCCGCCAGCGGCAACGACAGCGGGAACTCGGCAAGCAGGTCCGCCAGTTGCCGGCCCCACAGGGCGTCCTTGTCCTTGGGAAAAGCCGGATGCACCGCCGAGAAGCGCTCCTGCCACTGCGGCGTGACCCGGCTGATCTCCAGGTAGCCACCCAGCGCCTCGCGCAGCGCCATCGGCGCCTGGCCCTTGAGCGAGACCTCGACCGCCCCGTCCAGCCCGCTGCAGGCGAGGATTTCCTCCACCAGCGCCGGGCAATTGCGCGGCCACACCCCCAGGGCATCCCCCGCTTGATAGGACAATCCGCTGTCGCCCAGGTCGAAGACGATCTGCCGGGTTTCCTTGCTTGCCCCCGGCCCGTTGAGCAGGCGATTTTCCAGCAGGCCCGCGGGTAACGGCGCCTGGCGGGTGAACGCGGCTTTCTCGGTTTCAGCCACCGGTACCGATCCCTGTGCCAGCTTCGCCGTCAGCGCCTGCAACCAGCCGGCGAAGGGTTCGTCGAAATCCGGCTCGCACTCGACCCGCTCCAGCAGACGCTGGCCACCCAGTTCGGCAAGACGCTGGTCGAGCTTGCGCCCGAAACCGCAGAACTGGTCGTAGCTGGAATCCCCCAGCGCCAGCACCGCATAGGGCCGCTTCGCCCAATCGCCGGGCTCGCCCTGCAACGCCTGCCAGAACGCTGCGCCAGTGTCCGGGGCGTCGCCATCGCCGAAGGTGCTGGTGATCAGCAGCAGGCTCGCCGCCTCGCCGATCCGCGCCGGCTGGGCGGCTTCCATGCATTCCACCTGCACCGCCAGCCCGGCCTCGCGCAGGTGCGCGGCGCAGCGTTCGGCCAGGGCCTCGCTGTTGCCGGTCTGCGAGGCCCAGAGCACCCAGTGCGGCGGGGCAGACGGCGCATCGACCGGCACCGGCAACGGCGCGGCGCTGCTGCGGGAATACAGGCCGGCGAGCACGCCGTCGATGAACAGCCGCCGCGCGGGCGCCAGCGGCGCGCTGGCCGGCAAGGTGGGCACGCCTTCGCTGCGCGCCGCGTCCAGCCCGAGCAGGAAGCCCTGCAGGTAATGTTGCTCACCCTCGGCCAGGGCCAATGCAGGCGGCGCGCCCAGGCCCAGGACCTGGCGCAGGGTATCGGTAGGCATGGGCCTGGTCTCCTCGGGAATGGCGGGATCGAGCTGCAGGACATCGAGGCGTTCACCGCCGACCCGGGTCAGGGCCACGGCGCAGTGCTTGAAGGCGGGTTGCAGCGACAGCGGATCGACCGCATCGCAGGTCACCGCGTTGATCGCCAGTTGCTCGCCATACAGGTCGTTCCAGTGAAAGGGCGCAAAGCAGTTGCCGGGCATCATCCGCGTGGTGATCCGCGCCGGCAGCACGGCCTGGCCCCGGCGTGAACGCACCTCGACCTGATCCTTTTCCGCGATGCCCAGGGCGGCAGCGTCATCCGGGTGGATTTCTAGGAAGGGACCGGGTTCGAGCTTGTTCAGGCTGGCGACCTTGCCGGTCTTGGTCAGGGTGTGCCACTGGTGCTGGACACGGCCGGTGTTGAGCACCAAGGGGTAGGCTTCGTCCGGAAGTTCTGCCGGCGGCAGCCAGGGACGGGCGAGGAAACGGGCCTTGCCGCTGGAGGTGGGGAAGACGATGTCGCCGGCGTCGGCCCGATGCGTCTGGCTCAGGCCGTCGTTTAGATAGCGCAGCGGGCTGCGGGCCTCTTCGCGCCCCGGCTCGCAGGGCCATTGTTGCGGGGCGACGCGTAGTTTTGCGTAGTCCAGGCCACGCAGGTCGTAGCCGGTGGCCGGGTTCCAGAACTGGCGGATTTCGTCGAAGACTTGTTCCGCACTGCTGTAGCTGAACCCTTGCCCATAACCCATGGCACACGCCACCCGGGCAATGATCTGCCAGTCGGGCAGGCTCTCGCCGGGCGCCTCTACCGCCTTGGCGGTGAGGGTCAGGTTGCGTTCGGAATTGATCATCACCCCTTCGGATTCGGCCCACAGTGCGGCGGGCAGGAGGATGTCGGCATGGCGATTGGTTTCGGTGTCGAGGAAGGCGTCCTGGCTGATCACCAGTTCGGCGGCGCGCAGCCCGTCGATCACCCGCTGGCGGTTGGCGACGCTGGCCACCGGGTTGCTGCAGATGACCCAGCAGGCCTTTACCTCGCCAGCCGCCATCCGCTCGAACAAACCGATGGTGCCCTCGCCCGCCTCGGCCCGCAGGCTGTCGGGGGCGATGTCCCACAACCCCTCGACGAACGCCCGGTCCGCCGCCACCAGCGCCGAGCGCTGACCCGGCAGGCCGGGGCCCATGTAGCCCATTTCCCGTCCGCCCATGGCATTGGGCTGACCGGTCAGCGAGAAGGGTCCGCTGCCCGGCCGGCAGATCGCCCCGGTGGCCAGGTGCAGGTTGCACAGGGCATTGGTGTGCCAGGTGCCATGGATGCTCTGGTTCAGGCCCATGGTCCAGCAGCTCATCCAGTCCTTTGCCCCGCCGATCCAGGCGGCGGCCTGGCGGATGGCGGCTTCGTCCAGCCCGGTGATTTCCGCCACCCGCGCCGGGGTGTAGTCGGCGAGAAAGGCCGGCATCTCGTCCCAGCCTTCGGTATGGCGCTCGATGAAGGCGTTGTCGGTATGGCCGTTTTCGTGGAGCAGGTGCAGCAGGCCATTGATCAGCGCCAGGTCGGTGCCGGGACGGACCTGCAGGAACAGGTCGGCCTTGTCCGCCGTGGCGCTGCGCCGCGGGTCGACCACGATCAGGCGGGCGCCGGCCTTGAGGCGGTCGAGCAGGCGCAGGAACAGGATCGGGTGACAGTCGGCCATGTTCGCGCCGATGACGAAGAACACCTCGGCCTGGTCGAAATCCTGATAGCTGCCCGGCGGCCCGTCGGCGCCCAGGGACAGCTTGTAGCCGCTGCCGGCGCTGGCCATGCACAGGCGCGAGTTGGATTCGATATGGCGGCTGCGGATGAAGCCCTTCACCAGCTTGTTGGCCAGGTACTGGGCTTCCAGCGACATCTGCCCGGACACGTACAGCGCCACGGCATCAGGACCGTGCTTGTCGATGATCCCGCGCAAACGCCGGCCGGTCTGTTCGATGGCCGCATCCATGCCCAGGCGCACCGGATCGCGCTGGCGCTGATCCCGCAGCCAGGCGTGTTCCATGCGCCCGGACTCGCGCAGCGGCACGTGGCAACTCAGGCCCTTGGTGCACAACCGGCCGAAATTGCTCGGGTGCTGCTTGTCGCCGCTGACCTTGATGACCTTGCCGTCCGCCACGCTCATGACGATGCCGCAACCGACACCGCAATACGGACAGACACTGCGCACCGTCGTGCTGGCCATGACCCTGACTCCTTCGCAGAAACAAAAAGGCGCCCTGCCGCTCCGGCCTGAATGAACAGGGGGAGCGACACGGCGCCTTTGTCGTGAATGGGGCAATCGACGTTGATTGCCTGATAGGCAGGGCAAAGCAAGGGACGCGCCAGAATGGCCGCAAGCCCGGATTCAGGGAGCAGGAGGAGATCAAGGGAGGCGATCGATGCACCGCTGTGGTGAGTCATGCACCAACGCAGCGCGGGGAAGAAATCGCAGGCATAAAAAAAGCGACCCGAAGGTCGCTTTTCTGTTGCTTCCGGGTGTTCAGTGGGCCCTGGAAGCGAATATGGCGCAGCGGACGGGACTCGAACCCGCGACCCCCGGCGTGACAGGCCGGTATTCTAACCGACTGAACTACCGCTGCGCGTAACACTGAGAAGTGGTGGGTGATGACGGGATCGAACCGCCGACCCTCTGCTTGTAAGGCAGATGCTCTCCCGGCTGAGCTAATCACCCATCGTCTCGGTGTGGCGCGCATTCTACGGAGCACCCCAAGGTCTGTAAAGCACTTTTTGAAAAAATTTTTTCAGGCGTTCCAACGACTTAGCGGGGTTGGCCTGGAAGCGTCGCTCGGAGAATAATGCCCCCCTTATGTAATGAAGGAGAGATTCGCCCCATGTGGTTCAAAAACCTGCTGAGCTATCGCCTGACCCAGGACATCCCGTTCGACGCCGAGGCGCTGGAAGCGGCCCTCGCCAGCAAGCCTGCCCGCCCATGCGCCAGCCAGGAGTTGACCACCTATGGTTTCGTCGCGCCGTTCGGCAAGGGCGAGGACGCGCCACTGGTGCACGTCAGTGGTGACTTCCTGCTGATCGCCGCGCGCAAGGAAGAGCGCATCCTGCCGGGCAGCGTCGTGCGCGACGCGGTCAAGGAGAAGGTGGAGGAAATCGAGGCCGAGCAGATGCGCAAGGTCTACAAGAAGGAACGCGACCAGATCAAGGACGAGATCGTCCAGGCTTTCCTGCCCCGCGCCTTCATTCGCCGCGCCATGATCTTCGCCGCCATTGCGCCGAAGCTGGGCCTGATCCTGGTCAACTCGGCCAGCGCCAAGCGTGCCGAAGACCTGCTGTCGACCCTGCGGGAAGTCATGGGCTCGCTGCCAGTGCGTCCGGTGACGGTGAAGATCGCCCCGAGCGCGACCATGACCGACTGGGTGAAGAACCAGCAGGCCGCGCCGGACTTCCATGTGCTGGACGAGTGCGAGCTGCGTGACACCCACGAAGACGGCGGCATCGTGCGCTGCAAGCGCCAGGACCTGACCAGCGACGAGATCCAGATGCACCTGGGCACCGGCAAGCAGGTCACCCAGCTGTCCCTGGCCTGGCAGGACAAGCTGTCGTTCGTGCTGGACGACAAGACGGTGATCAAGCGCCTGAAGTTCGAGGAACTGCTGCAGGACCAGGCCGAGGAAGATGGCGGTGACGAGGCGCTGGGGCAGCTGGATGCCAGCTTCACCCTGATGATGCTGACCTTCACCGAGTTCCTGCCGGCGTTGTTCGAGGCGCTGGGTGGAGAAGAGATTCCGCAGGGGATCTGATGACCTTGGGGCCGCGTTGCGGCCCCCTTGGTCCACCGGATTTGCCCTTGCCCAAGGAAATGTGCACTATAGTGCGCACTGCGAGGACGACCTCGCGACGCACCGCGTGAACACCCGGGGACGGCCCCATCACTTGATGGAGTACCCACCATGTCCTGGATCATCCTGTTCTTCGCCGGCCTCTTCGAAGTCGGCTGGGCTGTCGGCCTTAAATACACCGACGGCTTTACCCGCCCCCTGCCCACCGTCCTCACCGTCGCCGCCATGGCCATCAGCCTCGGCCTGCTCGGCCTGGCCATGAAGGAACTGCCGCTGGGTACCGCCTACGCCATCTGGACCGGCGTCGGCGCCGTCGGCACGGTGATCGCCGGGATCATCCTGTTCGGCGAATCCATGGCTCTGGTGCGCCTGATCAGCGTTGCGCTGATCATCGCCGGCCTGGTGGGCCTGAAGGTCAGCGCAAGCTGACCTTCTTTATTTACCGTACCTCCCCGCGCAGCTCCCCTACCCGCTCGCGCAACAGCGCCGGCTCCGCCTGTTCCCCCGGAATCGCGGTGCCGGCCACCAGGGTCACCCGCGACCAGAAGCGACGGAAGAAGCCCTTGGCCGGATCCCGGCTGAAGAAACTCCCCCACAACCCCTGCAACGCCAACGGAATCACCGGCACCGGGGTGCGTTCGAGGATCAGCCGCACGCCGCCCTTGAACTCGTCGATCTCGCCATCCACCGTCAGCTTGCCTTCGGGGAAGATGCACACCAGCTCGCCCTCCTCCAGGTACTGGGCAATCCGCTCGAAAGCACGATCGTAGGTGGCCCGGTCTTCGTTGCGCCCGGCAATCGGAATCGCCCCGGCAGTACGGAACACGAAGTTCAGCACGGGCAGGTTGTAGATCTTGTAGTACATGACGAAACGCATCGGCCGGCGCACCGCCCCGGCGATCAGCAGCGCATCGACGAACGACACGTGGTTGCACACCAGCAGCGCCGCGCCTTCGTCGGGGATCCGCTCCAGGTCGCGGTGCTTGACCCGGTACATGGAGTGGCTCAGCAGCCAGATCATGAAGCGCATGCTGAACTCGGGGACGATCTTGAAGATATAGGCGTTGACCGCGATGTTGAGCAGCGACACCACCAGGAACAGCTGCGGGATCTCCAGCCCGGCCACGCCCAGCAGGAGCATGGTGACGATGGCCGAGACCACCATGAACAGCGCGTTGAGGATGTTGTTCGCGGCGATCACCCGGGCCCGCTGGTCTTCCGGGGTGCGCGCCTGGATCAGCGCATACAGCGGCACGATATAGAAGCCGCCGAACACACCGAGGCCGACGATCGACAGCAGGATCCACCAGGCCTTGGCCATGCCCAGCAGGGCCAGCCAGTCGTAAGGCGCGGCGGCCGCCGGGATATCCCCGGAATGCCACCACCAGAGCAGGCCGAACAGGGTCAGGCCGAAGGAGCCGAACGGCACCAGGCCGATTTCCACCTTGCGCCCGCTGAGGCGCTCGCACAGCAGCGAGCCGAGGGCGATGCCCACCGAGAACAGGGTGAGGATCAGGGTCACCACGGTTTCGTCGCCGTGCATCCACACCTGGGCATAGGCCGGGATCTGGGTCAGGTAGATGGCGCCGACGAACCAGAACCACGAGTTGCCGACGATCGAGCGGGATACCGCCGGGGTCTGGCCCAGGCCCATGCGCAGGGTGGCGCCGGTCTGGGCGAAGATGTTCCATTGCAGCTTGAGTTCCGGCGACGCGGCGGCGGCGCGGGGGATGAAGCGGCTGGCCAGATAGCCCAGGACCGCGGTGAGGACGATGCCGCAGGCGACCACCGGTGCGTAGGTGGCCGAGGACATCATCACCCCGGCGGCGATGGTCCCGGCGAGGATCGCCAGGAAGGTGCCCATCTCCACCAGGCCGTTGCCGCCCACCAGTTCTTCCTCGTGCAGGGCCTGGGGCAGGATCGAGTACTTGACCGGTCCGAACAGCGCCGAGTGGGTACCCATGGCGAACAGCGCCAGGAGCATCAGCCACAGCTGGTTATAGAGGAAGCCGACGGCGCCGATGGCCATGATCACCACCTCGGCCAGCTTGATGGTGCGGATCAGCGCGTCCTTGGCGTACTTCTCGCCGAACTGCCCGGCCAGGGCCGAGAACAGGAAGAACGGCAGGATGAACAGCAAGGCGCAGAGGTTGACCAGCATCGAACCGTCGCCGCCGATGCTCAGCTTGTAGAGGATGGCGAGGATCAGCGATTGCTTGTACAGGTTGTCGTTGAAGGCACCCAGGGACTGGGTGATGAAGAAAGGCAGGAAGCGACGCTTCCTGAGCAAGGTGAATTGCGAGGTGTGGCTCATCGTCCGTGTACCTGGTCGGGCTTTGTGATTTGAGGCGCCGAGCGCGGGAAAAGCCACACTTTGCCGGATAACCCTTCCTTTGGGCTATCTTGAGCGGCAAGTTGCAAGCCTCAAGCTGCAAGAAAGAGCAGTTCGCGGCGCCGCGGCTTTTCTCTTGCTGCTTAGAGCTTGGAGCTTAAGGCTTGCTGATGCAGGGAGAAACAAATAGCTCCCCGCGCCAGGCTCCGCACAGGGTCCGCCACCCCACCAGCGACCACAACCCCACCAGCGCCAGCACCAGCAGCGCCCCCATGCCCTGGAAGAACCCCAGTCCCAACCAGCCCGCCAGCTTCAGCGTGGCCAGGGCATACACCCCCAGCGGGAAGGTAAAGCCCCACCACCCCAGGTTGAACGGCATGCCCTGGTGCATGTGTTTCAAGGTAATCAGCACCGCCGTCAGCAACCACCAGAACCCACAACCCCACAGCACGATCCCGGCAATCAGGCCGATCCCCCGGGCGATCTCGCCAAACCCGGCCAGGCCATTGGCGGCGAAGATCGCCGGTGCATCACCGCCCAGCAGCAACATGCCCAGCGCCCCGGTGCCGATCGGCCCCAGCGCCAGCCAGCTCGATGCCGCCATGTGCGCAGGCGGCAGCTTGTGCAGGGCCATGCGCAGGATCAGGATGGTCAGGATGCTGAACGCCACCGGCAACGACACCGCCCACAGCACATAGCTGGTGACCAGCACCTGGAACTGCCGCACGGTGTCGGTAAGGTGCGGCGCCAGCAGCCCGCCGCTGGCCGCCGCCACTTCCGCCGCCACCACCGGCAGCAGCCAGACCGCGGTCATCTGGTCGATGCTGTGTTCCTGGCGGGTGAACATCAGGAACGGAATGGCCACGCCACACAGCAGCGCCATGGCCACATCGACCCACCACAGCGCTTCCACCCAGGGCAGCAAACCATCACCGAAGCGCGCCAGGCCGAACACCAGCGCGCCATTGAGCAACGTGGCCAGGCCCATGGGGATGGTGCCGAAGAACATCGAGACGGTGGAATGCCCGAAGATCCGCCGTGCTTCATGGAAGAACAGCACCCAGCGCGCGCCGTAGAGCACGCTGAACAGCACGAACAGGCCGATCGCCAGCCACCACAGCGCCTCGGCGACACCGTGCAGGCCGGGGAACGCCTGGGGCAAGGCCAGCGCCAGCACCCCGGTGCCCATGACCACGGCAAACCAGTTCGGGGTGAACTGGCGGATCACTTCACGGGGGTGCGCCAGCTGGTTGAATGGGCGCAAGGGATGGGTGGCGGTCTGGCATGGCATGGTGGTTGTCTCCTGTCCTCCGATGAGGTGAATCCACCCTACAACCAAAAGGAATATCCATATAACGGTTATTTTCTCTATCTGTTATCGATTCAGCAGATATAGACCTGCGACGCCCTGCCGCTGCGACCTTGGTCGGCGCTGACGAAGCCTCGGGGACGTGCCAGACTGACTGATCGTGGTGGTAGACAGTTATTTGTTTCGGAGTCGTCATGTCGTTGTCCAGCGGGCTGATCGCGGTGGTCGCCCTGGCCTATATGGCCGTCATGTTCGCCATTGCCTTCTACGGCGACCGCCGCGGCACGCCGCTGCCGCCGCGCCTGCGGGCCTGGGTGTACAGCCTGTCGCTGGCGGTGTATTGCACCAGCTGGACCTTCTTCGGCGCGGTCGGCCAGGCCGCCGAGCAGCTCTGGGCGTTCCTGCCGATCTACCTGGGCCCGGTGCTGCTGATGATGTTCGCGCCCTGGGTGCTGCAGAAGATGGTGCTGATCAGCAAGCAGGAAAACATCACCTCCATCGCCGACTTCATCGCCGCCCGCTATGGCAAGTCGCAGACCTTGGCGGTGGTGGTGGCGCTGATCTGCCTGGTGGGCGTGCTGCCCTACATCGCCCTGCAACTGAAGGGCATCGTCCTCGGCGTCAACCTGCTGATCGGCGCCAACGCCGACGCCACCGGTAGCCGCGTGCAGGACACCGCGCTGGTGGTGTCGCTGGTGCTGGCGCTGTTCTCCATCGTCTTCGGCACCCGCAGCCTGGACGTGACGGAACACCACCGCGGCATGGTCCTGGCCATCGCCTTCGAGGCCATCGTCAAGCTGCTGGCCTTCCTCGCCGTCGGCGCCTTCGTGGTGTTCAACCTCTATGACGGTTTCGACGACCTGCTCAGCCAGGCCCGGGCCGCGCCGGCACTGGACAGCTACTGGAAGGAGACCATCAACTGGCCGTCCATGGTGGTGCAGACCGGGGTGGCGATGATGGCGATCATCTGCCTGCCGCGGCAGTTCCAGGTCACCGTGGTGGAGAACATCGAGCCCCAGGACATGCGCCTGGCACGCTGGGTCTTCCCCCTGTACCTGGTGCTCGCCGCGCTGTTCGTGGTGCCCATCGCCCTGGCCGGACAGATGATGCTGCCCGGCTCGGTGATCTCCGATTCCTTCGTCATCAGCCTGCCCCTGGCCGAGGCCCATCCGAGCCTGGCGCTGCTTGCGTTCATCGGTGGCGCCTCGGCGGCCACCGGCATGGTCATCGTCGAAGCCGTGGCGCTGTCGACCATGGTGTCCAACGACATGCTGCTGCCCTGGCTGCTGCGCCGCAACAACGCCGAGCGCCCGTTCGAAGCCTTCCGTCACTGGATGCTCACGGTGCGCCGGGTGACCATCGTGGTCATCCTCCTGCTGGCCTACGTCAGCTACCGCCTGCTCGGCTCCACCGCCAGCCTTGCCACCATCGGCCAGATCGCCTTCGCCGCCGTCACCCAGCTGACCCCGGCCATGCTCGGTGCGCTGTACTGGAAACAGGCCAACCGCCGCGGCGTGTTCGCGGGCCTCGCCACCGGCACCTTCCTCTGGTTCTACACTCTGGTCCTGCCGATTGCCGCCCACAGCCTGGGCTGGCCGCTCACCGTGTTCCCGGGCCTGGACTGGCTGCACGGCAATCCGCTGGGCCTGCCGATCACCCCGCTGACCCAGGGCGTGGTGCTGTCCCTGGCGGGCAACTTCATCGTCTTCGCCTGGGTCTCGATCCTCTCCCGTACCCGGGTCACCGAACACTGGCAGGCCGGGCGTTTCATCGGCCAGCAGAGCAGCGCGCGGCCGAGCAACCGCTCGCTGCTGGCGGTGCAGATCGACGACCTGCTGCACCTGGCCGCGCGCTTCGTCGGCGAGGAACGCGCACGGCAGAGCTTCATCCGCTTCGCCTACCGCCAGGGCAAGGGCTTCAACCCCAACCAGAATGCCGACGGCGAATGGATCGAGCACACCGAACGCCTGCTGGCCGGCGTGCTCGGCACCTCCTCGACCCGGGCGGTGGTCAAGGCGGCCATCGAAGGCCGCGACATGCAGCTGGAAGACGTGGTGCGCATCGCCGACGAAGCCTCCGAGGTGCTGCAGTTCAACCGTGCCCTGCTGCAAGGGGCGATCGAGAACATCAGCCAGGGCATCAGCGTGGTCGACCAGTCGCTGCGCCTGGTGGCCTGGAACCGTCGTTACCTGGAGCTGTTCAACTACCCGGACGGGCTGATCAGCGTTGGCCGGCCGATTGCCGACATCATCCGCTACAACGCCGAACGCGGCCTGTGCGGCCCCGGCGAAGCCCAGGTCCACGTGGCGCGGCGCCTGCACTGGATGCGCCAGGGTCGCGCGCACACCTCCGAGCGGCTGTTCCCCAACGGCCGGGTGATCGAGCTGATCGGCAACCCGATGCCCGGCGGTGGCTTCGTCATGAGCTTCACCGACATCACCCCGTTCCGCGAGGCGGAGCAGGCGCTCAAGGACTCCAACGAAAGCCTCGAACAGCGGGTCGCCGAGCGCACCCACGAGCTGTCGCAACTGAACCTGGCGCTGACCGAGGCGAAGAGCCACGCCGAAGCCGCGAACAAGTCCAAGACCCGCTTCCTCGCCGCCGTAAGCCACGACCTGATGCAACCGCTGAACGCCGCGCGGCTGTTCTCCGCGGCGCTGTCGCACCAGGCCGAAGGCCTGTCGACGGAAGCCCAGCAACTGGTGCAACACATGGACAGCTCGCTGCGCTCGGCCGAAGAGCTGATCAGCGACCTGCTGGACATCTCGCGCCTGGAGAACGGCAAGATCACCCCGGACGCCAAGCCCTTCGCCCTCAACGAGCTGTTCGACACCCTCGGCGCCGAGTTCACCGCACTGGCCCGCGAGCAGGGCCTGGACTTCCGCGTGCGCGGCAGCCGCCTGCGGGTGCAGAGCGACATGAAGCTGCTGCGGCGCATCCTGCAGAACTTCCTGACCAACGCCTTCCGCTACGGCAAGAGTCCGATCCTGCTGGGCGTGCGGCGCAACAAGGACAACCTGTGGCTGGAGGTGTGGGACCGCGGTCCGGGCATCGCCGACGACAAGCTGCAGGTGATCTTCGAGGAATTCAAACGCCTGGACAGCCATCAGACCCGCGCCGAAAAAGGCCTGGGCCTGGGCCTGGCGATCGCCGACGGGCTGTGCAAGGTCCTCGGCCATCCGCTGGAAGTGCGTTCATGGACCGGCAAGGGCACCGTGTTCCGGGTCAGCGTGCCGCTGGCCAGCGCCCGTGCGCCGGAACCGGTAAAGACCCCGGAACAGGCCGGCCAGCCACTGGCGGGGCTGCAGGTGCTGTGCGTGGACAACGAGGACAGCATCCTGATCGGCATGAACAGCCTGCTCAGTCGCTGGGGCTGCCAGGTGTGGACCGCACGCAACCGCGAGGAATGCGCGGATCTGCTGGACAAGGGCCTGCGCCCGCACCTGGCGCTGGTGGACTATCACCTCGACGACGGCGAGATCGGCACCGAGCTGATGGCCTGGCTACGCACCCGCCTGGGCGAGCCGGTGCCGGGGGTGGTGATCAGCGCCGACGGGCATGGCGAGACCATGGCCAAGGTGCATGCCGCCGGTCTCGACTACCTGAGCAAGCCGGTCAAGCCGGCGGCCCTGCGCGCCCTGCTCAATCGGCATCTGAGTCTGGTGCAATGAGCCCGTCGTTGGCCGGGCTGCCGTCGCCGGCGGCCATGGCCTTCTCCAGCAGGTCGCCGGGCAGGCTCTTGCTGGCGCGGGCGCCGAGCAGCTTGAGTTGCTCGCTGCGGCTGATCAGGTTGCCACGCCCTTCGCAGAGCTTGTTGCGCGCCGCGGAGTAGGCCTTGTCCACCTGCTGCAGGCGGTTGCCCAGCTCGTCCAGGTCCTGGATGAACAGCACGAACTTGTCGTACAGCCAGCCGGCGCGCTCGGCGATTTCCCGGGCGTTCTGGCTCTGCCGCTCCTGCTTCCACAGGCTGTCGATGACCCGCAGGGTGGCCAGCAGGGTGGTCGGGCTGACGATCACGATCTGCCGGTCGAAGGCTTCCTGGAACAGGTTCGGCTCGGCCTGCAGCGCTGCCGAAAATGCCGCCTCGATGGGCACGAAGAGCAGCACGAAATCCAGGCTGGTGAGGCCGTCGAGGCGGTTGTAGTCCTTGCTCGACAGGCCCTTCACGTGGCTGCGCAGGGAATGCACGTGCTGCTTCAGCGCGGCCTGGGCGACGTCCTCCTCGCTGGCGCCGATGAACTGCTGGTAGGCGGTCAGGCTGACCTTGGAATCCACCACCACCTGCTTGTCGCCCGGCAGCATGATCAGCACGTCGGGCTGGAAACGCTCGCCGTCGGCGCTCTTCAGGCTGACCTGGGTCTGGTACTCGCGGCCCTTTTCCAGGCCGGCGTGTTCGAGGACCTTCTCCAGGATCAGCTCGCCCCAGTTGCCCTGGGTCTTCTGGCCCTTGAGGGCCTGGGTGAGGTTGGTCGCCTCGTCGCTGAGGCGCAGGTTGAGCTGTTGCAGGCGTTCCAGTTCCTTGGCCAGGGAGAAACGCTCGCGGGCTTCCTGCTGGTAGCTTTCTTCCACGCGCTTTTCGAAGGCCTGGATGCGCTCCTTGAGGGGATCGAGGAGCTGGCCGAGATGCTGCTGGCTGGTCTGGGCGAAGCGCTGCTCGCGTTCGTCGAAGATCTTCGTGGCCATTTCGGCGAACTGGGCGCGCAGTTCGTCGCGGGAGCCCTGCAGGTCGGCTAGGCGCTGGGCGTGGCTGTCCTGCTGCTCGCGCAACTCGGCGTCGAGGGCGGCGCAGCGGGCATCGAGGCGGCGCAGCTCGGCTTCGCGGGCGCTGCGTTCGAGGTTCCAGGCGTGGGCGGCGTCGCGAGCGTTGTCGCGGTCGACCTGCAGCAGGTCCAGCTCGCGGGCCTGGGCGGCGAGGCTGGCCTGCTTGGCGCTGTTGGCCTGGCTCAGGTCGCTGATCTCATCGCGGCTGGCGTCCAGTTGTGCCTGCAGGCCTTCCTGGGCCAGCAGCGCGCTGTTCAGGCGCTCGTCCTGCAAGGCCAGTTGCGCCTGGCGCTCGCTGTGCTGGCGCTGCCAGCGCACCAGCACGACTGCCGCCGGCACGGCCGCGAGCAACATACCCAGCACCAGGCTGGTCGGATCCATTGCAACCATCGACAGCATGCTCACCCCTCGGAAAAATTCCCGCTGAGCTTACCAGCCCAGGACTGGATATTTATACACCCATGGCACAGGGTTGCGCTGACCGAACTGGCTTGCCTGCGAAGGACAGTGGATCGCGAAAGCCGTTCAACCGCGAGGCAATTGCCGCAGCAGACGCCCCGCCTCCGCCGAGCCCTTGGCCGCAGCCTGTTCCAGCCAGTGGCGGGCCTGCTCCGGCTCGTTGACCTCCGGCTGGCTGCACAGGCGGCCGTACTCCAGCTGGGCACGGCGATCGCCGGCCCGCGCGGCCTGGCGCAGCAGGTCGTGACCGATGCGCCGGTCACGGGCATTGCCGCAGTCACGGCAGAGCATCTGCCCCAGGCGGCTCTGCGCCACCACCACGCCTTCCCGCGCCGGCTGCTTGAGCAGGCGCCCGGCGAAATGCTTGACCTTGGGCTTGTCACCCAGGCGCGGGCTGTCCAGCAGCCACAAGGCTACCTTCAGCGACAGGCGCTTGGGTTCGGAGACAGGTGTAGAAGGAGAATTTGGAGCGGAGGATCGACTGCGAAACTTCATAAAAACAGGCAGGACACTTCTTGGGGCGCGCACTCTACCCGATTTTTCCGACGACCGCGCTGGTCATTTCTGAAGTTTTTTCAGAAATTTCTCAACTTTTTTCTTGACCTTTCCGAGGTGATTTTTTAGCCAGTACTACCTCACCGGAAAATTGTCCGACAGCCTTCGACCTGCTGGCACGCCCGTCCTAGAGCAAGCGCTCGGGACAATCCACAGAAGCTGTGGATAACTCAGTGGACAACCGCTCTCGATACCCCGCAAACCCCGGTGGAATGGGGCCTCCAGTCAAACTGTCGATTTTTTCACCAGCTAAAAAAAGTGTTTTTTTTCATTGACTTGTCGGTACGGACCGGTCAAAGGGCGAGCCCTACAGAGGTGTTACAACCTTGTGACATAGGTCGCCCCGGGTGTGCACAAGCGCCCCAAAGCGAGGCGAGGTCCTGCACCATCGCGGCCGTTCGCGGCGAAAAACGGGGCTTCACAGGCAGGGTCAAAATGGACATAATGGCCGGCTCGCCGCAAGAAAGATCGAAAAACTTGCCAGCGAGCACGGAAGCCGGTATCTTCGCCGCCGTTAGTACCAAGCTGAAAGTCAATTCTGGCCAAAGCGGTCCTTGCAGCATCGCCCTCACTCAAGGGGCCATCCTGCTGAAACCAGGACCCGCCAAGCAAAAGCTCCCCGGGCAACTCCATACTCGCCCCGCCGAGCCCCACCAGCAGACTGAACAGGATCCTCACCCAGAGGCGCAGAACCTATTGCCCTGGCGTGTTGCCCGTCTTCCGAAGTACCTACCAGTCAGCCCAAGGCGCCACTCTTATATTGCGCTCGATCACTGGCTGTCCTGTTCCAGACAGGTTCTGCCGCATTTGCCCTGAAGGCCCGCGTCACTGGAACGTTTGAAATATATACGGCTCAAACTGGCCGTATCTCATGCAGGAACGTCCAAACAATGATGAATCACAACAGCCACACCCAAGCGGCCATCCGCACCCTGTCCCAGGCCTTCGCGCCGCTGAACTGCATCATCCTTGCCTCGCGCAAGAACAGCTTCAGCTTCACCCTGGTCGATGAAAACGGCATCGCCCAGCACAGCGAACGCCTGTACCCCGAACAATACTCCCGTGCCGAACCGCTGCAAGCGGTGATCGACCGGACCCGCCAGGCGCTGGTCGCCTGATGTCCAGCCCGGCAAAAAGCCCCTCCTGCGAGGGGCTTTCGCCGTTCTACCTCCTCGCCTGACCCCCTCGAAACACCTCCCACCATTAAGCACCGTTCGGTATATGACCTATAACGGAATGCCGGAAACGATTTAAAAACAGCCCTTTACAGCTGGAATATGACACTACACTTCAACTCAAGCGGCCTTGTCCGCTTCCGGCGGGCCTGACCCCGACCCACCTGCTGCCAAGCACCAGCGTCCCGCCGGCCATCTTCCAGTTCGAGGGCATCATGGGTATCGCCGCGAGCGAGTTGAGCCAATACGTGATCCGGCCGACGCTGATCTACCTGGACCGCCACAGCCCCTGCGCAGAAGCCCTGCTGCTGGGGGTGGCGGCCAGCCAGTCGGCCCTCGGCGCAGCCCTTCACGATCGCCGTGGTCATGGCCTGTACCGGATTGCCGAACTGCGTCACCAATCGGTCTGGGATGACTTTCTGGCACGCGATCCGGAACTGGCGAGCCTGGTCCGTGGTCTGGCTAGTCAGCATGCTTTTCTCAACGGACCTCATCTGGAACTGACGGTGAACCTGCGCTACGCCACCGCCATTGCATGGATGCTGATCGAAGAGCAGGCGCCACGATTGCCGGAACCCGACGATTTGCTCGGCCTGGCAAAAATCTGGCGTCAGATTTTCCAGCCGCAAGGCCGGCTGCGCGACTTCACCCAGGCCTGGCAGGCCTGCGTGGCGCCAGTGGAACATCAGGCATGTTAGGAAAACACCTACAAACAAAAACGGAATAAATTGCCAAACCTGGTCGGATTGTCCTACAAAACCGCTCTATCTCCGGCGATACAGCCTATAGCGCGTACCAGAAAATGTTGGTAATTTGCGCCACGGTGATCCCCTGGAGTTTCTAATAATGAAAAAAGTCACACTCATCAAAAGCACCCTGGCTCTTGCCGTTACCCTGGCCTCTTCCAACCTGCTTGCCAGCGGTTTCGCGCTCAACGAACAAAGCGTCAGCGGCATGGGTACCGGTTTCGCCGGTCGTTCCTCGTCCGCCGATGATGCGAGCACCGTGTACGGCAACCCTGCCGGCATGTCGCGCCTGAAACGCGAACAAGTTACCGTCGGCGGCGCTGCCGTGATCGCCAAGACCGACATCAAGCAGACCGGCGGGGCCGCTGGCTCCAACGATGGCGACATGGTCCCGGTGGTGGGCGTCCCGATGGGTTACTACGTCAAGCCGATCGACGAGCACTGGAGCTTCGGCTTCGGCATGTACGTGCCATACGGCCTGGTAACCGATTACGAGAGCGGATTCGCCGGTCGTTACCATGGCAGCAAGAGCGAAGTGCAGGTCATCACCCTGCAGCCGACCGTCAGCTATGCCTTCAACGACAAGGTCTCGATCGGCTTCGGCCCGACCATCAACCGCATCGAGGGCACCCTGGAGTCCGCCACCCGTCCACCAGCGCCGGGCCTGAACGACGGCAAGGTAAAGATCTCCGGTGACGACACCGCTGTCGGCTACAACATCGGCATTCTGGTCCAGGCCACCGACAGCACCCGCGTCGGCCTGACCTACCACTCGATGGTCGACTACAAGCTGGAAGGCAAGACCAAGGTCTCCAACCAGTACATTGGCCCGCTCAATGGGTCCAAGTACGATGCATCGCTGAAAATCAAGACCCCAGAGTCGGTGGACCTGTCCATCACCCACGAACTGGATGACCACTGGACCCTGTATGCGGGCAGCACCTGGACCCGCTGGAGCCGCCTGGAAGCCATTACCGTCGAGAACGAAGGTGTTCCGCCGGCGCTGCAGGCCGCCGGCCTGGGTCGTATCAGCGAAGAGCAGAAGTGGCATGACACCTGGGCCCACGCCATCGGTGCCTCCTACAAGCTGAACAAGGAATGGACCCTGCGCACCGGCTTCACCGTCGACCAGTCCCCAACCAACAACGTCAACCGTTCTCCACGCATCCCGACTGGCGATCGCAAGATCCTCAGCTTCGGTGCCGGCTGGAGCCCGAACGACGACATGACCATCGACCTGGCCTACTCCTACCTGTGGGAAGAAGACGCCAAGATCAACCAGGCGGCCTACCAGGCCAAATACGAAAACAGTGCACACGGCCTGGGCGCGTCCCTGACCTACCGCTTCTGATTCTCGCCCTGGCTGCATGAAGAAACCGCCCTCACCGGCGGTTTTTTCATGCCCGGGATCTGACGACCCACTGTTCGCCCAGGCTGGCCTGCAGATAGGCCATGAATGCCCGCACCTTCGGCGTCAGGGCAAAGCGCTCGCTGACACAGAGGTAGACATCCATCGGCTCGGTCTGCGCATAGGCACCCCGCCCACCGGCCTCCTCGAACAAGGGCACCAGCTCACCCCGCTCCAGATACGGCCGGGCGACGAACTCCGCGAGCCGGGTGATCCCCCCATCCCGCGCGGCCATCTGCGCCAGGACATCGATGTCATCGCTGATCAGCACATCCCCGAAATCGGCATCGAAGCGCAGGCCATCGCGCACGAAGCCCCAGCGCAGGAAACGTCCGTCCACCGGATAGCGGAACACCAGGCAACGGTGCTGCTTGAGCTCCTCGGGGCTTTGCGGCCAGCCATCACGGGCCAGGTAGCCAGGCGACGCGCAACAGATGAACGGCACCTGGGCGATATGCCGGGCCAGCAGGCCGTCTTCCAGTTGCGGGGTGATACGCAGGCTCACATCCACGCCCTGGCGGGCATGGTCGACACGGTTGTCACTCGTAAGCAATTCAATTGAAAGCCCGGGATACAGGCGACTGAACTCCGGTATCAGCGGCGCCAGCACATGCCGGCCGAACGCCGAGGTGCTGGCGATGCACAGCCGCCCGCGAGGCTCGCTGTCCACCGTGGTGATCGCCAGTTGTGCATCTTCCAGGTCGCGCTCGATATGCCGGACCTTGTCGTAGTACAGGCTGCCACTGGGGGTGAGCACCATCCGCCGCGTGGTCCGGGCCAACAGCTGCACCTGCAGGTACGCCTCCAGCCGGGCGATGTTCTGGCTCACCGCCGCCGCACTGAGGCCGAGGCTGCGGGCACCGCCGGCGATACTGCCGGCCTCGACCACCTTGATGAAACTCTTGATCAGGCCGAGCAGGTTCACCGGCAGGCTCCAGGGGATTCGTAAGTTTTCCTTTATAAAGACCTAATTCCCGCCCGTCTACTTGCTCGCCAGGAGCGTTGCTAACCTGCGCCACTCACTGGACCTTCGAGGAAATCCCATGACGTCACGAGCAAGCCGCCGCCCCCTGAAACTCGGCGTCCGCGCCACTCCCTTCGTGTTTGCGTTCTACATGTCATCGATCATGGCGATGCTGATGTGCTTCGTGATCACCGCCGCCAACAGCGGGATCGACGAGCAGTACCTGGGCAACGTGCTGAAGGCCTACCAGCTGGCCATGCCGGTGGCCTTCGCCTGCGTGCTGGTGGTGCGACCGATCGTGGTTCGGCTGGTGGCCTGGACCGTGCACCCGCACAAGTGACTCAGGGACGGGACGCGATGGCCTTGTCGATGGCCGCACGGAATTCCGGGTCGTCCGGTTTGGTCAGGCTGGAGAAGCTGGCGACCACCTTGCCCTGGCGATCGACCACGTACTTGTAGAAATTCCACTTCGGCGCCGCGCTCTGCCGCGCCAGTTCCTTGAACAGCGGCGTGGCATCGGCGCCGCGCACCGGCTGCCTCTCGGTCATGGTGAAGGTGACGCCGTAGTTGGCGTAGCAGACCTTGGCGGTCTTCGTGCTGTCGGCGTCTTCCTGCTTGAAGTCGTTGGACGGCACGCCGAGCATTTCCAGGCCCTGGCCGTGGTATTCCTTGTAGACCGCTTCAAGGCCTTCGAACTGCGGAGCGAAGCCGCAGTAACTGGCGGTGTTGACCACCACCAGCGGCTTGCCGCCGAACTGCTGGCACAGGTCGATGGGTTTCTTGTTCCCCAGCTTGGGCAGGTCGCCCTGCAGCAGGGCCGGACAGCCATCGGCCAGGGCCAGTCCGCTGAAACCCAGGGCGACGGCGGCGATCAACAGGCGTGCACGCATGACACTTCTCCATTCGTTGTACGAAGGATCAGCCTACGCCTAACAGACGCCCATGCCCAACTGCATCAGCGCCAGGCCGCCGCGCTGCCAGCCCCACCAGGCCAGGGACAGCAGCACCGCCGCCAGCACCAGCCCGGCGAGCCAGGCCCGGTAACGGCTCATGCCGAGGCGGCCTGCAGGCGTGCCACCGGACGTTCACGCACCGGCCAGTTCAGCGCCCCCGCCAGCAGGCTGAGCAGGATCGAGATCTGCCACACCAGGTCGTAGTTGCCGGTCTGGTCATACACCACCCCGCCCAGCCAGCCACCGAGGAAGGCGCCCAACTGGTGGAAGAGGAAGACGATGCCGCCCAGCATGGACAGGTTGCGCACGCCGAACAGGGTGGCCACGGTGCCGTTGGTCAGCGGTACTGTGGACAGCCACAACAGGCCCATGGCGATACCGAACAGGTAGGCGCTGAAGGTAGTGATCGGCGCCCACAGGAACAGCACGATGACCACCGCCCGCAGCAGGTACAAGGCGGTCAGCAGGCGGGGCTTGGACATGCGCCCGCCAAGCCAGCCGGCGGTATAGGTGCCGACGATATTGAACAGGCCGACCAGGGCCAGCACGGTGGTGCCGGTGGTTGCCGGCAGGTGTTGGTCCACCAGGTAGGCCGGCAGGTGCACACCGATGAACACCACCTGGAAGCCGCAGACGAAGAAGCCCAGCGCCAGCAGCCAGAAACCGGAATGGGAGCAGGCCTCGCGCAGGGCTTCGCCGAGGGTCTGGTCATGGCCTTGGGCGGGCAGCGGACGGTCCTTGAGCAGGCCCACCAGCGGCACGATGAACGCCACCATCAGGCCCAGCACCAGCAGGGCCAGGGACCAGCCCAGCCAGTTGATCAGGCCGAGGGTGCCGGGCAGCATGGCGAACTGGCCGAAGGAGCCGGCGGCGCTGGCGATACCCATGGCCAGGCTGCGTTTTTCCGGGGCCACGGCGCGGCCGACCACGCCGAGGATCACCGAGAACGAAGTGCCGGACAGGCCGATGCCGATCAGCAGGCCGGCACTCAGGGACAGGGTCACCGGCGAATCCGACAAGCCCATCAGTACAAGGCCGGCGGCGTAAAGGATGCCGCCGATGACCACCACCTTGCCCGCACCGAGGCGATCGGCCAGGGCGCCGGCGAACGGCTGGGCCAGGCCCCACATGAGGTTCTGCAGGGCAATGGCGAAGGCGAACACGCCACGGCCCCAGCCGAATTCGGCGCTCATCGGCGCCAGGAACAGGCCGAAACCGTGTCGCACGCCGAGCGACAGGGCGAGGATCAGGGCCGCGCCCACGAGGATCCAGCCACTGGTACGCCATACGGATGTCATTGTTCTGTTCTCCCGTTCCGCAAGGTTTGCGGGTATATACCCGCTTAGGTCGTCAAAGCACTCAGGCCAACTGTTTCAGCAAGCGGACCAGTTCATCCCGCTGTTCCTCACCCAGGGTTTCCACCAGGCTTTCCTGGGCGCGTTCCCAGGCGGGCGCGGCGATACGCACGCGCTCCGCGCCTTCGGCCGTGAGCAGGACCACGCGGTTGCGCAGGTCGTCGCCCTCGGCCAGGGCCACCAGGCCGTCCGCCTCCAGCACCTTGAGGTTGCGCCCCAGGGTGCTGCGGTCCAGGCCCATGGCATCGGCCAGGATCGAGATGCTTGGCTTGTCGAGGCGTTGCAGGTGCCGCAGCAGGGAAAACTGGGCGACATTGATGCCGAAGCCCTGGAGGGCCTCGTCGTAATGCCGGCTCACCCCACGGGCAGCGCGACGCAGATGGGTGCAGATGCAGGTACTGGTCAACATGAATGCGTGTATATACCCGCATCGTTCACGGCGCAAGCGCTAGTTACTAAATATTTCAAGGCTGGGACAGGGCAAGTGCCAGCAATACCGCGAGTTCAAGCAGTTCCAGCAAGGCGCCGGCGGTGTCGCCGGTGGTGCCGCCGAGGCGGCGCAGCATCGTGCGGCGCAGGACGTAGAAGGTCAGCAGCGCGGCCATCATGGCCAGCACGCCGCCCAGCCACAGGCAGGCGACGGCGACCGCCGCCAGCACCCAGGTCGCCGCAGGCCGTGGCAGGTGCTCGGCCAAAGCCTGGCCCAGTCCGCCGGGGCGCACGTAGGGGGTGGTGAGGAACAGCGCCAGCAACGCCGCGCGGCCCATGACCGGGGCCAGCACCAGCAGCATGCCCTGCCCTGCCTCGACCAGCGCCAGCAGCGCGCAGAACTTGAGCAGCAGCACCAGCACCAGGGTGACCACGGCGATCGGGCCGCTGCGCGGGTCCTTCATGATCAGCAGGGTGCGCTCGCGGTCGCCGAAACCGCCGAGCCAGGCATCGGCGCTGTCGGCCAGGCCGTCCAGATGCAGGCCACCGCCGAGCAGGACCCAGGCGCTGAGCAGGAGGGCAGCGTGGAGCAGCGGTTGGGTGCCTTGCAGCAGGGTGTCCAGGGCCCAGAGCAGCAGACCGAAGAGCAGGCCGACCGCGGGATAGAACAGCAGGGAGCGCCCGGTCTGCCGGGGTTCCGGCATGCCTGGCAGGGTCACCGGCAGGCTGCTGAGAAATTGCAGGGCGATCCAGAATGGCAGCATTGACCAGTCCTTGTGAAATGAACAAAAAGCCCGAGGCTCACGCGTTCAGCAGATTTCCTGCAGGTGATCGACGTCGACCTGCAACCGGTGCAAGGCACCATGTGCAACCTCGACCTGCAACAACTGCTCCCGCGGCAATCCCCGGGCCCGCGCCAGCAACAGGCGCATCACCCCGCCATGGGTCACCAGCAGCACCCGCTCGCCGGCATGGGCTGCGTGCAGTCGCGCCAGGGCGTCCAGCACACGACCGGAAAACGCCTCTACCGCCTCGCCATTGGGCGGCGTGAAACCGTAGGGATCATTCCAGAACTGCCCCAGCGCCTGCTCGTGATCGACCATCAACTCGACCGCGCTACGCCCTTCCCAATCACCGAAGTGCAATTCCTGCAGCCCCGGCTCCAGCACCAGCGGCAGTTCCAGTTGCCCGGCCAGCCGCTCGGCGAACCGCGCACAACGCTGCAACGGCGAACTGACCAGTCGATCCCAGGGCCCACCATCCACCACCGCCGCGTGCATCTGCGCCCAGCCCTGCTCGGTCAGGGCATCGTCGAGGCTGCCGCGAAAGCCGCCGCCCAGCTCGGTCTCGCCGTGGCGCAACAGGTCGAGGATCATGCCGGACGATCCGCCACCGCCGCCTCGGCGAAGGTCGCCATCTGCCCGTGCAGGTCGCAGGCCAGACGCAGCAACGGCACCGCCAGCGCCGCGCCACTGCCTTCGCCCAGGCGCAGGCCCAGCTCCAGCAGCGGCTCGCCGTGCAGCTCGGCCAGCACCCGACGATGCCCCGGTTCCGCACCACGATGCCCGAAGAACAACCACGGCCGGCACGATGGATTGAGGCGCACCGCCAGCAACGCCGCCACCGAACAGATGAAGCCATCCACCAGCACCGCCACGCCCTCCTGGGCACAGGCCAGGTAGGCACCGGTCAGCGCGGCGATTTCCAGGCCGCCAACCCGCAGCAGCGCCTGCATCGGATCGCCCTTGGCCGCAGCGTGCAGACGCAGCGCCGCCTCGATCACCTCGGCCTTGTGCCGCACCCCGGCAGCGTCCAGGCCGGTGCCGGGGCCGCTCAGTTCGCTGGCCGGGCAGTCCAGCAAGGCACAGGCCAGCGCGCTGGCGGCCGTGGTATTGCCGATGCCCATCTCGCCGCCGATAAACAGCCGCGCCCCCGCCGCCAGAGCGCGCAGGGCGCTGTCGCGGCCGGCCTGCAAGGCACGCATGCCCTGCTCTTCGCTCATCGCCGGGCCCTTGGCGAAGTTGGCGGTACCCGCGGCGATGCGTTCATGCCGCACGCCCGGCAGGTCGAGGGCCAGGTTAACCGTGCCCAGGTCCACCACTTCCAGCCGCGCATCCAGCTGCCGCGCCAGGACGCTGATGGCCGCGCCACCGCTGACGAAGTTGAGCAGCATCTGCCCGGTGACTTCCTGCGGATAGGCGGAAATGCCTTCGGCGACCACGCCGTGGTCACCGGCGAAGATGCCGATCCACACCTGGTCCAGGCTCGGCTTCAGTTGCCCCTGCAACGCCGCCAGCTCCACCGCCACCTGCTCCAGGCGGCCCAGCGAGCCGGCGGGCTTGGTCAGTTGCTGCTGGCGCGCGAAGGCGGCTTCGCGCACGTTTTCGTCCGCGACGCGGCACGGTTCCAGCCACCAGGCCTGGGTCATGATTCGGTTCCTTTGAGGTAGAGCGGCAGGCCGGCGACGGTGAGGATCACCCGCTGGCAACGTTCGGCGACGGCCTGGTGCAACCAGCCGGCCTCATCGACGTAACGCCGGGTCAGTTCACCCAGGGGCACCACGCCCAGGCCGGTTTCGTTGCTGACCAGGATGATTTCCCCCGGCAGGTCGGCCAGGCAGTCCAGCAGCGCGTCGCGCTCGGCGGCCAGGCGGGCCGGGTCATCCAGCATCAGCAGGTTGGTCAGCCACAGGGTCAGGCAGTCCACCAGCAGGCAGCGGTCGGCGGCGGCTTCGGCGCGCAGCACGCGGGCCAGGGCCAGGGGTTCTTCGATCAGCCCCCACTCGGCCGGGCGGCGTTCGCGGTGCAATTGCACCCGCGCGTTCATTTCACCGTCCAGCGGTTCGCTGGTGGCGATGTAGGTCACCGCCAGGCCGCTGGCCACGGCGCGTTGTTCGGCCAGGCGGCTCTTGCCGGAGCGGGCGCCGCCGAGGATCAGGTTGAGCATGGTCAGGCGAGTCCACAGAGTTGACGGAGGCGCTCGCCGTCCAGGTGCTTGTCCACCAGGTCGGCCAGGCGTTCGATGTCCCGCTCGCGCAGGGCGTGGTAGTCGATCTGCTCGACGTCCTTGATGCCGGCCCAGCGCAGCAGCGACGCGCAGGACTGCGGCGACTCGAACAGGCCGTGCAGGTAGGTGGCGAGGATCTGCCCGTCGGCGCTGATGGCGCCGTCGCAGCGGCCATCAGCCAGGTGTACCGCCGGGTTGTCCAGGGCCGGACCACGGGTGACACCGGCGTGGATTTCATAGCCACTGATCGCGGCTTGCTCCAGGGCCAGGCTGCCACTGACGTTGCGCAACTGCTTTTCCGCCTCCAGCACCGTGGAGTAGTCCAGCAGGCCCAGGCCCGGGCTGCTCCCGGCGGCACCTTCAAGTCCCAGCGGATCGTCCACGACCTGCCCGAGCATCTGCAGGCCACCACAGATGCCCACCAGCTTGCCGCCATAACGCAGGTGCCGGGCGATGGCCTGTTCCCAGCCACGCTCGCGCAGTTGCGCCAGATCGCCGCGCACGCTTTTCGAGCCGGGCAGGATGATCAGGTCGGCCGGCGGAATCGGCTCGCCCGGGCCGATGAATTGCAGGTCCACCTGCGGGTGCAGGCGCAGCGGGTCGAAGTCGGTGTGGTTGCTGATCCGCGGCAGCACCGGGACGATCACCTTCAGCACCTGGGCCGCCTTGTCGCCCTGGCGCCGGTCGAGGCCGTCCTCGGCTTCCAGGTGCAGGTCCATCACGTAGGGCAGCACGCCGAGCACCGGTTTGCCGGTGCGTTGCTCCAGCCAGTCGAGGCCGGGTTGCAAAAGGGCGATATCGCCACGGAAACGGTTGATGACGAAGCCCTTGACCCGCGCCTGCTCGCTCGGCGACAGCAGTTCCAGGGTGCCCACCAGGTGCGCGAAGACCCCTCCGCGGTTGATGTCGGCGACCAGGATCACCGGGCAGTCCACCGCCTCGGCGAAGCCCATGTTGGCGATATCGCCGGCACGCAGGTTGATCTCGGCCGGCGAGCCGGCGCCTTCCACCATCACCACCGGATACGCCGCGCTGAGGCGCTGGTGCGAGGCCAGCACGGCCTGCATGGCGATGGCCTTGTAGTCGTGATAGGCCACGGCGTTCATGCTGGTGACCGCACGGCCATGGACGATGACCTGGGCCCCGGTGTCGCTGTTGGGCTTGAGCAGCACCGGATTCATGTCGGTATGCGGCGCCAGCCCGCAGGCCTGGGCCTGGACCGCCTGGGCCCGGCCGATCTCGCCGCCGTCGGCGGTCACCGCACTGTTGAGCGCCATGTTCTGCGGCTTGAACGGCACCACGGCGATGCCCTGGCGTTTCAGCCAGCGGCACAGCGCGGTCACCAGGGTGCTCTTGCCGGCGTCGGAAGTGGTGCCTTGCACCATCAGCGTGGTCATTTCGGTTCCTTGCGGTAGTCGTCCAGCGCTGCCGCCAGTTTCAGCCAGTCGGCCTCGCTGGCGGGCAGGCCGAAACGCAGGCCGGCGGGGTGTTCGAACAGGCGCAGGAGAATCCCGCGCCGGGCCATGAAGTCGTGGATCCGCGCCGCCTCGGGATGGGGCAGGTACTGGAACAGGTCGCAGCCGGCGGCGGGTTCCAGGCCGGCATCGGCAAGCAGCGCGGCCAGGTGGGCGCTGACCCGGGCGCAGCGTTCGAGCTGGGCCTGCTGGCTGGCGCGATCACCCAGGCAGGCAGCACCGAGGATCCGCGTCGGCCCGCTGATCGACCAGGGCCCGATATCCTCCGCCAGCGCACGCAGCAACGACGGCTCGGCGAGGACGAAGCCGAGGCGCACCCCGGCCAGGCCGAAGAACTTGCCGAACGAACGCAGGACGATCAGCCCTTCCCGCTGGCTGTCGGCGGCGATGCTTTGCGCTGGCGTGTTGTCCATGAAGGCTTCGTCCACCAGCAGCCAGCCCCCGTGACGACTCAGGCGCGCATGCCAGGCCAGCAGGGTCTGCCGTGGCAGCACCCGGCCGGTGGGGTTGTTGGGGTTGACCAGGACCAGCACGTCGAGGTCGTCCAGTTGCCCTTCGACCTCGGTTTCACTCAGTTCCCGCACCTGATGCCCGGCACGACGCCAGGCCTCGGCGTGCTCGGCATAGCAGGGCGACAGCACGCCGACCACACCACGCGGACGCAGACGCGGCAACGCCTGGATCGCCGCCTGCGAACCGGCCACCGGCAACAGCTCGCCGACGCCGTAGTAGGCACGGGCGGCCTGCTCCAGGCCGTCCTCGGTTTCCGGCAGACGGGCCCAGGCACGCTCGGGAATGTCGGGGACGGGGAATGGCCAGGGCGCGATGCCGCTGGACAGGTCCAGCCAGTCTTCGCGGGCGATGCCGTAGCGTTCGACCGCCCGCTGCAGGCGACCACCGTGTTCAAGCATAGAATTCGGCTCCCAGGCACAGCAGCAACAGCCACAGCCAGACACCCTGGCACACCAGGCGCCAACCGCGCTCGATGGCCCCGGCATCGGCCGCCGGGCCTTCGCCCAGGCGCGCGCGCTCGTGCAACTCACCATGATAGACAGCCGGGCCACCCAGCTCGACGCCGAGGGCCCCTGCCCCTGCCGCCATCACCGGGCCGGCGTTGGGGCTGTCCCACTGGGGCGCCTGCTGGCGCCAGCACTTCAGGGCCAGGCGGGTCTTGCCCAGCAGCGCGTAGGTCAGCGCCACCAGGCGCGCCGGGAGGTAGTTGAGGACATCGTCGATGCGCGCGGCGGCCCAGCCAAAGCGCTCGAAGCGCTCGTTGCGGTAGCCCCACATGGCATCGAGGGTATTGCTCAGGCGATAGAGCACCACCCCCGGCGCACCGGCGATGGCGAACCAGAACAGCGCGGCGAACACCGCATCGCTGCCGTTCTCCAGCACCGATTCGGTGGCGGCGCGGGCCACGGCGGTTTCGTCCAGCTCGCGGGTTTCCCGGCTGACCAGGTAGCCGACGCGCTTGCGCGCCTCGTCCAGGTCGCCGCCGCGCAGGGCATCGGCCACCGGCTGCACGTGTTCGCCGAGGCTGCGCAGGCCGAGGGCGCAGTACAGGGCGAGGATTTCCACCAGCCAGCCGATGTACGGCAGCCAGGACAAGGTGGTGGCCAGCAGGGTCAGCGGTACCACGGCGAGGAACCAGGCGGTGACGCCATGGCTGCGCCAGCCACGGCCGCCCGCATTGAAACGTTGCTCCAGGCGCCCGGCCATCCGGCCGAAAGCCACCAGCGGATGCCAGCGCCGCGGCTCGCCCAGCAGCGCATCCAGCGCCACCCCGGCCACGGTCAGCAGGGCCACACTCATTCGTTTTCTCCCCAATGATTTTCAAACAGCATGTCGGCCAGCGGTCGCGGCGTGGTCCAGCCTTCCAGGGCGAGCATCGGCGCCGGGTAGAACTCGCGCACCGGGCCCAGGCAGAGGATCGCCAGCGGCTTGGCCCCGGCGGGCATGCCCAGCAGGTCGGCCAGGGCCTGCGGGTCGAACAGCGACACCCAGCCCATGCCCAGGCCTTCGCCACGGGCGGCGAGCCAGAGGTTCTGGATGGCGCAGGACAGCGAGGCCAGGTCCATTTCCGGCAAGGTGCGGCGGCCGAAGATATGCGCTTCGCGCTTGTCCATCAGCGCGGCCACCAGCAGTTCGGCGCAGTCGTTGATGCCTTCGACCTTGAGTTGCATGAATTCGTCGGAGCGCTGTCCCAGCGCCTCGGCGGTGCGCAGGCGCTCGTCCTCCACCAGGGCCTGGATGCGCTGGCGCAGGTCGCGGCGGGTGATGCGGATGAAACGCCAGGGCTGCATCAGGCCGACGCTGGGCGCCTGGTGCGCGGCTTCCAGCAGGCGGGCAAGCAGCTCCGGAGCGACTTCGCCACCGCTGAAATGGCGCATGTCGCGGCGCTCGCCGATGGCGCGATAGATCGCCGCGCGCTCGGCTTCGCTGTAGGCGTGCTCGCTCATGGCGCCAGCAGCGCCGCCGTCGCATCGGGGTTGGAGGGGAAATAGAAGTGCACGTAGGAGGCGGTCAGGCGGCCAATGCGGTACACCGCTTCCGCACCGCGCCCGCCGTTGGGGCTGTGGCCGCGGGCGATCGGTTCCAGTTCGGTGCTGGTCAGGGAATGGTGGTAGGTGTGACCCCGCAGGGTCCCTTCCGGCAACTCCACGGCCTGCAGGGCCAGGGCCGCTAGACGCTTCTGCATGGTCGCTTCGCCTGGCAGCAGCCCAGCCAGCTCGGCGCGTTCGCCGGCAACGTCGGTCAGGGCATCGAGCAGGTAGAGCATGCCGCCGCACTCGGCGAGCAAGGGCTTGCCGGCCTGGTGATGGGCGCGGATCGCGGCCAGCATCGGCGCATTGGCGGCCAGGGCATGGTGGTGCAGCTCCGGGTAGCCGCCGGGCAGGTACAGGCTGTCCGCCGCCGGCAGTTCGCGGTCGTGGATCGGCGAGAAGAAGCTCAGCTCGGCGCCCATGGCCCGCAACAGGTCGAGGTTGGCGCCGTAGGTGAAGGCGAAGGCCTCGTCGCGGGCCACGGCGATGCGCACGCCGGCCAGCAGCGGCTCGACGGTACGCGGTGCGGGGGCGGCGAACGCCACTGGCGGCGGCAGGGACGACTGGCAGCTGTCGCCAAGGGCCTTGGCGGCGGCGTCGAGGCGCAGGTCGAGGTCGGTCAGCTCACTGGCCTGGACCAGCCCCAGGTGGCGGCTGGGCAGCTCGATCCCGGTCTCCCGGGACAGTCCGCCGTACCAGCGCAGGCCTTCGGTGAGGCTGCCTTCCAACAGTTGCGCATGGCGCAGGGTGCCGACGCGGTTGGCCAGCACGCCGGCGAACGGCAGGTCGGCCTGGTAGCGCGCCAGGCCCAGGGCCAGGGCGCCGAAGGTCTGGGCCATGGCCGTGCCGTCGATCACCGCCAGCACCGGCACGCCGAAATGGCGGGCCAGGTCGGCACTGGACGGAGTGCCGTCGAACAGGCCCATCACTCCTTCGATCAGGATCAGGTCGGCCTCCGCGGCGGCTTCCCAGAGCAGGCGGCGGCTTTCTTCGGCACCGACCATCCACAGGTCGAGCTGGTACACCGGCGCGCCGCTGGCCCGTTCGAGAATCATCGGATCGAGGAAGTCCGGTCCGCACTTGAACACGCGAACCTTGCGCCCCTGGTTGCGATGCAGGCGGGCCAGGGCCGCGGTCACGGTGGTCTTGCCCTGGCCGGAAGCCGGCGCGGCGATCAGTACCGCCGGGCAATGCCGGGTGTCGCTCATAGTTCGACGCCCTTCTGGGCACGGATGCCGGCCTGGAAGGCGTGCTTGACCATGCCCATCTCGGTGACGGTGTCGGCCAGCTCGATCATCTCGTCCTTGGCGCCGCGGCCGGTGACGATCACGTGCTGCATCGGCGGACGGGCCTGCAGGTCGCCGAGCACCTGATCCAGGTCAAGGTAGCCGTGCTTGAGGGCGATGTTCAATTCGTCCAGGACGACGAAGCCGATGCTAGGGTCCTGCAGCAGTTGCCGCGACACGGCCCAGGCCGCTTCGGCGGCGGCGATGTCGCGCTGGCGGTCCTGGGTTTCCCAGGTGAAGCCCTCGCCCATCACGTGGTAGCGCACCTGCTCGGGGAAGCGGCGGAAGAACAGCTCTTCGCCGGTGGCGTTGCGGCCCTTGATGAACTGCACCACGCCGCACTGCATGCCGTGGCCAAGAGCGCGGGCGAGCATGCCGAAGGCCGAGCTGCTCTTGCCCTTGCCATTGCCGCTGAGCACCAGCAGCAGGCCGCATTCGTTGGGGGAATTGGCGATGCGCTCGTCGATCACCGCTTTCTTGCGCTGCATGCGCGCCAGGTGGCGTTCGTCACGTTCGGGGGATTCGCTCATCGGGGGTCTCCGCGGGCCACTGTCGACAGGCGGGAAGCGACGACAGCTGGAAAGGTGGGCACGGAGGGACAGGCGCAGGCGGCGGGCGACGGGGCCCGGCAAACCGCGCATCACCCTCCGTGATGCCGTTGACTGTTTGCAGGCCGGTCTCCGGGCTCATGAGTGGACCTTCGCGGTCCCGACCGGGCGCCTTCCCGGGGTGGATACCCAGTGGCCTTGCGCGGTCTTGGCTCATCTACCGTTGCGGGGGCAGCGCCGGGATCGCACGTCTTGCGTGCCCACCGGCTTCCCTGTTTCACCCTGTCGACCCGAGGGTCACAGAGCACCTGAAACAAGTCGCGAAGGTTAGAGGGTTGCATCCGGAGCGTCAATTGGAGACGGCGGTCACAGCCCGGACCAATGGCACTATCCGCAGGCTGTGCCACAGTGATATCAAATCGCCATGGTTTTCCGCTGTACTCGTACAAAAACTACGAAAGGAGAGCAGCATGCAAGGCCTGATTCTCAACAACCCCCGGCTTGAATTCCTGCGTCCGGCGCTGGAGCGCTGGGGCGAATCCATCGAGCGCTTCAACCAGGTCCTGGGTGATGGCGAAGGTCCTTACTGGCAAGGCGTCCAGGCCAACCTCGGCACGCTCTCCGCGGCCATCTGGCAGGCCGAGCTGGTGACCCTGCAGAACTACCAGAGCAAGAAGCAGCGCGACGAAGGCGAACGCGGGGCGCACTGCGACCTGCTGATCGCCAGCCGTGATGAATCGGCCTACCTGCATGCCGAACAGCGCTGGCCGAAGGTAGGCCGCCTGGACCTCAGCGGTGCCTTGCAGGAGACCGGGGCGGTAGCGAAGGGCATCGCCTATGCGAGCCAGTTGAAGCTAGCGGCGCTGTTCGTAAGCCCGGTGAAGCTGGAAAAGCATGCCAGCCCGGAAGAGCTGCAGGACATGGTGGATGACCTGCAGAAGCACAATGCCTGTGCCATTGCCTGGTGTTTCCCGTATGGGTATCGCAAGTTGCATGATGAGTTCGGGCAGTACTATCCCGGGGTGGCGTTGCTGCTGAAGCAGGTTTGAAATCCTTAGGGGCCGCTTTGCGGTCCCCTCCCTCATATCCAACTGAACCACCCTCCCCCGCCCCGCCTCTGACCTGTAACGCCCCCACCGTTACGCGAAGGAGTCGAGCATGTCCTCACTGCGCATTGCCGTGCTGCTGGCCCTCACCACCGGCCTGACCGCCTGTGGCGAATCCGCGCGCCTGCAGGTCACCGATGGCAGCGGCCCGTCGCCGCAACTGCCGGAACCGAACAAGACCCTGATCCCCACGGTGAACATCGCCCCGGCCGTGGGCTGGGCCGGTGGCGCCAAGCCAACCGCCGCCCAGGGCACCCAGGTCGCGGCCTTCGCCGACGGCCTGGACCACCCGCGCTGGCTCTACGTGCTGCCCAACGGCGACGTGCTGGTGGCAGAAACCAATGCACCGGAGAAACCCGAGGACGGCAAGGGCATCCGCGGCTGGGTGATGAAGAAGGTCATGGCCAAGGCCGGCGCCGGCGTGCCCAGCCCCAACCGCATCACCCTGCTGCGCGATGCCGACAAGGACGGCGTCGCGGAAACCCGCACGGTATTCCTCAAGGACCTGAATTCGCCGTTCGGCATGACGCTGGTCGGCAACGAGCTGTACGTCGCCGACACCGACCGCCTGCTGCGCTTCAAGTACCAGGACGGCGCCACCTCGCTGGAGGGACCGGGTGAGCCGGTCACCGACCTGCCGGGTGGTCCGCTCAACCACCACTGGACCAAGAACGTCATCGCCAGCCGCGACGGCAAGAAGCTCTACGTCACCGTCGGTTCCAACAGCAACGTCGCCGAGAACGGCATGGACAAGGAGAAGGAGCGCGCAGCGATCTGGGAAGTGGATCCGGCCACGGGCCAGCACCGGGTGTTCGCCTCCGGCCTGCGCAATCCCAATGGCCTGGCGTGGGAGCCCCATAGCGGACAACTGTGGACCGCGGTGAACGAGCGTGACGAGATCGGCAGCGACCTGGTCCCGGACTACATCACCTCGGTGCGTGACGGCGGGTTCTATGGCTGGCCGTACAGCTACTACGGCCAGCACATCGACGTGCGCGTCCAGCCTGGCGACCCGAACCTGGTGGCCAAGGCCCTGGTGCCGGACTACGCGGTGGGCCCGCATACCGCCTCGCTGGGCCTGGCCTTCGCCGATGGAACGCTGCCGCCACCGTTCGACCAGGGTGCGCTGATCGGCCAGCATGGCTCGTGGAATCGCAAGCCCCATAGCGGCTACAAGGTGTTGTTCGTGCCGTTCAGCAGCGAAGGCAAGCCGGCGGGCAAGCCGATCGACCTGTTGACAGGCTTTTTGAATGACGACGGCAAGGCGATGGGACGGCCGGTGGGCGTGGTGAACGACCAGCGTGGCGGGGTGCTGGTGGCGGATGATGTGGGGAATGTGGTGTGGCGGGTGAGCAAGGCTCGTTAAGCGAGGGTGTTTCCAATGGCCTCATCGCGGGCGTTATCCGCGATGAGGCCCTCGGCAACAGCGGAAGACTAGGGGTTGCGCGCCAGATGCTCAGGCGCCTTCAGCACCCGCTTGGCATTCAGGTACGACCGCTGCCAATAGTTGTTCGACAGGTAATCCAGCCGCACCGTCCCGCCCGTGGACGGCGCATGCACGAAACGCCCCTCGCCCACGTAGATGCCGGCATGGTTCACCTGGCTGCCACCGTTCGTCGCAAAGAACACCAGGTCCCCCGATTGCAGGGCATCGCGCTGCACATCCGGGGCACGCATGACGATCAGCTCGCGGGTCGAACGCGGCAGCGCGATCCCCGCCGCGTCACGATAGACGTAGCCGATCAACCCACTGCAATCGAAGCCCGAATCCGGCGTGTTGCCACCCCAGCGATACGGCGTGCCCACCAGGCCCAACGCGCGGAAAAGCACGTCGTCAGCGGCTGGCGAGTAGGTTATCTGGGCGGGAACGTACGCCGACTGGACCACCGGGGGTGGGGTCGGGGCGTGGCTGGAGCAGGCACCGAGCAGTGCCGCCAGGGACAATACCGCTAAACGCGCCATCATCGACATCTCAGAACATCCTGTCTGAAAGGGCCCGGCTTCAGGCCGGAAAATTAGTGAGAATCAAGATTAGACGTTTTCTGTAAACACGCACGGCGACTAGCTTTTCAGCATCGTCGCCGTGTCTTGTGACACTACCCCTGGAGCGCTTAGTTGCTCGAAAGTTGTGTCGGTGCCATCGCCAAGGCGCGCTTGGCTTCCATGAAGGTCTTGCTCCAGTAGCGATCGCCGAGGCTGTCGATCCGCACGCCACCGCTGCGACGGCTGCTGGAGTGAATGAACTGGTTGTCGCCGAGGTAGATACCGGCGTGGCTGACGCGACCGCGGCCGTTGGTGCTGAAGAACAGCAGGTCACCCGGCTTGAGGTTGTTGCGCGACACCAGCGGGGCGTCCACGTTGATCATTTCGCGGGTGGAGCGCGGCAGGTTCATGCCGGCTTCCTCGCGGAACAGGTAGCCGATGAAACCGCTGCAATCGAAGCCGGACTGCTCGGAGGTGCCACCGAAGCGGTAGCGGGTACCGATCAGGGCCATGCCACGTTCGAGGATGCTGTCGGCCAGGGCTGGCAGTTCATAGGACTTGTTGCCGGAGAAAGCTTCCAGATCCTGCTCGGTGGCCAGCTCTTCCTCGAACACCGAGGCATCGGCGACGGTGGAGGATTTGTGAGCGGTCTTGGCGGAAACGGAGTAGTGATCCTGCTGTTGCTGGACCGGGCCTTGGGCCGCGCAGCCAACCAGCAGCGTCACGAGTGCGAGGGGCACGAGGGGTGCGAAGCGATTCAGCATGGGCACGACCGTGTCTTTGGATTCGAATGAAGCCGCGACTATGCCTTCTATCGATTCGATTTGCAAATTCAATCGAAAAAAATGTGACTTTTACGTGCCGTGGGTCAAGGACGCGGTTTACCAGCCCAATGTTTCCTTCAAAAAGGGGATGGTGAGCTTGCGTTTTTCCTGCAGCGAGGCCTGGTCCAGACGCTCCAGCAGGTCGAACAGCGCGCTCATGCTGCGGGTGCCACGGGTGAGGATGAAGTGCCCGACTTCGTCGGTCATGTGCAGGCCACGACGGGAGGCACGCAGTTGCAGGGCACGCAGCTTGTCTTCGTCGGTCAGGGCGCGCATCTGGAAGATCAGGGCCATGGTCAGGCGCGACTTGAGGTCCGCCAGCTTGATCGGCAGTTCCCGCGGCGACGCCGAGGCGGCGAGCAGCAGGCGCCGGCCGCTGTCGCGCAGGCGGTTGAACAGGTGGAACATGGCCTCTTCCCACTCCGGCTTGCCGGCGATGACGTGAAGGTCGTCGAGGCACACCAGTTCGTACTGTTCGAGGTGATCCAGCAGTTCGACACCACGGTCGAGCAGTTGCGCGAGGGGAAGGTAGACGGCGGGCTCGCCAAGCTGCTCGAAACGCAGGCAGGCGGCTTGCAGCAGGTGGGTACGCCCGACACCCTGCTTGCCCCACAGGTAGATGAGGCTTTCGGTCCAGCCGGCGTCGGCTTCGCAGAGTCGCTCGACGTAGCCCAATGCGGCGGCGTTGGCACCCGGATAGTAGTTGATGAAGGTGGCGTCATCGCGCAGACGCACACCCAGGGGCAACTGGATCGGTTTCATGCTGGCTGGGCGGTTGCGAGGAACCGCAAAGGGCCCTTGGTAAAAGTTTGCAAAGTCTATACCCGTGGCGGCGGTCGCACAATGCGCGAAGGAAATCAAAGGGTTGGGAGCAGCCGCAAGCTGCAAGTTTCAAGCTACAAGCTGCAAGAAAAAGCAGCAGCGACGCGGACCGCTCTTTCTTGCAGCTTATGGCTTACGGCTTGTAGCTCAAAGTTCAGGATCGATTTCTTCGCCGTACATGTCCGACTTCTTATAGAAGTCATGGGCATGACGCAGCAGTACCATGATCACCGCCGCCGCCGGCAGGGCCAGCAACACGCCGGTAAAGCCGAACAGCTCGCCTCCGGCAAGGATGGCGAAGATCACCGCCACCGGGTGCAGGCCGATGCGATCGCCCACCAGCAGCGGCGTCAGCACCATGCCCTCAAGCGCCTGGCCGACCATGAACACCGCGGCGATGCCCAGCAGCGGGTAGATGTCGCCACCGAACTGGAACAGCCCGGCGATCATCGCCGCACCGATGCCGATGATGAAGCCCATGTACGGCACGATGGCCGCCAGCCCCGCCAGCAGGCCGATCAGCAGGCCCAGTTCGAGGCCCACCAGCATCAGCCCGCCCGCGTAGATCACGCCCAGCGCCAGCATCACCAGCAACTGGCCACGGACGAAGGCGCCGAGCACCTCGTGGCACTCCCCCGCCAGCTCCACCACCTGCGGTTCGCGCTGACGCGGCAGCAGGCTGCGCAGCTTGGCCATCATCAGGTCCCAGTCCCGCAGCAGGTAGAAACCCACCACCGGGATCAGCACCAGGTTGGCCAGCCAGCCCACCAGCGCCAGCCCCGACGCGGTGACCTGGGACAGGACCACGCCGACGATATCGGTGGTCTGGCCCATGTGCGCGCCGATGGCGGCCTTGACCTTGTCGAACTTCCAGAAACCGTCGGCCAGGCCCAGCTTCGCCTGGACCCAGGGCAGGGCCGTGTGCTGCAGCCAGTCGAGCATCTGCGGCGCCAGCTCGTACAGGCGCACCAACTGCTTGGCCAGCATCGGGATGAGCACCAGCAGCATGGCCAGCAGGATCAGGCTGAACAGGGTGAAGACCACCGCCACGCCGGCGGTGCGCGACAGGCCCAGGCGCTCCAGGCGGTCTACCAGCGGATCGGCGAGATAGGCCAGGAGAATGCCGACCAGGAACGGCGACAGGATCCCGTGGAGGAAATACAGGAGCACGCCCAGCAGCAAGACTGCGCCAAGGGTGATCCAGCGACGTGTATCGATCATCGCCATGGCTCCTTACCAGCGGAACCGCAGGCCGGTGAACGGCGCGGGGGGCGGCGTGGCAGGCGCGCCCTCGGCGGGCGGGGCGACCGGTGCCGGCGGCGCGGTCTCGGCCGGTAGCTCCTGGAGTTTCGCCAGGCCCAGTTGGGCACGCAGTTGCTCGGCGCTGCCGGTGGCCTTCCAGGTCATCACGTCACCCTGCACCTCGGTGATGCGCCCGGCGAACGGCTCCAGGACCCGACCCAGCTCGGCGTAACGCTCCAGGTTCATGCCCTGCACCTGGAACAGCTGTTCACCGCTCGCCCCCGGCTTGACCACGAAGCGCGGCGCCAGGCGCTGGCTCACCGCGAGCATCACTGCATCAGCCAGCGCAGCCTGGTCGGCGCCCTCGACCTTGCCCTGCTCGCGCTGGTCGCCCAGCCACAGGCGCCAGGTGCCGTTCCACTTGCCATCCGCTTCGCTGGCGTGCACGGCCAGCAGGGCGTCGGCGGCATAGCGTCCGGATGCAGCCTGCAGCGGCGCCGGATCGGTGCCTTCGAGGTTCTTCGCGGTGGCCACCAGTTGCTCTTCGAGGTCGCCCAGCGGCAGGCGCAGCGGCAGGCCACGGTGCTGGGCGGCACGGCGCAGCACTTCGGCGCCGGCCTGGCCATCACCCACCAGGTTCGAGCCGCCGATGCTGTCGTTCAACCACCAGCCGAGGATCGCCGGACGGTTGCTGCCCCACAGGGCCAGGCCGGCCTTGCGCAGGGCGCGCTCGGTACTGCCCGGGTCGAACTCCACCAGCAGGGTTTCCGGCGGGCCCGCCTCGAAGCCGAACTGGCTGATGATCTGCTGCGGGTCCTTGCGCAGTTCGGCAAGTCCCGGATTCTGCGGCGCCTTGAGGTCGCCGGTGAGGCGCACGACCAAGGTGTCCAGCGCGCCCTGGGTGGCCTGCGCCTTGGCTTCGGCGTCCTGGCCGGTCACCGGCTCGCGGACCTGGTACAACCCCGAGACGGTTTCGGCCTGGGCCGCCATCCCGAACAAGGCAATGCAGCAACCCAACAGATATGAACGCAAACGCATGGAGGATTCCTGTCCAGATAAGAAAGAAGCGAAAGCCAAGACTCCCGCCACAGCGCAAAATTCACTCAAGGGGCGCTGTTTCACCTCCTATACCTTATACAGGCCGTGACACGGCAACCACCCGCGCGCCGCGATTCGCGGTTTTTCCTTATATTCAGGCCCTGCCCGTCGGCCTGAGGATGGCCGCTGCCGGGCAACCCTGATAAAATCGCGCGCCTTCGCAGACCGCTGACGGTCGGGCAGGCGGATCCCTTCTTCCCCCAGCCTGGCAGGTCACGGTCGATTCCCCCGAATCCCTCCCTCCTAAAGGCCTGGATCACATGAGCAAGCAACCCTCCCTGAGCTACAAGGACGCCGGTGTAGACATCGACGCCGGCGAAGCACTGGTCGAACGCATCAAAGGCGTGGCCAAGCGCACCGCACGCCCGGAAGTCATGGGCGGCCTGGGCGGTTTTGGCGCCCTGTGTGAAATCCCGGCCGGCTACAAGCAGCCCGTCCTGGTCTCCGGCACCGACGGCGTCGGCACCAAGCTGCGCCTGGCCCTGAACCTGAACAAGCACGACTCCATCGGCCAGGACCTGGTCGCCATGTGCGTCAACGACCTGGTGGTCTGCGGCGCCGAGCCGCTGTTCTTCCTCGACTACTACGCCACCGGCAAGCTCAACGTCGACGTGGCCGCCACCGTGGTCACCGGCATCGGCGCCGGTTGCGAACTGGCCGGCTGCTCCCTGGTCGGCGGTGAAACCGCGGAAATGCCGGGCATGTACGAAGGCGAGGACTACGACCTGGCCGGCTTCTGCGTCGGCGTGGTCGAGAAGGCCGAGATCATCGACGGCTCGAAGGTTGCCACCGGCGACGCGCTGATCGCCCTGCCATCCTCCGGCCCGCACTCCAACGGCTACTCGCTGATCCGCAAGATCATCGAAGTGTCCGGCGCCGACATCGAGCAGGTGCAACTGGACGGCAAGCCGCTGACCGAGCTGCTGATGGCCCCGACCCGCATCTACGTCAAGCCGCTGCTGAAGCTGATCAAGGACACCGGCGCGGTCAAGGCCATGGCCCACATCACCGGCGGCGGCCTGCTGGACAACATCCCGCGCGTACTGCCAAAAGGCGCCCAGGCGATCGTCGACGTGGCGAGCTGGGAGCGTCCGGCCGTGTTCAACTGGCTGCAGGAGCAAGGCAACGTCGACGAGCACGAAATGCACCGCGTCCTGAACTGCGGCGTCGGCATGGTCATCTGCGTTGCCCAGGACCAGGTCGAAGTGGCCCTGGACACCCTGCGCGCAGCCGGTGAGCAGCCATGGGTCATCGGCCAGATCGGCGTTGCCGCCGAAGGCGCCGCCCAGGTCGAGCTGAAGAACGTCAAGGCGCACTGATGCCCACGACGAAGTGCGATGTAGTGGTATTGCTGTCGGGCTCCGGCAGCAACCTGCAAGCCCTGATCGACAGCGCCCGTGCCGGGGATTCCCCGGTACGGATCCGCGCCGTGGTTTCCAACCGCGCCGACGCCTACGGGCTGCAGCGCGCCCGTGATGCCGGTATCGACACCGCGGTGCTCGACCACAAGGCCTTCGACGGCCGCGAAGCCTTCGACAAGGCCCTGGTCGAGCAGATCGACGCCTTCTCGCCGCACCTGGTGGTGCTGGCCGGCTTCATGCGCATCCTCAGTGGCGACTTCGTCCGCCACTACGAGGGCCGCCTGCTCAATATCCACCCGTCCCTGCTGCCGAAGTACAAGGGCCTGCACACCCATCAGCGGGCGCTGGAAGCCGGCGACCGCGAGCATGGCTGCAGCGTGCACTTCGTCACCGAGGAACTCGATGGCGGGCCGCTGGTCGTACAGGCAATCATCCCGGTGGCTACGGATGACACGCCAGAAAGCCTGGCGCAGAGGGTTCACGGCCAGGAACACCAGATTTACCCGCTGGCGGTGCGCTGGTTCGCCGAAGGCCGTTTGCGCCTGGGCGAGCACGGTGCTCTACTGGATGGCCAGCCCCTCGCGGCCAGCGGCCACTTGATTCGACCCTAGGAGATTTTATGCGTCGCGCCCTGCTTCTCGCTCTTGCCGTGCTCGCGCTGCCGCTCCAGGCAGCCGACCTGAAACCTTTCTCGGCCAGCTACACCGCCGACTGGAAGCAACTGCCGGTCGCCGGCGGCACCGCCGAGCGCAGCCTGGAAAAGAGCGCCAACGGCACCTGGAAGCTGAACTTCAAGGCCTCGATGATGCTCGCCAGCCTCACCGAGCAAAGCACCCTGAGCCTGGACAAGGACACCCTGCTGCCACAGAGCTACCACTTCGAACGTGGCGGCCTGGGCAAGGCCAAGAAGGTCGACCTGGACTTCGACTGGACCCAGAAGGTCATCACCGGCAGCGACCGTGGCGATGCCGTCAAGCTGCCGCTGAACCGTGGCGTGCTGGACAAGTCGTCCTACCAGCTGGCCCTGCAGCATGACGTGGCCGCAGGCAAGAAGAGCGTGAGCTACCAGGTGGTCGATGGCGACGAGATCGACACCTACGACTTCCGCGTGCTGGGCACCGAGAAGGTCGCCACCAAGGCCGGCCAGATCGATGCGATCAAGGTCGAGCGCGTGCGCGACCCGAGCCAGAGCAAGCGCATCACCGAGCTGTGGTTCGCCAAGGACTGGGACTACCTGCTGGTGCAACTGCGCCAGGTCGAGACCGATGGCAAGGAATACGTGATCGTGCTGCAGGACGGCACGGTGGATGGCAAGTCGGTCAAGGGCAACTGACTGGCTGGTTGTTCGTTGTTCCTGGAACCCCGCCTTGTGCGGGGTTTTCTTTTGCCTGTACCGGCCTCATCGCTTCCCACAAGGATTGCATGCACCGCGCGATGAGGCCCTCAAGAACAACCATGAAAGATCTTTCATGGCGCTTTTAATTTACTTAGTCAGCTAACAAATTCTATAAAAGAGTCCTGCGACAGAGTGCCGCAGTTAACCGGATTTGGAGTTTGCACATGACTGTCAAAGTAACTGAGCGCGACGAATCGAAACTGTCCCACGAAGGTGTCGCCGCCGGCGTGCGCATCTGGGATGTGCACCAGCAGGGCCAACTGGTCGGCATGTTCCACACCGAACACGAAGCCAACACCTACCGCATGGAACTGGAAGTCTGGGAGACCCGCCAGGCCAGGTCCTGAGCCGCAGCCCTGAAAGCACAAACCCCGCCGAGGCGGGGTTTGTCGTTTCTTACCACATCAGGTCGTCAGGAATGACGTACGCGGCGTACGGATCGTCGGCATCCGGCTCTTCCACCTGGGTGTTGAGCAGCAGGATGCGCTTGGGATCGCGCTCCTGGATCTTAAGCGCCGCTTCCCGCGGGATGATCTCGTAGCCACCACCGTGGGCGACGATGGCCAGCGAGCCGCTGCTCAGCTTGCTGCGCACCAGGGCGTTGACCGAGATGCGTTTGACCTTCTTGTCGTCGACGAAGTTGTAGTAGTCCTCTGTGGTCAGCTTGGGCAGGCGCGACACTTCGATCAGTTGCTTGACCTGCGCAGCACGGGCCTTCTGCTCGGCCTTTTCCTGCTGCTGGCGGTTAAGCTCCTGATCGCGCGCGGTCTTCTCGGCCATCGCTTCTTTCGCCAGGCGCTGCTGGCTGTCATCGACCTCGACCTGGCCCTTGTGCTCCAGGCGCTTCTGTTTCTTCTGCTCTTTGGTGACCTGCTTGACCTGCTTCTGGTTGACCAGGCCGGCTTTGAGCAATTGGTCGCGAAGGGAAAGGCTCATCGATGTTCACTCACTTAATGCATCACGCTCAGCCGCAGCTGGGCAGGTTCTTTTCCTGACGCTTGGCTTCGCCCCAGAGGGCGTCCAGGTCTTCGAGGGTGCAATCTTCGATCGGACGGCCCATGTCGCGCAATGCCTGCTCGATAAAACGGAAGCGTCGCTCGAACTTGGCGTTGCCGGCACGCAGGGCATTCTCCGGATCGATCTTCAGGTGCCGGGCCAGGTTGACCGTGGCGAACAGCAGGTCACCGACCTCGTCGGCCAATGCCGCGGCATCGTTGTCGGCCATGGCTTCCAGCACTTCGTCCAGCTCTTCGCGGACCTTGTCCAGCACCGGCAGCGGGCCCGGCCAGTCGAAACCGACCTGGGCCGCGCGCTTCTGCAGCTTGGCCGCGCGGGACAGGGCCGGCAGCGCCGCGGGAACGTCATCGAGCAGCGACAGTTGCTCGGGGGTGCTCTTCTCGGCGCGTTCCTCGGCCTTGATCTCTTCCCAGCGCTGCTTGACCTGGTCTTCGTCGAGGCGCGGAGTGTCCAGCGGCGCGTACAGTTCGCCGGTGGGGAACACATGGGGATGACGGCGGATCAGCTTGCGGGTGATGCTGTCGATCACCCCGGCGAATTCGAAGCGGCCTTCCTCCAGCGCCAGCTGGCTGTAGTAGACCACCTGGAACAGCAGGTCGCCGAGCTCGCCCTGCAGGTGCTCGAAGTCGCCACGCTCGATGGCGTCGGCCACCTCGTAGGCTTCTTCGAGGGTATGGGGGACGATGGTGGCGTAGGTCTGTTTCAAATCCCAGGGGCAGCCGTACTGCGGGTCGCGCAGACGGGCCATGAGGTGCAGCAGGTCGTCCAGGGTGTACATCGGGGGATTCTCGTCAGAGGCCGTTGGCCGTTACAGGATAGACCCGTCGCCACCCTGCGGTAGCGACGGGCCGGCCCCGGTCATGGCGTGCGGTTGCGCCGGGTCTCGATGATGTTGGGCAACTGCGAGATGCGCCCCAGCAGGCGCCCGAGGGCATCCAGGCCGGGGATCTCGATGGTCAGCGACATCAGCGCGGTGTTGTCTTCCTTGTTCGAGCGGGTGTTCACCGCCAGCACGTTGATCCGCTCGTTGAGCAGGACCTGGGAGACGTCACGCAGCAAGCCCGGACGGTCGTAGGCACGGACCATGATGTCCACCGGATAGGTCTGCACCGGCACCGGCCCCCAGCTGACCTGGATCATCCGCTCCGGCTCGCGACCGGCCAGTTGCAGCACCGAGGCGCAGTCCTGGCGGTGGATGGTCACGCCGCGGCCCTGGGTGATGTAGCCGACGATGGCATCGCCCGGCAGCGGCTGGCAGCAGCCGGCCATCTGGGTCAGCAGGTTGCCCACGCCCTGGATCTGGATGTCGCCGCGCTTGCCCGGCTTGAAGCCGGTGGCCTTGCGCGTGATCAGGTCGATTTCCTCGATCCGCTCCGGCTCCACCAGTTGCTGCGCGGCATTGACCAGGTGAGCCAGGCGCAAATCGCCGGCACCGAGGGAGGCGAACATGTCCTCGGCGGTGCGCAGGTTGGCTTTTTCCGCAAGGCGCTCGAAGTCCACCTGGGGCAGGCCGAGGCGGTTCAGCTCGCGCTCCAGCAGGGTCTTGCCGGCGGCGACGTTCTGGTCGCGGGCCTGCAGCTTGAACCAGTGGACGATCTTCGCCCGCGCCCGCGAGGTGGTGACGTAGCCCAGGTTCGAGTTCAGCCAGTCGCGGCTCGGGTTGCCGTGCTTGCTGGTGATGATCTCGACCTGCTCGCCGGTCTGCAGGCTGTAGTTGAGCGGTACGATGCGCCCGTTGATCTTGGCGCCACGGCAGTTGTGACCGATCTCGGTGTGCACGCGGTAGGCGAAGTCCAGCGGCGTGGCGCCCTTGGGCAGGTCGATGGCGTGGCCGTCAGGGGTGAACACGTAGACCCGGTCCGGCTCGATATCGACCCGCAGCTGTTCGGCCAGGCCGCCGATGTCGCCCAGTTCCTCGTGCCACTCCAGCACCTGGCGCAGCCAGGAAATCTTCTCTTCGTAGTGGTTGGAGCCGGACTTGACGTCGGTGCCCTTGTAGCGCCAGTGCGCGCAGACGCCGAGTTCGGCTTCCTCGTGCATGGAATGGGTGCGGATCTGCACTTCCAGGACCTTGCCCTCGGGGCCAATCACCGCGGTGTGCAGGGAGCGGTAGCCGTTCTCCTTGGGGTTGGCGATGTAGTCGTCGAACTCCTTGGGAATGTGCCGCCACAGGGTGTGGACGATGCCCAGCGCGGTGTAGCAGTCGCGCATTTCCGGGACCAGCACGCGCACCGCGCGCACGTCGTAGATCTGGCTGAATTCCAGGCCCTTGCGCTGCATCTTGCGCCAGATGGAATAGATGTGTTTCGCCCGGCCGCTGATGTCGGCCTTCACGCCGGTGGCCAGCAGTTCGTTCTGCAACTGGGCCATGACGTCGTTGATGAAGCGCTCGCGATCCAGCCGGCGCTCGTGCAGGAGCTTGGCGATCTGCTTGTACTGGTCGGGTTCCAGGTAGCGGAAGGACAGGTCTTCCAGCTCCCACTTGATGTGACCGATACCCAGGCGGTGCGCCAGGGGCGCGTAGATGTCGAAGACCTCGCGGGCGACACGGTGGCGCTTCTCGTCGTCGGCGCTCTTCACCGCGCGGATCGCGCAGGTACGCTCGGCCAGCTTGATCAGGGCGACGCGAACGTCGTCGACCATGGCCACGAGCATCTTGCGCAGGTTCTCGACCTGGGTCTGGGAGCCCAGCACCAGGGACTGGCGCGGATTCATGCTGGCGCTGATGGCGGCCATGCGCAGCACGCCGTCGATCAGCTTGGAGACCACCGGGCCGAAACGCTGGGCAACCTCGGCCAGGGTGACCTTGCCCTCGCGTACCGCGCGGTAGATGATCGCCGCGACCAGCGAGTCCTGGTCGAGCTTGAGGTCGGCGAGGATCTCGGCGATTTCCAGGCCTGCCTGGAAACTCGACGTGCCGTCGGCCCAGGAATGTTTTTCCTGGTTGCCCTGCTTCTCGATTTCCTGGGCGAACTCGCAGGCCACCTTGAGGGCTTCGCGGTTCAGCGCCGCATCGACGCTGCACACATGATCCAGCCATGCTTCGAGATTGATACTGCCGTCGGTGTTGACCGGCTGGTGCACTCTCACCTGTACCATCTTTGTTTACCTTTCCCTACGGCGCATACGCGATGCGCTTGAAAACTCGGGTGGCATCCCCGCCAGATAAGGGAATGCCACCGGGCGGCCAGCAACGCTAGCCCACCTCGAATAACGCCATGGCCTCGACATGCGCTGTCTGCGGGAACATGTCGAGGATCCCGGCCCTTTTTAACCGGTAACCCTGCTTGATCAATTCAAGCGTATCGCGGGCCAGGGTCGCCGGATTGCACGACACGTAGACCAGCCGCTTGGCACCTAGTGCTGCGATTTTTCTGACGACCTCGTAGGCACCGTCTCGCGGTGGGTCCAAGAGTACCGCAGAAAACCCTTCCGCCGCCCAACCGGACGCACTCAAGGGTTGGGATAAATCCGCCTGAAAACAGCGAACATTATTCAAATTATTGCTACGGGCGTTGGCGGCGGCACGTTCGACCATCGCCTGCACGCCTTCCACCGCCACCACCTCGGCGGCCTTCTGTGCCAGCGGCAAGGCAAAGTTGCCGAGGCCGCAGAACAGATCCAGGACACGCTCATCGGCCTGCGGCGCGAGCCAGTCGAGGGCCTGCTCGATCATCGCCGTATTGACCCCGGCGTTGACCTGGACGAAGTCCCCCGGACGATAGGCCAGGGTCAGGTTCCAGGGTTCCAGGGCAAAGCCCAGTTCCTGGCCCGCCTCGGCCGGCTGCGGTGCGCCCTCGCCTTGCAGCCAGAGTTGCACCCCGGCCTCGGCGCAGAACGCCTGCAACTTCGCCAGGTCCGCCTCGCCCAGCGCGCCGGTGTGGCGCACCAGCATGGCCAGGGCGGTGCCGCTGAACAGCTCGACATGCCCGATCAGTTGCGGTTTGGCCAGGCTCTGCAACAGCAGTGGCAGGTGACGCATCACCGACTGCAAGGGCTGTACCAGCACCGGGCAGTCGTCGATGGCAACGATGTCCTGGCTGGCTTCGGCGCGGAAGCCGACCTCCAGCTTCTTCGCCTTCTGGTCCCAGCGCACGGCAACCCGGGCGCGCCGACGGTAGCCGAACTCCGGTCCGCTGAGCGGCGCCGCCCATTGCTCCGGGGCAACGCCAGCGACCCGCTGCAACTGCTCGGCGAGCAGGCGCTGCTTGAGTTCAAGCTGGTCGACATGGGGAATGTGCTGCAGGTTGCAGCCGCCGCAGCGGTCGAAGTGCCGGCACGGCGCTTCACGGCGCTGTGGGTTGGCGGTGAAGACCCGCTCCAGGCGTGCCTCGACCACCTTGCCATGGGCGTTCAGCACCCGCGCCTCGACCTCTTCGCCGGCCAGCGCACCGCTGACGAACCAGGTGCGACCTTCGACGAAGGCAATGCCACGGCCATCACCGGCCAGGCGTTCGATCGCCAGGCGCTGCTTCTTGCCCACCGGAACCTGGGGCGCGCGGCTGCCGCCGGCCGGCTGGAAGCGCAGGCCGCCGTTACGTTTGCTTTTGGACATCAGCGATCCGCGTCGAAAATGCCGGTCGACAGGTAGCGGTCGCCGCGGTCGCAGATGATCGCCACCAGGGTCGCGTTCTCCACTTCGCGGGACAGGCGCAGCATGGCCGCCACCGCACCGCCGGAGGACACGCCACAGAAGATGCCTTCTTCACGGGCCAGGCGGCGAGTGGTGTCCTCGGCTTCGCTCTGGGCCATGTCCACCACGCGATCGACGCGATCGGCCTGGAAGATCGACGGCAGGTACTCTTCCGGCCAGCGGCGGATACCCGGGATGGCCGAGCCTTCCATCGGCTGCAGGCCGACGATCTGGATCGCCGGGTTCTGCTCCTTGAGGTAGCGCGAGCAGCCCATGATGGTGCCGGTGGTGCCCATGGAGCTGATGAAATGGGTGATGCTGCCGCCGGTCTGGCGCCAGATTTCCGGGCCGGTGCTGACGTAGTGGGCCTCGGGGTTGTCGCCGTTGCCGAACTGGTCGAGGACCAGGCCACGGCCTTCGTCGCGCAGGCGCTCGGCGAGGTCGCGGGCGCCCTCCATGCCTTCTTCCTTGCTGACCAGGATCAGCTCGGCGCCATAGGCGGTCATCGCCGCCTTGCGTTCGGCGCTGGAGTTGTCCGGCATGATCAGGATCATCTTGTAGCCCTTGATCGCCGCAGCCATCGCCAGGGCGATCCCGGTGTTGCCGGAGGTCGCCTCGATCAGCGTGTCACCCGGCTTGATCTGCCCGCGCAGTTCGGCGCGGGTGATCATCGACAGCGCCGGACGGTCCTTGACCGAACCCGCCGGGTTGTTGCCTTCGAGTTTCACCAGGAGGGTATTGCTGGTCTCGCCGGCCAAGCGTTGCAGGCGAACCAGGGGGGTGTTGCCGACGCAATCGGCGATGGTGGGGTACTGCACGGTCATGGCGTTTTCGCAATCCAGACTCACGGGGGCGCCTATCATACCGGCAAACCGTCGCACTCCATATCACGCAATATGCGGGGCTTATAGCGGATTGCTATATCTCGCCGGCCGACTCCGCCGCCAGCAGGCGGAAATTCAGGCGCAGGCCGCGTCCACTGTTCTGCGCCCACAGGCGTCCGCCCTGACGCTGTACGGCATTGCGAGCGATGCTCAGCCCCAGGCCGAAGCCGCCGTCGCCCGGCCGCGAGCCGTCGAGACGGGTGAAGGCGGCGAAGATGCGCTCCAGCTCGGCCTCGTCCACCCCGCCGCCCTCGTCCTCCAGCCAGAGCAGCCAGTACTCGCCCTGGCGCTGACCGCCGAGACGGATGCAGCCGTCCGCCGGGGAATGGCGGATGGCATTGCGCAGGATGTTTTCCAGGGCCTGGGCGAGGCTGTTGAGATGCCCCTGGACCCAGCAGTCGCCGTCCAGCTCGCAGTGCAGTTGCGTGCGCGGCCAGGCGCTCTCGAAGCAGGCGTCCTCGCAGAGCATTTCCCACAGCGCCACCACCTGGATCGGCTCGCAGGCCAGCGGCGCCCGCTCGGCGTCCAGCCAGGCCAGTTGCAGGGCGTCTTCCACCAGGCGCTGCATGCATTCCACTTCGCGACCGAGGCGTTCGCGCAGGCAGGCCGGGTCTTGCTCGCTGTCGCTGGCCACCTGCAGGCGACTCAGCGGGGTGCGCAGTTCATGGGACAGGTCCCGCAGCAGTTGCTGTTGCAGGGTCACGGTGCCTTGCAGGCGCTCGGCCATGTCGTCGAAGGCGCGGCCCAGTTCGCCGAATTCGTCCGGGCGGCTGGTGGTGCTGCTGGCCACCCGCGCGGTCAGGCGCTCGGCGCGCCAGGCGTTGGCCTGGTCGCGCAACTGGTGCAGCGGGCGGATCAGCATGCGGTACAGGCCGACGCAGAACAGCAGGGTCAGCAGCCCGGGGATCAGGCCGTTGGTCACCATGCGCCAGAACAGCAGGTTCCAGCGATCGGGCACCAGCCGTTGCGGCAATTCGATCACCAGGCTGCCGAGGGAGGAATCGTTGGGAAACGGCACGCGCATCCAGGGCATGCTGCTGGAATGACGGCTGATCGGTCGGTCGACGCTGCGCAGGTTGGTCAGGTGCACCAGTTCGGCGTCGGTCAGCGGCAGGCTGCCGAGGGGCTGCAGGTCCGCACCGATGACGCTGATGAAGCCGCTTTCGCGATCGCGCATGCCGGTCAGCCACAGGTCGATGCCCGCCGTGCCACCACTTTCCAGGGCGCGCTCGGCCTCGGCGGCATAGCCCTTGAGCAGGTCCCGCGCCTGTTGACCGAGGTAGGCGTTGCGCACCTCCATGTGCCGGCCCCAGGACAGGCTCAGGCCGATCAGCAGCAGGCAGAAGCCCACCATGAGGATCGCCAGTTTCCAGAACAGCGAATGACGGTTGGGCAACTCACTGGTCCTCGCCGGCGCTCAGGACATAGCCCTGGCCCCACACGGTGCGGACCTGGCGTTCCTGGTAGCCGATGGCCTTGAGCTTGCGGCGGATCTGGCTGACATGCATGTCCAGGCTGCGGTCGTGGCGCGAGTAACCGCGCTGGAGCACGTGCTGGTAGAGGAAAGGCTTGCTCAGCACCTCGTCGTTGCTGCGCTGCAGGGTGTCGAGCAGGCGGTATTCGCTGGGGGTCAGGCCGGCCCACTGGCCGGCGTGGCAGACATCGCAAGCCTCGTCGTCGAAGCGCAGCTCGCTGCTCGGCGCCTTGCTCACCGGCGAATAGCGGCGCTCCAGGTCGACCCGGCGCAGGATGGCCTCGATACGCACCCGCAGCTCGGCCATGCTGAACGGCTTGGGCAGGTAGTCGTCGGCGCCCCGTTCGAAACCGGTGATGCGATCCGCCTCGGCCCCCAGTGCCGACATCATGATCACCGGCGTGCCGCTGCGCTCGCGCAATTGCACCAGGGCATCGAGCCCGGTCATGCCCGGCAGGAGGATGTCCATCAACACCACGTCGAAGTGCTGTTGGCGCGCCTGGTCCAGGCCATCGCGCCCGGTGCGGCACCAGGTCACGAGAAACCCACTACGCTGCAGTTGCTCATGCAGATAAGCACCGAGCACCGGGTCGTCTTCGATGGCAAGGATGTTGGGATTGCGGATCACTGCGGGATTCATTGGCGGCTGCTAGCAATTCTCAATTGCGCGATTATTGAGCATTACCCTCCCCCAGGCAACCGCACAGGCGTACAAGGTCCGCCCCACGGAACGGAGACAAATGAGTGCAATACAGCAACAGTCGCGGTAGCGTGCTGCCTATCCAGCGCTGCGCAGACACAGGAGACCGGGCGTGCTGAATCGTTTTGGAATCAGGACCCGCGTGCTCCTGCTCGCCGTCGTGCCCGCCGCGGCCATGGCCCTGGTGCTTGGCGGCTATTTCACCTGGCTGCAGCAGAACGAGCTGCAGAGCCAGTTGCTGCAACGCGGGCAGATGATCGCCGAGAGCCTGGCCCCGCTGGCCGGCTCGCCCCTGGCGCGCAAGGACCGGGCGCAACTGGAACGGATCGCCGCGCAAACCCTGGAACAGCCCGACGTGCGCTCGGTGTCGTTCCTCGCCCCCGACCGCGCCAGCCTCGCCCACGCCGGCCCGAGCATGCTCAACATGCCGCCGGCCGGTGGCGGCACGCAGTTGCTGCAACGCTCCGGCAGCGATGCCACGCGCTACCTGCTGCCGGTGTTCGGCCATCATCGCGACCTCACCGACGACCCCGTGCCCCAGGAGGCCGAGCGCCTGCTGGGCTGGGTGGAAGTCGAGATTTCCCACGGCGGCACCCTGCTGCGCGGCTACCGCAGCCTGTTCGCCAGCCTGCTGCTGATCCTCATCGGGCTGATGGCCACCACCCTCCTGGCCCTGCGCATGAGCCGGGCGATCAACGGCCCGATCGGACAGATCAAGCACGCGGTCGGCCAGCTCAAGGACGGCAACCTCGAAGAACGCCTGCCGAACATGGGCAGCTACGAGCTGGACGAACTGGCCGCCGGCATCAACCGCATGGCCGAGACCCTGCACAGCGCCCACGAGGAACTGCAGCACAGCATCGACCAGGCCACCGAGGACGTGCGGCAGAACCTGGAGACCATCGAGATCCAGAACATCGAGCTGGACATGGCGCGCAAGGAGGCCATCGAGGCGAGCCGGATCAAGTCCGAGTTCCTCGCCAACATGAGCCACGAGATCCGCACCCCGCTCAACGGCATCCTCGGCTTCACCCATCTGCTGCAGAAAAGCGAGCTGACCCCGCGCCAGCACGACTACCTCGGCACCATCGAGAAGTCCGCCGACAGCCTGCTGGGGATCATCAACGAGATCCTCGACTTCTCCAAGATCGAGGCCGGCAAGCTGGTGCTGGAGAGCATCCCGTTCAACCTGCGCGACCTGATCCAGGACACCCTCACCATCCTCGCCCCGGCGGCCCACGCCAAGCAGCTCGAACTGGTCAGCCTGGTGTACCGCGACACCCCGCTGTCGCTGATCGGCGACCCGCTGCGTCTGAAGCAGATCCTCACCAACCTGGTGAGCAACGCGATCAAGTTCACCCGCGAGGGCACCATCGTCGCCCGCGCCATGCTCGAAGACGAGCGCGAGGATTCGGTACAACTGCGCATCTGCATCCAGGACACCGGCATCGGCCTTTCGGCGCAGGATGTGCGGGCGCTGTTCCAGGCCTTCAGCCAGGCCGACAACTCCCTTTCGCGCCAGCCCGGCGGCACCGGCCTGGGCCTGGTGATCTCCAAGCGCCTGATCGAGCAGATGGGCGGCGAGATCGGCGTCGACAGCACCCCGGGCGAAGGTTCGCAGTTCTGGATCAGCCTGAGCCTGCCCAAGGCCCGCGACACCAGCGAGGACCAGCCGCTGCCGGCGCTGCACGGGCGGCGCACGGCGATCACCGACAACCACGAGCTGGCGCGCCAGGCGCTGGAACACCAACTGGAGGATTGTGGCCTGGCGGTGAGCACCTTCGGTTCGCCGGAACAACTGCTGACTGCCGTCGAAGCCGCGCACCTGGCCGGGCAACCGTTCGAGCTGGCGGTGCTGGGGGTCAACCTGCACGACCTTCCGCCGGACCGCCTCGGCCAGTTGATCCAGCGCCTGGAGCACTTCTCCTGCCTGGCCCTGGTGCTTTGTCCGACCACCGAGCAGACCCTCTACCATCCCTACCTGCCCAACGCCCATGGCCAGCTCTATGCCAAGCCGGCCTGCACGCGCAAGCTGCGCCGGGCGCTGCTGGAGCTGGTCCAGCCACGCCGCAGCCCTACCGAGTTCAAGCCCGCCGCGGGCCAGCGCCTGCCGAAGGTGCTGTGTGTCGACGACAACCCGGCCAACCTGCTGCTGGTGCAGACCCTGCTGGAAGACCTCGGCGCCGAGGTGCTGGCGGTGGACAGCGGCAAGGCAGCGATCAAGGCGGTGCAGCAGGACAGTTTCGACCTGGTGCTGATGGACGTGCAGATGCCGGGCATGGACGGTCGCGAATGCACCGAGCAGATCCGCCGCTGGGAAGCCGGCCAGGGCGGCCAGGCCCTGCCCATCGTGGCCCTGACCGCCCACGCCATGGCCAACGAGAAGCGCGCCCTGCTGCACAGCGGCATGGACGATTACCTGACCAAGCCGATCAGCGACCGGCAACTGGCCCAGGTGGTGCAGAAATGGACCGGGCTGCCGGTGCACCCGGTACGCGACGACCGCAGCGTCAGCCACCATCACGGCAACAGCGAGCTGAAGGTACTCGACCCCGAGGAAGGCCTGCGCCTGGCCGCCGGCAAGCCGGACCTGGCCGCGGACATGCTGGCGATGCTGCTGGCCTCGCTGGAGTCCGACCGCCATGCGATCCGCGCGGCCCGCGACACCGGCGACCGCGCCGCCACCATCGAGCGCGTGCACCGGCTCAACGGTGCCACCCGCTACTGCGGCGTGCCGCAATTGCGCGCGGCCTGCCAGCGCAGCGAAACCCTGCTCAAGCAGGACGATCCGGAAGCCCAGCAGTCCCTCGACGACCTGGAACGGGCCATCGACCGCCTGACCCACGCCGCGCGCCAGAGCGCCTGACCTGGGGCAAGGCCGCAAGCGCCAGGTGTGGCTACACTTGGCGCTTCGATCGTTCGGGAGCCCGACCATGCGCGCCTTGTTCTTCAGCAGCCAGTCCTATGACCAGGACAGCTTCAGCGCCGCCCCTGCGGTGGACGGCCTGGAGCTGCACTTTCTGCCCGCCCGCCTGAACGAGGACACCGCAGTCCTCGCCGCCGGCCACGAAGTGGTCTGCGCCTTCATCAACGACGACCTCTCGGCCCCGGTGCTGGAGCGCCTGGCCGCCGCCGGCACGCGCCTGATCGCCCTGCGCTCGGCCGGCTACAACCATGTCGACCTGGCGGTGGCAAAACGCCTGGGCCTGAGCGTGGTGCGGGTGCCGGCCTATTCGCCCCATGCCGTGGCAGAACATGCGGTGGCCTTGATCCTCGCCCTCAACCGGCGCCTGCACCGCGCCTACAACCGCACCCGCGAGGGCGATTTCAGCCTGCACGGGCTGACCGGCTTCGACCTGCACGGCAAGACCGTCGGTGTGGTCGGCACCGGGCAGATCGGCCTGGCCTTCGCCCGCATCATGGCCGGCTTCGGCTGCCAGCTGCTGGCCTACGACCCCTACCCCAATCCGGAGGTGCTGGCCCTCGGTGCGCGCTACCTGGACCTGGACCAACTGCTGCGCCAGTCCAACATCATCAGCCTGCACTGCCCGCTGACCCCGCAGACCCGCCACCTGATCAATATCCAGAGCCTCGGCGACCTGCAGCCCGGGGCGATGCTGATCAACACCGGGCGCGGCGCGCTGGTGGACACCCCGGCGCTGATCGAGGCGCTGAAGAGCGGCCAGCTCGGTTACCTGGGGCTGGACGTGTACGAGGAGGAAGCGCAGATCTTCTTCGAGGACCGCTCCGACCAGCCCCTGCAGGACGACGTGCTGGCGCGGCTGCTGACCTTCCCCAACGTCATCGTCACCGCGCACCAGGCCTTCCTGACCCGCGAGGCGCTGGCCGCCATCGCCGGCACGACCCTGGACAACATTGCCCGATGGATGGTCGGCGAGCCGCAGAATCTGGTGGAGGGATGAGGTAGGATACGCGGCAAATTTGGAGGCCCCATGGTCGAACACGATTTCCGCTACACCCTCTTCAACCCGCAACACACCCTGATCGAATGCCGTGCGCTGGTGCCGGGCCGCTACCAGGTCACCGGCAACGGCGGCTCGATCCAGAAAGGCGACGTCCTGCTGGTCACCCTCAAGGGCAGCAAGGACTTGTCCATGCGCCTCACCGTCGACAGCGTCCGCCACCTGATCAACCCGCGTGGCCAGTGGGTCGCGGTGGCCACCGGCCCGGTATTCGGCGAGCTGGCGATCCACCAGTGGCAAGTGCAGTGCAATGGCTGCGCCGCCGAGCTCGACTTCGAGTTCGCGGTGGATGCCAAGCTGGGCAAGAAGGCCCAGCAGCCGGCCGCCGTGGCGCGGATTGCCGAGCTGGGCTGGGTCACGAAAGGCGAGAAGCACCTGTGCCCGAAATGCCGGGAGCAGGCGCAGTGAACAAGCTGCTATTGAGCGGCGCGGTGCTGGTGGCCCTGGCGGGTTGTGCATCCGAGCCGATGAAGCTGCAGAAGGAACGCGGCTATGTGCTGGAGTGGATCGGCGAACGTCCGCTGATGGACTACAGCCACCTGACCCTGACCCTGGCCGAGGATGGCCGGGCCTATGGCAATGGCGGCTGCAACCACTGGTTTGCCCAGTACAGCCTGGAAGGTGACAAGCTCAGCTTCGGCGCCATCGGCAGCACCCGCAAGCTGTGCGCGCCGGCGGTGATGGAGCAGGAAAAGCGCTTCTTCAAGGCCCTGGCGACGGTGCAGCGCTGGGATGTGTCGCCGATCGAGCAGATCCGCTTCTGGCCGGCCGAGGGCAAGCCACTGCGCTTCTGGCCCGAGGAAAGCTGACACTCAAAGCCCCCCTGTGAGCGGGTTCACCCGCGATTGCGTCGGTGGGTCCACTACCGCAATCGCGGGTAAACCCGCTCCCACAGGGTCCGCATAACAATTCAGGCTCCTTTCAGCGCCTTGATCTTCTCCGCCAGCCCCGCCGCCGTCTGCTCGCCCATCAACTGTTCGCGCACCTTGCCCTTGTCGTCGATGATGTAGGTCACCGGCAGCCCTTCGGCACGCGGCAGGTCGTAGTGTTCGGCCGGGTCCTGGGCCAGCACGGTGAAGCCGATGCCCATGGCCTGGGTGGACTTCTTCAGTTCCTCACCCTGCAAACCATCGAAGTTCACCCCGACCACCGTCACGCCCTGGCTTTGCCAGTCCTTGGCGAAGCTGTTCAGCTCGGGAATCTCCACCCGGCACGGACCGCACCATTCGGCCCAGTAGTTGAGCACCACCCAGCGCCCGTCGAGTTGCTCGGCTTTCACCGCGTTGCCGTTCTGGTCGAGGCCGTAGTCCGCACCGCAACCACCGAGCAGCACGCTCATGCTGATGGCCAGGGCTGCTGCCAAACGCCTTGTCATGGGTCAATCCTTCTTCAAGATTCAGGCAAAATGCCAATTCGCTGCGGTTAGAATACCCGCCACTCACAGCTGGATGCGACCCTGACATGACTGACCTGACGCTCTACCACAACCCGCGTTGCTCGAAATCCCGCGGCGCGCTGGAACTGCTCGAAGAACGCGGCCTCAATCCCGACGTGGTGCGCTACCTGGAAACCCCGCCGGACGCGGCCACCCTCAAGGCCCTGCTGGGCAAGCTGGGCATCGGCGCGCGCCAGCTGCTGCGCACCGGCGAGGACGAGTACAAGGACCTGAACCTGGCCAACCCGGCGCTGGACGACGACCAGTTGATCGCCGCCATGGTCGCCCATCCCAAGCTGATCGAGCGGCCGATCCTGGTAGCCGGCGACAAGGCGGTGATCGGCCGTCCGCCGGAGAAAGTGCTGGAGATCCTGCCGTGAGCCAGCCGTACATCCTGATCCTCTATTACAGCCGCCACGGTTCCACCAGCGAAATGGCCCGGCAGATCGCCCGCGGCGTCGAGCTGGCCGGCCTGGAGGCCCGCCTGCGCACCGTGCCGGCGATCTCCACCGAATGCGAAGCGGTGGCGCCGTCGATCCCCGAGACCGGCGCCCTGTACGCCACCCTCGACGACCTGCGCAACTGCGCCGGCCTGGCCCTGGGCAGCCCGACCCGCTTCGGCAACATGGCCGCGCCGCTCAAGTACTTCATCGACGGCACCAGCAGCCTGTGGCTGAGCGGCGGCCTGGTGGGCAAGCCGGCGGCGGTGTTCACCTCCACTGCCAGCTTGCACGGCGGCCAGGAGTCGACCCTGCTGTCGATGCTGCTGCCGCTGATGCACCACGGCATGCTGATCATGGGCCTGCCCTACAGCGAATCGGCGCTGATCGAGACCAAGGGTGGCGGCACGCCGTATGGCGCCAGCCACCATGCCGGTGCCGACGGCAAGCGCGACCTGGACGCCGACGAGATCGCCCTGTGCCGCGCTCTTGGCCAGCGCCTGGCGAATACCGCGAAACGGCTGGAGAACGGGCGTGGCTAAGAAGCCGAAGATTCTTCCGCCACTGGAATGGCTGGAACCCCGGGTGCGCCTGACCCGGGCCCTGAGCCTGGCGGCCTTTGCCAGCCTGGTGGTGCTGCTGGTGGTGAACACGCTGTTCTTCACCGACCTGCACGGCGCGCGCAGCTGGGTGATCCTGGGGGTGCAGTTGCTGCCGCTGGCGCTGGTGGCACCGGGGATGATCGGCGGCAGTGCCCGTGCCCATGCCTGGATGTGCTTCGTGCTCAACCTGTATTTCATCACCGGGGTGGAAGCGGCGTTCGACCCGAGCCGGGCGTTGTTCGGCTGGCTGGAAGTGGTGATCAGCCTGACGTTGTTCGTCAGTGCCTTGCTGTATATCCGCTGGCGGTTTCAGTTCGACCGGCGGATTGCAGGGGAAGGATCGGTTTGACTTGAGGGCCTCATCGCTGGCAAGCCAGCGATAGGGCCCTCAATGATTGACGGTATGCGCCAACATCACCGACAACTGGCACAACGGCCGCCCACTCTCGGCATGCCACTGGTTGAACGCCGCCTGCACTGCCGCCAGGTCGCGCTGGCTGGTAGGCTTCTTGTCGATCACTTCCTGGGCGATCAGCGCCGCTGACATGTCGTCGGTGGGGATGAAGGTATCCTTGCCCACCATCCGCAAGAACCGCGGCGCCGACAGCCCGCCCAGCTGGTTGCCGTGCTTGGCCAGGTACTTCCACAGCCCGGTGATGTCGGTTACCGGCCAGTCCGCGATCAACGCCGCGAAACTGCCCTTCTCCTTCTCCACGTCGAGCACCATCTGCGCATTGCGCGGCACGCTCTTGAGCTTGCCCAGGTGACGGATCAGGCGGGTGTCCTGCATCAGCCGCTCCAGGTGCTCGGCGCCCATCAGCACCACCTTCTCGGGGTCGAAGCCGAAGAACACTTCCTCGAACGCCGGCCACTTGGCATCTACCAGGCTGTGCTTGAGCCCGGCACGAAACACCCGCAGGGCCAGGGTCGAGAGGTAGCGATCATCACCGATGGCGCGCAGTTGCGCCGGGGTCTTGGGCTGGGGCAGGTAGGCCTCCAGCGCCGCAGCGGAGCCGAAGCGGTTCAGGCAGTACTCATGCAGCCACTGATAGTCGCGCATGGATCAGATGTTCAGCACGTCGAGGAAACGCGGGGCGGCGTTCTCGTCGATGCGCAGGCTGGTGAAGTCGAACAGGTTGCGGTCGGCCAGTTGCGACGGCACCACGTTCTGCAGGCTGCGGAAGATGCTGTCGGTACGGCCCGGCATCTTGCGCTCCCACTCCACCAGCATCTCCTTGACCACCTGGCGCTGCAGGTTTTCCTGGGAGCCGCAGAGGTTGCACGGGATGATCGGGAATTCCTTCATGTCCGAGTAGGCCTGGATGTCCTTCTCCGAGCAGTAGGCCAGCGGGCGGATCACCACGTTGCGGCCGTCGTCGGCGCGCAGCTTCGGCGGCATGGCCTTCATGGTGCCGTTGAAGAACATGTTGAGGAAGAAGGTCTCGACGATGTCGTCGCGGTGGTGACCGAGGGCCATCTTGGTCGCGCCGATCTCGTCGGCGAAGGTGTAGAGCGTGCCGCGGCGCAGGCGCGAGCACAGCGAGCAGGTGGTCTTGCCTTCCGGCACCAGCTCCTTGACCACCGAGTAGGTGTCCTTCTCGACGATGTGGTACTCGATGCCCAGGGTCTTCAGGTAGGCCGGGAGGATCTCCTCGGGGAAGCCGGGTTGCTTCTGGTCCATGTTCACCGCGACGATCTCGAACTTGATCGGCGCCACCTTCTGCAGGTGCAGCAGAACGTCGAGCATGGTGTAGCTGTCCTTGCCGCCGGACAGGCAGACCATGACCTTGTCGCCATCCTCGATCATGTTGTAGTCGGTGATGGCTTCGCCGGCGAGACGGCGCAGGCGTTTTTGCAGCTTGTTCTGATTGACCGAAAGGGTGCCCATGGCGCTTGAATCCGCGAGGTGTGACAAAAGGCGCGTATTTTACGCAGAAACCGCCGCGGGACACAGACCCATCCGATAAAGACTGCAAGGAAATCAAGGGGCCCGCTTAGAGCGCGATTTGCTCTAAAAAAGCGGCTTTGTGCCACGAACGCCTTCCTATACTGCGACATAAGACCGCACCCATAGCGGCCTGTCCTGTCCGGCCCCTTGCCTTGTGGGCTAGCAAGCGCTCCGCTGGGGGGCGATTGGAAACGACGTAGGAGTGATTGGCATGATCCATCACGTTGTAGGGCTGTTCACCCATCCCGACCAGGAATGGCGGGAAATCCGTGGCGAAGAAGAAACCATCAGCCACATGTACCTCACCCACACCCTGATACTGGCGGCGATCCCCGCGGTATCGGCGTTTATCGGCACCACACAGGTCGGCTGGGTCATCGGCGAACGCGCCCCGGTCATGTTGACCATGGACAGCGCATTGTGGATGACCATCATGTCGTACATCGCCATGCTCGCCGGCGTCGCCGTCATGGGCGCCTTCATCCACTGGATGGCACGCACCTACGACGCCAACCCGAGCCTGGCGCAATGCATCGCCTTCGCCACCTACACCGCCACCCCGCTGTTCATCGGTGGCTTGGCGGCGTTGTACCCGCACCTGTGGCTGGGGATGATCGTCGGCACGGCGGCCATCTGCTACACGGTGTATCTGCTGTATGTCGGGCTACCGACCTTCATGAACATTCCATCGGACGAAGGCTTCCTGTTTTCGAGCTCGGTACTGGCGGTGGGGCTGGTGGTGCTGGTCGCCATCATGGCCTTCACCGTGATCACCTGGGGACTGGGCGTGGGGCCCGTCTACACCAACTAGAAAAAGCCAGCATAGGGGCAACACCTCGGGCCGCCTTCGGGCGGCCCGATTTCGTGTGCAGGCCTGGTTGCGGCATAATCGGCCGCCTCAGGAGTACCGTCACGCATGCCCGAGCTGCTCAAAACCCGCGTCGAAGACTGCTACCAGCTAGCGGAAACCTTTTTCAAACGTCCCTTCCAGCGCCCCGAGGTCAGCTTCAAGCTGCGCGGGCAGAAAGCCGGTGTCGCCCATCTGCACGAGAACCTGCTGCGCTTCAACCTGCAGCTGTACCGCGAGAACAGCGAGGACTTCCTGCGCCAGACAGTGGCCCACGAAGTGGCGCACATGGTCGCCCACCAGCTGTTCGGCGACCGTATCCAGCCCCATGGCGAGGAATGGCAGCTGATCATGCGCGGGGTGTATGAACTGCCGCCGAATCGCTGCCACAACTATGAGGTGCAGCGGCGCACGGTGGCTCGGTATATCTACCGGTGTCCGTGTGCGGGGAGTGATTTTCCGTTTTCGGCGCAGCGGCATGGACTGGTGCGCAAGGGACGGCGGTATTTGTGTCGGCGGTGCCGGCAGACGCTCGTTTTCACCGGGGAAGTGAGGGTGGAATGAGGGCCTCATCGCTGGCAAGCCAGCTCCCACAGGTTGAGTGTGCGGCGCGCCAGCGATAGGGCCTTGGAGGACAACACAAATGAAAAAGCCCATCCGAAGATGGGCTTTTTTGCATCAGCGCGAAGGCTTAGCGAACAGCAGGACCTTCAGCCACGCCCAGGTCATCGACCGGACGGCTTTCAACCAGCGGCGAACCACCGGAGTCCAGCTCCTTGTGCAGCTTGTCTTCGTCCAGTTCCTTGACCCACTTGGCCACGACCACGGTCGCTACGGCATTGCCGATCAGGTTGGTCAGGGCACGGGCTTCGGACATGAAGCGGTCGATACCGAGGATCAGCGCCAGGCCGGCAACCGGCAGGTGGCCGACGGCGGACAGGGTCGCGGCCAGGACGATGAAGCCCGAACCGGTGACGCCCGCAGCACCTTTGGACGCAACCAGCAGCACCAGCAGCAGGGTGATCTGGTGGGTGATGTCCATGGTGGTGTCGGTGGCCTGGGCGATGAACACCGCGGCCATGGTCAGGTAGATCGAGGTACCGTCGAGGTTGAACGAGTAGCCGGTCGGGATCACCAGGCCAACCACGGATTTCTTCGCACCCAGGCGTTCCATCTTGGTCAGCATGCGTGGCAGGGCGGATTCCGAGGAGGAAGTACCCAGCACGATCATCAGCTCTTCACGGATGTAGCGGATCAGCTTGAGGACGCTGAAGCCGTGGGCACGGGCGATACCGCCGAGGATGACCAGGATGAACAGCACGCAGGTGATGTAGAAGCAGGCCATCAGGTAGCCCAGCTGCACCAGCGAACCCACGCCGTACTGGCCGATGGTGAAGGCCATGGCACCGAAGGCACCGACCGGGGCCAGCTTCATGATCATGTTGATGATGTTGAACATGACATGGGCGAAGCGGTCGATCATTTCCAGCAGCGGCTTGCCGTAGGAACCCAGGCGATGCAGGGCGAAGCCGAAGATCACCGAGAACATCAGCACTTGCAGGATGTCGCCGTTGGCGAAGGCACCGACCACGGTGGCCGGAATGATGTTCAGCAGGAAGCCGATGGTGGTCTGCTGAGCGCCGGCGGCGGCGTAGGCGGCCACGCTGCTGGCGTTCAGGGTGGACACGTCGATGTGCATGCCGGCACCCGGCTTGACCACGTTGACGACGACCAGGCCGATGATCAGGGCGATGGTGGAGACGATCTCGAAGTACAGCAGCGCGTAGCCGCCGGTCTTGCCCACCGACTTCATGCTCTGCATACCGGCGATACCGCTCACCACGGTGCAGAAGATGATGGGGGCGATGACCATCTTGATCAGCTTGACGAAGCCGTCACCCAGGGGTTTCAGGGAGACACCGACTTCAGGGTAGTAGTGACCGAGCAGGATACCGATGGTGATCGCTACCAGTACCTGGATATACAGCGATTTGTACAGTGGCTGACGGGTTGTCGTCATGGCTATGTTCCTCAAGGGTACCGGCCGGTCCTTCCCAGGACGCGTGGCACCTGAATCGCGAACCCTCCTGCACTGGAGGGATTTGTTGTGTCGAGCTGCGTGGCAGAACTCTGCTCAGGACATAGCAAGGCCGGTGCCAATTTGCGCTTTTGCGGTGCAGGGCCCGTATTTACGGGGTTTCCCTGCACAACCAGGTGGCATTGGCGAGGCTCGGGGTTGGCGGATTTCCGCCCGGGGCGGGATTTCGCCAGACCGGGTTGGCGGTTATCCGCCTACAAAAAGGAAGGAATTAGCTGTCAGTCGAGGGGAAAGCGGATGCGGAAGGCCGCGCCGCCGAGGGGCGAATCGCCGAGGGTCAGGCGCGCGTCGTAGCTGTCGATGATGTCCTTGGCCACCGCCAGGCCTATGCCCTGCCCCGGATACTGGCGATCCAGCCGCTCACCCCGCTGGAGAATGCGTTCACGCTGGCCCTCCGGCACCCCGGGCCCATCGTCCTCGATACACAGCTCCAGGCCACCGGCTTCGTTGCGCAGGCTGATGCGCACCTTCCCCAGGCACAGGCGCCAGGCGTTCTCCAGCAGGTTGCCGAGCAGCTCCATCAAGGCGCCCTGCTCCATCGGCACCCGGGCGTCGTCGGCCAGGTCGAACACCACCTCGACCTGCTTGTCGCGATAGACCTTGGCCAGGGTGCCGCACAGGCTTTCCAGCAACGGACGCAACAGCACCTGGTGGCGCACCAGACCGCTCTTGCGCAGGCTGGCGCGCTGCAACTGGTAGTCGATCTGCTGGCTCATGCGCTCGATCTGGCTTTGCAGCACCCGCGCCTGCTCGCGGTCCGCCGGGCGCTGGGCCATGCTCTCGCTGACCCCCTGCAGTACCGCCAGCGGGGTCTTGAGGCTGTGGGCCAGGTCACCGAGGGAGTCCCGGTAGCGCCCGCGCTGCTCGCGCTCGCTGCGCAGCAGGCGGTTGAGCGAACGGGTCAGGCGCAGCAGCTCCCGCGGGTGCTCGCCGCTGAGGTCTTCGCGGGCGCCGGACTCCACTTCGTCCAGCTCCACGGTCATCCGCCGCAACGACCGCAACCCCCAGGTCAGGCCGGCCCAGAGCAGCAGCAACAGCACCAGCAGGGCCCCGCCGAAACCGAGGTAGAGCTTCTCCCGCAGGCCGCCGAGGGTCTGCTGGTACTCCCGCAACGGTTGCAGGGCGACGATGCTGTAGGCCGCGCTCTTGCCACCGAGCAGCTTGACCTCGACGTCATAGACGAAGAATTCCTCGCCATCGTCCTGGCGGATCCGCGCGAACTCGTTGCCGCGCCCGTCGTAGCGCGGCTGGTAGTTGATGTTCTCGTTGGCAGTGGCCCGCGACTGCCAGACCAGCCGCCCCTCGCGGTCGTAGATGTAGCCGAGCAGGCGGCTGTCGGGCAGGTTGAAACGCTCGTCCGGCAGCAGCACCGGCATCATCAGGCGGTTGTTTTCCACCCGCGCCGCGGAAATCAGCGTGGTGACGTCCGAGGCCAGGCGCTGTTCGATGGACTCCTGCAGCGCCAGGCTGAAGGTCTTCTGCAAGGCCGGCAGCAGCGCCAGCATGAACAGCAGCGCCAGCACTGCGGCCGCGAGCATCAGGCGGACCCGCAGCGAGCGGATCATCGGCAGCGCTCGGTGAACAGGTAGCCCAGGCCACGCACGGTGTCGATCGGCTTGAAGCCACGGTCGCCCTCCAGCTTGCGCCGCAGGCGACCGACCAGCACCTCGATGACGTTCGGGTCGCGTTCCTCGTCGTTCGGGTACAACTGCTCCATCAGCCGCTCCTTGGCCACCACCTGCTGGTGATGGCGCATCAGGTATTCGAGGATGCGGTATTCGTAGGCGGTCAGCGCCAGCGGCTGGTCGTCCAGCAAGGCCTGCTTGCGGTTGAGGTCCAGGCGCAGCGGGCCGGCAACGATGGTGGCCTGGGTGAAGCCGCTGGAACGGCGCAGCAGCGCGTTGAGGCGCGCTTCCAGTTCCTCGAACTGGAACGGCTTGACCAGGTAGTCGTCGGCCCCGGCGGCCAGGCCCTCGACCTTGTCCTGCCAGTTGCCGCGGGCGGTGAGGATGAGGATGGGGAAGGTCTTGTCGAGGGCGCGCAGGCGTCCGATCAGGTCAAGGCCGCTCATGCCCGGCAGGCCCAGGTCGACGATCGCCAGGTCATGATTGAACTGTTCGGCCTGGTACAACGCCTCCTCGGCGTCGCCCACCGCTTCGACCACATGGCCGCCTTCGGTCAAGCGGCTCTGGAGGTGGTGGCGCAACAGCGCTTCATCCTCGACCACCAGCAATTTCATCGAACGCTCCTCTAGTGATGCAGGTATCTGACGCGGCCAGGCAGGATAACAGCGAACCGGCCCACTCCAGGGGCCGGTCCGGGCATCGCGGCATCAGAACTTGTAGTTGGCCGACAGGTAGGTCTGCGCACTGCTGGTCAGGCGCAGCGCACCGAGCTTGTCGCCGCCGTGCTCGGCCAGTTCGGTACTGGCGTTGCTGCGCAGGTAACGGTAGCCCAGCTCGACCGAGGCGTTATCGGTGACTTGCTGAAGCACGCCCCCCTGGAAGCCGATGGCGTAACCGATGTCGCTGTCGCGGCTGGCACCCGGAGAGTCCTGTGTCAGCTTGGTCAGGCCGGCGCTGGCACCGCCGAAGAGCTTGGTGGTGTTGCCGAGCGGGTAGAACAAGTCGTAACTGCCCAGCAGATTTTCCTGACGCAGTTTCAAGCCATTGTGGGTGCCGGAGACGTTGTCATAGGTGGCGTAGTAGCGACCGTCGTCGTTGATCCGGCCGAGGCGCACGCCCCAGGTATCGTCCTTGCCGATGATGCCGTCGGTGTTGAGGTGGCCGATGTTCTGGTCGAGCTGGCCGGACTTGCGGACCTTGTCGCTGGTCTGGCCGTAGGTGAGGCCGGCGAAGGTATCGTCCGCGGCCTGGACGGCCATGCTGGTGCCGAGGAAGGTCATGGCCGCGAGCAGGGTATTGAGGCTTTTCATGTCGATGTTCTCCACGAGGATGCGCGGTTGGGTTGATGGGGCTAGATTAAGAAGCCGGCCCTGAACCGCCGCTGAACCCCGCCTGAACCCAGGCTGAACGCATCGAATGTTTCGTAGAAAAGGAGTACCGATCATGCGCTTGCTGACGACCCTGCTGTTGCTTGGCGCCGCCGGAATGGCCCAGGCCGCCGTGCAGACCCGCGAGATTCCCTACCAGGACGCCGACGGCAACCGCCTGGTCGGCTATTACGCCTACGACGACGCGGTGAAAGGCCCGGTGCCGGGCGTGGTGGTGGTGCATGAGTGGTGGGGGCTGAACGACTACGCCAAGCGCCGCGCCCGCGACCTTGCCGCGCTGGGCTACAGCGCCCTGGCCATCGACATGTATGGCGACGGCAAGAACACCGAGCACCCGGCGGATGCCATGAGCTTCATGCAGGCCGCGCTGAAGGACCCGGAGGCGGCAGCGAAGCGTTTCGATGCCGGCGTCGGGCTGCTCAAGCTGCAACCGCAGACCGACAAGGAGCGCATCGCTGCGATCGGCTACTGCTTCGGCGGCAAGGTGGTGCTGGATGCCGCGCGGCGCGGTGAGCCGCTGGCCGGGGTGGCCAGTTTCCATGGTGCGCTGGTGACCAGCACGCCGGCCACGCCGGGCAGTGTGAAGACGAAGATCCTGGTGGAACACGGCGCGGCCGACAGCATGGTGACGCCGCAGCAGGTGCAGGACTTCAAGAAGGAGATGGATGCCGCCGGAGCGAGCTACGAGTTCGTCAGCATCCAGGGGGCCAAGCATGGCTTCACCAACCCGGATGCGGATCGCCTGAGCCATGGCGAGCATGGAGGGCCGGACATCGGCTACAACAAGGCGGCGGATGAAAGCTCCTGGGCGGATCTGCAGGCGTTCTTCAAGAAGATCTTCTGATCACAGCGGCAAGCTTCAAGCAACAAGTGGCAAGAAAGAGCAACTGGTATCGCCGCCGCTTTCTCTTGCAGCTTGAAGCTTGCGGCTTGCAGCGCCGGCCCTAGAATACCCGCCATGAACCGACTTCCCACCTGCTGCTCCCCCCTCCAGCACCACTGGCCCCTGCCCCGCCCGGTCCCCGGCGCCGTGCTGGTCAGTTGCGCCTTCGACCCGGCCCTCCTGGCCAGCGATGACTTCCAGCGCGCCGCCATCGAACAGACGCCCGCCCTGCAACGCTCGGTAGCCAAGCGCCAGGCCGAGTACCTGGCCGGCCGCAGTTGCGCCCGCGCCGCCCTGCAACGCCTGGACGGCCGCCACCATGTCCCTGCCACCGGCGATGATCGCGCGCCGATCTGGCCCGCCGACATCGTCGGCTCCATCACCCATGGCAAGGGCTGGGCCGCCGCCGTGGTGGCGCGCAAGACGGATTGCGCGGGGCTGGGACTTGACCAGGAAAACCTCCTGGACGACGACCGCGCGGCACGCCTGGCCGGGGAAATCCTCATCGCCGACGAGCTCCAGCGCCTCGACCCGGCCCGCCAGGCCCTCACGGTCACCCTGACCTTCTCCCTCAAGGAAAGCCTGTTCAAGGCACTCTACCCGCTGGTGCGCAAGCGCTTCTATTTCGAACATGCCGAAGTGCTGGAATGGAGCGACGACGGCACCGCACGCCTGCGCCTGCTGGTGGACCTGTCGCCGGAATGGCATCACGGCCGCGAGCTGGAAGGCCAGTTCAGCGTGATGGGCGACCAGGTGCTGAGCCTGATCGCCGTCTGAGGGTTACTCCCCGCTCGGCCCTGGCTGCTCCCGTGGCCAGCTCAGGCTGAAACAGGCGCCACCGAGGCGCTGGCTCTTGCCGATCAGGGCCCGACCGTTGTGCCAGTAGATAATCCGGCGAACGATGGACAGGCCCAGCCCATGCCCGCCCGAGGAACGGGTGCGGCTGTCGTCGAGGCGGGTGAAGGGCGTGAAGATGCGGTCCCAAGCGCTCTCCGGCACGCCCGGGCCATCATCCTCGACATCGATGCGGCAACGCTGCAGCCCCAACTGGTAGCTCAGGCACACCTGCGACTCGGCATGGCGCATGGCATTGCTCACCAGGTTCTGCAGCGCGCGGTGCAGGTAGCGCGGCTCGGCCTCGACCCAAGCCCCCTCGCCACCGGCCTGGGACACCCCGCACACCACCTGGACCTCACGGCGCAAAGGCGCCAGCTCGGCGATCACCTGGTCGAGCAGGGCATCCAGGTCGACCCGCTGGAAATGCAGGGCCGGCGCGCCCTGTTCGAGGCGGGCGTACATGAGCATCTCGTCCACCAGCTTGTCGAGGTCCTGGATATCGTTGTCCATGCCGGCCAGGTGCTTTTCCCGGGCCTGCTCGGTGCTGGCGCTGGCGATCATCTCCAGGCCGAAGCGCAGGCGCGCCACCGGCGTACGCAACTCGTGGGACACCGCGCGGACCAGTTCGCGCTGGATGGTCAGCGAGCGCTGCAGGTGCTCGGCCATGCCGTTGAAGGCCTCGGCCAAACGCCCCACCGAATCGGCACCCGCCACGGCTGCGCGGGTGTCCAGGCTGCCCTGGGCGATCTGCGTGGCGGCCACTTCGAGGGTGGACAGGCGTCGCTCCAGTTGCCGCACCAGCAGATAGACCACCAGGCCGATCAGGCTCAGGCCCAAGGCGGCGATCAGCACCAGCAGTTGCGGCGGATAGGGGTTCATCTGGTACAGCGGCCCGATTTCCAGAATCCAGGGCGTCCCGGAGATACCGGCGAAGACCCGGATCGAATCGCCGTCCTTGCCCAGGGCCATGACCGTATCGCCCTCCTCGACCCGGCGACGCTGATCGTCGTCAATGTCGGCATCGCTCTGCGCCAGCAGGCGCAGGTCGAAGCCGAAGCCCTTGCTCTCCTTCAGTTCCGCCAGGCGCCGGGCCTGTTCCGCCACCGGGAAGCGCACCAGTTCGTCCACCAGCAGATAGATGGTGGCGCGGGCCAGTTGCTCGCTGATCTGCTGCACTTCGCCGGTGAGCACCAGGTCGCGGCCCTTGAGCTGGCTGACCACCCAGGCCCGGTGCGGGCCAAGGTGTTCCACCAGCACCTGGCCGCGTTGCAGGCGGGTGCGCTGGCTGCCGTCGAGGTGGGCCTCGGCGCTGCTCTGCACGTTCAGCGGAATGCCCAGCAGGCGCTCCCACAGGGCCAGGGCGCGGGTGCGCTCGACGCTGTTCATCCGCGCCAGGTTGTCGGCCATGAGGGTGAAGGTGCCGTGGGCCAGGCGCTCGCGGTACTGGCCGGCGCGCACCTCGTTGAGCAGGTGCAGGCTGAGTACGCCGAGCACCGCCACCAGCACCAGTACGGCACACATGCCGCCGTAGATGCGCAGGAAGATCGAATTCATGCCTTGCGGTCCAGGGCTTCGGCGGCCTCGCGGACGAACAGGTAGCCCTTGCTGCGGATGGTCTTGATCATGCGGGGATGGATCGGGTCGTCACCGATCTTCGGGCGGATGCGCGAAATGCGCACGTCGATGGAGCGGTCCTGGCCGTCGTAGCCGACACCGCGCAGGGAGGTGAAGATCTCTTCCCGGGAGAGGATGCGCCCGGCATTGCTGATCAGCAGCCAGAGCAGGTCGAACTCGGCACCGGTCAGCTCGATGCCGGCGTCGTCGAGCCAGGCCTCGCGCAAGGTATTATCGACCCGCAACGGGCCGAACTGCACGCTGCGCACTGCCTCCGGCTCCGCCGGCGCCTCGCTGCGCCGCAACAGCGCGTTGATCCGCGCCAGCAGCACCCGCGGGCGCACCGGCTTGCACACGTAGTCGTCGGCGCCCATGTCGAGGCCCTGGACCTGGTCGAGGTCGTCGCTGCGCGCGGTGAGCATGAGGATCGGCCCGGTATAGCGCTGGCGCACCTTGCGGCAGATGCTCAGGCCATCCTCGCCGGGCAGCATCAGGTCGAGGATCACCAGGTCCGGCTGCTCGTTGATGATCCGCGCCGCGGCGGCGGCCCCGTCACCTTCCACCTCGACGATGAAGCCGTTGGCCTGGAGGTACTCACGGGTCAGCTCGGCGAGCCGCTGGTCATCCTCGACGATCAATACCTGACAGCGCTGCTGCTCCACGGTGCCTCTCCTGCTTGTTGTCATTAGGCCCGATGCCGCCATCACTAAAAGGCAACATCGGCCCCGGATACTACGTGGCGCCCCGTGGACTGCCAATCGCCTGATCGGGAAAGGCAAATTGCCTGCCAGCGGCCTCGGTGGACGGCGTTTTTTGTGATAGGGTTCGCGCCCCCAAAAATCTCTCCGTCGCCTTTTCCTACATGAAAAAAGGATGACAGGCGGCGCCATCGCGGCAGGACGGGGCCTACAGCGTTTTGTCCCGATTCACACACAAACTACACACAAGTTATCCACAGGTGGTCGCCTTGCAATAGGTCGGATACCGCATTATCTTGTATCTCAATCACAACAAAACACTACATGTTGGGTTTTGAGCAAAAAACCCAAGCACAGGTCAGGCAACAAACTCAAGCCCTTCAGCGGCTGTTTTTTTTGCGTGAACTTTAAGTGATTTCAGCAGCCAAACCGCTCCTGCGGAGGCGACCGTTGCAAGCCCTGTGAGGGCCTTGTTCCGGGTATGGATGCAGCAGGCCAGTGCCGCGCATTCGACAGCAACGGATTTTGGGTCGGCGACCCAAGACTTTTGACTTCGGCCAGGGAGCGGCATGCGAATGCCCCTTTTTCCTGATCCGTCCCGAAGTCGGGCACACGCCCTGTCGCGGCGCGAGCGCTTTCGAGCCACGCGTGCACCAGGAGCCTGTCGGGCCTTTGGATGGAACGGTGGGCGCCCAGGCGGCGCCTAAACAAACATAGAGAACGTGGAGACACCCATGCACACCGACACAACTCGCGAGAACCCGCAGGCCAAGGCGCCGCAGGCCGCCGATTCGAACCAGGATCTGGCAGCGACCGCCCCCGGCCAACTGCGCGTGATCAAGCGTAACGGCACTGTCGTCCCCTACACCGACGACAAGATCACCGTGGCCATCACCAAAGCGTTCCTCGCAGTTGAAGGCGGCACCGCCGCCGCCTCGTCGCGCATCCACGACACCGTCGCGCGCCTGACCGAGCAGGTCACCGCCACCTTCAAGCGCCGCATGCCTTCCGGCGGCACCATCCATATCGAAGAGATCCAGGACCAGGTCGAACTGGCCCTGATGCGCGCCGGCGAGCAGAAAGTCGCCCGCGACTACGTGATCTACCGCGACCAGCGCGCCAAGGAACGTGCCACCCGTGGCAACGCCGACGCCGTCGTGCAGCCGCACCCGAGCATCCGCATCACCCTGGCCGACGGCAGCCTGGCGCCGCTGGACATGAACCGCCTGAACACCATCGTCTCCGAAGCCTGCGAGAACCTGGCCGAAGTCGACGGTGCGCTGATCCAGCGTGAAACCCTGAAGAACCTGTACGACGGCGTAGCCATCAAGGACGTCAACACCGCCCTGGTGATGACCGCCCGTACCCTGGTCGAGCGCGAGCCGAACTACTCCTTCGTCACCGCCCGCCTGCTGATGGACACCCTGCGCGCCGAAGCCCTGGGCTTCCTGGAAGTCGCCGACAGCGCCACCCACCACGAGATGGCCGACCTGTACGCCAAGGCACTGCCGGCCTACATCGCCAAGGGCGTCGAGTTCGAACTGCTCGACCCGGCCCTGGCCAGCTTCGACCTGGAGCGCATCGGCAAGGCCATCGACCACGAGCGCGACCAGCAATTCACCTACCTGGGCCTGCAGACCCTGTACGACCGCTACTTCATCCACAAGGATGGCGTGCGCTTCGAGCTGCCGCAGGTGTTCTTCATGCGCGTCGCCATGGGCCTGGCCCTGGGCGAGAAAGACCGTGAAGCCCGTGCGATCGAGTTCTACAACCTGCTGTCGTCCTTCGACTACATGGCCTCGACCCCGACCCTGTTCAACGCCGGTACCCTGCGTCCACAGCTGTCGAGCTGCTACCTGACCACCGTGCCGGACGACCTGTCCGGCATCTACCACGCAATCCACGACAACGCCATGCTGTCGAAATTCGCCGGTGGCCTGGGCAACGACTGGACCCCGGTACGTGCCCTGGGCTCCTACATCAAGGGCACCAACGGCAAGTCGCAAGGCGTCGTGCCGTTCCTGAAAGTGGTCAACGACACCGCCGTCGCGGTCAACCAGGGCGGCAAGCGCAAGGGCGCGGTCTGCGCCTACCTGGAAACCTGGCACCTCGATATCGAAGAGTTCATCGAACTGCGCAAGAACACCGGTGACGACCGTCGTCGTACCCACGACATGAACACCGCCAACTGGATCCCGGACCTGTTCATGAAGCGCGTCTTCGAAGACGGCAAGTGGACCCTGTTCTCGCCATCGGAAGTGCCGGACCTGCACGACCTGACCGGCAAGGCCTTCGAAGAGCGCTACGAGTACTACGAAGCCCTGACCGAGTACAACAAGATCAAGGTGTTCAAGACCATCCAGGCCAAGGACCTGTGGCGCAAGATGCTCTCGATGCTGTTCGAGACCGGCCACCCATGGCTGACCTTCAAGGACCCGTGCAACCTGCGCAGCCCGCAGCAGCACGTGGGCGTGGTCCACAGCTCGAACCTGTGCACCGAGATCACCCTGAACACCAACAAGGACGAGATCGCGGTCTGCAACCTGGGCTCGATCAACCTGCCGAACCACATCGTCGACGGCAAACTCGACCACGCCAAGCTGCAACGCACCGTGCACACCGCCGTGCGCATGCTGGATAACGTGATCGACATCAACTACTACTCCGTGCCGCAGGCTCGCAACTCGAACATGAAGCACCGTCCGGTCGGCCTGGGCATCATGGGCTTCCAGGACGCGCTGTACCTGCAGCACATCGCCTACGGTTCGGACGCTGCCGTCGAGTTCGCCGACCGTTCCATGGAAGCGGTCAGCTACTTCGCCATCCAGGCTTCCTGTGACCTGGCCGACGAGCGCGGTGCCTACGAGACCTTCCAGGGTTCGCTGTGGTCCAAGGGCATCCTGCCGCTGGATTCGCAACAGATCCTGATCGAAGCCCGTGGCGCCAAGTACATCGACGTCAACCTGGACGAGACCCTGGACTGGGCACCGGTGCGCGAGCGCGTACAGAAAGGTATCCGCAACTCGAACATCATGGCCATCGCGCCGACCGCGACCATCGCCAACATCACCGGCGTGTCGCAGTCCATCGAGCCGACCTACCAGAACCTGTACGTGAAATCGAACCTGTCCGGCGAATTCACCGTGATCAACCCGTACCTGGTCCGCGACCTGAAGGCCCGCGGCCTGTGGGACTCGGTCATGATCAACGACCTGAAGTACTACGACGGTTCCGTGCAGCAGATCGAGCGTATCCCGCAAGAGCTGAAAGACCTGTACGCCACTGCCTTCGAAGTGGAAACCAAGTGGATCGTCGATGCTGCCAGCCGTCGCCAGAAGTGGATCGACCAGGCCCAGTCGCTGAACCTGTACATCGCCGGCGCCTCGGGCAAGAAGCTCGACGTGACCTACCGCATGGCCTGGTACCGCGGTCTGAAGACCACCTACTACCTCCGTGCCCTGGCCGCGACCAGCACCGAGAAGTCGACCATCACCACCGGCAAGCTCAACGCCGTTTCCAGTGGTGGCGACAGCAGCGCACCGGTCCAGGCCAAGGCCGAATCGGCCGCGGCCCCTGCTCCAGCGCCAGTGCCGAAGGCCTGCGCGATCGACGAGCCGGACTGCGAAGCCTGCCAGTAAGGCCAGTGTGAGGTCCCCCCGGGGGCCTCATTGCTTTACCGACAAAAAGACCGGGGCGCACGCCGCCCCGGCACTCCAGATTTTGCGTGCACTGCTGTACCCCGACGCAAGCAACGCAACCAAGATCCACCGGCCATACTGAACATGGCCCTCAAGCAGGAGACCCCACCATGCTGAGCTGGGACGAATTCGACAAAGAAGACGGCGAAGCCGCCGCCAAACCTGCCACCGCCGGTCAATCCGCTGCGGCTGGCATCGACAAGCTGGACAGCGCCGGTGGTGCCGCCGCCCTCGAAGCCCGTGCCGTGACCACCGCCGACTCGGCCGCTGTCGTCCGCGCCAAGGCTGCCCTGGACGAACTGGACATCGCCGAAGGCCTGGCCGAGCTGGAAGGCTCTGCGGCCCGTGTCGCGGTCGACGAAAAGCGCATGATCAACTGCCGCGCCGACCTCAACCAGCTGGTGCCCTTCAAGTACGACTGGGCCTGGCAGAAGTACCTCGACGGCTGCGCCAACCACTGGATGCCACAAGAGGTCAACATGACCGCGGACATCGCCCTGTGGAAGAGCCCGGAAGGCCTGACCGACGACGAGCGTCGCATCGTCATGCGCAACCTCGGCTTCTTCTCCACTGCCGACTCCCTGGTTGCCAACAACCTGGCGCTGGCCGTGTACCGCCTGATCACCAACCCCGAGTGCCGCCAGTACATCCTGCGCCAGGCCTTCGAGGAAGCGATCCACACCCACGCCTACCAGTACTGCATCGAGTCGCTGGGCATGGATGAAGGCGAGATCTTCAACATGTACCACGAGATCCCGTCGGTCGCGAAGAAAGCCGCCTGGGGCCTGCGCTACACCCGCTCGATCTCGGATCCGGAGTTCGACACCGGCACCGTCGAGACCGACAAGGAGCTGCTGCGCAACCTGATCGCCTACTACTGCGTGCTGGAAGGCATCTTCTTCTACTGCGGCTTCACCCAGATCCTGTCCATGGGTCGTCGCAACAAGATGACCGGCGTGGCCGAGCAGTTCCAGTACATCCTGCGTGACGAGTCCATGCACCTGAACTTCGGTATCGACGTGATCAACCAGATCAAGATCGAAAACCCGCACCTGTGGGATGCCGAGATGAAGGAAGAAGCCTCGCAGATGATCCTGCAGGGTACCCAGCTGGAGATCGAATACGCGCGTGACACCATGCCACGCGGCGTACTGGGCATGAACGCGGCGATGATGGAGGACTACCTGAAGTTCATCGCCAACCGTCGCCTGTCGCAGATTGGCCTGAAGGAAGAGTATCCAGGGACCACCAACCCGTTCCCTTGGATGAGCGAGATCATGGACTTGAAGAAGGAGAAGAACTTCTTCGAGACTCGGGTTATCGAGTATCAGACTGGTGGGGCGTTGAGCTGGGATTGATTGGCTCGAAGCATCATCGAAAAGGGCTGCCTGCGGGCGGCCCTTTTTCATTTGTAGTGGATTCACCGACGCCATCGCGGGTGAACCCGCTCCCACAAGGTCCGGGTCGGGCATTCGATCTATGTTCTACAGGGACCTGTGGGAGTCCACCCTGCCCGCCGGGCTGTGCTGTTGCGGCGAGGGCTAGACCACAAGTGCGCCGCGGTCGGCGTAGGAGCGGATTTATCCGCGATCGGCGGCGCAGCCGTCGTAAAACCTGAGTCCCAAGTTTTCCTGACACACCCGGGATACCGGTTTTATGGCCGCTTCGCGCCCAATCGCGGATGAATCCGCTCCCACAAAGTCCGGGTCGGGCATTCGATCCATGTTCTACAGGGACCTGCGGGAGCGCGCTCGCGATCCCGTTCAGGTCCCGAAAACTCACTTCCTCGCGTCGATAAACGGCATCGTGCCACCCGGCAGCACGGTGGTCGGCAACTTGCCGTCCCAGCGCTCGGCCTTGGTCAGTTCGACGAGGTTCTGGTTGCTGGCCAGCGCTTTGGCGCGGACTTCGATGGCCGCTGCCTCGGCGTTACCCCGCAGTTCGATCGCCTGGGCCTCGGCCTTGGCCTGCGCCAGTGCGGCATCGGCCTTGGCCTGGGCTTGGGTGACGCTGATCTGGGCCTGGATTTTCTCGGTCTCCAGCTGCTGCTCGCGAGTCTTCACCGCGACCTCGGCCTTCATGCGTTCTTCGATGGAGCGCTCATAGGCATCGCTGAAGTCGATGTTCTCGACCTGGACGCTGTCGATCACCACCGGGCCGCTGACGTTGGCCTTGATCGCCTGGGAAATTGCCGCAACCAGTTCGCCGCGCTTCTGCACGGCGTTGACGGCGGTGTACTGGCCGAACACGTTCTCGACCTGGGTCGGCACCTGCCGGGCGATGGCGCGGGACAGCAGGCCGTCGAGGTCGCTGTAGCCCTTGTAGACGTCGGCCACTTCGCCAGGAGTGACATGCCAGGAGACGGAGACAGTCAGCTGCGCAGCCTGCTGGTCACGGCTGTAGGCCTGCAGACCTTCCCACTTGGAGGCCTGGTTCTGGATGGAGATCGCCTTGACGGTGTCGAAGAAGGGAAGCTTCCAGTGCAGCCCCGGCTCTGCCACTTCGATGAATGCACCATTGCGCAGGACCACCCCGCGCTCCTTTTCATCCACGGTATAGAAACTGCCAAGCACCACGCTCAGCGCAACCAGTCCCAATACCACGGCGCCGCCCGTCGTCATCCAGCGGCGGTTTACCTTTTCCATGTTCATTTCCTTGTGCAAGCGCGCTGCTCAGGGCAACGCGTCAAGGGGAAGTAACTCATGGAATGAAGAGACAGGTCACGCGTTCGATGAGACTTTTTCTCATCTTTGCGCTCAGGCCGACAATTTCAGCGCTTCACACAGGCAAGCAGCGCATTGCCCGAGACTCCGTCCCAGGACAGCAGCTTGTCGTAGTCATGCTCCAGCACTTGCACTTCGAAGTGCGGCTCCAGCAGCCCGAGCAGTTCGTCGAAGCTCACCGCCACCATCGGGTGTTCGTCATGCCAGACCTGGGTTTCACCGTCCTGGCTACGTTCGATACTCAGCCGCAGCGCCTGGCGCTCGCCCTCCCCCGGATAACCCCAGCCGGAGCGGAAAACGAAGCGGGCGCCGTCCTGTTCCGCGGTATGGGAGACGAACGAGTCATTGTCGATCCGCCGCTTGTCCACCGCGTTGAAACAGAACACTCCGCCCTCCGCCAGCGCCGCATGCACGCTGGCGATACACGCCTTGAGCCGTTCGACAGTACCGCTGTAGTGCACCGAGTAGAGGAAACAGGTGATCAGGTCCTGCGGCTCTGCCACGGTGAAACCGCACATGTCGCCAAGGGAAAACCGCGCTTCGGGGCAGCGCTGCGCCGCCTTGTCCAGCATCGGCTGGTTGATGTCCAGCCCGGCACTCTGAAACCCGGCATCGATGAAATGCCGCACATGCGGTCCGGTCCCGCAGGCCAGGTCCAGGTGGCGCTTGCCGCCATTGCCGAACAACTGCTGCAGCCGCAGCACGCAATGACTCTGCGCGCGATAGTCGATATCGGCGCACATCAGGTCGTAGTAACCCGACAGATCGGTATAGAGCGCATTGCCGGACATGGAAAAACCTGGGAGGGGAAGTTGAGGGCGCGGCATTGTATCTGGAAGTCGGGACGAAAAAAGGCCCGGTGAAGCAGAACTTCACCGGGCCCTTGTCACTGCGCAAAACGACCGCTGATTACAGCTCGAAACGGTCCAGGTTCATCACCTTGGTCCAGGCCGCGACGAAGTCACGGGCGAACTTCTCCTTGGCGTCTTCACTGGCGTAGACCTCGGCGTACGCCCGCAGGATCGAGTTGGAACCGAACACCAGGTCGTTGCGGGTGGCGGTGTATTTCACCTCGCCGCTCTTGCGGTCACGGCCTTCGAAGACTTCGGTGGCACCACCCACCGGGGCCCATACGGTGCCCATGTCCAGCAGGTTGACGAAGAAGTCGTTGCTCAACGCGCCTTCATGCTCGGTGAACACGCCGTGCTTGCTGCCATCGAAGTTGGTGCCCAGCACTCGCAGGCCACCCACCAGCGCGGTCAGCTCCGGCGCGGTCAGGGTCAGCAACTGCGCACGGTCGATCAGCAGCGATTCGGTGGTCGCCGGGCTGTCGCTGTTGCGGTAGTTGCGGAAGCCGTCGGCCAGCGGTTCGAGGTAGTCGAAGGACTCGACATCGGTCTGGTCCTGACGCGCATCGACACGCCCCGGGGTGAACGGCACATGCACATTCACACCCGCCGCCTTGGCCGCCTGCTCGATACCGACCACACCGGCCAGCACGATCACGTCAGCCAGGGATGCCTTGCCGGACGCCTGCTGCACCGCCTTGAGGCGATCCAGGGTACCGACGGCGATGGCATTGACCGCCCAGTCCTTCTGTGGCGCCAGGGCCAGGCGAGCACCGTTGGCACCGCCGCGCTTGTCGCCACCACGGAAGGTCGAGGCCGAGGCCCAGGCCACCGAGACCAGTTCTCCCACCGACAGGCCGGCTTCGGCGATGCGCGACTTGATGTCGGCGATATCGCTGGCGCTCGGGGTGTGGATCGCTTTCGGCAGCGGGTCTTGCCAGATCAGTTCTTCCTTCGGCACTTCCGGGCCGAGGTAACGGGCGACCGGGCCCATGTCGCGGTGGGTCAATTTGAACCAGGCGCGGGCGAATGCATTGGCGAACGCCTGCGGGTCGTTGAGGAACTTCCGGGAAATCTTCTCGAAGCCGGGGTCGAAACGCATGGTCAGGTCGGTCACCAGCATGGTCGGCCGGCGTTTCTTCGACGGATCGAACGGGTCGGGCATGATCTCCGGGGCGTCCAGCGCTTCGAACTGGATGGCACCCGCCGGGCTGCGGGTCTGGGTCCATTCGAACTTGAACAGGTTCTCGAAGAAGTTGTTGCTCCACTGGGTCGGGGTCTGCGACCAGATCACTTCCAGGCCGGAGGTGATGGCGTGGGCGCCGGCACCGCTTTCATAACCGCTCTTCCAGCCCAGGCCCTGCAGCTCGATGCCGCCGCCTTCCGGATCGACACCGACATGGCTCGCGGCACTGGCGCCGTGGGTCTTGCCGAGGGTGTGGCCACCGGCGATCAGGGCAACGATTTCCTCGTCGTCCATGGCCATGTTGCCGAAGGTGGCACGGATCGCGGCGGCTGCGGAAGCTGGATCGCCACTGGCGTTCGGGCCTTCCGGGTTGACGTAGATCAGGCCCATCTCGGTGGCCGACAGCGGGTTCTTGGCCAGGGTTTCCGGGTCGCGGTGGGTCAGCCAGGCTTTCTCGTCACCCCAGTTGACGTCGTAGTCCGGTTCCCAGACGTCTTCACGACCGGCACCGAAACCGAAGGTACGGAAGCCCGAGGCTTCCAGCGCGACGTTGCCGGCGAGGATCATCAGATCGGCCCAGGAGATCTTCTGGCCGTACTTCTGTTTGATCGGCCACAGCAGGCGACGGGCCTTGTCCAGGCTGACGTTGTCCGGCCAGGAGTTCAGCGGGGCGAAGCGTTGCTGGCCACGACCGGCGCCACCACGGCCGTCGACGGTGCGGTAGGTCCCGGCGCTGTGCCAGGCCATGCGGATGAACAGGCCGCCGTAGCTGCCCCAGTCGGCTGGCCACCAGTCCTGCGAATCGGTGAGCAGCGCCTTGAGGTCGGCCTTGAGGGCGGAGTAGTCGAGTTTCTTGAATTCGTCGCGATAGCTGAAGTTCTCCCCGAGCGGGTTGGAACGGTCCGAGTGCTGATTGAGCAGATCCACACGCAGGGCATTCGGCCACCAGTCACGATTGCTGGTGCCGCTGCCGGCGGTGTTATGGAACGGGCACTTACCTTGGTTCGACATTACTGCTTTCTCCTTTTTCCTCAGCAGACCGGCCCTTTTGATTGCGGCCGACGATGGGTAAAGACTAAAACGGGACCCTTTATGGAACAAATTTATGAATATTATTGGATCGATAGAAACTATCTTCTTTGCCTCCGGGCAAGGAAGTGAGCTTCGATCCTGAAGTTCCATTCTGTTCAACGAATCATCGACAAACGGAGGGCGCAAGGAAGTAAAGCAGAGGCCGCCTGCCATGGCGACAAAGCTGGCCTCGACGCCAGCGGCCTCTGAAAACGGGAAAGCCCCGGCAAAGCGGGGCTTGGGTCAGGTTCAGCCGATGCTCACGCCGTGCGCCTCGGCCAATGGCTTGAGACCACCGGCAAAGCCCTGGCCAATCGCTTTGAACTTGAACTCGTCGTTATGCCGGTAGAGTTCGCCGAAGATCATCGCGGTTTCGCCAGAGGCATCTTCGGACAGGTCATAGCGGGCGATCTCCTTACCGTCGGCCTTGTTCACCACACGGATGCAGGCGTTGCTCACCTGGCCAAAAGACTGCGCCCGCGCTTCGGCGTCGTGGATGGTGACGGCGAACACCAGCTTCTTCACCTCAGCCGGCAGCACGGCCAGCTTGACGGTGACCTGCTCATCGTCGCCATCGCCCTGACCGGAACGATTGTCGCCCATGTGCTCGACGGCACCGTCGGCGGACGTCTTGTTGTTGTAGAAGATGAAGCCGGCATCGCTCAGGACCTTGCCGTTCTCGCCGGTGATGAATACCGAGGCATCGAGATCGAACTCGCTGCCGTCGGTGACCCGCGGGTCCCAGCACAGGCCCACGATGACTTCGCTCAGGCCGGGGACTTCCTTGGTGAGCGACACGTTGCCGCCTTTGGACAGGCTTACCGCCATGGTGTATTTCCTCGTTCAGGTTGGGGGTTCAGAAGTTCAGGCCGTAGCCATTGGCCAGGGCAGCAAGGCCGCCGATGTAACCCTGGCCGACGGCGCGGAATTTCCATTCGCCGTTGTTGCGATACAGCTCGGCGAAAATCATCGCGGTTTCAGTGGAAGCGTCCTCGGCCAGGTCATAGCGAACCACCTCGGCACCGGTCACTTCGTTGAGGATGCGGATGTATGAGTTGCTGACCTGGCCGAAGCTCTGGCGACGGGCCTCGGCATCGTGGATGGTGACGGTGAAGGCGATCCTGTCGACGCCTGGCGGGATGCTGTCGAGGTCGACCTTGATCACTTCGTCGTCACCGGCGCCAGCACCGGTACGGTTGTCGCCGGTGTGCTCGACGGACCCTTCCGGGCTGCGCAACTGGTTGTAGAAGATGAAGTCCGCTTCGCTGCGGACCTTGCCGCTGGCGCCCAGCAGGAACGCGCTGGCGTCCAGGTCGAACTCGGTGCCATGGGTAGCCCGCGGGTCCCAGCCCAGCCCGACGAGGATCCTGGTCAGGGTCGGGTCGGTTTTCGACAGGGACAGGTTGCCGCCCTTCTGGAGGGTAAGTGCCATGAGAACAACTCCTTGTGATTGCTGCTGATCAGGGGTTTTCAGCCGGCGCCTCTTCCTTCTGCGGGAAGATCACGCTGGCGAGGATGCCGATGCCCAGCACCACCAGGACCACCAGCAGGCTGGTGTTGGGGTCGATGCCGATGCCGTGCTGGAACAGGTGGTCGGTGGCGTTGAGGGCAAGCTTGGCGGCGATGAAGAAGAGCAAGGCGACCACGGCCTTTTCCAGGTGGACCAGGTAGCGCTTGAGGGCTTCAAGGACGAAGTACAGGGTGCGCAGGCCGAGGATGGCGAAGAGCATGGCCGAGTAGACGATCAGCGGCTCGCGGCTGACGGCGATCACGGCCGGGACCGAATCGAAGGCGAACAGCACGTCGGAGACTTCCACCACCACCAGGCAGAGGAACAGCGGCGTGGCGAACAGACCGCCCTTGGCCGCCAGGGTCATGCCCTGATGCTCGGGCTTGCGAATCTCCACTTCGAGCATCTCGCGCCTGACGAAGAAGTGATGCCCGTGCAGCTTCGGCCAGACCGGGAACAGCTTGCTGGCGAAGCGATAGGCAACGTGCCTGGAATAGTCCACTTCTTCCTCTTCGTCACCCCCGCTCCTGAGCATCATGACCGCCGTCCAGGCCACGATCAGGGCAAAGGCGATTTCCACCCAGGGGCCGAATGCCAGCAGCCCGGTACCGATCACGACGAACACGCCGCGGAACACGATGGCACCGATGATGCCCCAGTACAGGATGCGATGACGCAGGCCGTCAGGCACCTTGAACCAGGCGAAGATCGCCATGAAGACGAACAGGTTGTCGACGGAGAGGACCTTTTCCAGGGCGTAGCCGGTGATGAACAGGCTGGCGACCTGCGCGCCGTGCTGGACGTAGAGGAAGCCGGCGAAGGCCAGGGAGATCGCCACCCAGAACACTGACCAGAGGGATGCCCGGGCCAGGCTGATGGGCTTGTCGTTCTGGTGGGTGACCATGTCCAGCAGCAGGGCGGCGAGCGCCAGGCCGACGAAGACCGCCATGGTCAGCGGTGGGAAGCCGATTGTCGTTTCCACGCATGAGATCCTTGAAGTTCGGTTACTTGGAGCCAGCTTTCCAACGCATGCCCCAGCCGTAGGCCCGGTCCAGATCCTGGTGACCCGGATGGAAATCGACCCGCCGCGAAACCTTCGCCGCACCGTCGATGTTTTCCAGCAAGGCGATCGCGCACATGCGATGGCGACCGCCCTCCTCGTTCATGCGTACTTCGATATCGGGCTGGCCCGGGACGTGGAGGGTTACCACTCCATCGGTGGCCTTCCAGTCAGGGGCGCCGTCGTAGATGAGGGCGAAGACCAGGACACGCTTGATCTCGCTCCATTGCTGGCCATTGATGTGCAGCCATTCGCCCCCCTTCACCGCGCCGGTGCGGTCATCGCCCATCAGTTCGATGTAGGGTTCGCCGCCCAGACGCCCGAAGGTATTGCCCAAGGCCTGGACGACACCCTTGCGACCATCCTGCAGCTCGTACAGGCAGCCCAGGTCGAGGTCGATGGCAGAACTGCGCTTGCCCAGCAGGCTGCCCAGCAGTCCGCCGCGGCCACTGCGGGCATCGGCAGCCTGATTCCAGTCGAGGTTGATACGGATCTCGCCGAAGCCGGCGGTGGATTTCTCCAGGCTGATGCTGGAGCGGGCCTTGTCGAGGGTGACCTTGCTCAGGCTGACCGTGGGTTTCGCCACCGGCGCAGTGGCAGGTGCCGGAGTGGCCGCCGGTGTCGCGACATCGACACCGAAGTGCCTGGCCAATGGCTCCAGGCCGCCGACGAAGCCCTGGCCGACGCAGCGGAATTTCCACGCCTCCTGGCGCCGATAGAACTCACCGAGAATCAGCGCGGTTTCATTCATGCCCTGGGTCGCGATCTGCGCATCGGGGCCTCCGCTCACTGCCAGCGAGAGAGTGCCGAGCCGGTGGAAACCGTCCTTGCTTTCATGGAGCGTCGCCGCCAGGGCGATCCGCTCGATAGCAGGATCAAGCACGGTGAGATCGAGAGTGAACTGCGCCTGCCCCGGCGCGTTGCCGCTCAGTTGCAGCGCGCCACCCAGTACGCTGGTCTGGCCGTAGAAGCACATGTCGCCATCGCCGCGTACCTTGCCGGTGATGCCCAGGGCAAAGGCCGAGACATCCAGGTCGACGCCTGGAATCGGGCTGTAGCGGATAGCGACGTTCAGGGTTCCGGTGGCGACCGCCGCGTTGCCGCCTGGTGTCAGTGTGGTCATCCGTGCACCGCCTGAATCGCCAGGTCGGTCAGGCCACTGCTCGCCGTCTTTGCCAGCGACAGGCTCTGGTTACTGCTCAGGGTGAGTGCCATGTTCACGCTCCATCTTGATCATCGGTTTTCACATCGAAGCCGGAAGCGGACTCGCGTCCCTGGCTTCCAGCGCTGTTGAATCGCCCGGGCTTTCCGGCGGCCAGGGCAGGTGGCATCCGTCGTTTTCAGGGGTGACGCCATGCCAGCGGGCGCGCTCAAGAATGTTCAGCGCCCATTTGCCATGGGTGGCCGGCTCGCACATGACACCGTCATGGAGAAACACCGCAGGGGCCGCGTGGCTGACGATGCGCCGGGCGCTGTCGAGGTCGTCACGGGAAACGCGCAAGGCCTCCTGGATCGGACCGATCTGACTGGGGTGGATCGCGGTCTTGCCGACCAGGCCATGGGCCAGGTCCAGCGCCAGTTCCTCCCTGAGCAGATGGGGTGTGTCCAGGCGTTCGAAGACCGGTGCGGTGAGGGCGAATCCCTGGGCGCCCATGACTCCGGCGAGCATCGGGATCACATACGCCATCGGCGTGTCGTAAAGGGTGCGGGCCGGAATGCGGCGCAGGCCGAGACAGCCCATCAGGTCATTGCCGCCGATGCGCAAGGCGATGATGCGTCGTGCCAGACTGGCGTTCAGGGCCTGGCCCAGTTCGACCATCGCCCCCGGGTCGTAGACCTCCGCAGTCTCCAGCGTGGGCATCAGGCACAGCGCAGGATTGCTTGCCGCCGCCGTCCAGGCGGGCAGCGTCGCGAGGGTCAGCTTGGGCACGACGAAGCCGTCCACGTGCTTCATCAAGGGCCAGTCGTTTAGCAATGCAGCCATCCGCGCGGTACGCGGGCGAACGAACAGCAGCGGTGCCTGCGACGGACGCCCGCCACGGGCGTCGAGGCGCGCCAGCAGGTCATGCAGGTTGGCCAGGGCGCTCTCGACATCGGTCGCCGCGACGGCGTCTTCGAGGCACACCACCAGGGAGCGCAGATCGGGGATTCGCGAGCCGCAGACCAGCTCAAGGATGTCATCGCGGGTGGCCGGCATGTACAGCGTGGCACCGAGCGCGAAAGGTGATGGGGTGGTCATCGGTGGGCGCTCCGGATAACGGTGAGCGCCCGGTAGGGGCCCAGCGCAGCGCCCGCTTCCACCACCGTCACGCCAGCCCGCTCGGTCAGGTGCAGCAACAGCTGCACGTCGCTGTCGCTGCGATCGCGCACCAGGACCTGGTCGGGCAAGCGCCTCAGCACCGCGCGGGTCGCTTCGGCGATACCGGGCTTGAGCCGGTTCGGATCGTTGATCGAGTGACGCTCGGCGAACCGGTGCAGCACGGGCGCCACCGCAGCCTGAAGCGCGTTGCGTTGCGAGCGGGTCCAGGGGGCTGCCGGTACCACGCTCTCCAGCCCGCGTCGTTCGGCGTCGATCCGCTCGATGAACGCGCGGGTCACGTCATGGGGTTGCAGGTGCTCGTACACGACGCAACCGTGCAGGCCACCTTCAGAGGGCCAGATGGATCGTGATACCAGGCCGGAAACCGTGGCGCCGAGGATCCCGGATGGGATCAGCCAGTCCTCGGCGGACGCTGCCAGCCAGGCTCGCCCGCAGGGGTCGGCGAGCACCACCAGGCGTGGCTTTCCGGGGAAGCGCGGGTCGCCTGCCAGGCTGCGCTCCAGCTCAGTGGAAATCGCACCCTTGCCGGTCCAGCCATCGACGAAGACGATGTTCCCGGCACCATGGGCCTGGATGATGGCGTCAAGCGCCACCCGGTCGATCCCGCGGTCGCGGACGATGCTGATGCCGTAGTGATGGACTTCGCGCTTCATGTCCCGCAAGGCACGGCGCAGCAGCACCCCGAGCGGCAGGCCGGCACGAACGAGGGAGACCAGGACGATGGACGGTCCCTTGCAGGCATCATTCAAGGCATGGGCCAGGGCCTGCACCTCGACGGCCATGCGCCGGCCATTGCGGGCAAGGGCCAGTGCATAGAGCTGCTTGTGGACGTCGCCCGGTGCATGTTCCTGGCCGAGCATTTCGGAATAGTGCCTGCGGTTCGTCTGGATCAGACGCTCCTTTTCCTCGACATCGGTGACGCTCATGCGTACCCGGCGCAGGAGAAAGTGCACGTCATCCTGCTGATAGCTCGCGCTGCCGACAGTCTCCAGGGTGGCGATGGTTTCAGTCATCGAGCACGCCCTCCAGGGCCTTCGCCAATTGACTGCGCGAGGGGGTCGCCCACAGGTCGCAAAGACTCATGAAGCCGAGATCGGAGAGGCTGTCGCCGATACCCAGGACCGGACGCTCGCCATGTCGCCGACAGTCGCGGCGCAGCCACGCCTCGACGGCGCGAGCCTTGCCCAGGCGTTGGGGGAGGAAGGCCAGGTTGTTGCCATTGGCGTGAACGTGCATGCCGTGCAGCAGGCCCCGTCGACGGACCTCTGCCAGCACCTTGGCGAGCACGGCGTCATCGCTTGCGCTGTGCTTGGTCACCACGTAGTGGCGCAGGCCGTGCTCTTCCACCACCCAGCTACGCAAGGGATGGCCGGATCGCTCAGCGAAATCGAGGATGTCTTCACTCAAGGCCGACAGGCGCGTCTGGAAATCCGCGAGGGTCTCGCGCATCTGCCCGTGCCAGTCCCGGTCGAGACTGCCGTCGGCATCCAGCATGACACCGCCGTGGGCGCAGATCGCACCCTGGCCGAAGGGCAGGCGGACGCGCTGGTAGGCTTCGATGCTGCGGGCGGTGACCGGCACCACGTCGGTCGATGCCAGCAGCCAGTCGATCAGGCGCTGCTGGACCGGCGTCATGAAGCCATTGGGCTGCCCCTGTACATCCAGGGTCACGGCGATGCGCGGACTGTGCTCGGGCATCTTGCGTGCGGTCTGGAACAGGGTGTCGTCTAGGTCGACGAATACCAGCGGGCGTTCATTGACCATCGACGACCACCTCGGCCCCGAGCTGCTCGACCAGCTCCGCAGGCACTGCCGCCGCGGGCGTCTCGCTGCAGAGGATGACCCGGTCGAACTGGCCGGGTTGCACGTTGTAGAGGAAGTTGGCGATGCCCTGGCCATGGTTGTCGGCAAAGGACAGGGCATGCCCGATGGCATGGCCCAGGGCGATCGGCGAACGCGTCGTGGCACCGAAGTGCACATCGGCGCCCGCCCGCTCCAGGCGTTCGGCGAGCAGGAAGGGACGCCAGACGAACTCACCGGTACCGAGCACGATGATGCGCTCTCCCGGGCTCACCCGCAGGTCCGGGGCCAGGCTGTCCGCGACCTGGCGAACACCCAGGCGTCCCCAGTCGTTGGCGGGATCGACGCTCCACTGGCCGGCGGACACCGCGCCGACCTGGGGCATGTCCGGCAAGGCTGCCGATGGATCGTCATGGAAACGGTAGGCTCCCTTCAGCAGCGACAGGGGACTGGCGCCGATGGCATCGTCCAGGGCACCGCCGGACCAGTCCGTCAGCACGCACGGGACCACCCGTTCGATACGCGAAAGACCAGCGTCCACCAAGGCGCGGTGCAGGTTGATGAAGGTCCTGCCGGTGGAGATTTCGTCGTCCACCAGCACCAGCGACCGGGCGGACAACATGGCCTCGCGAAGCTCGGGGTCCTGGGGCAGGTGGACCAGATGGGTGCTGGCGTGGCTGTGTTCTTCGTCGAAACGGGTGAAGAGCTCGCTGCCCAGCGGATGGCGGGTACTGACCAGATAGATGCAGTCCTGGCGGCCCGCGCTGTAGACGCGATGGACACCCGCACCAAGACCGACCGCCGTTTCCGCCATGCCGAAGATGAGCACAGGACCGGGCAGGTCGGGTGGAATCAAGCCGGCCAGCCTGTCGAAGCTGGCCGCCATGACCGACGGCCGAACCGGAACATGCCGGCCCAGCACCCGGGAAACGAAGAGGAACGCCCGCTTGGGATTGCATCGCTCGGCAACCCCGAAGAGGGCTTCCGGGGCCTGTTCGGCCTCATCGACGAAGACCTCCAGCACGCCTCGCTTGAGGCGAACACGCTGGCTGGGGGAGGCTGTTCTGATATTCATGGAGCGTCCTGGCGGCAAGCGAAAAATGACGCGGTGACGGCACCGTCATCCGGGGCGAAGAGAGTAAGCGGTATGCCCTTGGGCCGGTCGTAGGACAATTCCGCAATGCGAGCGCGAAAAGAGGATTTGCTTGGGCAACGCCTCCCCGGCAACGGGCAAAGGCCTGTAATTGCGGTACCGAGCGCAATCAGCGATTGCCTCCGTTCCCGAGGCGACCATAGAATGCAACCCATTCTCAAATAGCGATTCCTTCCCCAATCCCATGCCCCCACCAACGGACCACGCGCCTGTGCAACAGCTCTATCGCAGCCATCACGCCTGGCTGCTCGGCTGGCTGCAGCGCCGCGTGCAGAACCGTTGCGATGCGGCCGACCTGAGCCAGGACACCTTCGTCCGCCTGCTGGCCTCGCCCCGACCTGATACCGACGTGCGCGAGCCGCGGGCATACCTGGCGACCATCGCCCGGCGCCTGCTGGCCAACCTCTACCGCCGCCGTTCGCTGGAGCAGGCGTATCTGGAAGCGCTGGCGGCCCTGCCGGAAGACGAGGCGTTCAGTGCCGAGCACCAGGCGGCGATCCTCGAAGCGCTGAATGCGGTGGAGCAGGTACTGGCGCGGTTGTCGGCAAAGGCGCGGCGGGCATTCCTGCTGGCGCAGATCGAAGGCCATACCCAGGAGGAGATCGCCGGCATCATGGCCGTCAGCGTGCGCTCGGTGCAGCGCTGGCTGGCGCAGGCCTACGAGGAATGCATCGTGCTGGCCGCGGAGGATTGGCCATGAGTGCGATCGCCCGCGAAGTCGCCCGTGAGGCGGCGCGCAGGTTCCTGCGCCTGCAGGCAGCCGATGCCAGCGAGCAGGAGCGTCAGGCCTGTGCCGACTGGCGCGCTGCCGATGCCGAGCATGAACGGGCCTGGCAACTGGCCGCGCGGTTCAGTGCCCAGGTGCAGTCGATCCCTCCGGCCCTCGGACGCGCGACCCTGCAACGCCCGGGCGCCGTGAACCGCCGCGGCGCGCTCAAGGCGCTGACCTCGCTGGTGGTGTTGGGCTCGCTAGGGGTGACCCTGTCGCGTACTGGCACCCTGGACACCCTGATGGCGGATGCCAGCACCGCGGTCGGCGAACAGCGCCGCATCACCCTGGCCGACGGCAGCGAGCTGCACCTGGACACCGACACTGCCGTGGATATCCGCTACAACGCCGACGCGCGGACCCTGGTGCTGCGCCGCGGCGAGGTGTTCGTGCGGACGGCGGCGGATCCCCGGCCGTTTCTCCTGCAGACCGCCCGTGGCGTGTTCCAGCCGCTGGGTACACGCTTTGCGGTGCGCCAAGAGCGCGACCACGATCTGTTGCGGGTGCTCGAAGGAGCAGTCCTGGCCACCCCGCGCGACGCGGCGCAAGGCGGCCTGCGCATCGCCGCCGGTGAGCAGGCGACGCTGAGCGTGCACCAGGTGAGCAAGCTGCCCCAGGGCGTCAGCCGCATCGACTGGATCGACGGCGTGCTGCGGGTCGAACGCACGCGCCTGGCGGACTTCCTCGATGAACTGGGGCGTTACCGTCGCGGCTGGATTCGCTGTGCCCCGGAGGTGGCCGACCTGCGGGTTTCCGGGGCCTACCAACTGGCCGATACCGATGCCGCGCTGGCGGCGCTGACCCTGGCCTTCCCGCTGCGCGTGCGCTACCTGTCGCGCTATTGGGTGTCCCTCGACGCAGCCTGAAAAAATCGTGTCGGGTTTTTCCGGAGTTGCGTGTCCTCTCCCTGAAACCGTCCATTCCCGCGTTCAGGAAACCCACATGCCCATGCCAGTCCCCACCCCGTCACGATTGCGCGTCGCCCTCCTCGCCCGGGCCATCGCCGCCCCGCTGCTGACCGGCGGCAGCCTGCTCGCCGCGCCGCTGGCCGTGGCCGAAGAGACGCAACGCTACGCCATTCCCGCCGGGCTGCTGAGCGAGACCCTGGCCACCTTCGCCGCCCGGGCGGGGGTGAACCTGCCCATCGACCCGGCCATGCTGGGCGAGTTGCGCAGTCCCGGCCTGCAAGGCGACTGGAGCACCCGCCAGGGCTTCGAACAACTGCTGCGCGGTACCGACCTGGAGGCCCTGCCGCAGACCGGCAATACCTACATCCTGCGCCCGCGTCCGACGTCCTCGGCACTGCACCTCGACGCCACCACCATCAGTGGCCTGCATGGCGCGCGTCACTCGGCCATCGGCGCGCTGCAGGGCTACCGGGCCTCGCAGAGCAGTGTCGGGACCAAGACCGACGCGGCCCTGCGCGATATCCCACAGTCGATTCAGGTAGTGCCGCGCCAGGTGCTGGAGGACCAGCAGGCCAACAGCATGGCCGACGCCCTGAGCAACGTCAGCAGCATCCAGCGTGGCAACACCCATGGCGGCAGCGTCGAGAGCTTTATCGTGCGCGGCTTCCAGGGCACCACCTATGCCATCGACGGCATTCTCACCAACTCGCTGGCGGTGCGGCCGGAAATCCTCACCGACCTGGTCAATGTGGAACGGGTGGAAGTGCTCAAGGGCCCGGCCTCGGTGCTGTATGGCCGGGGCAATCCGGGCGGCCTGATCAACATCGTCACCCGCCGGCCGACCCTGGTGCCGGAAGCCCAGGTGAAGCTGCAGGGCGGCTCGTTCGACTACCAGCGCGGCCAGGCCTGGCTCAGCGGTCCGTTGGCGGCCGAGCAGGGTCTGGCGGGCAGCCTGGCCATGGCCTACCAGACCGAGGGCAGTTTCCGCGACCACTTCCGCGACAGCCACCGACGCCACTTCGCCCCGTCGCTGTCGTGGGCGCCGGACGACACCACCCGCCTCGACATGGGCCTGGAATACACCGAGACCGATGCCCCCTACGACCGTGGGCTGCAGGTGATCGGCGACCGGGTCGACTCGCGGCACAAGGTGTTTCTCGAAGAGCCCTGGTCCCACAGCGACAGCGACAAGAGCGCCGCCTGGTTTCGCCTGGAGCATGACCTGAACGATTGGCTGACCCTGCGCCAGATCACCCGCTGGGACCATTCCAACAAGTCCATGCTGAACATCTCGCAGCGCACCCTGCAGGCTGACGGTCGCACCCTGGTACGGCGGGCCACCGACTTCGACGAAAGCGCCTACTCCCTGAGCGCCCAGTTCGAAGCCGTCGCCCGCTTCGCCACGGGCGGGTTGCACCATCAGTTGCTCGGTGGTGTCGAGACGGTGAAAGGACGCCGCACGGTGACCATGCTCCGTGCCAGCGTTGCTTCCATCGACATCTGGAACCCGGTATACGGCGCGCAACCGGGGCCGTTCAGCTTCGGCGAGGACTCACGTTTCCACCAGGAAAGCTACGGAGTCTACCTCCAGGATCAGATCGATCTGACGGAACAGTGGAAACTGCTCCTGGGGGTGCGCTGGGACCAGGTCACCCAGCGCAACCGCAACTACACCGCCACGGGCAGTTACCAGGACATTCACATCAACCCCTCCGACACGTCGCCGCGGGCCGGCATCGTCTATCAGCCGACCGATCGCCTGGCGCTGTATGCCAGCTTCAGCACGTCGTTCGCGCCGCAGAACCGCCTGACCCGTGATCGCAGCGTGCTCGACCCGGAGACCGGCGAACAGTACGAGGTCGGTGCCAAGTACGAGCTGATCCCGGAGCGCCTGGCCGCGACCCTTTCGGCATTCGAGATCCGTCGGGAAAACCTGTCCACCACCGACCCGCTGGACAGCAGCTATTCGATCCAGACCGGTGAACAGCGGGTACGCGGGGTGGAGCTGGATGTCAGCGGCGAGTTGCACGAGGGCTGGAACCTGATCGGCAATATCGCCGTACTGGATGCCAAGCTGGTGAAGGACACCCGGCTGGAGGAAGGCAACCGCCTGGAAGGCGTGCCGGTGGTGAGTGGTTCGCTGTGGTCGACCTATCAACTGCAGGACGGGCCGCTGCGTGGACTGGGGGCGGGTGCCGGGGTGTACTTCGCCGGCAAGCGCTATGGCGACCTGGCCAACAGCTACAGCGCCGGTGGCTATGCGCGACTGGACATGAGTGTGTTCTATGACATCAACGAGCGGCTGCGGGTGTCGCTGAATGCGCGCAATGTGACCGACCGGGATTACATCGAGACCATCGCCAGCTCGGGGAACTACGCGGGGGAGCCGGCTTCGTTGGTGGCTTCGGTGAGTGCGGGGTTCTGAGGCAGCAAACCAGGTGATTCACCGGGGCCCGCGATTGCGATGGTGAATTCACTATCGCAATCGCGGCGTTCCGGTGAACCCGCCCACGAGGGGCTGTGGGATCAGAAATCGACGGTCGCCGATACCTTGAGCGTGCGCGGCTCGCCCTGGGTCAGGTAGTTGTTCGCCGTCGACGCCGAGGCCCAGTACGCCTTGTTCGCCACGTTCTCGACATTGGCGCGCAGGGTGATGTACTTGTCGTCGGCCTTGAAGCCGTAACGGGCGCCGAGGTCGACGCGAGTCCAAGCGGGGATGCTCAGGGTATTGGTGGCATTCACGTACTCACCGCCAGTACGCAGCAACCGGCCGCTGAGGGCAGCACCTTCGATCCCCGGTACATCCCAGTCCGCGCCCAGGTTGAACTGGAAGCGCGGCACGCCGGCCGCGCGGTTGCCATCGGTGGCACCGCCCGAGGTTTTCTTCTGCTCGGTATCCATCCAGGTGGCACCGGCCAGCACCCGCAGGCCCTCCACCGGCTCGCCGAACAGGTTCAGCTCGACCCCCTTGTTGATCTGCTCGCCATCGACACTGAACACGTTGTTGTTGGTGGAGTTGTTCGGTTGCTCGATGCGGTATGCGCCGAAGGTCGCGCCGTAGCTATCCCAGTCCAGCTTCACGCCGGCTTCGGTCTGCTTGCTGCGCTTGGGTGGGAAGACTTCGTCGCGGTTGCTCGCGCTGGACGGCGCGGTCGGACCCTGGGCGAGGCCTTCGATTCGGTTGGCGTAGAACGACACATGCTCCCAAGGCTTGATCACCAGGCCGTAGACCGGCGTCGTGATGGACTCCTCGTAGTTGGCATTGCGGGCGCCGCTGGTGGTGTTCCAGGCATCCACTTCGATGGTCTGGCGACGCACGCCAAGGGTCAACAGCACGCGGTCGTCGATGAAGCCAAGGGTGTCGGAAGCCGCGACGCTCTTGATGCGATTTTTCCCGACGATGCGCGGGTCATGAATATCGCTGCCGAAATAGGTATTGGTCGGACGTGGCACCTGAACAGGGTTGTAGAGGTTGCCCACCGGACGGTTGGCGACCAGGATCGCCTCGAATGCCGAACGTTGCTCGCCCCACATGCCGGACAGGCCGACGTTGACCTGGTGGGTGATTTCACCGGTATTGAAACGGCCATTCAGGCCAGCGACCGCGCTCTTGTTGTCTTCGTCATGGGGCGGATAGAGAAAGCCCGTCCTGCCGCTTCCGTCGTTGCCTGCATACACCGAGGAATATTCACCGTTCTCGCGGGTGTGCTTGGCACCGACACCGGCGTAGGCGGTCCAGTGATCGTTGAGGTCGTACTCGCCGTTGAGCATGCCGTAGGTATCTTCCAGCTCCGACCAGCTCCAGTCCTGGGCATAGTTGTGCTTGGCCGAAGGCGCATCGGGGACCTTGGTGCCGGTGGGGTAGACCACCGCGCGACCGTTGTCGATGCGCTGTTTCTGGTAGCCGAAATCGGTGGACAGGCGCAGGCGCTCGCCACGGTAGTCGAGGCCCACGGCAATCAGCGAAGTGCGCTTGTGCTCATCGTCGATGGCAGTGTCGCCGCCGCGCTGCGCCAGGTTGATGCGCGCGCCGAAACGGTTGTCCTCGCCGAAGCGCTGGCCGAGGTCGAGGTGACCGCCGACCTGGGTGTCGCTGGTGTAATCGAGGGTGACACTGCGGGTCGGGGTGTCTTCGGCACGCTTGGGCACCAGGTTGACGCTGCCGCCGATACCGCTGCCCTGTGGCGCGACACCATTGAGGAAGGCGTTGGGGCCCTTGAACAACTCGACCCGCTCCACTGCCTCGGTATTGACGATCTGCCGCGGCAGTATTCCGTACAGGCCGTTGAAGGCGAGGTCGTCGCTTTGCAGTGGCAGACCGCGAATGGTGAAGACCTGGGAGAAGTTACCGAAGCCCGCCGACTGGCGCACTGCGGCATCGTTCAGCAGTACATCGCCGACGGTCCGGGCTTGTTGGTCAGCGATGGCCTTGGAGGTGTAGCTGACGACGCTGAAGGGCACATCGTTGATCGAGCGGTTGCCCAGCACGCCCAGGCGCGCGGTGCGGGCCACCTGGCCACCGCCATAGGTCTCGCCGGCCGCGCCGATGGCGCTGGCATCGATGTTGGTGGCGCCCAGTTCCAGGGCATCGCCACTGGCCGCCGGCGCCAGGGTATAGCCGTTGTCACCCGCGCTCTGCAGGGTGTAGCCACTGCCCTGGAGCAGCACGGCGAAACCACTTTGCGCCGTGTAGCTGCCGCGCAGTCCCGGGCTGCGGCGATCATTGAGCAGCCTGGCATCGAACGACAGCGGCACACCGGACAGCGCCGCGAACTGGGCGAGCACGTCTCCCAGTGGGCCGGGGGCGATGTCGTAGCTGCGAGCGGCGCTGTTCTGCACCGTCTCGGCGGCCAGGGCAGCGTGCATCGGCAGCGACACTACCAGGGCGACGGCCAGGCTCAGCGCCTGCATGGCAAGGCGTGGAGGGCTGATTCGGGAAACGGACTGCAACGGCCTGGACGTCATTCGTGGCTCCTGTCGGCGTGAAGAAAAGTGAGGATTCACTTCCTCACCGAAGGAGATGGAAAAAGGTATCAGGGGAATCGCGTTTTTTTCGAATCAGCGCGGTTCGATGGCGACCCAGTAGCGGGTCAGGCTGCTGATGCGGATCGGCAGGGTGTCCTGCAGAAGGCGCAAGCTGGCGTCGGTGTCGTTCAAGGGAAACGCGCCGGACACCGTCAGGCCGGCGATCGCGTCGTGGCAACGCAACACGCCAGGGCGGTAGCGACCTAGCTCGGAAAGCAGGTCGGCCAGGCGCATGTTGCGCGCGACCATCATGCCGTGCTCCCAGGTCAGGGCCGCGCTGTCCAGTGGTTGTACCGCTGCGGTGAGGTCGTTGCCGAACGCGCTCTGCTCCCCTGCCTTGAGAATCAGGCCGTGGCTGCCATGAAGCGGCAGCATTTCCACCGCACCTTCGGTTACCGCCACCTGGCTGCGCTGCTCGCCGACCCGGACGCTGAAACGGGTACCCAGGGCACGGGCGGTGCCGTGGCGGGTTTCGACGATGAACGAGCGTGCGGGGTCCTTGGCGGTGGTGATCAGTACTTCGCCTTCGAGCAGTCTTATCCGCCGCTCCTGGGCATTGAACACGATGTTCAGGGCGCTGCCGGTGTTGATCAGCAGTCGGGTGCCATCGGGCAGGGTCAGGTTTTTCTGCTCGCCAATGGCGGTGCGCTGGTCGGCGCTCCACTGCTGCCAGGGCAGCTCGCGATACGCCATCCACACCGCCGGCCCGGCCAGCAGGAACAGGCCAAGACGATTCAGCGCCTGACGACGGCCGAGGCGCTTGCTGCGGTCGAGCCGCTGGAAGGTATCGCTGGCCAGGTTGCCGGGGACCGCGCGCAGGTCGCCCAGCAGGGCCTCGGCACGCTGCCAGGCTTGCGCATGCTGCGGGCTGCGGTTGCGCCAGAGCTGGATGGCACGATGATCGGCTTCGGTGACGGCACCGGACTGCAGTTGTACGAGCCAGTCGGCGGCCTCACCGAGGATCAGCGGATCGATCTGAGCACTCATCAGGCTACGCTCAGGCAGGCCAGGAAGGCCTCGCGCATGTCGCGCTTGACGGTGATCAGCGAGACCTCCAGTTGCTCGGCGATCTGCGCGTAGGTCAGGCCATCGATCTGCGAGAGCAGGAAGGTCTGGCGTACCCGGGCCGGCATTTCGCGAAGCATGGCGTCGATACGGTACAGGGCTTCGAGGATCAGCCAGCGGGTTTCCGGCGAAGGGACTTCCGGTTCCGGCAGATGGGCGATGCTTTCCAGATAGGCCCGCTCGACATCCTGGCGCCGCCAGCGGTCGACCACCAGGCCTTTGGCGATATGGGTCAGCAATGCACGGGGCTCGCTGCCAAAGCTGCGGCTCGGCTTGCTCAACAGGCGGATGAAGGTGTCGTGGGCCAGGTCTGCGGCATCGCTGGCGTTGCCCAGCTTGCGGTTGAGCCAACCGTGCAGCCAGCCATGGTGTTCACAGTAGAGGGATTCGATATGCAGATGAGGTGCGCGATCGGTCGACGACATAGGGACCTGGACACCGGCCTTGGTTGGCTGGATGTAATTAAGAATTGCTATCAATTCTATCTGGGCGTCTGGACCGATGGCAATTGCTACAAGATAAGTACTGACCGACGGGACGCGGCACCTGGTCGCCGAGCTGTGAGAAAATACGCGGCTTTTTGTTCACCAGTGGAGATTTACAGTTTTGGTAATGCATTACTCATCGAACGGCGACAGCGTCGCCTGTGGTCGCGTCGGCAACAACCTGAGCACTTCCGCAGTAGAGGCCGAAGTGGATTGCAAGTCTTGCCAACGTTCGCTGGCCAAGGTCGAAAGCGCGCCGGTAAAGAAGGCGCCGTCGCTGGCAGAACTGCGCAAGCAGCGCCAGGCGAGCCAGGTGAAGGCCGCTCCGTTCTGCTTCAAGGCCAACTGGCGCGTACGCCTGGCGGCCCGTCCTGATCGCTGCCGCCTGCCACGGGGCGTTGCACCCCAGGCATTCGTGTAAGCCTGTTCGCGGGGCTTGGCCCCGCGATTTTCTTTCGATCTTTTCGGCCCGGAAAAGACAAAACCCCTACCTGCATACGCAGATAGGGGTTTCGGAATTTAATCTTGACGATGACCTACTCTCACATGGAGAAGC
>JAIRVG010000106.1 GCA_031253995.1 Paucimonas sp. | reverse complement strand
CCGCCTCCCGCGCCGCCAGGTGCGGAGCGATGGCCGGCTCGAAGGCAAAAGGATTGATGCGTTCATACGGCAGCTTCAGCGAACTCTGCGCCATCAGCGCCAGCGCATCGGCATTGCGCAGGCCCTTGGGCGTGACCTCGCAACCCGAGGCCACCGGCTTGGCGCCCAGGGTACTCAGGCCAGCCTGTTGCGCCGCATGCAGCAGGCCGGCGGCAATGGTGGTCTTGCCCACGTCGGTATCGGTTCCGGCGATGAAATAGGCCGCGGTCATGTCACTCCCCTTCTGTCAGCGGCTTGCGCAGCACCCCGTAGACCACCTGGTAGGTGGCCGGCAGGCCCTGCGGCTGGCGAAATTGCTCGTAAGCCTGCAGCAGTCCCTGCATCCGCGCCCGTCCGGTGAGCCCGGCGGGTCGGCCGGGATTGAGGTTGTGCGCGCCCAGGGCTTTCAGTTCATGGGTCAGATTGCGCACATCAGGGTAGTGCAACACATGGGGTCGTGCCTCCAGGCCCAGCACATCCAGGCCGCTCTCGCCGCACAGGCGCTGGTAATCCTCGAAGCGCCGGAAGCGGTTCACATGCACCAGGCCATCCACCGCCTCCCAGCTCGCCCGCAGTTCATGCAGGGTGCCGACGCACAGGCTGGAAAAGGCCAATACGCCACCAGGCTGCAGCACGCGCCTCGCCTCGGCCAGCACCGCGCGGAAATCCGCGCACCACTGCACCGCAAGACTGGAGAAAACCAGGTCGGCGCACGCCTCACGCAGCGGCAGGCGCTCGGCATCGCCGGCCACGTGACAGCTCGCGCCACCGGCTTCGCGGGCATGGCGCAGCATGCCTTCGGCGATATCCACCGCCACACCCAGGCCTTGCCCGTAGCACGCCTGCAACGCCCGACTGAAATGCCCGGTGCCGCTGCCCAGGTCGACCCAGCAGCGCGGCTGCAGGTCCTGCGGCAACTGCGCCAGCAGATGGCTGCCCACCGCCCGCTGCAGTTCGGCGACGCTGTCGTAGCTGGCTGCGGCCCGGGAGAACGACGCGGCCACCTGGCGCTTGTCGGGCAAGGCGCCGGGCAGGCTCGGTTGGGATAGATCAGTCATCACCACTCTCATGCAGGAAGGTCTTGATACTGGCAGCCAGCTCTTGCGGGTATTCGAGGATGAAGGCGTGGGACGCACCTTCGACCAGGCCCACCTCGACATCCGGCAGCCATTCGCTCAGGGCCCGGGCGGCCTGGGCCGGGACCAGTTCGTCGGCGCCGGCGAACAGGTGCAGTTGCGGGCCGCCATAGGCTTGCAGCGCGGCGCGGGTATCCAGGCGGCCCAGCACTTCCAGGCCCTTCACCAGCAGCACCGGATCGGTGTCCGGCACACCGACGCCCAGTTGCCGGATCACGCTGCGCGGCTCCTGCGCGCCTTCGCTGCACAGCGACTTGAAGCGCTTGAGGGTCACCGCGGTATGGCTGCGGCAACCGTCCACGAAGGTTTCGAAGGTGTCGGCGGGCATGCCGTCCGGCCAGTCGGCACGGGCGACGAAGCTCAGGTTGCTGCCGAAGGTCAGCAGGCCACAGCAGTGATCCCCACGCCGCGCCGCCAGTTCGGCGGCGAGCATGCCGCCCAGCGACCAGCCGCCAAGCCAGGTATCCCGCGGCAGGCGGCGGTCCAGCTCGTCGAGCCAGGCCTGCGGATCATCGCTGACCAGGTTCGGCAGGGCCGCCAGTTCGACTTTCAGTCCGGCATCCTGTGCCCGCAGACTTGCTGCCAGCGGTTCCAGTGCCGCGCAGCCCAGGCCCCAGCCTGGCAGAAGAATCAGATGGTTACGCATCGACGGGCTCCAACAGCGGATAGCACTCGGCCAATGCATTCAACAATAGCTGGACCTGCGCGGCGCTGTGGGCGGCGGTCAGGGTCACGCGCAGGCGGGCGCTGCCGGCGGGCACGGTGGGCGGGCGGATCGCGGTCACCAACAGCCCGCGCTCGCGCAGCATCCGCGACAGTTGCATCGCACGCCCGGCATCGCCGATCACGATCGGCTGGATCGGCGTGAAGCTGTCCATCAGCTCCAGGCCGATGGCCTCGGCGCCGGTGCGGAACTGGGCGATCAACGCCGCCAGGTGCTCGCGGCGCCAATGCTCGTCGCGCAGCAGTTGCAGGCTTTTCAGGGTGGCGCAGGCCAGCGCCGGTGGCTGGCTGGTGGTGTAGATGTAGGGGCGGGCGAACTGCACCAGGCTTTCGATCAGCTCTTCGCTGCCGGCGACGAAGGCGCCTGCGGTGCCGAAGGCCTTGCCCAGGGTGCCGACCAGCACCGGCACGTCCTCCAGGCCCAGGCCGAAATGCTCGGCCACGCCGCCGCCGTGGCGACCAAGGGTGCCGAAGCCATGGGCATCGTCCACCATCACCCAGGCGTCCCTGGCCTTGGCCCGCTGCACCAGTTGCGGCAGGTCGGCGATATCGCCGTCCATGCTGAACACCCCGTCGGTGACCACCAGGGTATTGCCCTCGGCCTTGTCCAGGCGCTTGCCGAGGCTGTCGGCGTCGTTGTGCAGGTAGCGGTTGAAGCGCGCGCCGCTGAGCAGGCCGGCGTCCAGTAGGGATGCGTGGTTGAGGCGGTCCTGCAGCACCGTGTCGCCCTGCCCCACCAGCGCGGTGACGGCGCCGAGGTTGGCCATGTAGCCGGTGGTAAACAGCAGCGCCCGCGGGCGGCCGGTGAATTCGGCCAGGGCTTCTTCCAACTGGTGATGCGGCGTGCTGTGGCCCACCACCAGGTGCGACGCACCACCGCCCACGCCCCAGCGCTCGGCGCCGGCACGCCAGGCGGCGATCACCTCGGGATGGTTGGCCAGGCCCAGGTAGTCGTTGCTGCAGAACGCCAGCAGCGCCTGCCCGTCCACCACCACCTCGGGGCCTTGCGGGCTCTGCAGCAGCGGACGCTGGCGATACAGGTCAGCGGCGCGCCTCTCGTCGAGGCGCGCGCGAAGATCGAAGCTCATGGAAACCTCAGGCGGACGCGGCGTCGTAGAACAGCTCGCTGCTCTTCTGCTCGACCAGGGCCTGCTCGATGGCCGCCTGGTGCACTTCGTCGGCGTGCTCCTCGCGGGCCTCGGGCTTGATGCCGAGGCGGGCGAACAGCTGCATGTCCTTGTCGGCCTGCGGGTTGGCGGTGGTCAGCAGCTTCTCGCCGTAGAAGATCGAGTTGGCCCCGGCCATGAAGGCCAGCGCCTGCATCTGCTCGTTCATCTGCTCGCGGCCGGCGGACAGGCGCACGTGGGACTGCGGCATGAGGATCCGCGCCACGGCGAGCATGCGGATGAAGTCGAACGGATCGACGTCCTCGGCGTTTTCCAGCGGCGTGCCGGCCACCTTCACCAGCATGTTGATCGGGACCGATTCCGGGTGCTCCGGCAGGTTGGCCAGCTGGATCAGCAGGCCGGCGCGGTCGTCCAGCGACTCGCCCATGCCGAGGATGCCGCCGGAACAGATCTTCATCCCCGCGTCACGCACGTAGGCCAGGGTCTGCAGGCGCTCGCTGTAGGTACGGGTGGTGATGATGCTGCCGTAGAACTCCGGCGAGGTGTCGAGGTTGTGGTTGTAGTAGTCCAGGCCCGCGTCGGCCAGGGCCTGGGTCTGGTCCTGGTCGAGACGGCCGAGGGTCATGCAGGTTTCCAGGCCCATGGCCTTGACCCCTTTGACCATCTCCAGCACGTAGGGCATGTCCTTGGCCGACGGGTGCTTCCACGCCGCGCCCATGCAGAAACGGGTGGAACCGATGGCCTTGGCCCGGGCCGCTTCCTCCAGCACCTTCTGCACTTCCATCAGTTTCTGCTTGTCCAGGCCGGTGTTGTAGTGGCCGGACTGCGGGCAGTACTTGCAGTCTTCCGGGCAGGCGCCGGTCTTGATCGACAGCAGGGTCGAGACCTGGACGCGGTTGGGATCGAAATGCGCGCGGTGCACGATCTGCGCCTGGAACAACAGGTCGTTGAACGGCTGCTGGAACAGGGCTTTGACTTCGGCGAGGGACCAGTCGTGACGAAGCGTTGCAGTTGTGCTGGCGCTCATGGGCGTTTCCTTGTTTAGGCTTGTTCTGGCGCCGGGATCGGATTGCCCGCAGCGCATCACGGATAGCCCGCATAGTTAAGGAAGGCTCATGGACTGTCAACCACGCAAAGATAAGCAGGTCTACATCTGCTCAAATAATAACCAATACTGTCTGTTGTGCGATGAACCCGCCGGACAACCTCACCCCATTTGCGTCCCCTGCGAAAGCGAACTGCCCTGGCTCGACGAACACTGCCGCCTGTGCGCCCTGCCCTTGCCGATGCACGGCTTGCTGTGTGGCCAGTGCGCGCGGCGGCGGCCGGCGTTTCGCCAGGTCGAGGCGCCCTGGCACTACGGCTTTCCCGTCGATGCCCTGATCACCCGTTTCAAGCACCAGCGCCAATGGCCCCAGGGCCGGCTGCTGGCGCAGATGCTCGGCAACCGGCTGGCGCACCGCTTCGCCGAAGGCCTGCCGCGCCCGGCCCTGCTGCTGCCGGTGCCCATGGCCACGCAGCGCCTGCGCCAGCGCGGCTACAACCAGGCGGCAATGCTGGCTGACTGGCTCGCCGCGCAACTGGCGATCCCCTGCGCGGGCCATGTGCTCAGCCGCCTGCGGGACACTCCGGCGCAGCAGGAACTGGACGCCCGCGCCCGCCGGCGCAACCTCAAGGATGCCTTCGCCCTGACCGATCCTGCCGCGGTCGAGGGCCGCCATGTAGCGCTGGTGGACGACGTGCTGACCACCGGTGCAACCGCCCAGGCCCTGGCCCGGTTGCTGCGCGACGGTGGCGCCGCCCGGGTCGACGTGTACTGCCTGGCGCGCACCCCACGTCCCGGCAATGCTTGACTTGGCGCGGAGGGGCGGGCACTTTCCTGCCGATCATCGTCAGCTTTCGTACCGACCCATGCCCTTGCCCGCACCCCTGACCCAGCACATCGTCCGTCGTCCGCAGCGCATCGCCCTGTTGCAGCATATTGATGAGCAAGGCTCCATCACCCGTGCCGCGAAAGCCGCCGGCATGAGCTACAAGGCCGCCTGGGACGCCATCGACGAACTCAACAACCTGGCCGCCCGCCCGCTGGTGGAACGCAGCACCGGTGGCCGCGGCGGTGGCGGTGCCCGTCTGTCGGATGAGGGGCGGCGCGTGCTGCGCCTCTACCAGCGCCTGCAGATCCTCCAGGCGCAGATCCTCGAAGAAGCCGAGGACAGCAGCGACCTCGACCTGCTCGGCCGCCTGATGCTGCGCACCAGCGCGCGCAACCAGCTACACGGGCGGGTCAGCGCGATCCATCCACAGGGACGCAACGACACCATCGAACTGACCCTGGCCGGCGGCCTGCGCATCGAAGCGCAGATCACCCACGACAGCACCCACCGCCTGGAGTTGGAACTCGGCACGGCGGTGGTCGCGCTGATCAAGGCCGGCTGGCTGGAGCTGGCGACCGTCGATAGCCCGGTTCCGCCAGGCACCAACAGCCTGGAAGCGCAGATCCAGGAATTGCAGGACGATCCCCAGGGCGCCAGCGAGCTGCGCCTGACCCTGCGCAGCGGGCAGATCCTCTGCGCCTTCGCCGAACCGGAATGGCTGCGCACCCACGGTCTGGGTGTCGGAAATGTGGTACAGGTCCGCTTCCTGCCAACCTACGTGCTTCTCGGAACGCCCGTCTGATTTTCGCCACAAAACTGTCATAGGCGCTGAATTAAGGTGACGGGCAAAACCGCCGGAAGCCTGTCATGAACCTATTAGAAGAAAACCAGCCGACCGATCTTGAACAGATGGTCGGCCTCAGCCGTCGCCGCTTCATCGGTGCCGGCGCCTTGTGTGGTGCTGCGCTGTTTCTCGGTGGCAACCTGCTGAGTCGCAGCGTCCTGGCCGACAGCGTCAGTGCCGCCAGCGGCAGCCTGCTCGGCTTCACCGGCATTCCCTCGTCCACTGCCGACGGCATCAGCCTGCCACCGGGCTACAAGGCCTCGGTGCTGATCAGCTGGGGCCAGCCGCTGCACGCCGGCGGCCCGGCCTTCGACCCGTCCGGCAAGGGCACGGCCAAGGCCCAGGAACTGCAGTTCGGCGACAACAACGACGGCATGAGCCTGTTCCCCTTCCCCGGCGATGAAAACCGGGCGCTGATGGCGATCAACAACGAATACACCAACTACCGCTATCTGTTCGACCATGGCGGCGCGCCGGCCAATGCCGAAGACGTACACAAGGCCCAAGCGGCCGAAGGCGTGTCGGTGATTGAGGTACGCCGCAAGGACGGCCAGTGGCAGTTCGTCCAGGGCTCGAAATACAACCGCCGCATCCACGGCAACACGCCGATGCGCTTCGGCGGCCCGGCCACCGGTGACGCCTGGTTGCGCACCGCCGCCGACAACAGCGCGAGCAAGGTCCTCGGCACCTTCCAGAACTGCGCCAACGGCAAGACCCCATGGGGCACCTACCTGACCTGCGAAGAGAACTTCACCGACTGCTTCGGCAGCAGCGATCCGCAGCAGGCCTTCGATGCCGGGCAGAAGCGCTACGGCGCCTCGGTGGCGGGCAAGGAGGTCAACTGGCACCAGCACGACCCGCGCTTCGACCTGGCGAAGAACCCCAACGAACTCAACCGCCATGGCTGGGTGGTGGAGATCGACCCGTTCGATCCGAAGTCCGTGCCGGTCAAGCGCACCGCCCTGGGCCGCTTCAAGCACGAGAACGCCGCCCTCGGTGAAACCCGCGACGGTCGCGCCGTGGTGTACATGGGCGACGACGAGCGTGGCGAGTTCATCTACAAGTTCATCAGCCGTGATCGCATCGACCACAAGAACCCCACCGCCAACCGCAGCCTGCTGGACCACGGCACCCTGTACGTGGCGCGCTTCGACGAGGGCGACGGCAACCCGGGCCATCCGAAGGGCAAGGGCCAGTGGCTGGAACTGACCCATGGCAAGAACGGCCTGAATGCGGCGGCCGGTTTCGCCAACCAGGCCCAGGTGCTGATCCACGCGCGCCTGGCCGCGAGCCTTCTCAAGGCCACGCGCATGGACCGGCCGGAGTGGATCGTGGTCAGCCCCAAGGATGGCCAGGTCTATTGCACCCTGACCAACAACGTGAAGCGTGGTGAGGAAGGCCAGCCGGTGGGCGGCCCGAACCCGCGGGAGAAGAACGTCTACGGACAGATCCTGCGCTGGCGCGAAAGCGCCGACGACCATGCCGCGATGGAATTTGACTGGGACCTGTTCGTGGTCGCCGGCAACCCGCAAGTCCATCCCGGCGCGCCGAAGGGCGGATCGGACAACGTCACTGCGCAGAACATGTTCAACAGCCCAGACGGTCTTGGCTTCGATCCGGACGGCCGCCTGTGGATCCTGACGGACGGCGACTACAGCAATGCCGGGGATTTCGCCGGCATGGGCAACAACCAGATGCTTTGCGCCGATCCTGCGACCGGCGAGATCCGCCGCTTCATGGTCGGGCCGGTGGCTTGCGAAGTGACCGGCATCGCCTTCGCGCCGGACCAGAAGACGCTGTTCGTGGGCATCCAGCACCCGGGTGAAACCGGCGGCTCGACCTTCCCCGAGCATCTGCCGAACGGCAAGCCACGCTCTCATAGAACACCACATAACTCATTGATTTAGCAGGGACGG
>JAIRVG010000091.1 GCA_031253995.1 Paucimonas sp. | reverse complement strand
TGGAGCGCTGATGTAGGGGGTGGAGGGCCATGGATGGCCCGGAAAGCGCCATAGGGCAGGATGCCCGTATGGCGCGGCCCCCGGAGTCAGTGCGGAAGGAGGGAACCCGTAGCGAAGCGGAGGGCCGGATGCAGGAGCGAAAGCGTTTTGCCCACTTTTGCGCTTTTCAAAAGTGGGTCGCCGGGGGGGCGAAAAGGTGACTCAGCGTCACCATCACAAATGGATCAACACACGATATCCAGCACCCGCGCCCCAGCCCAAACCCCAACCCAAAGACAGTTGCTCGTACGCTCAGCTTTTCAGGCATTTCAGCTCGCTGAAGTCCTGCCTCACCTTGCCCAGCCGCTGGTCCAGCTGCTGACGCTGTTCCGCGCTGCTCTGGGCCATCAGGTCCACCAGCAGGCTGCGCAGCTGCGCCTCGGTGTTGGCGAAGGCGGCACGATACTCCGGCGTCCAGAAACGCTCGCGCTCCTTGAGCAAGCGGCCCAGGCGCGGCTCGAAATCATCCTGGTGACGCTGGTCCATCAGGGTGCTGAACTCGGCCTGCCAGTGCGCGCGGTTGGCGATCCAGGCGCGGTTCTGCTCGCCCAACTGCGCCGACCACGAGGCCACGCGCGCCTTCTGCTCCGGGCTCAAGCCGCCGAACCACGGCGACAGGCGTTTCTCCATGCGCGCGCCACGTTCCTCGATCTGCCGGGTCAGCGGCGTCTTCACGTACTTCGCCTGGCGTTCCTCGATGTCCTTGGCGAAGTTCTGGCGCATCTCGCGCACCTGCTCGTCGTCCATGCCACGCAGCAATTGCGCCGCCGAGGGAGTGATCTGCTCGGCGACCCGGGCCACGGCCTGGCGCGCCTCCACGGTGCGGTCCTGCAGTTGCTGGTCGGTGACCTGGTTGCTGGCCACCATCTGGCGGATCCCGTCGAGCCAGGTCAGGTAGCCCGGCAACTGGGTCTTGCAGTGCCAGGACAGCTGTTGCTTGAGGCGGTCGCCCAGCCAGGTCTTCTGCTGGCGGTTCATGTCCAGGTAGTCGCCCAGCGACCACGGCACCAGCACATCGAGGTTGCGGTAGGCCAGGTCCAGCCGCGTGCAGGACAGCAGCAGGAGGCTGGCGAAGATCAGCAGAACCGGGCGCAGGCAGCGAGATAGACGAGCGGACATGATGCGAGTCCTTGCGTTGGCTTCCTCAGTGTTTATAGAGCAAGTCAGGCCCGCGCGGTTCAACCCGATGCCGATATCCCGATTGCTGGGGGGAAACTGCCGAAGCGCCGGGCGATCGCTCCGGTTCGGGTGTAGAATGCGCGGCTCGCAACGAGGATTTCGAAGATGGCTTTAGTTGGGCGTTACAACACTTTGCAAGTGGTCAAGCACACGGACTTCGGTCTGTACCTGGATGGCGGCGCGGATGGCGAGATTCTCCTGCCCAACCGCTACATCCCCAAGGACACGCCCAGCGAGGATGAGGACTGGCTCAACGTCTTCGTCTACCTCGACAGCGAGGACAAGCTGATCGCCACCACCGAGAAGGCCAAGGTCCAGGTCGGCCAGTTCGCCAGCCTCAAGGTGGTCGAGATCAACAGCATCGGCATCTTCCTCGACTGGGGCCTGCCCAAGGACCTGCTGATGCCGTACTCCGAGGAAAAGCGCCAGATGCGCGCCGGCGAGTACTGCGTGGTGCACGTCTACCTCGACCGCCGCACCCGCCGCATCACCGCCACCGCCAAGCTCGACCGCTACCTGGACAAGACCCCGGCCAACTACCGGGTCGGCCAGCAGGTGGACCTGCTAGTGGTGGAAGAGAGCCCGATGGGCTTCAAGGCCATCATCAACAACCAGCACTGGGGCCTGATCCACAAGAACGAGGTGTTCAAGTTCCTGCGTTCCGGCAAGCAGGAAAAGGGCTACATCAAGGAAGTCCGCGACGACGGCAAGATCGCCCTGAGCCTGCAGCCGGTGGGCGAGGCCGCCGCCGGCAGCCTGCACGAGCAGATCCTGAGCAAGCTCAAGGCCGCCGACGGCGTGCTGCCGGTCAGCGACAAGAGCGATCCGCAGGTGATCGCCGACCTGTTCGGGGTCAGCAAGGGCAACTTCAAGAAGGCCATCGGCGCCTTGTACAAGAGCGGTCAGATCGTGATCCACGACAACCGCATCGAACTGGCCTGATCAGCGCTGGCGGAAACCGGAGAAGTCCAGGTTTTCGCCGCCCGGGCGCAGGTCGCGCAGCAGCGAGTCGCGGTCGGCCGAAAGGGCCAGGCTGATGGTCGAGCGGCGCTTGCCCGGATTGCGCACTTCCATCTGCTCCATGTGCGAGCGCAGGTAGCGGCGCGGCACCTTGAGGTGCTGCAGCTGATCGCCTTCCGGGGTGTGCAACAGCAGATTCACCCACCCGGTATTGGTGCGCAGCCAGGCCACCGGCACGTCGAACCACCACAGGCAACGCTTGCCGTCGAGCACGGCGAACAGGGTGTTGTCGCTGCTCAGCGCGGGAATGCCCAGCGCCTCGTTGCGACGGGCGATGGCGGTGGTCTTGTCGAGTTTCATGCGGTGTCCTGCAAGTGACGCTGGGTAAGGCCGGGTATTGTGATGGCAATGCGCTGAAACATAAAGCGCGGAGGGCCGGGGCAATGCTCACCCACCGGCCGCGTTCACCAAAAATAAATGAAACTCCCCGCTTCGTTCGTGACTCCACTCATTGTCGATTCCGACTATCCCGTAAAGGAGAAATCCCATGAGTGGCACCAAAGACAAAGTCAAAGGCATGGCCAACGAAGCGGTCGGTAACATCAAGCAAGGCGTGGGCAAGGCGACCGACAACGATCGCCTGCGCGCCGAAGGCAAGGCCCAGGAGCTGAAGGGCGAAGCCCAGCAAGCCGTGGGCAAGGTCAAGGATGCCGTGAAGAAGCCTTGACCGGCCTGCGGGCCAGACGAAGACGGCCATCCCTGGATGGCCGTTTTTTTTCGCCGGGATTGAATCGCGACCTGATCTACAGGGTCTATTAGACTGTTTTGTAACTCATCCCACAGTGACCCGGGAACATGAGCTTCGGGCAGCGCAAGGAGACGCCAATGAGATTCACCCATCTGCGTGGTGTACCGGTACACCGTGTAATGGTGCACACCGTCAAGGAATTCCTCGATGACGAGATGTCCACCTACGCCTCGGCACTGGCCTACCAGATGCTCTTTTCGCTGTTTCCCTTCCTGCTGTTCCTCATCGCCCTGATCGGTTTCCTGCACCTGCCGGACTTCTTCTCCTGGCTGCGCCTGCAGTCGGAGCTGGTCCTGCCGCCGCAGGCGCTGGAACAGGTCAACCCGGTGATCGACCAGCTCCAGCAATCCAAGGGCGGCCTGCTCTCGGTGGGTATCGTCATCGCCCTGTGGACCGCCTCGGCCGGCGTGCGCCTGATGATGAGCGCGATGAACGCCGCCTATGACGTGGTCGAAGGGCGTCCGGTGTGGAAGCGCATCCCGCTGTCGATCTTCTACACCATCGGCATTGCCGGCATGCTGCTCGCTGCCGCCGCCCTGATGGTGCTGGGGCCGCAGGTGATGGGCTGGGTGGCGTCGCAGGTGGGCATGGAGGAAATCATCGTCACCGTGTGGACCGTGTTGCGCTGGCCGGCCATCGTGATCCTGATGATGGTGGCGGTGGCGCTGATGTACTACGTGATGCCCGACGTGAAGCAGGAATTCCGCTTCATCACCCCGGGTTCGGTGCTGGCGGTGGTGGTGTGGATCATCGCCTCCCTGGGCTTCGCCTACTACGTGAAGACCTTTGCCGACTACAACGCCATGTACGGCAGCATCGGGGCGATCATCGTCCTGCTCCTGTACTTCTACATTTCCGCCGCGGTGTTGCTGCTGGGCGCGGAAATGAACGCGGCGATCGAGCACCTGTCCAGCGAAGGCAAGGATCCCGGGGAAAAAGAACCCGGCGACGGCGGCGTGGATCGTGCTACAAGTCAGGACTCCGGACTGGGCCGCGATCACGCCCCGGCAGCCGGACCCGAACCCGTGAGCCGAACCCCACATGATTCGTGAAATCCTCAAGATGGGCGACGAGCGCCTGCTGCGCATCGCCCCGCCGGTCCCGGAACGCTTGCTGGGCAGCCCAGAGCTGCAGCAACTGATCGACGACATGTTCGAAACCATGCGCCATGTCGGCGGCGTCGGCCTGGCCGCGCCGCAGATCGGCGTGGACCTGCAACTGGTGATCTTCGGTTTCGAGCGCAGCGAGCGCTACCCGGACGCCGAGCCGGTGCCGCAGACCATCCTGCTCAACCCGGTGATCACGCCGACCGGCACCGAGCTGGAGGAGGGCTGGGAAGGCTGCCTTTCCGTACCGGGCCTGCGCGGCGTGGTCAGCCGCTACAAGAGCATCTTCTACGAAGGTGTCGACCCGCAGGGCCAGCCGATCCGGCGCAGCGCCGAGGGTTTCCATGCGCGGGTGGTGCAGCATGAATGCGACCACCTGATCGGGCGCCTGTACCCGTCGCGCATCCACGACTTCAGCCGCTTCGGCTACACCGAAGTGCTGTTCCCCGGCCTGGACCCCGCCGCCGACGACTGAGTCCGCACCATCGCCAGCAACGGCTTGCTGCGCCGGTAGCGGGCCAGGCGCTCGGCAAGTGCACCGGGCAGGTCCTCGCTGACGGCGAAATCCAGGCGCTCATAGAAGTCCTGCAGGTCTGGATGGCAGAACAGCCAGATGCAGCCCTCGGCCTGCTGGCAGGCCTTCTCGACCAGGCGCCGCGCCACCTGTTGTCGCCGCCAGTGCCCGGCCACCAGCAGGCCGGTCAACCAATGCCCGTCCGGCACCGGGCTCAGGTTGAGCGCGGCGATGATGTCCCCTGAACGCGCCACCCAGGCCTCGCCGTTGTCGCTGGCACGCATCGGCGAGGATTGGCTTTTGTAGAACTTGTTCAATAGCGGCCGCTCGGTAGCGGTCAGCGTGGTGCACTGGATCGGGCTCGGTTCTGACACGGGCGAAGGCTCTGGGACGGGCATTTGACGCGGGCGCACTGCGCTGCGATCGGGTAAGGATCAGCCTGGATTGTTGCCCAATCGGTAACAGTGAATGTCAGGCTTGATGATTCAACGAAGTTAGCAGATCAGTAAACTGAGCGCATCCCCACTAAACAACGCCTGATGGGATCGGTACTTCGTGTCATGTCCGTTACTTGGCAATGACAACTTCTCCGCGCCACTTGGCATATGAAGTCAATCAGTTGGTTCGATTGCTTTAAAGGCCCCAGAACATGAAAGCATTAGTTGCAGTTGCATTACTTGCGGTGTCTTCGCTCGCCCTCGCCGAACAGGCCCCGACTGCCGCACAGCCTGCGGTAGAGCAGTACAGCTACGGTACTGACCTGGATATCGCCAAGGTCATCAGCCTGTCGAAAGTTCCGAATGTCTGTGAAGTCGTACCGGCCACCATGGTCTATGAAGATCACCAAGGCCAGCGTCACACGGTCGAATATCGTGTCATGGGCGATGGTTGCAGCCAGGGTTGATTGGAGCTGCAAGTTTCAAGCTTTAAGTTTCAAGAGAAAGCGGCCCGTAGAGTGGCCGCTTTTTCTTGCCGCTTGAAACTTGTAGCTTGCGGCTGCTTCATTGTCTCTCGCGGAGCAGAAGTTGTTGTTTGCGGTCCACGCCCCAGCGATAACCGGAAAGATTGCCGTCGCTGCGCACCACGCGGTGGCAGGGAATCGCCACGGCGAGGCTGTTGGCACCGCAGGCCTGGGCCACCGCGCGCACCGCTTTCGGCGCGCCGATGCGCTGGGCGATGTCCGCGTAGCTGGCGGTGCTGCCCACCGGGATCTCCCGCAGCGCTTGCCAGACCCGTTCCTGGAAAGCGGTGCCGCGCAGGTCCAGGGGCAGGTCCAGGCCAATGGCTGGCGCTTCGACGAAACCTACCACCTGCGCCACCAGTTGTTCGAAGCCTTCGTCGGCGCCGATCAGGTTGGCCTTGGGGAATTTGTCCTGCAGGTCCTGCAGCAGCGCCTGCGGATCGTCGCCCAGGAGAATCGCGCAGATGCCCTTGGCGCTTTGCGCGATCAGGATCGCTCCCAGCGAGCATTGCGCGATGGCGAAGTGAATGTCGGTGTTGGCGCCGCCGTCGCGCCAGGTGCCGGGGGTCATGCCGAGGCGGGCGTTGCTCGATTCGTAGAAGCGGCTGTTGGAGTTGAAGCCTGCTTCGTATACCGCCTCGGTGATCGATTCGGCTTGGTGTAGCTGATGGCGCAGCTTGCGCGCGCGGTGGGCGCTGGCGTAGGCCTTGGGGGTCAGGCCGGTGGCGCGCTTGAACACCCGGTGGAAGTGGTAGGGGCTCATGTTCACCTGTTCGGCCAGCTGGTTCAGGCTCGGCTCCACCTCGGCGCTTTCGATCAGCTTGCAGGCCTGGGTGACCTGCGCTGCATGCTGGCGCGCCAGTTCGTTCTGGTCGCCGCCGCGCCGGCGGCTGGGACGATAGCCGGCGGCCTCGGCCTCGGCCGGGGTGTCGAAGAACTCGACGTTCTCGATCCGCGGCCGCCGTGCGGAGCTGGAGGGCGGGCAATACACGCCGGTGGTGCGCACGCCGTAGACGAAAGTGCCGTCGGCGGCGGGGTCACGAGCCAGCAGGGCTTGCCAGCGCGGGTCGGATTCGGTGATGGCGGGTTTGTCGGTGCGGCGCATGGGGAGCTCCGGTGTTTGCTATTCGTGGTGTGGATGAAGCTTAAAAACTCCCTGTCATCCCGAAACTCCGCCTCTTGCTTTCGAATTCACTTCGCCGGCACCCGCCACAGGTACCACGCCGCTACCGTGCGAAACGGGCTCCATGCGGCCCCCAGCTCCTTCAACTGCCTGGGCGTCGGCTGTGCCTCCAGCCCGTGCAAGCGCCGATATCCCTCGCGAACCCCGAAGTCGTCCACCGGCAGGATATCCATCTGCTCCAGGGTATAGATCAGCAGCATCTCCACGGTCCAGCGCCCGACTCCCGGCAAGCGGGTCAGGCGTTCCACCAGCACCTCCTGCTCCAGTTGCCGGGCTTCGGCATGATCCGGCACCAATCCGTCCAGCCGCCCCTGGGCCACCGCCTGCACGGTGCTGATCTTGCGCCCGGAAAAGCCACAGGCGCGCAGTTGTTCCGGCGAGGTCGCCAGCAACTGTTGCGGCGAAGGGAAGTCATCCCCAGGGTAAAGCGCGAGCAGGCGTCCGAGAATCGCCTCCGCCGCCTTGGCGTGCAATTGCTGGTAGGCGATGGCGCGCACCAGCGCCTGGTACGGGTCGCGGGTTGGCAACGGCGCGTGCAGGCACGGGCCGATGGCGTCGATATGCGCGGCCCAGGCCGCGCTTTGCTGGCGCAGGTGGTCGCTGGCCTGGGAGTAGAAAGCGTCGAGTTCGTTCATGGCAATCCGGTCCGTGACAGTCGCGTGAGTGTAGGAGCAGACCAGGGCTTGTCACCCCGGATCCTGCGCCGTGAATTCGTCGAGCACCGCGGCAACCCGTTCCAGCGCCTGCTTCAGCTCGGCGCGGCTGCGCGCCGCGGTGAGGCTGATGCGCACCGCCGGCAACTGTCCCTGCTTCACTGCGAACACCTGCGCCGGCACCACTTCCACGCCCTTGGCGCGGCAGGCCGCGGCCAGTTCGTCACCGGGGCGCGGTCCGCCGAGCCAGATATGCGGTGATGGCCGGTCCTGGTGGGCGAGGGCCGGTCCGAGCAGGCGCTGGGCCAGGCGCCAGCGCTGGGCGACTTCCTCGCGCTGCCAGGCCAGCTTGCGCGCGGCGCTGCCATCCTCGATCCAGCGGCAGGCAATGCCCAGCATCAGCGGCGCGATCTGCCAGTGGGTGGCCTGGGCATGGGGATCGATCTGCGCCAGCAGCGTGGCGTCGCCGGCGATCCAGCCCAGGCGCAGGCCGGCGCACACGGTCTTCGACAGGCTGCTGACCAGCAGGCCGCGCGGGCCCAGCAGCGGCAGCAGGGGCGACTCGTCGGCGAGGGCGCCGTAGACATCGTCCTCCACCAGCAGCAGGTCGAGGCGTTCGACCACGGCGGCGATCTCGCGCCGGCGCTGCTCGCCCATGCTGGCGCCGGTGGGGTTGTGCAAGGCCGGGGTCAGCACCACCACCCGCGCGCCACTGGCCCGGGCTACGCGGTCGAGGTCGTCGGGAAGGATGCCCTGGCGATCCATGGCGATGCCATGCAAGGGCAGGCGCAACTGGCGGCAGGTGGCCTTGATCCCGGGTGCGGTCAGCGCTTCGACCATCACCGCCTCGCCGGGATGACAGAACGACATCAGGACGCTGAACAGCCCCTGGTGCGCGCCGCCGCACAGCAGCACCTGGGAGGGGGTGAGCGACAGGCCGCGGCGATTCAGCCAGCTGGCACCGTGCAGGCGGCCCCGCAGCAGTTGCTCGGCGCCCAGATAGTGTTCCAGCACGTGCCCCGGGCCCTGTTGCAGCAAGTCCCGCAGGGCCTGCTCAAGGTCCTGGCTGTGTTCGTCCACCACCGGCACGTTGGTGGACAGGTCGATGCGGGTGCTGTCGTCGTCGCGCTGCTTGAGGCGGAACAGCGTGGCCTCCTTGCTCCCGGCCAGCACATAGGTGCCGCGCCCCACCTCGCCAGACACCAGGTGCCGCGCCGCCGCCTCGCGGTAGGCCTGCTGGGTGGTGCTCGGGTTCAGGCCCAGGGCCCAGGCCAGGCGCCGTTGTGGCGGCAGGCGTTCGCCCACCTTGAGTTCGCCGCTTTCGATGGCCCGGGCGATGGCATCGATCAGGGCGAGGTAGCGCGGTTGTCCGTCATCGGGGAGGGTGGGGGTCCACATGTTTTATTGTTGGCCATGCAATATAAGGTTTTACCCATACAATGCGCGGCGACTAGCATCGGGTCAAATCCATCCGATCCGAGGTGCTCTATGTTCGATCTGCCTGCCCTGCGCGAAGCGTCCCGCCTGGTCCGCGCCGAGGTGCCCGCCACCCCGCAATACGCCTGGCCGCGCCTGGCCGAAAGGCTGGGTTGCGAGGTCTGGGTCAAGCACGAGAACCATGCACCCACCGGCGCCTTCAAGGTGCGTGGCGGCCTGCTCTACGTGCAGTCGCTGCTGGCCCGGGCGCCGCAGACCCGCGGCCTGGTCACCGCCACCCGCGGCAACCACGGCCAGAGCATGGCCCTGGCCGCACGCAATGCCGGGGTGCCGATCATCATCGTCGTGCCCGAAGGCAATTCCCGGGAAAAGAACGCGGCGATGCGCGCCCTGGGCGCAGAACTGGTGGAGCACGGCGCCGATTTCGACCTGGCCCGCGCCGAGGCCGCACGCCTGGCCCAGGTGCATGGCTACGAAAGCGTGCCGCCGTTCCACCCGGACCTGATTCGTGGCGTGGCCACCTATGCCCTGGAACTGCTGGAGGCGGTAGCGGGACTGGACACGGTGTATGTGCCGATCGGCATGGGCTCGGGGATCTGCGGGCTGATCCGCACCCGCGACCTGTTGGGGCTGGACACCGAGATCGTCGGCGTGGTCTCCAGCGAGGCCGATGCCTATGCACGGAGCGTCGAGCAAGGCCGCATCGTCACCACCGAGACCGCCAACACCTTTGCCGACGGCATGGCCTGCCGCATGCCGGTGACGCAAGCCTTCGAGATCATTCGCCAGGGCGCGGCGCGGATCGTCCGGGTCACCGATGCCGAGATCGCCCAGGCGATTCGCATCTACCACGAGGACACCCACAACACCGCCGAAGGCGCCGGGGCGGCCGGGCTGGCTGCGTTGTGCCAGGAGCGGGAACGGCAGCGCGGGAAGAAGGTGGCGGTGGTGCTGAGCGGGGCGAATATCGATCGGCAGGGGTATGCGCGGGTGTTGGCGGGGGATTGATCAGCGTCCTTCAGCAATTTCATCCAATACAATCTTGCCCCGATCCGTTTTAATACTGCCCGCCTATTTATCAGTGTCGGAAGCGGATTCCCCCTATGCCTTTCTCCAACGGATTTCTCCTGAGCCTGTCGCTGTGCCTGGACATCGGCATCGCCAATATCGCCATGATCACCCTGGCCATGCAGCGTGGCTTCTGGCAAGGCATGTGGCTGGGGCTTGGCACCTGCGTCGGCGACCTGATCTATGCCCTCGCGGCATTGGCCGGGATGACCGTGCTGCTGCAGTTCGAGACGGTGCGCTGGGTCCTGTGGATCGGCGGTTCGCTGCTGCTGACGTGGTTCGCGGTGAAGATGCTGCTGGCGGCGATCCGCGGCGACGCCCATCTGGACACCGATGTGCAGGTGGTCCGCGAATCGCCCTGGCGCGAATTCTCCCGGGGTATCTTCCTGGCCATGTCTTCGCCCAGCGCCATTCTGTGGTTCGCGGCGGTGGGGGGCGTGCTGATTTCCCGCTCGGGTGCTGGCGGGCCGCTGGAGGCGGGGCTGTTCCTCGGCGGCTTCTTCACTGCCGGGGTGCTCTGGTGCGTGACCCTGTGTGGCGTGGCCAGCCATGGCGGGCGTTTGCTCGGCGACCGCCTGCTGACCTGGTCGTACCTGGCGTCGGCAGGAATCTTCTGCTACTTCGCGGTCTACGTGATCGTTTCCGGCTATCGCGAGTTCATCCTCACCCCGGCGCTCTGAATCGGGGTTTCCCGAAGTGCTCGACGCAGCTACGCTAGCGGAAAGCCAGCAGGCGCGGCAATCGATAATGCACGCCCTGCGGGCCCTTTTGAATTGACCTTGTGAGGCATGGATATGTCGACCCGGATGGATGCCGGATTCGCCCCGGCAAGAATCGAAAACGGACGTTCGTTCACCATCGCTGGTTTCGGTGAGCGCTACACACAACAAACCAACAAGGCCATTCCCGCGCTGTGGCAGCGATTCGCCGCGCAGGTCGGCAGGGTTCCCGGTCAGGTCGGCCACGACACCTACGGTGTCTGCTGCAACTTCGATGGGCGTGGCGGGTTCCTCTACATCGCCGGTGTCGAGGTACGCAGCCCTAGCGCGTTGCCGGTGGGGTTCACCTGGCACACCCTGGCACCGCAGCGCTATGCGGTGTTCGAGCATCATGGCAAGGTCAGCGGCCTTGGCCACACCTTCGAACGGATCTGGAAGCAATGGCTGCCGCACTCCGGCGAGCGCGCCGCCGATGCTCCGGAGTTCGAGCGCTACGGCGACGCCTTCGACCCGCACACTGCCAGCGGCATGGTGGAAATCTGGATTCCGCTGGAGCCGCCCGAGGCCCGCTGATTTTTTCGCGGGCCTTGTCGATTTGCCGTTTTCCCGTTCGACCAGTGATGAAGGCGCCGGAATATTCCGGCGCCAAACCCTGACGAATCCTCGGAGAACGTACCGATGAACACCGCAGCCGAACACGAAATCCGTCAACTGGTCGAGCGCTGGATCCAGTCCGTGCGCGACCGCGACATCGAAGCCATCGTCGCCCCCTACGCCGATGACATCGTCGCCTTCGATGCGATCAAGTCCCTGCAGTTCAAGGGCAAGGCTGCCTACCGCGCGCACTGGGAAATGTGCATGGGCTTCTGCACCGGGCCCATGGTCTTCGAGGTGGCGCAACTCACCGTACACGCCGAGGGCGACCTGGCCCTGGCCCACTGGCTCAATCGCTGCGGCCCGGCGGACGACGACAGCCAGTGCGGCTACATGCGCGTGACCGTGGGCTACCGGCGCAGCGGCGGGCGCTGGCAGGTGATCCACGAACACTGGTCGGCGCCGTTCGACATGGAAACCCAGAAAGCCCTGTTCGACCTGCAGCCCTGAAGCCAGCCGTCACCCCGCGTCGGAGAACATCATGAAATACCTGTGCCTGGTCTACTGTGATGAAACCCTGTTGCACGGTCTGCCCGAGAGCCCCGCAGATGCCGAATGCCTGGCCTACGCGACGGCGGTCCACGACAGCGGGCGCATGCTCGCCGCCGAGGCGCTCAAGCCGGTGCAGACCGCGACCACGGTGCGGGTGCGGGGCGGGCAGACGAGCCTGACCGACGGCCCCTTCGCCGAAACCAAGGAGCAACTGGCCGGCTTCTACCTGGTGGAAGCCCGCGACCTCAACGAAGCGCTGAACATCGCCCGCGGCATTCCCGCGGCGCGGGTCGGCAGCGTCGAGGTCCGGCCGGTGCGCGAGCTGCAACCCTGAACGAGGAGAACAATGACAATGCATCCTCAGCAACCCGGCCAGGGAGAGGCGCTGCATGAACTGTCGCTGAGCCGTCTGATCGACGCGCCGCGCACCCGGGTGTTTCGCGCCTGGACCGATCCGCAACTGCTCAGCCGCTGGTGGGGGCCCCATGGCATGACCACGCCGGAGTGCGAGATGCAGCTGTGGGTCGGTGGCCTGTTCCGCACCGTGCTGCGCGCTCCGGACGGCAGTGAATACCCGAACCAGGGGATCTTCCTCGAAATCGTCGCCCCGGAGCGGATCGTCTTCACCGACGCCTTCGGCCCCGGCTGGGTGCCGTCGGCGAAAGCCTTCATGACCGCGGTCATCACCCTCGACGACATCCACGGCAAGACCCTCTACACCGCCCGTGCCTGGCACTGGAGCGCCAGCGACCGCCAGGCCCACGAGGAAATGGGTTTCCACCGAGGCTGGGGCGAAAGCCTCGACCGCCTGGTGGAACTGGTGACCGGCCCGCTGGCTGACTGATGGCCGAGGCGCAGGCGGTCCGGGCCGCGCTCGACGGGGTCTACCGCGAGGAGTCGCGACGCATCCTCGCCACCCTGATTCGCCTGCTGGGCGACTTCGACCTGGCCGAGGAGGCGATGCATGAAGCCTTCTTCATCGCCGTGGAGCGCTGGCAGCGCGACGGCATTCCCGACAGCCCGCGGGCCTGGCTGGTGTCGACCGGGCGTTTCAAGGCCATCGACGTCCTGCGCCGGCGGGCGCGTTTCGAGCGTTCGCCCGAGGTGTTGCGCCACGCCCTCGAACGCCTGGAGGCCGGGGACATGAACGAGGAAGAACTGGAAGACGATCGCCTGCGCCTGATCTTCACCTGCTGCCACCCGGCCCTGGCCGCGGACTCCCAGGTGCCCCTGACCCTGCGCGAGGTCTGCGACCTGACCACCGAGGAAATCGCCCGGGCCTTTCTCCTGGCGCCGGCGACCATCGCCCAGCGCATCGTGCGGGCCAAGGCCAAGATCCGCGAGGCCCGGATTCCCTACCAGGTGCCGGCCCTGGCCGAGTTGCCGGAGCGGCTCGACAGCGTGCTGCGGGTGATCTACCTGGTGTTCAACGAAGGCTATTCGGCGTCGTCCGGTGGCAGTGTGGTGCGTGACGACCTGTGCGCCGAGGCGATTCGCCTGGGGCGCTTGCTGCGCGAGCTGCTGCCCGACCCGGAAGTGCTCGGCCTGCTGGCGCTGATGCTGTTGCAGGCCTCGCGCTCACGGGCGCGCAGTGCGGGGGAGGGCGAGTTGGTATTGCTCGACCAGCAGGACCGCGGGCTATGGGACCAGGCCCTGATCAGCGAAGGCAGCGCGTTGGTGGAGGAGGCGCTGCGCAGCCGGCGGTTCGGTCTTTACAGCCTGCAGGCGGCGATTGCCGCGGTGCATGCCGAGGCGGCAAGCGCCGAGGACACCGACTGGCCGCAGATCGTCGGGCTGTACGACGTGTTGCTGCGTGGCTGGCCGTCGCCGGTGGTCGAGCTCAATCGTGCTGCAGCCCTGGCGCAGCGGGATGGTCCGCAGGCGGGGCTGGAGGTGGTGGAGGCGATTCTGGAGCGGGGAGAGCTGCGCGACTACCAGCCGGCGCATTGCGCTCGGGCCGAGCTGTATCGCCAGTCAGGCCGCCATGAACAGGCCCGCGAAGCCTATCGCACGGCGTTGGAGCTGACCCGGCAAGAGCCCGAGCGGCGTTACATCGAGCGCCGCTTGCGGGATTTGTAGGAGCAGGCAAGCCAAGCTCCTACAGGAACTCCATCGAATCAGCCGAAAGTGATCGGCGGCGGGCTGACCAGGTCGACGGTCTGCTGCTTGCGTGGCGCGAGGATCTCGGCTTCACCATCCACCACCAGCTCTTCATTCTGGTTGAACACGCGAGTAGCGATGCGCACGCGGAATTTCGGCAGTTTTTCGAGGATTTCCAGGCGCACGGTCAGGGTGTCGCCAATCTTCACCGGCTTCTGGAAGCTCATCTGCTGGCCCAGGTAGATGGTGCCAGGGCCAGGCAGCTCGCAGGCCACCGCGGCGCTGATCAGCGCACCGCTGAACATGCCGTGGGCGATGCGCTCCTTGAACATGCTCTTGGCCGCGAACTCGGCATCCAGGTGCACCGGGTTGTGGTCACCGGACATGGCGGCGAACAGCTGGATGTCACGTTCTTCGACGGTCTTGCTGAAGCTGGCGGTCTGGCCGACTTCGAGGGATTCGTAAGGCGTGTTGGTGACCTGGGTCATTCAGGAAATTCCTTCTGTGCGCGACGGGGACGCAGTATCACTCGCTGCGGACCGGCCGGCCAAGGGCCAGGGTCTGTTCGAGCCAGTCGATCACCTGCGTGGTGACCTCGTCACGGTTGGTTTCGTTGAGCAGCTCGTGGCGGGCCTGCGCATAGAGTCGCAGTTGCACGTGCTGGTTCCCGGACAGGCGCAAGGCACCGGTCAGATCCTTCAGACGCTTGCCGGCACTGACCGGATCACATTCGCCGCCGATCACCAGGATCGGCAGGTTCGGATCGATCTGCGCCAGGTTGCTGGTGCGGCTGATCTGTTCGAGGCCGGTGAGCAGGTCGATCCACAGGCGGTTGCAGCAGCGGAAGCCGCACAGTGGGTTGTCCACGTACTTGTCGACTTCGGCGGGATCGCGGCTGAGCCAGTCGAAGGCCGTGCGGGTCGGCTTGAAAGCCTTGTTGAACGAGCCGAAGGACAGAAACTCGATCAGCGCGCTACGCCCCAGCGGCCCCTGGCGCCAGCTTTCCAGGCGGGCGATCTGCCGCGCCGCGCGGTACAGCCCCGGCGGCTGGAAATTCGAACCGCTGAGCACCGCGCCCTGCAGGCTGCCGCTGTGGTGCAACAGGTAGGCCTGGGCGATGTAGCTGCCCATGCTGTGGCCGAACAGGAACAAAGGTGTGCCCGGATGTTGCTGGCCGATGTGCTGGCTGAGCAGACCGAGGTCGTTGACCACGCTGTTCCAGCCGTTCTCGCGGGCGAAAAGGCCAAGGGTACCGAGCTCCGCAGTACGCCCATGGCCGCGCTGGTCGTGGGCATAAAGGGCAAAGCCGGCGCTGCTCAGGGCCTCGCCGAAGCGCTGGTAGCGACCGGCGTGCTCGGCCATGCCGTGGGCCAGCAACACCACGGCGCGCACCGGCGTGGCCGGCAGCCATTGGTGGACGTACAGGCTGCAATGGTTGCTGGCCGGCAGCCAGAAGGCGTCTTGGAACATGGGCGGATTTCCAGGCCGAGGGATGCCGTTGAGTGTATAGCCGGATGATGAATTGCAACGCACGGTGGCCCGAGATTCACAGGATCTATGACAACCCTTGGCATATTTGCCACCTGCCGCAGAGCTGCTAACGTCGGCACAACGCCGTTTTGCAAGCAGCGATCCGGCACCGAAAAAAGGCTCAGGACCGAGGACAATAATAAATGCACGCCGATTTCTGGAACGACAAGCGCCCCGCTGGCGTACCTTCGCAGATCGACATGAGCAGCTATAAGTCGGTGATCGAAGTATTCGAGCGCTCCTGCAGGAAATTCGCCGACCGACCGGCCTTCACCAACCTGGGCGTGACCCTGACCTACGCAGAGCTGGACCGTTACTCCGCGGCCTTCGCCGCCTACCTGCAGCAATACACCGATCTCAAGCCGGGCGAGCGCATCGCGGTGCAGATGCCCAACGTCCTGCAGTACCCCATCGCCGTGTTCGGCGCGTTGCGCGCCGGGCTGATCGTGGTCAACACCAACCCGCTGTACACCGCGCGGGAGATGCGCCACCAGTTCAAGGACTCCGGCGCCCGCGCCCTGGTCTACCTGAACATGTTCGGCAAGCTGGTCCAGGAAGTGCTGCCGGACACCGGCATCGACTTCCTCATCGAGGCGAAGATGGGCGACATGCTGCCGACGGCCAAGGGCTGGCTGGTCAATACCGTCGTCGCCAAGGTCAAGAAGATGGTTCCCGACTACAGCCTGCCGCAGGCGCTGCCGTTCAAGCAGGTGCTGCGCCAGGGCAAGGGCCATGCGCTGAAGCCGGTGCAGTCCGGCCACGACGACATCGCCGTGCTGCAATACACCGGCGGCACCACCGGGGTGGCCAAGGGCGCCATGCTCACCCATGGCAACCTGGTGGCCAACATGCTCCAGGTCCTGGCCTGCTTCTCCCAGCTCGGCCCGGACGGGCAGAAGCTGCTCAAGGACGGCCAGGAAGTGATGATCGCGCCGCTGCCGCTGTACCACATCTATGCCTTCACCGCGAACTGCATGTGCATGATGGTCACCGGCAACCACAACGTGCTGATCACCAACCCGCGGGACATCCCCGGCTTCGTCAAGGAACTGAAGAAGTGGCGCTTCTCCGCGCTGCTCGGGCTCAACACCCTGTTCGTCGCGCTGATGGACAACCCCGGCTTCAAGGACCTGGACTTCTCCGCGCTGAAGGTCACCAACTCCGGCGGCACCGCGCTGGTCAAGGCCACTGCCGAGCGCTGGGAGCAGATCACCGGTTGCCGCATCGTCGAGGGCTACGGCCTCACCGAAACCTCGCCGGTGGCCAGTACCAACCCCTATGGCCAGCTGGCGCGCCTCGGCACCGTGGGCATCCCGGTGGCGGGCACGGCGTTCAAGGTCACCGATGACGATGGCAACGAATTGCCCCTGGGCGAGCGCGGCGAGCTGTGCATCAAGGGCCCGCAGGTGATGAAGGGCTACTGGCAGCGTCCTGACGCCACCGCCGAGGCCTTCGACGGCGACGGCTGGTTCAAGACCGGTGACATCGCGGTGATCGACCCGGACGGCTTCACCCGCATCGTCGACCGCAAGAAGGACATGATCATCGTCTCGGGCTTCAACGTGTACCCGAACGAGATCGAGGACGTGGTCATGGCCCACCCGAAGGTCGCCGCCTGCGCCGCCATCGGCGTGCCGGACGAGCGCTCCGGCGAGGCGGTCAAGCTGTTCGTCGTGGCACGGGAGGGGGGCGTGAGCCTGGAAGAGCTCAAGGCCTACTGCAAGGCCAACTTCACCGGCTACAAGGTGCCCAAGCACATCGTCCTGCGGGATTCGCTGCCGATGACGCCGGTCGGAAAGATTCTGCGCCGCGAGCTAAGGGAACCCGCCTGAAAGCAGCTTCGAGTTTTAAGCTACAAGCGGCAAGATAGAGCGGTTTAGAGCTCTTTCTTGCCGCTTGTTACTTATAGCTTGAAGCTGCCGTTAGACTCTTTACTCTAAAAGTGACCAATGAATTATCTTGAGTCATTTTAGTGACCAATCGGGCCGCTTTGGCTCTAGGCGACCCAATTCAAAGCTGTTACTCTCGGCGCGCTTCCGATACACGGTTTGCAATAAACCGACATCAAATATCAATAATAATCGCATCGACGCGGTGAAGAATTCGCGGTTGCTGGAGGAGTGGGCTTCCATGATCGAAAACTTTTGGAAGGATAAGTACCCAGCCGGGATTGCCTCGCAAATCAATCCTGATGAGTATCCGAATATTCAAGCGGTATTGAAGCAGTCCTGCCAGCGTTTCGCCGATAAACCGGCATTCAGCAACCTGGGCAAGACCCTGACCTACGGCGAATTGTACGAGTTGTCCGGTGCCTTTGCTGCGTACCTGCAGCAACACACCGACCTGCAACCCGGCGATCGCATCGCCGTGCAACTGCCGAACGTCCTGCAATACCCTGTCGCGGTCTTCGGTGCCATGCGCGCCGGCCTGATCGTGGTCAACACCAACCCGCTCTACACGGCGCGGGAAATGGAACATCAATTCAACGACTCCGGTGCCAAGGCGCTGGTGTGCCTGGCGAACATGGCGCACCTGGCCGAGAAGGTCGTACCGAAGACGTCCGTCAAGCACGTCGTGGTCACCGAAGTCGCCGACCTGCTGCCGCCGGTCAAGCGCCTGCTGATCAACAGCGTGATCAAGTACGTGAAGAAGATGGTCCCGGCATACAACCTGCCGACCGCGGTGCGCTTCAACGATGCCCTGGCCAAGGGCCGTGGCAAGCCGGTGAAGGAAGCCGCGCCTGCCAGCGACGACGTTGCCGTGCTGCAGTACACCGGCGGCACCACCGGCGTGGCCAAGGGCGCGATGCTCACGCACCGCAACCTGGTCGCCAACATGCTGCAATGCCGGGCGCTGATGGGCTCCAACCTCAGCGAAGGCTGCGAGATCCTGATCACCCCGCTGCCGCTGTATCACATCTACGCCTTCACCTTCCATTGCATGGCGATGATGCTGATCGGCAACCACAACATCCTGATCAGCAACCCGCGCGACCTGCCGGCGATGGTCAAGGAACTGTCGAAGTGGAAGTTCAGCGGCTTCGTCGGTCTCAACACCCTGTTCGTCGCCCTGTGCAACAACGAGGACTTCCGCCGCCTGGACTTCTCCGGACTGAAGATCACCCTGTCCGGGGGCATGGCCCTGCAGATGTCGGTGGCCGAGCGCTGGAAGGACGTCACCGGTTGCGCCATCTGCGAAGGCTACGGCATGACCGAGACCAGCCCGGTCGCGGCGGTCAACCCGGCCGAGCGCAACCAGGTCGGTACCATCGGCATTCCGGTGCCGTCGACCCTGTGCAAGATCATCGACGACGCCGGCAACGAGCTGCCGCTGGGTGAAGTCGGCGAGCTGTGCATCAAGGGCCCGCAGGTGATGAAGGGCTACTGGCAGCGTGCCGATGCCACCGCCGAGATCCTCGATGCCGAGGGCTGGCTGAAGACCGGTGATATCGCGCTGATCCAGCAGGACGGCTACATGCGCATCGTCGACCGCAAGAAGGACATGATCCTGGTCTCCGGTTTCAACGTGTACCCGAACGAGCTGGAAGACGTCATGGCGGCCCTGCCGGGCGTGTTGCAATGCGCCGCGATCGGCGTGCCGGACGAGAAGTCGGGCGAGGTGATCAAGGTGTTCATCGTCGCAAGGCCAGGGGTGACCCTGACCCGCGAGCAGGTGATGGAGCACATGCGCGCCAACGTCACCGGCTACAAGGTGCCGCGCTTCGTCGAGTTCCGCGATGCGCTGCCGACCACCAACGTCGGCAAGATCCTGCGGCGCGAGCTGCGGGATGAAGAGTTGAAGAAGCTGGGGCTCAAGAAGATCGCCTGAGTCCTTCAGGGCCTCATCGCTGGCAAGCCAGCTCCCACAGGGATCGCATGCGCTGCGGACTCTGTGGGAGCTGGCTTGCCAGCGATAGCGGCCTGAAGATCAGCGCAATTTTTCGAGCATCTGGTAGTACCACATCCCCGCCGCCAACAGCGGATTCCCCAGCAGATCCCCCATCGGCACGCGAACATGCGAGCAGCCGGCGAAGGTATCGAATTTCTCCAGCGTCCCCGTGATCGCCTCGGCCATGATCTCGCCCATGATGTGGCTGGTGGCGATGCCATGCCCTGAATAGCCCTGGCAGTACCAGACGTTCTCCGACAGCTTGCCCAGCTGCGGAATGCGGTTGACCACGATGCCCATGGCGCAACTCCACTGGAACTCGATCGGCACGCCCTTCAGCGCCGGGAAGGTGCGCTCGATGCACGGCCGCAGCTCGCCGGCGATATCCCGCGAATCCCGCCCCGAATAATTGGCACCACCGCCGAACAGCAGGCGCCCGTCGGCCGTCATGCGGTAGTAGTCGAGGACGAAGCGGCAGTCGTACACCGCCAGGTCCTGCGGGTTGAGCTGGCGGGCCAGGTCGCCCAGCGGCGCGGTGGTGACGATGCCGCCCATGGCCGGGAAGATCTTGCCCTTGAGCTGGCCCGGTTCAAGCTTGTGATAGACATCGCCGGCCAGCATCACCTGCTTCGCCTCGATCCGCCCCTGCGCGGTGACCACCGCCGGGCGCGGGCCGTGGACGATCTCCAGTACCTGCGAATTTTCGAAGATCAGCGCCCCCAGTTCGTGGGCCGCGCGGGCCTCGCCCAGGCACAGGTTGAGCGGGTGCAGGTGCAGGTTGCGGGTGTTCTTCAGGGCACCGAGATAGAGCGGCGAGTCCAGGTGAGCGCGCACGCCTTCGCGGTCGAGCAGTTCGACCTGGTCGCCCATGCCACGTCGCTGCGCCTCGGCAGCGAAGCCCTCCAGCTCGCTCATGTGCGACGGCTTCATCGCCGCATGCAGGTGGCCGCGCTTGAGGTCGCAGTCGATGCCATAGCGCTGCACCCGCTGCTCGATGATCTGGTGGCCGCGGAAGCGCAGGTGCCAGATGAAATCGTCGACGTCATCGCCGAGGCGGGCGCGCATCTGCTTGCGCATCGCCTCGTCGCCGGACAGGCTGCCGGTGACCTGGCCACCGTTGCGCCCGCTGGCGCCCCAGCCGATGCGGTTGGTCTCGACGATGGCGACTTTCAGGCCGCGCTCGGCCAGCTCCACGGCGCTGGCGACGCCGGTGAAGCCACCGCCGATGATCACCACGTCCACTTCCACCGTGCCTTGCAGGGTCGGGTACTCGGTCTGGTCGTTGAGGGTGGCGCTGTAGTACGAAGGGGCGCGCTGTGCGGCGCCCGGGGTCACTGCTGCATTCATGAAGCGGAATCCTTGAAAGAAAAGAAGAGCGGGTCAGGCCTGGGTCAGGTACCAGCGCCAGTCCTGTTCGCCGACTTCGGCCATGAACCGGCGGTATTCGGCACGCTTGACCGCGAGGTAGACACCAAGGAAGTCGCCGCCCAGGGCATCGCGGGCCCAGGCCGACTGTTCCAGGGCCTGCAGCGAGGTCAGCCAGTCGGTGGGCAGGCGTTCGGTGGCCTGGGCGTAGCCGTTGCCTTCCACGGGGGCACCGGGATCGAGCTGTTCGCGCAGGCCGCGATGGATGCCGGCGAGGATCGCCGCTGCCGCCAGGTAAGGGTTGGCATCGGCGCCGCAGATGCGGTGCTCGATATGCCGGGTCGGTGCCGGGCCGCCGGGTACGCGCAGGCTGACGGTGCGGTTGTCGACGCCCCAGGTCGGTGCCAGTGGTGCGTAGCTGTTGGCCTGGAAGCGCCGGTAGGAGTTGGCGTTGGGGCAGAACAGCAGCAGCGAATCCAGCAGCGAGCGCAGCATGCCACCCACTGCCTGGCGCAGCAGTGGGGTGCCGGCCGGGTCTTCGCTGGCGAACAGGTTGTGCCCGGTCCCATCGTTGAGGCTGACGTGCATGTGCATGCCGGTGCCGGCCAGGTGGTCGAAGGGCTTGGCCATGAAGCAGGCCTGCATGCCGTGGCGGTGCGCGACACCCTTGACGATGCGCTTGTAGCGCACCGCCTGGTCCATGGCCAGCAGGGCGTCGCCGTGGTCCAGGGTGATTTCTACCTGGCCCGGGGCGTATTCGGAAATCGCCGTGCGCGCCGGAATGCCCTGGGCCTTGCAGGCGGCGTAGAGGTCGGCGAGGAAGGGTTCGATCTGTTCCAGTTCACGCAGGCCATAGACCTGCGTGCTTCGCGGTCGCCCGCCGTCGGCGTCCAGCGCTGGCTGCGGTCGGCCGTGGCTGTCGCGCTGCTGGTCGAGCAGGTAGAACTCCAGTTCGCAGGCCATCACCGGGTGGTAGCCGTCGGCCTTGAGCGCCTCGATCACCTGCAGCAGGACATGGCGCGGGTCGGCGATGGCGGCGGGCATGCCCTGGCCAGGGTGCATGCTGACCTGCACGGCGGCGGTCGGGATCTGCCGCCAGGGCAGGCGCACCAGGCTGCCGTCCAGCGGGTAGGCGCGGCAGTCGATATCGCCGACGTCCCAGACCAGGCCGGAGTTCTCCACGTCCTCGCCGTGCAGGGTCAGGCCGAGGATGGTGCTTGGCAGCGGCCGGCCGCTTTCGTACACCGCCAGCAGTTCCTCGCGGTGCAGCAGCTTGCCGCGGGGCACGCCATTGGCGTCGAGGATGAACAGCTCGATCATTTCGATATCGGGATTGGCGGACAGGAACGCGCGGGCTTGCTCGATGGGGGCAAAGTGCATGGGTGCTCTCGCTTGCGCCATGGCGGCGCACTGGAAATCGACAAGGAGGCCGATGCAAAAGCACGGCCAGGGTTATCGGTCAGGCGAGGGCGGTATCTGGTGGGCGGGCGTGACGGCAATGCCACAGGGCCCAGAAGGCGAGGATGATGTGCACCAGCGGGTTTTCGCCACGGCGAGCCCGCACCTTCGGGAACGAAGGGGTCAGGAGAGGGCGGGGCATGCTGGTGGGCAGGGTCATGCCTTGATACTCCCATGCTGGCGATGGTTCATTAAATTGGTGTTTGTGTAACTTCAGTCAAGGCTTCACTAAACATATTGTGCTCAACACAGAACCCTGTGGGAGCTGGCTTGCCAGCGATAGGGCCCGACCAGGCAACATCTTTGCCCAGGCCGGCCTCATCGCTGGCAAGCCAGCTCCCACAGGGTTATCGGCGATGCCTAGAATTGGCAAATCTGCGACAATCCCCCGCTATTCCAAGCCGATCATCTCCCGCAGGACACGCCTGCGCCGCCAAAGACCTCATGACTGACCAGAACGCCGCCATCGGGCAACTGCTGAAAAACCTCGACCACGCCATGACCGCCGAGCGCCACCGTCTGCGCCGGCAGTTGCACGAACTGCGCAAGCGCCCCGACGAGGCCAAGCTGGCCCAGTGGGCCGAGCGGGTCCAGGCGTCCTGCGACCAGGCCGCCGCGCGCAAGGCCAGCGTGCCGGCCATCCGCTACGACGACAGCCTGCCGATCGCCGCCAAGCGCGACGAGATCAAGAAGCTGGTGGCGGAAAACCAGGTGGTGATCATCGCCGGCGAGACCGGCTCGGGTAAAACCACCCAGTTGCCGAAGATCTGCCTGGAGCTGGGCCGCGGCCAGTACGGCCTGATCGCCCACACCCAGCCCCGCCGTATCGCCGCGCGCAGCGTCGCCAGCCGGGTCGCCGAGGAACTGGCCACGCCGCTGGGCGCGCTGGTGGGCTACCAGGTGCGTTTCGAGGACCAGAGCGACGCCAATACCCTGGTCAAGCTGATGACCGACGGCATCCTCCTGGCGGAAACCCAGCACGACCGCTTCCTCGAACGCTACGACACCATCATCGTCGACGAAGCCCACGAGCGCAGTCTCAACATCGACTTCCTGCTGGGCTACCTGAAGACCCTGCTGCCGCGCCGTCCCGACCTCAAGGTGATCATCACTTCGGCGACCATCGACCTGGAGCGTTTCTCGAAACACTTCGACGACGCGCCGATCATCGAGGTCTCCGGCCGCACCTTCCCGGTGGAAACCTGGTACCGCCCGCTCACCAGCGAGCAGGACGAGGAGGGCAACCGGGTCGAGGACGACCTCAGCGTCGACCAGGCGATCATCGCCACCCTCGACGAGATCGCCGCCCACGAGCGCAGCGTCGGCAAGGGTCCGGGCGACGTGCTGGTGTTCCTCCCCGGCGAGCGCGAGATCCGCGATGCCGCCGAGGTGCTGCGCAAGGCGCAGCTGCGCCATACCGAGATCCTGCCGCTGTACGCACGCCTGTCGCCGGCCGAGCAGCAGCGCATCTTCCAGTCCCATCCGGGTCGTCGCGTGGTGCTGGCGACCAACGTCGCCGAGACCTCGCTGACCGTGCCGGGCATCCGCTACGTGATCGACAGCGGCACCGCGCGCATCAGCCGCTACAGCTACCGCGCCAAGGTCCAGCGCCTGCCCATCGAGGCGGTGTCCCAGGCCAGCGCCAACCAGCGCAAGGGCCGTTGCGGCCGGGTCGAGCCGGGTATCTGCATCCGCCTGTACAGCGAAGAAGACTTCAACGCGCGGCCGGCCTTTACCGACCCGGAGATCCTGCGTACCAACCTCGCCGCGGTGATCCTGCAGATGCTTCATCTGCGCCTCGGCGCCATCGATGCCTTCCCGTTCATCGAGCCGCCGGATGGCAAGGCCATCAGCGACGGTTTCAACCTGTTGCAGGAGCTCTCGGCGGTCAACCGCGAGAACCAGCTGACCCCGCTGGGCCGCCAGCTGGCGCGCCTGCCGGTGGACCCGCGCCTGGGCCGCATGCTGCTGGAAGGCGCCAAGCAGGGCAGCTTGCAGGAAGTGCTGATCGTCGCCAGCGCCCTCTCGGTGCAGGACCCGCGCGAGCGGCCGCCGGAGCGCCAGCAGGCCGCCGACCAGGCCCACGCGCAGTGGAAGGACGCCGATTCCGACTTCGCCGCGCTGGTCAACCTGTGGCGCGGTTTCGAGGAGCAGCGCCAGGAACTCACTTCCAGCCCGCTGCGCAACTGGTGCCGCAAGAACTTCCTCAACTACCTGCGCCTGCGTGAATGGCGCGACGCCCATCGCCAGCTCGGGCTGATCTGCCGCGACCTGCAACTGAGCGTCAACAAGGAGCCGGCGGACTTCCCGCGGCTGCACAAGGCGATCCTCTCCGGCCTGCTCAGCCAGATCGGCCAGAAGACCGAGGACGGCGACTACCTCGGCGCGCGCCAGCGGCGCTTCTGGATCCACCCGTCGTCGGGCATCGGCAAGAAGCGCCCGCAATGGCTGATGACCGCCGAACTGGTGGAAACCACCAAGCTCTACGCGCGCATGGTGGCCAAGATCGATTCCGACTGGATCGAGCCGCTGGCCGCGCACCTGCTGAAGAAGAACCACTTCGAGCCGCACTGGGAGAAGAAGCGCGGCCAGGTGGTGGCGTTCGAGCAGGTGACCCTGTACGGCCTGATCGTGGTGGGCCGGCGTCCGGTGCACTACGGGCCGATCGATCCGCAGACCTCCCGCGAGCTGTTCATCCGCGAGGGCCTGGTGGGCGGCGAGATCAATTCCCGGGCGCGCTGCCTGGCGGCGAACAAGAAGCTGCTGGAAGAACTCGACGAGCTGGAGGCCAAGGCCCGTCGTCGCGACATCCTCGCCGATGAGGAAACCCTCTACGGTTTCTACGAGGAACGCCTGCCGGCGGAGATCCACCAGACCGCCACCTTCGACAGCTGGTACCGGGTCAACAGCCAGAAGGACCCGAACCTGCTGATCATGCGTGCCGAGGACGTGCTGGCCCGCGAGGCCAGCGAAGTCACCGCCGCGCAGTACCCGGACACCCTGCGCCTGGGCGACCTGAAGCTGTCGCTGACCTATCACTTCGAGCCCAACCACCCGCGCGACGGCGTGACTGTGCGGGTGCCGGCGCCGCTGCTGCCGAGCCTGCCGGGCGAGCGCCTGGAATGGCTGGTGCCGGGGCTGCTGGAAGCCAAGTGCATCGCCCTGGTGCGCAACCTGCCCAAGGCCCTGCGCAAGAACTTCGTGCCGGTGCCGGACTTCGTCAAGGCAGCCCTGGCCCGCATGACCTTCGCCGACGGCTCGCTGCCCCAGGCGCTGGGCCGCGAGCTGCTGCGCATGACCGGTGCGCGGGTCAGCGACGAGGCCTGGGCCGAAGCGGCGGACCAGGTGGAAAACCACCTGAAGATGAATATCGAAGTGGTCGACGGCCAGGGCAAGTTCCTTGGCGAAGGCCGCGACCTCGCCGAACTGACCGCACGCTTCGCCGCAGCCAGCCAGGCGGCGCTGGCCGTGCCGCAGTCGGAGAAGACCCAGAAACCGGTGGAAGCCAAGGGCTTCGGCAAGGTCGAGCAGACCGCCCAGCAGAAGATCGCCGGGCTGTCGATGACGGTCTACCCGGCGCTGGTGGAAGAGGGCGGCACGGTCAAGGAAGGGCGGTTTTCGACCCAGGCCGAGGCCAGCTTCCAGCACCGCCGCGCGCTGCAGCGCCTGCTCCTGCAACAGCTGGCGGAGCCGGCGAAGTTCCTGCGCGGCAAGCTGCCGGGGCTGACCGAACTGGGCCTGCTCTATCGCGAGCTGGGCCGGGTCGACGCGCTGGTGGAGGATATCCTCCTGGCCAGCCTCGACAGTTGCGTGCTCGAAGGCGAAAGCACCTTGCCCCGGGATGGCGCGGCCCTGGCCTCGCTGGCCGAGCGCAAGCGTGGCGACTGGACCGACCATGCCGAGCGCCTGGCGCGCCTGGTGCTGGAGATCCTCAAGCTGTGGCACGGCCTGCAGAAGCGCTTCAAGGGCAAGATCGACCTGGCCCAGGCGGTGGCGCTCAACGATATCAAGCAGCAGGTGGGCAACCTGGTCTATCCCGGCTTCGTGCGGGAAACCCCCGGCATCTGGCTCAAGGAGCTGCCGCGCTACCTGAAGGCGGTGGAACTGCGCCTGGAAAAACTCGGCGCCCAGGTGCAGAAGGATCGGGTCTGGAGTGGCGAGCTGAACAGCTGCTGGGCGCAATACAAGGCCCGCGCCGACAAGCATGCCCAGGAAGGCAAGCGCGACGAGCAACTGCAGCTCTACCGCTGGTGGCTGGAGGAATACCGGGTGTCCCTGTTCGCCCAGCAACTGGGGACCAAGGTGCCGATTTCCGACAAGCGCCTGAGCAAACAGTGGAGTCAGGTGGACGCCTGATCGCCCTGACCGGCGGGCGCCGGGTGCTGGCCCGACAGGGGCCAACCCGGCGCAGTTGTGGCACACTTGGCGTTATTTTCCGCCGCCTTCGGAGGATTTCTCCCGGTCGCGGTGACAAACATCCCGCAATGCCCCGTATGATCGGGGTCATTGCCTGTACGAGTTGGTACCTTGGTGCCAGCTCGCCGAACCGACCCGGTCGTTGCCCGCCTGGCCACGGCCCCGAACAGAGGAACGACCGTGCACAACGTCGTCATCAGCGGCACCGGCCTGTACACCCCGGCCAACAGCATTTCCAACGAAGAGCTGGTGGAATCCTTCAACACCTACGTCGCCCGGTTCAACGCCGAGAACGCCGCAGCCATCGAGCGCGGCGAGGTCCAGGCGCTGGCCGAGTCCAGCGCTGCCTTCATCGAGAAGGCGTCCGGCATCAAGAGCCGCTACGTCATGGACAAGGCCGGCATCCTCGATCCGCAACGCATGAAGCCGCGCCTGCCCGAGCGCAGCAACGACGAACCGTCGATCCTCTGCCAGATGGCCGTGGCCGCAGCCGAGCAGGCCCTGCAACGGGCCGGCCGCACCGCCGCCGATGTCGATGCGGTGATCGTCGCCTGCTCCAACCTGCAGCGTCCGTACCCGGCGATTGCCATCGAAGTGCAGCAGGCCCTGGGTATCAACGGCTTCGGTTTCGACATGAACGTGGCCTGTTCCTCGGCCACCTTCGGCATCCAGGTTGCCAGCAACAGCGTGCAACTGGGCCAGGCCCGTGCGGTGCTGGTGGTGAGCCCGGAGATCTGCACCGGCCACCTCAACTTCCGTGACCGCGACAGCCACTTCATCTTCGGTGACGGCGCCACTGCCGTGCTGGTGGAGCGTGCTGACCTTGCCACCTCGGATTACCAGTTCGACATCGTCAGCACCAAGCTGCTGACCCAGTTCTCCAACAACATCCGCAACAACTTCGGCTTCCTCAACCGTGCCGGGGAAGAGGGCGTGGATGCACCGGACAAGCTGTTCGTCCAGGAAGGCCGCAAGGTGTTCCGCGAGGTCTGCCCGATGGTCGCCGAGCTGATCGGCCAGCACCTGGCGGAAAACAACCTCAACGTCAGCGACGTGAAGCGCTTCTGGCTGCACCAGGCCAACCTGAGCATGAACCACCTGATCGTGAAGAAGCTGCTGGGGCGTGATGCGCTGGAAGAAGAGGCGCCGGTGATTCTCGATCGCTATGCGAACACCAGCTCGGCGGGTTCGGTGATCGCGCTGCACAGCTACCAGGATGACCTGGCCAAGGGGGCCCTGGGTGTGCTCAGTTCGTTCGGGGCGGGGTATTCGATTGGTAGCGTGATCCTGCGCAAACGCTGAGAGGTTGCAAGACTGTCTTTGGGCTGGTGCGGGGGCTTGTGTGCATATCCATTTGCCAAGGCGACGCTGAGTCACCTTTTCGCCCTTACGGCGACCCACTTTTGAAAAGCGCAAAAGTGGGCAAAACGCTTTCGCTCCTGCATCCGGCCCTCCGCTTCGCTACGGGTTCCCTCCTTCCGCACTGATTCCGGGGGCCGCGCCATACGGGCTCCTGCCCTATGGCGCTTTCCGGGCCATCCATGGCCCTCCACCCCCTACATCAGCGCTCCACTCGGCCTCCTGATGTCGCAGGTAGATCAA
>JAIRVG010000087.1 GCA_031253995.1 Paucimonas sp. | reverse complement strand
ACCGGCACCCTGAACATGGCCGACCTGGCCATGAAGATCCCCCTGGTGCCGGAGGCCGATCGCGGCCTGCTGCATGCCGGCGCGGCGATCCTGGCCATCGCCTTCCTGGCCAAGGCCGGCATCTGGCCGCTGAACTTCTGGCTGGTGCCGGCCTATTCCTCGGCCAGCGCGCCGGTGGCGGCGCTGTTCGCGATCATGACCAAGGTCGGTTTCTATACCGTGCTGCGCCTGTGGACCCTGCTGTTTTCCGAACAGGCCGGGGCCTCGGCCTTCTTCGGCGGGCAGTGGCTGGTCTACGGCGGCCTGGCCACCCTGGCCGTCGCGGCGGTGTCGATCCTGGCCGCACAGCGCCTGGAACGCATGGCCAGCCTGAGCATCCTGGTTTCCGCCGGCACCCTGCTGGCGGCCATCGGCTTCGGCCAGACCGCGCTGACCTCGGCGGCGCTGTTCTACCTGGTCAGCTCGACCCTGGCCCTGTGCGCGCTGTTCCTTCTTGCCGAGCTGATCGAGCGTTCCCGGGCGGCCAACGACCTGCCCCTGGACGACGACATCGATGCCCTGCCCTCGCCGCTGGAATCCCTGCAGCCGCCCAAGGGCATCAACCTCGACGATGAACAGAAGGCCGTGGTCGGCCAGGTGATCCCCTGGACCATGGCCTTCCTCGGTTTCAGCTTCATCGCCTGCGCCCTGTTGGTCATCGGCATGCCGCCGCTGTCCGGCTTCGTCGGCAAGTTCAGCCTGATCACCGCGCTGTTCAACCCGCAGGGCATGGGCGTGCCTCCCGAGCAGCCACTGTCGGCCAGCGGCTGGACCTTGCTGGCGCTGCTGATCCTCGCCGGCCTGGCGTCGCTGATCGCCCTGGTGCGCCTGGGCGTGCAACGTTTCTGGAAGCCGCAGGAGCGACCCTCGCCGCTGCTGCGCCTGTACGAGTGCGTGCCCATCGTCGCCCTGCTCGGCCTCTGCGTGGTGCTCAGCCTGTGGGCCGAGCCACTGATGCGCTACGCCCAGGACACCGCCGCCAGCCTCAAGGACCCGGCGACCTACATCGAAGCCGTGCTCGGCACCCGGCCGATTCCCGGCCCCACTACCCTTGGCAGCGTCGGGCAGGTGCAACCATGAAACGACTGTTCCCCGCGCCGTTGCTGTCGCTGGCCATGTTCGTCCTGTGGCTGGTGCTGAACCTGTCGATCAGCCCCGGCAACATCATTCTCGCCGCGCTGCTGGGCATCCTCGCGCCGCTGCTGATGGCGCCACTGCGCCCGCTGCGGGCGCACATCCGCAGTCCTGGCACGATCATCCGCCTGATCCTGCGGGTCGGCGCCGACGTGGTGGTGTCCAACCTGCAGGTGCTGTTCAGCATCTGGCGCCTGGGCAGCAAGCCGCCGCGCTCGCGCTTCGTGCACATTCCCCTGGACCTGCGCGATGCCCACGGCCTGGCGGCGCTGTCGATGATCACCACGGTGATTCCCGGTACGGTGTGGTCGGAGCTGGCCCTGGACCGCAGCGTCCTGCTCCTGCACGTGTTCGACCTCGACGACGAGGCGCACTTCATCGAGCACTTCAAGAGCACTTACGAACGTCCGCTGATGGAGATCTTCGAATGACCGGCCTGCTTGCCAATGCCATCATCGCCAGCCTGTTCATCTTCGTCATCGCCATGGCCCTGACTCTGGTCCGCGTGTTCCGCGGGCCGTCGGCCCAGGACCGGGTGCTGGCACTGGACTACCTGTACATGCTGGGGATGCTGATGATGCTGGTGCTGGGTATCCGCTACGCCAGCGACACCTACTTCGAGGGCGCGCTGCTGATCGCCCTGTTCGGCTTCGTCGGCTCGTTCGCCCTGGCCAAGTTCCTGCTGCGTGGCGAGGTGATCGAATGAGCGCGCCGGTATTGCCGTTCTGGCTGGAAATCATCGTGGCCGGGCTGATCCTGGCCAGCAGCCTGTTCGCCCTCACCGGGGCCCTCGGCATCCTGCGCCTGAAGGACTTCTTCCAGCGCATGCACCCGCCGGCGCTGGCCTCGACCTTCGGCGCCTGGTGCGTGGCCCTGGCGTCGATCCTGTACTTCTCGGGGCTGAAGGAAACGCCGGTGCTGCATGCCTGGCTGATTCCGATCCTGCTGTCGATCACCGTGCCGGTGACCACCCTGCTGCTGGCCCGTACCGCGCTGTTCCGCAAGCGCATGGCCGGCGAGGACGTGCCGGGTGAAGTCAGCAGCCGCGAGCCACGGGACTGACCCGCGTCACCCGCCCTCGGTCAGGCGTTGCAGCTCGCGCCTGACCATTGCCGCATACTCTGCCGGTTCGAGCTGGTACAGCTGGCCGGCGACCCAGCTCAACCACTGCCCGCCCAATTCATCCCGACGTTCCAGCCAGTCACGGGCCTGCGCTTCGGCGCGGGCCTGGTTGCGTTCGTGGAACTCGCGGCGCCCGCTCACTCGCTGGCCTTGAAGGTCAGCTCGCCCTTGCGCCATTTGGCGGCCTTGGCCACGGCGGCCTTGAGTGGCTTGGACAGGCCGTCGCGCAGTTGCTCGTGGGCGGCGAAGACCATGACCACGCCACGCCCTTCGCGGAACACGATGCCCTCGCCTTCCGGGATGCTGACGAAGGCGTACTCGCCGAGACCGTAGATGGTCAGTTTGATCTCACGAAAACGCAGTTCGAACTTGCCGCCTTCACGGCTGGGCAGGACGGCGGCACGGAAGTGGTCACCGACTTTCAGTTCCAGGCGCTGCTTGTCGTCGACGACCAGGGCCTCGGCGGTATCGATTTCCGCCATGTACAGGCCATCGGGGCTTTGCTCGACGATATAGACGAATTGCGACTGGAACTGTTTGACCAGTTTGCCGCGAAGATCTCCCAGCACGAACAGGGCGTGCATATCCAGATTGCTGACTGCCAAATGAAATTTCCTCAAAAACCGAGATCACACCGACGCCCGTGGTGAATGGCTCCCACGGGCATGCCGTACTTCATCAATTCGAAGTCGGGAAGACTAATGAGTTAGAGCAAATAAGTGACTACCGGAAGGCATCGCGCCTTGTGGGAAAAAGCCATTTCCCCCGCCAGCCAATGGCCCGGTGGCGAACGTCTGACCGACGTTGTGCAGTGAAAATTCCGTATTTCACCGCTGCTTCGCGGCGCAAGACCATCGACCAAGGATAGCCCTGTTGCGTCGGAAAGCAGGTGGCTCACCGCACAGGGATGGGAATATGCCCGAAAACACGGAAATCCGTCGAGGGGGGGATGCTGTTTTTTAAGCTGCAAGCTTCAAGCTGCAAGCCTCAAGAAAGAGCAGTCAGCGGTGAACCGGCTTTTTCTTGCCGCTTGAAGCTTGAAGCTTGCAACTGCTAAGGCATCTTCTCAGGCCGATAACCCAGCCGCAGCCCGCCCCAGTGGCGGCCATCCACCTTGATCGGCACCGACAGGTCATGCATCAGCTCGCCAGTGTCGCGGGTGTAGGTTTGCAGCAGTACCCGCTGCTGGTGGGCGCCGCAGCGGATCCCGGTGCGGTCGTCGAACTTGCGTTTGCTGCGGTTGTGCGCGGTATCCAGGGCTTCGTCGCCGGTCAGCGGCTGGTTGAACGCATTGTTGTGGGTCGGTACATACCCCTGCTGGGTACAGGCGATCACATACACCAGCCCTTCATGCTCGCGCAGCAACGGCTCCTGGATCCCCGGCAGGACCTGGTCGGTGTACTGGTCGAACCGGGTGCGGTAGCGCGCCGGCCGGGTTCCCGGCAGCAACTGGTACTGGCGGTCGAACAGGTCGTCGTGGCTGACCCGCCCGCTGCGCATGTCCGCCTCGAAACGCTCGGCGATCTCCTGCGCGCCCCGCAAGGCCAGGTCGAACACCCGCTGGTGATACTCGTCCAGTCCCACCTCGGCAAGACGCTCGCTGATGCTCTCGGCCTGCCCTTCCATCTGCACCGCGGCCTGGGCCAGGTGCTGGGTCTGCTGGTCGCTGACGGCGAGGTCGCCGCGCATCTGCTCCACCGCCTGGAACAGGCTGTCGAGCTGGGTGCGGGTGGTCTCGGTGCCGCCGGCGATCTCGGTGATCTGCTGCTCCACCGAGGCGGCCAGGCCGGCGATGCTGTCGAGCTGCTCGCCGGTATGCTCGACCTGGCCGACGCCATTGTGCAGGTCATTCGACAAGGCGCGGATCTGCTCCACCACCTGGGCGGTGCGCTGCTGGATTTCCGCGACCATCAGGCCCACCTCCTCGGTGGCGCTGGCAGTGCGCCCGGCCAGGCCGCGCACTTCATCGGCGACCACGGCGAAACCGCGCCCGTGCTCGCCGGCCCGCGCGGCCTCGATGGCGGCGTTGAGCGCCAGCAGGTTGGTCTGGCTGGCGATGGCCTGGATCACCAGGGTGACCCGGGCGATGTCCTCGCTGCGCTGGTGCAGGGCTTCGATCAGTTCGCGGCTTTCGTTGGCGCGGGCGCTGAGCAGGTGCATCAACTGGATCGACTCGGCCAGCACCGAACGCCCGGCAGCGCTGCTTTCATGGGCCTGCTGGGCTGCGACCAGGGCGTCGCGGCTGAGTTGGGAAGTGACTTTCTCGGTGCCGATCATGACTTCGGCGCTCTGCACGATGCGCGCCGCCGAGGCCAGCTGGGATTGCAGCTTGTCCGCCAGTTGCCGCACCGCATAGGACACGCCGGCCGCCGACAGGGCGTTGTGGCTGGTGCTCTGGGCGAGGTCGCGGGTGAGGTCGGCCAGCGGGTCGCTGGCGACCACCGGCGTCGAACGCGGACGCGCGCGCAACAGGGGCAACCACAGGGCGAGCAAGGCCAGGGGCAGGCAGAACCAGAACGACAAACCGGCAAAGGCCATGGCCGCCAGCAACACCACCACGACCAGGCTCTGCAAGGCCGTACCGGACCAGCCTCGGGCAGCCTTGGCCGCCGGCTCAGGGGTTGCCAGGCTGGCTGGCAGAGATCCTTCTCGCATCATGACGCTGGCTCCGCGTTGTTATTGTTGCGTCATTAAACGCCACTACAACGCCATTAGCCATGCTTCCTTCGGCGTAAGGCCGACCTGCTTGATACGGGACAATGTTCCAGGCACGGGAAAACGAAAGCCCCGGGCGCATGGCCCGGGGCTTTCGTTGTACAGCGTTGGATCAGACCTGGCGCTGGTGCTTGTCCAGCTGCTCGTGACGCTCTTGCGCCTCGATGCAGTACTTGGTGGTCGGGCTGATCAGCAGGCGCTTGAGGCCGATCGGCTCGCCGCTGTCGTCGCACCAGCCGAAGCTGTCGTCGGCGATCCGGCCCAGGGCCATTTCCAGCTGCGGCAGCAGGCGCTGGTCGCGCTCGATGGCGTTCACCAGCCAGTGGCGCTCTTCTTCGACCGAGGCGGCGTCGGCAGGATCGGCCGGCGTGTCCAGGCTTTCGATGGTTACACGGCTCGCCTCGATGCGCTCGTGAGTCTCGACTTTCATCGACTGCAGCAACGCGGCGAAGAACGCCAGTTGCTCGGCGTTCATGTAGTCATCGGCCGGCATGGCCAGCAACTTTTCCTTTGTCATTGATATCTCTAATAAAAATTTACGTGCATTTAGACGAATCGGGTGCCGCGGCGACCCGGTCGCCTGCAGCGGAATTCTTCAAGCACCATCCGGTACTCATTTACAGGGGGCGGCAGTCTAAGGCGGAGCCTCAACACGGGCAACAGAAATGACTGTGGTTTTGTCCGAAAAGCCCCTTATCCCCGACAACATGGCGCGGGGGCAGCGTTTATAGCAAAAAACCAGCGCGCGGGTGAAGCACGGCAACGGCCACTCATCCGAGCAACTGGCTCAACACGGCGCGCAACTTGCCGGGTTTTACCGGTTTGTTGAGCAAGGGCGCACCCAGGCGCTGCATGGCCCGGCGGCTCTGGTCGCTGCGGTCGGCGGTGATCATCACCGCCGGGATGGCCACGCCGAACTGCTTGCGCAGGTCGCGCACCACTTCACATCCGGTTACACCATGGTCGAGGTGGAAGTCCGCCAGTACCAGCTCCGGAGCCCGCCCTTGCAGGACCTGCAGGGCGCTCTCGCGGTCGCTGGCGGTCAGTACCTCGCAGCCCCACTGCCCCAGCAACGCGGCCATGCTCTGCAGGATGCTGGTTTCGTTGTCGAGCACCAGCAGGCGGCGTCCGGGCAACGGGTCGCCCAGGGCCGGCGCCGGCGCCACGGGTGCGACCACCGGCCGCGGGGCTTCCCGCGACAGCGGCACGTCGATGCTGAACACCGAGCCACGCCCCGGCCACGAACGCACCTGCACCTGGCATTCGAGGATCCGCGCGATGCGCTCGACGATCGCCAGGCCCAGACCGACGCCCTTGCGGTCGGCGGCGCGGCCGACATCCAGCTGATTGAATTCGAGGAAGATCGATTGCAGGCGGTCGGCGGCGATGCCGCGGCCGCTGTCCCACACCTCCAGGCGCAACACCTGGCCCCGCCGCCGCGCGCCGAGGAGGATGCCGCCGCGCTCGGTGTAGCGGCAGGCATTGCTGAGGAAGTTGCGCAGGATCCGCGTCAGCAGGCGGATATCGCTGCGGATCAGGTACGCACCACGGCGCACCCGCAGGTTGAGCCCGGCGGCCTCGGCCACCGGCTGGAATTCGGAGGCCAGCGGCCCGAGCAGTTCGTCGAGGTGGTAAAGGTCGAGGTCCGGCTTTATCGCCGCCTGGTCCAGGCGGGAAATGTCCAGCAGGTCGCTGAGCAGGTCCTCGGCGCCTTCCAGGGCCTGGTGCGCGCGCTCCACCAGCAGTTGCTCGGCGGCCGGCAGGCTGCGCTCGCGCAGCGTCGAGATCAGCAGGCGCGCAGCGTTGAGCGGTTGCAGCAGGTCGTGGCTGGCGGCGGCCAGGTACTTGTCCTTGCTGCGGTTGGCAGCCTGGGCGGCATCGCGGGCCTCCATCAGCTGGTTGGTGCGCTCGGCGACCCGCTGCTCCAGTTCGTCGTTGAGCTGCTGCAGGCGCTCCTGGCTCAGCTTGCGCTCGGTGATATCGGCGACGAAGCCTTCCACCACGCCCTCCTCGTCCGGGCGCAGGAGCAGGTTCATCAGTACGTCGATGGCACTGCCGTCCTTGCGCTGCAACTGGGTCTCGTAGCCCAGCAAGGCGCGTTCGCGCTGCAGTTCCTCGGCAATCGCCATCAGCTCCTTCTCGCCGCCGACGAACAGGTGCCCGGCAAGGTCGGTGCGCGCCAGCAGCAACTGCTGCGGATCGCTGTAGCCGAGCATCCGCGCCATGGCCGGGTTGGCCGCGCGCAGGCCGTCTTCCAGGCTGGCCTGGAAGATCCCGTGCACCGCGTGCTCGAACAGCCAGGTGTAGCGATTGCGCTCGGTCTCCAGTTCGTCCAGGCGCGCCGCCAGTTCCGGGTAGTGGCTCTTGCGTACCGTGTGGTTGCTCAGGCCGAGCAGCCCGGCCAGGGCGTCGGAGCCGGGCTCAGAGGGCCTCGCCATACACCACCTCGACATCGCGCTGGCTGGAAGCGCGGGGGTTGGTGAGGATGCACGGGTCGTCCATGGCGTGCTGCGACAGGAACGGGATGTCGCTGCCACTGACCCCGTGCAGGCCGAGGGTCTCGTGGAAGCCCACGGCATGCTTGAGGGCGATCAGGTGCTCCACCAGGCGCACGCGGATCTGGTTGTGGTTGAGCCCGCGGCAGTCGATGCCGAAGGTCTCGGCGATCACCTTGAACCGGTCCGGCGCGGCGCTGTAGTTGAACGCCACCACATGCTCCACCAGCACCGCGTTGCACAGTCCGTGGGGCAGGTCGAGGAAGCCGCCGAGGCTGTGGGACATGGCGTGCACCGCACCGAGGATGGCATTGGAGAACGCCAGCCCGGCCTGCATGCTGCCGAGCATGATCGACTCGCGCAGGGTGATGTCCTTGGGGTTGGCGATCATCTGCACCAGGTTGCCGTTGATCAGGCGCATGGCTTCCAGGGCATGGGTGTCGGTCAGCGGGCCGTGGCCGGTGGAGACGAAGGCCTCGATGGCGTGCACCAGGGCGTCGATGCCGGTACAGGCGGAAAGGAACGGATCCATGCTCAGGGTGGTTTCCGGGTCGATCAGCGACACGTCGGGCACCACCGCCTTGCTGACGATGGAGAACTTCATCCGTTCCTGCTGGTTGGAGATGATCACGAACTGCGAGACGTCCGCCGAGGTGCCGGCGGTGGTCGGGATCAGGATCAGCGGCGGGCTCGGCACGCGGATGGTGTCGACCCCTTCGAATTCGAGGATGTGGCGGCCGTGGGCGACCACGATGCCGATGCCCTTGGCGCAGTCCATCGGGCTGCCACCGCCGACGGCGACGATCACGTCGCACTGTTCGCTGCGGTAGCGCTCGGCACCGGCCATCACCTCTTCCACCCGCGGGTTGGGCGAGACCTGGCTGTACAGCACGTAGTCGATGCCCTGGGCCTGCAGGCTGGCCTCGACATCGGCGACCCAGCCGGCGGCGATCACGCCGGGATCACTGACCAGCAGGACCTTGCGCGCGCCGAAGGTGCGGGCGTAGTTGGCGACGTGGTGGCGGCAGCCGGCGCCAAAGATGATTTCGGGGGAAACGAATTTGCGCAACTGGCTCAGGTTCGGGCTCATGCAACGCCTTCTTGTTCTTGTCGGAATAGCGCCAGCCTAAAGCAAAGAGGGGGGAATGCAATGCGACCATCGAAGGCGGCGCCGGCCAGGGAGCGGCCGGCGCCAGAGGGATCAACGGTTGGCGAAGTACATGGTCACTTCGAAACCGATACGCAGGTCAGTGAACGCAGGCTTTTTCCACATAGGTCCATCCTCTTCTGGCACCGCGGGTTGGCGGTGCGTTAGTGATACACCGTTTCCGGTGCGTAGCGAATGCTACTTTGGAACAGTCTTGAAGCACGACGCGGACCTTGTGGGGGCGGGTTTACCCGCCCCCACAGGGGGCCGAGGTGAACCTTAGAAGAAGCCCAGCGGATTGATGTCGTAGCTCACCAGCAGGTTCTTGGTCTGCTGGTAGTGGTCGAGCATCATCTTGTGGGTTTCACGGCCAACCCCGGACTTCTTGTAGCCACCGAACGCGGCATGCGCCGGGTACAGGTGGTAGCAGTTGGTCCACACGCGACCGGCCTTGATCCCGCGGCCCATGCGGTAGGCACGGTTGATGTCGCGGGTCCACACGCCGGCACCCAGGCCGAACTCGGTGTCGTTGGCGATGGCCAGGGCTTCGGCCTCGTCCTTGAAGGTGGCAACGCCGACCACCGGGCCGAAGATCTCTTCCTGGAACACGCGCATGCCGTTGTGGCCCTTGAGCAGGGTCGGCTGGATGTAATAGCCGCTGGACAGGTCGCCAGCCAGTTGCTCGGCATTGCCGCCGGTGAGGATCTCGGCACCTTCGTCACGGGCGATCTGCAGGTAGGAAAGGATCTTGTCGTACTGCTGCTCGGACGCCTGGGCGCCGACCATGGTCTCGGTGTCCAGCGGGTTGCCACGCTTGATCTGCTTGACCTTCTTCAGCACCTCCTCCATGAACTGCGGATAGATCGACTCCTGCACCAGGGCGCGGGACGGGCAGGTGCACACCTCGCCCTGGTTGAAGAAGGCCAGGACCAGGCCTTCGGCGGCCTTCTCGATGAACGACGGCTCGGCCTGCATGATGTCTTCGAAGAAGATGTTCGGCGACTTGCCGCCCAGCTCGACGGTGGACGGAATGATGTTTTCCGCCGCGCATTTCATGATGTGCGAGCCCACCGGGGTCGAACCGGTGAAGGCGATCTTGGCGATGCGCTTGCTGGTGGCCAGGGCCTCGCCGGCTTCACGACCGAAGCCCTGGACGATGTTCAGCACGCCCGGCGGCAGCAGGTCGCCGACCAGCTCGACGAACACGGTGATCGACAGCGGCGTCTGCTCGGCCGGCTTGAGCACGATGCAGTTGCCGGCGGCCAGGGCCGGGGCGAGTTTCCAGGCGGCCATCAGCAGCGGGAAGTTCCACGGGATGATCTGCCCGACCACCCCCAGCGGCTCATGGAAGTGGTAGGCGGCGGTGTTGTCGTTGATCTCGGCGGCGCTGCCTTCCTGGGCGCGGATGCAGCCGGCGAAGTAGCGGAAGTGGTCGGCGGCCAGCGGCACGTCGGCGTTCAGGGTCTCGCGGATGGCCTTGCCGTTGTCCCAGGTCTCGGCCAGGGCCAGCACTTCGAGGTGCTGTTCGATGCGGTCGGCGATCTTCAGCAGGATGTTGGAGCGATCCTGCACCGAGGTCCGGCCCCAGGCATCGGCGGCGGCGTGGGCGGCGTCCAGCGCCTTGTCGACGTCGGCCGCGTTGGAGCGAGGGAATTCGGCGATGGTCTGGCCGTTGACCGGCGAGCTGTTGCTGAAGTACTGGCCGCTCAGCGGTGCGACGAACTCACCGCCGATGTAGTTGCCGTAGCGGGGTTTGAAGGAAACGATGGCATCCGGGCTGCCGGGAGCTGCGTAGATCATGGTGTGGGGCCTCTGCTGAACGGCGCCCGTCGTGGATGACGGGCAGTGACTGGATCTTAGTCAGCCGCGCCGGGGCAACGAATCGGCCCTTGGCAGGGAACCACTACTCATTTGGTAGTAAGGAAAACGCCAGGGCCCGAAGGCCCCGGCGTGGCCGCTCAGAGGCTCAGGAACAGGCGCTGCGCGCTGGCCTTGTCGATCCGGCTGCGGTACACCTCGATGATCGCCTGGTTGCTCAGCACCTGGGCGCCGCGGTCGAACCGCTGCTCGCGGGTCTTCAGGTGCGCCGCGCTGAAGTCGGCGACCAGGGTGTCCATGCCGGGGTAGTGGAAATGCGCGTACCACAGCGGACTGCCGGCCTTGTCGCGAACCACGTACTCCTGCATGAAGTCCGGGGCGAAGCCCTTGCGCCGGGCCAGGGCAACCCGTTCGCCGTCCTTGGCGATGCTGACTTCACCCTGCTCCAGCAGCCAGGCGACCTGCGCCACCGTGGGTGCCTGGCGCTTGACGATGTCGATCCGCAGGCGCCGGCCTTCCTCGCGCATCTGCGTGGCCTTGGCGGTCAGTTGCGCGGACTGGCGGGCTGCATCCAGTCCCTCGGCGGAGTCGTCGGTGGCGTTTTCCCGGGTCAGCGCTTCCTCGATCTGTTGCGCCAGGGCGTCGAGGGGGCGTGCCTGCTGGATCAGGATGTCCTCGATATCCACGCCGACGGTGGCGCTCTTCGCCTGGCCACGGACCTTGGCGATACGCCGTTCGGCATTGTTGAGCAACGGCGTCGAGCGACGGACCAGGGTGGCCAGGCTGGCCGGCGTGGGTTGCGCCGGCTCGACCCGGGTTTCGGCGACCGGCTGCCATACCCCAGGCTCGGCACTTTCCTCGTAGCGCGCCAGTTCGCTGTTGTCGATCGGGTCGACCACCACCACGGTTTCCGGACGCCCCGCCTCGGGCTTGCGCCGCGCACCGACCACCACCCCGCGGTGACGCGTCCTAATCAGCACCTGCTTGCGCGGCGCAGGCGTGGCCGCCGGCGGCGCCTCGCTCTGGTTCGGCAGCACTTGCAGGCGCTGGGCCAGTTCGTCCTGGGCCTCGCGAAACAGCCGGTCGAGGATGGCCACGAAGGCATCGAGCGCCGGCTTGCCCTCGGCCTTGCGCGGCAGGGCCTGGTACAACAGGGTGGTATCGCGGGCGATGCCCAGGCGACTGACCACGCTGTCGAGGATTTCCACTTGCTCCGCCTCGCTGAAAGCGTCCATGGTCTCCAGGCTGTCGCGCATGCTCAGCGCGGTACGTGCCGCCAGCAACGCGCGGTAGAGCACCCCGTAGTCAGCGGCTTTTTCACTGTCGAGGATCAGCGCCGCGCGCAGGCTCAGGTCCACCGATATCCACGAGCGCAGGCTCGGCTCGCTGTCCAGCAGCCGCGCCGTCTTGTCCGCCAGTTCCGGTCCGCCGGGCAGGATCTCGCGCAACTGCTTGCCCATGTCGGCGATCGCGGCATGACAGGCGAGCAGCTCGTCGACATCGCGCCGCGCCGCACGGCAGGCCTCCATCATGCGCTGCATCTTGTCGGTCATCTCCGGTGCCTGCTCTTCATCCGGCGAGCTCGGCGGACGCATGTCGCGCATCACCGCATGGTGCTCGCTGAACCAGGAATGCAGGACGAAAACCAGTTGCGCCTGGCTGCCGGCACGGTCGTAGAGATTGCGCGCGTGCATGCGCTTGAACTCAGGCTGCGGCTTGAGGCGCTGCAGCTGCTGCAGGTTGTCGTCGAAGGCGACCAGCAAGCGGTCCTGCTCGCGCAGGTGGTCTGCGTATTTCTGCAGGTGCTCCATCGTCGGGTGCTGCTGCCGGGCGGCTTCGTCCAGGTCGTCCTGAACCCGTACCGACGACTCCAGGCGTTGTCCCAGCAAGGTTCCGTGCTGTTCTTCCAGTTGCAGGATGCGCTGGCGATTGCTTTCGCGCAGTTGGGCGATGCGCCGGTTGACCGGCATGCCGCCACGCAGGCGCAGGCCGAAATCCAGTTTCCAGTGTCCGCCGCCGCTGTCCCGTACCCAGGGCCCGAGGCTGCCGTCGACATGCACCAGGCGCGGACCATCGTCGTCGAAGGCCAGCTGGTACACCGCGCCCTCGATGGACGCCCACCAGTGCTGGTCGTGCCGGTACAGGCCCTGGTACTGCCCCGCCTCCTGCGCCTCGCCCAGCTGTTCGACCGTCAGTTCGCGACGGAAGCCCGCCAGCGCCTCGCGCTGCGCCGCGCTGAGGACCGCGCTGCCCCAGCCGAAGCCGGGCCACTTCGACACCGGCGGCGACGCCAGCGGTTCCGGCTCGATACGTGTCGATCCGGGTGCCGACGTCGGTGCCGCGCCACTTTCCCGCTCCAGCGTGGAGACCGGCTCCGGCAGCAGCAACAGCGCCAGATTGAGCAGCAACTGGCGCAGGTCCGCCGCCTGTCCCGCGCCGTCCGGTGCGGCCAGCAGCTCGCGCAGGCTGCCGAACAACGGCAGCATCCAGGCCGCCTTGACCAGCGAGCCGTTGAAGAACGGCAAGACGGTATTGAACATCAACCAGCCCAGTTCCTCGTAACCGAGCCAGCGACTGGCGCTGCTGGACAGGGTTTCGCGGCGGGCGCGGGCGATCAGTTCGAGCGCACAGGACTGGTACAGCTGTTCCGCCAGGTTGCCCGGCAACAGCGCCTCGCCGAGCTTGGCCAGCGCCGGCACGCTGAGCAGGGAGAACTCGTCGCCCGGGAAGAAGCGCACCACATGCGGCTCGGCGAAGCCGCCGTGGGCATAGATCGGCTGCCGTGCCTCGGGCAGGCGCTGGAGGATATCGTCCTGCAGCTCCCCCGCCGCGCACAGCGCCTGGAAGAACGCCTGGCGACTGGCGAACTCAAGCAATGCCTGACGATGCAGGGGGCGATATAGCAGGCAAGGCCCCTTGCCCACCTCCGGCGCCTCGATCAGCCAGGCGTTTTGCGCCACGTCGGGCGTGGCACCGGACCTGGCAATGAAGGACAACGGCCTGATCACCGCCTCCCGCGCCTGGCGGTTGGCCGGCAGGAACAGCTCGTCCACCCGCCGCAGGCTCTCGGCGCTGAACATCGCGGGATCGCGCAGGCGGGTTTCCAGGGCCAGCAGCGGTACCTGTTCGCAAAGCTGCTGGCTGAAGCGGCGCTGGCGCACCTCGCGTTCGCTGCGCTCGTCGAGCAACAGGCGTTGCAACAGCGCAGGATACTGGCCACCGACATCCAGGCGTGCGACCAGGTCCTTCAGGTAATCCACCGTCAGCCAGTCCGGCAGCGCGGCGCTGCTGAGGCTGTGCAGGCTGACCGTCCCGGCGCGCAGCACGGCAAGGTTGGCCAGGGCGAACTGCATCGGACTCATGCGCACGATCTGCACCTCGCCTTCCGGCACCACGTCGCCCCCACTGCCAGCGGCCACCGCCGTGACCTGGCGGTTGACCAGTTGCAGGTCGTCAAGGTCCGGCAGCGGTCCCTGGGGGTGCTCCTTGCGCAACGCGTCGAGGAGTTTTTCCCGGGCGAACTCGAAGGCATCCGGCACGCCGTCGAGGAAGGAGGTGCCGTTGTCATCCCGTTGCAGGCTGGCCAGGCGCAGCAGGCGGCCGGCGTAGTCGCGGCGCTGCTCCTCGGCGGCCTTGCCCAGCCAGTCCGGCAGTTGCAGGCGGAAGCGCTCGCGCAGCTCGCGCTGGTTGGCCTGGCACACGCCGATCAGCGAACTGGCCTCGTCCAGGCGCTGGAACAGCGACTGCATCGCGCTCAGGCCAGGCAGCGCCGGCAGTTGCGCCAGTTCGCCGATGAGTGCCTGTTGCTGCTCGCGCAACAGCAGGGCCTGGGCCAGGAACACCGAACCCGGTGCCGGATACTCGCGCAGCACCAGGCCGTCGGCCTGTCCACGGCAGCGGTTGACCAGCGCGGTGCCCAGTACCTTGCGCGAGTCGAAGCGTTGCAGGCCACCGCTGAGAGTGAACAACAGCGCCATGCTGCGCTGCAACTGCGGTACCTCGCGCTCGATCAGGACGGCGCTGGCCAGCTCCGGATCCAGGCCCTGTTCGACGCAGATGGCCTGGCCCAGCAGGCAGACCTTTACCTCGACCAGGTTGTTCAGCAAGGCCCGGTCCTGTGCCTTGGGGAAACTGGCGATGATCCGCGCCGTGGCTGCTTCCAGGCTGTCGAGGGCGCCGTCGCGAAACAGCTGGTCGACCATGCGCGTGCATTGCTGGTGCAGGTAGGTCGCCAGCCAGTGCAACGCGCTGCCGTCGCCATGACGGGCCACTTCCCAGTATTCGTAGAGGGCTTGCTGGTAGGTGAAGAGCAGGTAGGGCGCGCTTTCGTTGATCAGGGCCTGTACCGCGACCACGTCGGCCTTGCTGCGGAACGGGGTTTCCGCGCCCTTGTAGAAGCTGAGGTAGTCGGTATCGAGATCGAGGGTCAGGGCATGGGTATCTACACATCTTTAACGCCTTTGCCTTGGTAGCCAGCCAACAGCTTCATTTGCAAACGCGGCAAGCTCCTGGGGACTGTACTGCTCCAGCGTTTCTGTCATGGCTAACAG
>JAIRVG010000078.1 GCA_031253995.1 Paucimonas sp. | reverse complement strand
GAGAGCGAGTTCTCCGGCAACCTGACCGAGGTCTGCCCGACCGGCGTGTTCACCGACAAGACCCACTCCGAGCGCTACAACCGCAAGTGGGACATGCAGTTCGCCCCGAGCATCTGCCATGGCTGCTCCAGCGGTTGCAACATCAGCCCGGGTGAACGCTACGGCGAACTGCGCCGGATCGAGAACCGCTTCAACGGCTCGGTGAACCAGTACTTCCTGTGCGACCGCGGCCGTTTCGGCTACGGCTACGTCAACCGCACCGACCGTCCACGCCAGCCGCTGCTGGCCGACGGCTCCAAGCTCAGCCTGGACGCTGCCCTGGACAAAGCCGCCGACCTGCTGCGCGGCCGCACCATCGTCGGCATCGGTTCGCCACGCGCCAGCCTGGAAAGCAACTACGGCCTGCGCGAGCTGGTCGGCGCCGAATACTTCTACTCGGGTATGGAAGCCGCTGAACTGGAGCGCGTGCGCCTGGTCCTGCAGGTGCTGAACGACAGCCCGCTGCCGGTCCCTACCCTGCGCGACATCGAGGACCACGACGCCGTGTTCGTCCTCGGCGAAGACCTGACCCAGACCGCTGCCCGCGTCGCCCTGGCCGTGCGCCAGGCCACCAAGGGCAAGGCCGAGGCCATGGCCGAAGCGATGAAAGTGCAGCCATGGCTCGACGCCGCGGTGAAGAACATCGGCCAGCACGCGCTGTACCCGCTGTTCATCGCCAGCCTGGCCGAGACCAAGCTGGATGACGTCGCCGAAGAGTGCGTGCACGCAGCCCCGGCCGACCTGGCCCGCATCGGTTTCGCCGTGGCCCACGCCATCGACCCGAGCGCCCCGGCCGTCGAAGGCCTGGACGCCGAGGCCCTGGAACTGGCCAAGCGCATCGCCGATGCCCTGGTCGCTGCCAAGCGTCCGCTGATCGTGTCCGGTGGCTCGCTGGGCGAGAAAGCCCTGATCGAAGCCGCGGCCAACATCGCCAAGGCCCTGAAGCTGCGTGAGAAAGCCGCCTCCCTGAGCCTGGTGGTACCGGAAGCCAACAGCATCGGCATGGCCATGCTCGGTGGCGACTCCGTCGATGCCGCCCTGGACGCCGTGATCGCCGGCAAGGCCGACGCCATCGTCGTCCTGGAAAACGACCTGTACAGCCGCGTGCCGGCCGCCAAGGTCGATGCTGCCTTCGCTGCTGCAAAAGTCATCATCGTTGCCGACCACTCCAAGACCGCCACCACCGACCGCGCCCACCTGGTGCTGCCGGCCGCCTCCTTCGCCGAAGGCGATGGCACCCTGGTCAGCCAGGAAGGCCGTGCCCAGCGCTTCTTCCAGGTGTTCGACCCTACCTACCTGGACAGCAGCATCCTGGTCCACGAAGGCTGGCGCTGGATGCACGCCCTGCGTGCGACCCTGCTGAACAAGCCGGTGGACTGGACCCAGCTGGACCACGTCACCAGCGCCACCGCCGCTGCCGCGCCGCAACTGGCCGGCATCGTCAACGCCGCGCCGTCCGCCGCATTCCGCATCAAGGGCATGAAGCTGGCCCGCGAACCGCTGCGCTACTCCGGTCGTACCGCCATGCGCGCCAACATCAGCGTGCACGAGCCGCGTACCCCGCAGGACAAGGACACCGCGTTCGCCTTCTCCATGGAAGGTTACTCGGGCTCCGCCGAACCGCGTTCCCAGGTGCCGTTCGCCTGGTCGCCGGGCTGGAACTCGCCGCAAGCCTGGAACAAGTTCCAGGACGAGGTCGGTGGTCACCTGCGCGCTGGCGATCCGGGCACCCGCCTGATCGAGAGCCAGGGCGACAACCTGACCTGGTTCGCCAGCGTTCCGGGCGCCTTCTCCCCGGCCCGCGGTACCTGGCAGGCGGTGCCGTTCTACCACCTGTTCGGCAGCGAGGAAAACTCCTCCCGCGCCGCCCCGGTGCAGGAGCGCATCCCGCAGCCTTACGTCGCGCTGGCCAAGTCGGAAGCCGACCGCCTGGGCGTCAACGAAGGTGCCCTGCTCAGCCTCAACGTCGCAGGCACTACCCTGCGCCTGCCGCTGCGCATCAATGAAGAACTGGGCGCTGGCCTGGTTGCCCTGCCGAAAGGCCTGGCCGGCATCCCGCCTGCCATCTTCGGTGCATCCGTCGAAGGCCTGCAGGAGGCAGCACAATGACCTGGTTCACCCCCGAAGTGATCGATGTGATCCTCACCGTCGTCAAGGCCGTGGTGATCCTGCTGGCGGTCGTGGTCTGCGGTGCCCTGCTCAGCTTCGTCGAGCGGCGCCTGCTGGGCTGGTGGCAGGACCGCTACGGTCCGAACCGCGTCGGCCCGTTCGGCATGTTCCAGATCGCTGCCGACATGCTGAAGATGTTCTTCAAGGAAGACTGGAACCCGCCCTTCGTCGACCGGATGATCTTCACCCTGGCTCCAGTGGTCGCCATGAGCGCACTGCTGATTGCCTTCGCGATCATCCCGATCACCCCGACCTGGGGTGTCGCGGACCTGAACATCGGCCTGCTGTTCTTCTTCGCCATGGCTGGCCTGTCGGTGTACGCCGTACTGTTCGCCGGCTGGTCGTCGAACAACAAGTACGCCCTGCTCGGCAGCCTGCGGGCCTCGGCCCAGACCGTGTCCTATGAAGTGTTCATGGGCCTGGCGCTGATGGGCGTGGTGGTCCAGGCCGGTTCCTTCAACATGCGCGACATCGTCGAGTACCAGGCACAGAACCTGTGGTTCATCATTCCGCAGTTCTTCGGCTTCTGTACCTTCTTCATCGCCGGCGTCGCCGTGACCCACCGTCACCCGTTCGACCAGCCGGAAGCGGAGCAGGAACTGGCCGACGGCTACCACATCGAGTATGCCGGCATGAAATGGGGCATGTTCTTCGTCGGCGAGTACATCGGCATCATCCTGATCTCGGCGCTGCTGGTAACCCTGTTCTTCGGTGGCTGGCACGGTCCGTTCGACATCCTGCCGCAGATCCCGTTCGTCTGGTTCGCCCTGAAGACCGGCTTCTTCATCATGCTGTTCATCCTGCTGCGCGCCTCGATCCCGCGCCCGCGCTATGACCAGGTGATGGACTTCAGCTGGAAGTTCTGCCTGCCGCTGACCCTGATCAATTTGCTGGTGACCGCTGCGATCGTGTTGCTCAACACGCCAGCTGTTGCGGCCCAGTGAGGATTTGACCCATGTTCAAGTATATTGGCGACATCGTTAAAGGCACCGGCACCCAGCTGCGCAGCCTGGTGATGGTGTTCTCCCACGGGTTCCGCAAGCGCGACACCCTGCAATACCCGGAAGAGCCGGTCTACCTGCCGCCCCGTTACCGTGGCCGCATCGTGCTGACCCGCGACCCCGATGGCGAAGAGCGCTGCGTAGCGTGCAACCTGTGTGCCGTGGCCTGCCCGGTGGGTTGCATCTCGTTGCAGAAAGCCGAAACCGATGACGGACGCTGGTACCCCGAGTTCTTCCGCATCAACTTCTCGCGCTGCATCTTCTGCGGCCTCTGCGAGGAAGCCTGCCCGACCACCGCGATCCAGCTCACCCCGGATTTCGAAATGGCCGAGTTCAAACGTCAGGACCTGGTGTACGAGAAAGAAGATCTGCTGATCTCCGGCCCCGGCAAGAATCCCGACTACAACTTCTACCGTGTTGCAGGTATGGCGGTTGCCGGCAAGCCGAAAGGCGCCGCGCAGAACGAAGCCGAGCCGATCAACGTGAAGAGCTTGCTCCCTTAAGGAAGAAAGATGGAATTCGCTTTCTATTTCGCATCCGGCGTTGCCGTGGTGTCCACCCTGCGGGTAGTCACCAACACCAACCCCGTGCACGCCCTGCTCTACCTGATCATTTCCCTGATCTCCGTGGCGATGACCTTCTTCGCCCTCGGCGCACCGTTCGCCGGGGCCCTGGAAGTGATCGCCTACGCCGGCGCCATCATGGTGCTGTTCGTCTTCGTGGTGATGATGCTCAACCTGGGTCCGGCCTCGGTCGCCCAGGAGCGCGGCTGGCTGACCCCGGGCATCTGGGCGGGACCGGTGTTCCTCGCCGCCCTCCTGCTGCTCGAACTGCTCTACGTGCTGTTCGTCACCCCGAGCGGTGCGGCCATCGGCCACACCACCGTTGACGCCAAGGCCGTCGGCATCAGCCTGTTCGGTCCTTACCTGCTGGTAGTTGAACTGGCCTCCATGCTGCTGCTCGCCGCAGTGGTCACGGCCTTCCACGTCGGCCGCAACGAGGCGAAGGAGTAATCACATGCCTGCAATTCCTCTCGAACACGGTCTGGCCGTCGCCGGCATCCTGTTCTGCCTCGGTCTGGTCGGCCTGATGGTCCGCCGCAACATTCTCTTCGTGCTGATGAGTCTGGAAATCATGATGAACGCCTCGGCACTGGCGTTCATCGTCGCTGGCGCCCGCTGGGCGCAGCCGGATGGGCAGATCATGTTCATCCTGGTGATCAGCCTGGCAGCCGCCGAGGCCAGTATCGGCCTGGCGATCCTGCTGCAGCTGTATCGCCGCTTCCACACTCTCGATATCGATGCAGCCAGTGAGATGCGCGGATGAACCTTCTCTTCCTGACTTTCGTATTCCCCCTGATCGGCTTTTTGCTGCTGTCGTTCTCCCGTGGTCGTTTCTCGGAGAACCTCTCGGCGCTGATCGGTGTCGGTTCGGTCGGCTTGTCGGCCATCGTCGCTGCCTGGGTGATCTGGCAGTTCAACGTCGCCCCGCCGGAAAACGGCGTGTACACCCAACTGCTGTGGCAGTGGATGTCGGTCGACGGCTTCGCCCCCTCCTTCACCCTGCACCTGGACGGCCTGTCGGTCACCATGCTGGGCGTGGTGGTCGGCGTCGGCTTCCTGATCCACCTGTTCGCCTCCTGGTACATGCGCGGTGAAGCGGGCTACTCGCGCTTCTTCTCCTACACCAACCTGTTCATTGCCAGCATGCTGTTCCTGATCCTGGGCGACAACCTGCTGTTCATCTACTTCGGTTGGGAAGGCGTGGGCCTGTGCTCGTACCTGTTGATCGGTTTCTACTACAGCAACCGCAACAACGGTAACGCGGCACTGAAAGCCTTCATCGTCACCCGTATCGGCGACGTGTTCATGGCCATCGGCCTGTTCATCCTGTTCCAGCAGCTCGGCACCCTGAACATCCAGGAACTGCTGGTGCTGGCCCCGCAGAAGTTCCAGGCGGGCGACACCTGGATGGTCCTGGCGACCCTGATGCTGCTCGGTGGTGCGGTCGGTAAATCCGCCCAGCTGCCGCTGCAGACCTGGCTGGCGGACGCGATGGCCGGTCCTACCCCGGTTTCGGCACTGATCCACGCCGCGACCATGGTGACCGCCGGCGTCTACCTGATCGCCCGTACCCACGGCCTGTTCCTGCTGGCGCCGGACGTGCTGCACCTGGTCGGCGTGGTCGGCGGTGTCACCCTGGTCCTGGCCGGCTTCGCCGCTCTGGTACAGACCGACATCAAGCGTATCCTCGCCTACTCGACCATGAGCCAGATCGGCTACATGTTCCTCGCCCTGGGCGTCGGTGCCTGGGACGCGGCGATCTTCCACCTGATGACCCACGCCTTCTTCAAGGCCCTGCTGTTCCTTGCCTCCGGTGCGGTGATCGTCGCCTGCCACCACGAGCAGAACATCTTCAAGATGGGCGGCCTGTGGAAGAAGCTGCCGCTGGCCTACGCCAGCTTCGTCGTCGGCGGCGCGGCCCTGGCGGCCCTGCCACTGGTGACCGTGGGCTTCTACTCCAAGGACGAGATCCTCTGGGAAGCCTTCGCCAGCGGCCATACCGGCCTGCTGTACGCCGGCCTGGTCGGTGCCTTCATGACCTCGCTGTACACCTTCCGCCTGATCTTCATCGCCTTCCACGGCGAAGCCAAGACCGAAGCCCATGCCGGCCACGGTATCTCCCACTGGCTGCCGCTGGGCGTGCTGATCGTCCTGTCGACCTTCGTCGGCGCCTGGATCCACCCACCGCTGGCCGGCGTGCTGCCGGAAAGCGCGGGCCATGCCGGCGGCGAAGCCAAGCACAGCCTGGAAATCGCCTCGGGTGCCATCGCCATCGCCGGTATCCTGCTGTCGGCCCTGCTGTTCCTCGGCAAGCGTCGCTTCGTCACTGCCGTGGCCAACAGCAGCATCGGCCGTGTCCTCTCGGCCTGGTGGTTCGCCGCCTGGGGCTTCGACTGGATCTACGACAAACTGTTCGTCAAGCCGTACCTGCTGATCAGCCATATCCTGCGTCGCGACCCGGTCGACCGCACCATCGGCCTGATCCCGCGCATGGCCCGTGGCGGACACGCTGCCATGAGCAAGACCGAAACCGGTCAGCTGCGCTGGTACACCGCTTCGATCGCCGTGGGTGCCGTGCTTGTACTCGGCGCCGTCCTGATGGCTGCGGCCTGATATGAACCTTGCGACTTTGCGAAAGGAATTGAGCCCGTCATGATTTTGCCTTGGCTGATCCTGATCCCCTTCATCGGCGGCCTGCTGTGCTGGCTGGGTGAGCGCTTCGGCGCCACCCTGCCGCGCTACATCGCGCTGCTGACCATGTCCCTGCTGCTCGGTATCGGCCTCTGGCTGTGGGCACACGGTGACTACACCCTCGCCCCCGCTCCTGGCGCTGCGCCACAGTGGGCGGTCGAGTTCAAGGTCCTCTGGATCGAGCGCTTCGGCATCAGCCTGCACCTGGCCCTCGACGGCCTGTCGCTGCTGATGATCCTGCTCACCGGCCTGCTCGGTGTGCTGTCCGTGCTCTGCTCGTGGAAAGAGATCCAGCGCCACGTCGGCTTCTTCCACCTCAACCTGATGTGGATCCTCGGCGGCGTGGTCGGCGTGTTCCTCGCCCTCGACCTGTTCCTGTTCTTCTTCTTCTGGGAAATGATGCTGGTGCCGATGTACTTCCTCATCGCGCTCTGGGGTCACAGCTCCTCCGACGGCAAGAAGACCCGGATCTACGCGGCGACCAAGTTCTTCATCTTCACCCAGGCCAGCGGCCTGATCATGCTGGTGGCGATCCTTGGCCTGGTGCTGGTCAACTTCAACAACACCGGTGTGATCACCTTCGACTACACCCAGCTGCTGAAGGCCGACCTGCCGGCCGGTACCGAATACCTGCTGATGCTCGGCTTCTTCATCGCCTTCGCGGTCAAGCTGCCGGTGGTACCGTTCCACTCCTGGCTGCCTGACGCTCACGCCCAGGCACCGACCGCCGGTTCCGTCGACCTCGCCGGTATCCTGCTGAAGACCGCGGCCTACGGCCTGCTGCGCTTTGCCCTGCCACTGTTCCCGAACGCCTCGGCAGAGTTCGCGCCGATCGCCATGACCCTGGGCCTGATCGGCATCTTCTACGGTGCCTTCCTGGCCTTCGCACAGACCGACATCAAGCGCCTGATCGCCTTCTCCAGCGTCTCGCACATGGGCTTCGTGCTGATCGGCATCTACTCCGGCAGCCAGCAGGCCCTGCAAGGCGCGGTGATCCAGATGCTCGCTCACGGCCTGTCGGCAGCGGCACTGTTCATCCTCAGCGGCCAGCTGTACGAGCGCCTGCACACCCGTGACATGCGTCAGATGGGTGGCCTGTGGCACCGCATCGCCTACCTGCCGGCCATCAGCCTGTTCTTCGCCGCCGCGTCCCTCGGCCTGCCGGGTACCGGCAACTTCGTCGGCGAGTTCCTGATCCTGATCGGCAGCTTCGTCAGCGCGCCGTGGGTCACCGTCATCGCCACCTCCGGCCTGGTGTTCGGTTCGGTCTACTCGCTGATCATGATCCACCGCGCCTACTTCGGCCCGGCCAAGTCGGAAGAAGTCCTGGCCGGCATGGATACCCGCGAAATGATCATGGTGCTGGGCCTGGCGGTCCTGCTGATCGTGCTGGGCGTCTACCCGCAGCCGTTCCTCGACACCTCCGCCGCCACCATGAGCGGTGTGCAGCAGTGGCTCGGCTCCGCCTTCACTCAACTCGCTTCGGCCCGGTAAGAGCGCTATGGACCTGACGATTCAACACTTTATCGCGCTTGCGCCCATGCTCATCACCACCATCACCGTTGTCGTGGTGATGCTGGCGATCGCCTGGCGCCGCAACCACTCGCAAACCTTCCTGCTGTCGACCGTGGGCCTGAACCTGGCCCTGCTGTCGATCCTGCCGGTCCTGAAAGTCGTGCCACTGGCAGTCACCCCGCTGCTGACCATCGACAAGTTCGCCTGCCTGTACATGGCGCTGATCCTGGTCGCCACCCTGGCCTGCGTAACTCTCGCCCATGCCTACCTGGGTGATGGCGGCTCGGGCTACCCGGGCAATCGCGAAGAGCTGTACCTGCTGATCCTGATGGCTGCCCTCGGTGGCCTGGTGCTGGTCAGCGCGCAGCACCTGGCGGGCCTGTTCATCGGCCTGGAGCTGCTGTCGGTACCGGTCTACGGCCTGGTGGCGTACGCCTTCTTCAACAAGCGGTCATTGGAAGCCGGCATCAAGTACATGGTGCTGTCCGCCGCCGGCTCGGCCTTCCTGCTGTTCGGCATGGCCCTGCTCTACGCCGATGCCGGCAGCCTGGCCTTCGACGCCATTGGCAAGGCCCTGGCCGCCACCAGCATGCCTAGCCTGATGGCCCAGCTGGGCCTGGGCATGATGCTGGTCGGCCTGGCGTTCAAGCTGTCGCTGGTACCGTTCCACCTGTGGACCCCGGACGTCTACGAAGGTGCTCCGGCACCGGTCGCGGCCTTCCTCGCCACCGCGAGCAAGGTGGCGGTGTTCGCCGTCGTCGTGCGCCTGTTCATGCTCTCCCCTGCCGCCAGCAGCGGCGTGCTGACTACCGTGCTGTCGGTGATCGCCGTGGCCTCGATCCTGGTGGGCAACCTGCTGGCCCTGACCCAGAGCAACCTCAAGCGCCTGCTGGGTTACTCGTCGATCGCCCACTTCGGCTACCTGCTGATCGCCCTGGTGGCGAGCAAGGGCCTGGCCCTGGAAGCCATCGGCGTGTACCTGGTCACCTACGTGATCACCAGCCTCGGTGCCTTCGGCGTGATCACCCTGATGTCCTCGCCGTACAACGGCCGTGACGCCGACGCCCTGTACGAGTACCGCGGCCTGTTCTGGCGCCGTCCGTACCTGACCGCCGTGCTGACCGTGATGATGCTGTCCCTGGCCGGCATCCCGCTGACCGCCGGCTTCATCGGCAAGTTCTACATCATCGCCACCGGCGTCGAATCGCAGCTGTGGTGGCTGACCGGTGCCCTGGTCATCGGTAGCGCCATCGGCGTCTTCTACTACCTGCGCGTGATGGTCACCCTGTACCTGATGGAACCGAACCTGCGTCGCCACGATGCACCGTTCAACTGGGAACAGCGCACCGGCGGCGTCATGCTGCTGGCCATCGCCATCCTGGCCTTCGTCCTCGGCGTCTACCCGCAGCCGCTGCTGGACATGGTGCAACACGCCGGCCTGCAACTGATCGGCTGATCCACACGGTAGAAAACAGACACCCCGCTTCGGCGGGGTGTTTTTTTTCCAGCGTATCCGTGCTCCCTCTCTACCGGCCTCGATCAACTGCCGCCTGATCCACACCGGACGTCCCTTTTCCGTATCCGCCTCAGAGGGCTGCGCCCTCCGCTGCCGGCAGGTCGCCCCGGGGCGGCGGCAAGGCTGCCTGGCGCAACTCGCTGTCGGCCCGCGGCAGATGCACCTCCGGATTGGGCATGCCGCTGGGGGACAGTTCGTGGGTCATCTCGAATTCGGCCCGCACCGACCAGCCGCAGGCTTCGGTGGTGCACTGCAGATAGGCCACCCGCAGGAAGATGTGCCGCCCCTCGCTGGTGCGGATACGCATGCGGCTTTTGCAGTGCGGACACACGAGCTTGTAAGTACTCACGGCTGGCTCCTTGCCAAGGCATGCCAAGACGATCCGCAGAGGGGGAAACAGCGCAGGGTGCGGCTATAAGGGTAATTCATTCCTATTCCAATCTCCTGTAAGCTCAAAATTCAAGCAACGGAAATATCCGATGCTACGAACGGAAATTTCTGACATTTAATTTCCCCAAACGAGTAGTGCTCGATGTTGCAAAGAGAGAGAATGCAATTCGCATATTTTTTTGCCGAACATTATATCAGCACCCCAGAGGATTACTCGTTATGAGTATTAATGGATTTGCTGCGGTGCTTGCCCGGATGAAGCTAGTCACCCAGTCGACCACCGATTCCGGGCTTTCCCTGGCGCTAGGCGTAAGCCCGCAGACGGTCAGCAGTTGGAAAGGCCGCGACAGCATTCCTTATGCAATATGCGTAGACCTTGCTCACAAGCATGGCGTCTCGCTCGACTGGCTGCTGGTGGGCGAAGGACCACGCTTTCGTGCCCACAGCCACCAGGCCATGAACCCGCTGGCCGACCCGGACTGGGAGACCCAGCTGATTGCCGAACTTCGCCTGCTCAGCCCCCAGGACCAACGCGCCATCGCCCTGGCCATCCAGGAAAAGCAGCGCCTGCGGGAACTGGAACAGCAGGTCGAGGAAATCAGCCAACTGCTGCCTCAACTCACCAGGCATGACTCATGAGCCCCGAAGTCGCTGGATGATGTCGCGCAGTTCCGCGCCATCCAGCCAGATCATGACCTTGATGACGATCGGGATCACCACCACAGCGCCGATGAAGGCCGCCTCCCCTCCCGAGAGAAACGGGCCGATCGAGCGCATCAATGGCGTGAACAGATAACCGACGCCCGCCGACAACAGCAACGACCCGATACGTTGCCAGGCCTTCAGGAAGCCCCGGGTACTCGCCACCAGCCAGGCACCCAATACAGCACCGAACAGCACCTCGCCTTCCACCGCAGGTACGGCCGCAGCCAAGCCCAGGCCAACGAACAGGCTGGACAGGCTGGACGTCGTGGGATCGCTCATGAGTACCCTCCCGCGTCTCAGGACACACTGGATTGATGGCTGAGGATGCCGTAGCGCAAGGCCTTGATCACCGCGGCAACCCGGGAATGCACCGACAACTTGCGCAGCACGTTGCCGACATGGAAATTCACCGTCGACTCCTTGCAGTCGAGGATCTGGGAAATCTCCCACGAGGTCTTCCCGAAGGAACACCAATACAGCACTTGTTCCTCGCGCCGGGTCAGCGTGGGTGGATCGATGGCGACAGTGAGCGGGGGGACAGCGGAATCGGGTGACATGGTCGTGCTCCGTGCTCGGGGCCCGGGATCGTCCGGGCCGGTTGAAGGTGAACGAACGATACGGAGGGGACTGGAACTCGGACCAGTCGTACGACTTGTAGCCAACACGGCTACATATCAGCGGAAAAACGTCATTCAACGGAAATGGAAGAAAGGGGTGATTTCACAGCCCTTTCGTTCGTCTGATCTCACATTGCCTGCCAGACCAAATCCGTTGGAGCTGTACGATGCCGTCACCGCTGTCCCTGCGTTCCTCGCTGTACCTGCTTGGCCTGAGCCTTTCCGGCGCGACCGTCGCCCAGGCCGCCGAGACCGTCGAACTGGGCCAGGTGCTCGTCCAGGGCCAGGAGCAGGATGAACTGCAGGCCGCGCGTGAACGCCTGCGGGAAGTGCCCGGAGGCACCAGCCTGGTGGACATGCGCCGGGTCGAACAGGGCAGGATCGCCAGCAACCAGGACGTGCTGGCCTACCAGCCGGGGGTGTTCGCCCAGTCTGCGGGCAACGACGGCATTCGCCTGTCGATCCGCGGTTCCGGCATCAACCGCGCGCCGGGGGCCCACGGTTCCGGCACCTACGTGATGTTCGACGGCCTGCCGCTGACCGGTCCCGGCGGCACCCCTTACGAGCTGTTCGAGCCGCTGTGGCTGAGCCGCGCCGAAGTGCTGCGCGGAGCCAACGGTTTCGACCGCGGCGCCCTGGCCCTGGGTGGCGCGATCAACTACGTCACCCCCACCGGCTACGACGCCGCGCCCCTGCAACTGCGCTACGAGGCCGGCAGCCGTGGCTACCAGAAGCGCCACATCAGCTCCGGCCAGGTGCTGGGTGACCTGGACTACTACGTCGCCCTCACCGACAGCGAGTACGACGGCTACCAGGACCACAGCAGCGGCGACAGCAAAGGCATCGCGGCCAACGTCGGCTACCGCTTCAGCCCCAGCCTGGAAACCCGCTTCTACCTGCGCTACCGGGAAACCGACAACGAGCTGGCCGGGCGCCTGACCAAGGACCAGATCAAGCACCATCCGCGGGACGCCAACCCCGGCTACTTGAGCCGCAACGACAGCCGCCCGCAGCCCGGCGCGACCTGGCTGGCGAACAAGACCACCTTCTTCCTCGACGACGATTCGCAACTGGTGGCGGGACTGGTCTACCACGATTTCCCGATGGACCTGCGCGAAGGCGCGATGCGTCTGAAGGTGGCCTACACCGATGTCAGCGGGACCCTGGACTACCAGCGCCGGCATACCCTGTTCGGGCATGAGAGCAAGACCACCATTGGCTGGCGGACGACCAAGCATTTGCCGAACAGCGGTGCGTCGCAGTACTCAAGGGTGAACGATATCGTCGGCGACAAGACCCGCGACTTCTCCTACCAAGGCTCGGACACCGTCCTGCATATCGGCAATGAACTGGAACTGATCCCCGACTTGTGGCTGACCACGGGCCTGGCAGCGATCTATACGCGCCGGGAAAGCGATGTGAGCTATAGCAAGGTGGTATCGGGCCCGGGCGGCAAGGTCAGCATGAACGACTGGGACTACGCACCACGCCTTGGCCTGCGCTACGACCTGAGCCCGAGCCTGCAGCTCTACGGCAATATCAGCCGCTCGGTGGAGCCGCCGCATCCGTGGTCGCTGATCTGGAGTGCGCCGACCCAATATCAGCCGATCGAGCTGAAAAACCAGACCGCCACCACCCTGGAGCTCGGCGCCCGCGGCGACTCCGAGCTGGGCCGCTGGGACTTGAGCTGGTACTACGCGGCCCTGCGCCATGAGTTGCTGCAGGTGGAAACCCAGGCGCCGCTGACCGGCGAAGTCAACGCCAGCCCGACCGTCCACCAGGGCATCGAGGCCAGCCTCGACAGCACCCTCTGGCAACGCGCCGCCGTCGGCCGCCTGTCGCTGCGCCAGGCGTATACCTTCAACGACTTCCACTACCGCGACGACAAGGTCTTCGGCGACAACCGCCTGCCGGGCATCCCGATGCACTACTACCAGGGCGAGCTGCGCTTCGACTTGCCGAGCGGGTTCTATGCCGGGTTGAACACGACCATGGCGTCGAAGATGCAGGTGGACTATGCCAACAGCTATGACGCCGATGCCTACGCCATCCTCGGCGCCACCTTCGGCTACAACGCGCCGAAGCAGGACTGGCAGACCTGGCTGGACCTGCGCAACCTGACCAACAAGCGCTATGCGGCGATCGTGGTGCCGGGGTACAACGACAGGGGCACGGACATGGCGCGGTCGGTGCCGGGGGAAGGGTTTGGGGTGTATGCGGGGGTTCAGTACAGCTTCCGTTGATTCGAGTCTGGACCTACGGGTGCCTGTCTTGAGTGTCGCAACGCTCTTGAGACAAGCACCTGGCCGCCCTGACGCGGTTTACCGTCAAGCCTTCAAGGCGGCAACTGCACCTGCGGCCGCGTACCGGTGAAAATCCCCCAGCTGGACACGAACAACGCCGCAATCAACGGCCCGATCACGAACCCGTTCAAGCCGAACACCGCCAGCCCGCCCAGGGTCGACACCAGGATCAGGTAGTCCGGCAACCGCGTATCCTTGCCCACCAGCAACGGCCTTAGCAGGTTGTCCACCAGCCCGATCACGCAGACCCCGAACACCGTCAGCACCACCCCCTGCCACACCGCGCCGCTGAACAGGAAATACACCGCCACCGGCCCCCAGACGATCCCCGCGCCCACCGCCGGCAGCAACGACAGGAACGCCATCAGCACCGCCCACAGCAACGGGCTCGGCACGTCCAGCACCCAGAAAATCAGGCCTCCCAGCGCCCCTTGGGCGATCGCCACCAGCAGATTGCCCTTCACCGTCGCCCGCACCACGCGGTTGAACTTCAGTTGCAGGCGCCGCTTCTGCTGCTCGGCCAGCGGTACCGCCTGACGGATCCGGCGTACCAGTTCGGGACCGTCGCGCAGGAAGAAGTACAGCAGGTACAGCATCACCCCAAGGCTGACCAGCAGATCGAAGGTGCTCTGGCCGAAGCTGTAGGCCTGGCTGGCGAAGAACTGGCTACCCTCCACCGCGCCCTTGGTGACCTTGTCGCGCAGGCCCTCCAGGTCGCCGATGCCCAGGCGTTCGAGGCCGTGCTGGATGACGGGTGGCAGCACGTCCTTGAACCGCTCGACATAGCCGGCGATATCCAGCTCGCCACTTTCTATGCGCTTGTAGATCATCCCGCCTTCCTGCACCAGCAGGCCGCTGACGATGATCACCGGCAGCACCACGATCACCAGGCAGGTCAGCAGGGTCAGCCCGGCGGCCAGGTTGCGCCGCTGGCCCATGCGCTGGATCAGGCGCCGCTGCATCGGCGCGAACAGAATGCCGAGGATCACCGCCCAGAACACCGCGCCGTAGTACGGCAGCAGGATCCAGATGAAGGCCAGGGTCACCAGGATCAGCAAGCCGATCAGGGTTTTCTTTTGCAATGCGGTTTCGTTCATGTCGGCCCTTAACACCCGATTGACTGGACGCAGACCCGCTCCCACAGGGTCCGCGTTGAACATTAGTGCTTTGCACACCAGAGAAAGTGCCGTTGCTCCAGATCAATAAATCGCGCGCCGTGCCGGCGTAGCATCCCCGCCTTTTGCCCCGACCCGATCATGACCGACCTGACCAAGCCCGAACTGCTCGCCCCCGCCGGCACCCTGAAGAACATGCGCTACGCCTTCGCCTACGGCGCCGACGCGGTCTACGCCGGCCAGCCGCGCTACAGCCTGCGGGTGCGCAACAACGAGTTCGACCACGCCAACCTGGCCCTCGGCATCAAGGAAGCGCAAGCCCAGGGCAAGCGCTTCTACGTGGTGGTCAACATCGCCCCGCACAACGCCAAGCTGAAGACCTTCCTCAAGGACCTGGAGCCAGTGATCGCCATGGCCCCGGACGCGCTGATCATGTCCGACCCGGGACTGATCATGCTGGTGCGCGAGCACTTCCCCGACATGCCGATCCACCTCTCGGTGCAGGCCAACACGGTGAACTGGGCCAGCGTGGCGTTCTGGAAAAGCCTGGGCCTGACCCGGGTGATCCTGTCGCGGGAGCTGTCGCTGGAAGAAATCGGCGAGATCCGCGAACAGGTGCCGCAGATGGAGCTGGAAGTGTTCGTCCACGGCGCGCTGTGCATGGCCTACTCCGGGCGCTGCCTACTGTCCGGCTACCTCAACCGCCGCGATGCCAACCAGGGCAGCTGCACCAACGCCTGCCGCTGGAAATACACGGCCAGCGAAGCGACCGAGAACGAGACCGGCGACATCGTCCGCCAGGTCGATCCGACCCTGGGTCTCGGCGCACCGACCGAGCAGGTGTTCCTGCTCCAGGAGAGCAATCGCCCGGACGAAGACATGCCCGCCTTCGAGGACGAGCACGGCACCTACATCATGAATGCCAAGGACCTGCGCGCGGTGCAGCACGTCGAGCGCCTGGCGCGCATGGGCGTGCATTCGCTGAAGATCGAGGGGCGGACCAAGTCGCACTTCTACTGCGCGCGCACCACCCAGGTCTATCGCCAGGCCATCGACGATGCGGCCGCCGGCCGCGAATTCGACCGCTCGCTGATGCTCGACCTGGAGTCCCTGGCCCAGCGCGGCTACACCGAAGGCTTCCTGCGCCGCCACGTGCATGACGAGTACCAGAACTACCAGCGCGGCAACTCCGTCTCGGACCGCCAGCAGTTCGTCGGCGAGCTGACCGGCGCGCGGGTCGACGGGCTGGCGGAAGTCCAGGTGAAGAACCGCTTCGCCCTCGGCGATCACCTGGAACTGATGACCCCGGGCGGCAACTTCCATTTCGACCTGATGCAACTGCGTGATCGCCAGGGCAAGCCACTGGAAGTGGCCCCTGGCGACGGTCATGTGGTCTACCTGCCGGTACCCGAACAGGCAGACCTGGCCTATGGCCTGTTGATGCGCGACGTCAACGGCTGACGGCCGCCTCCACCGTCGACGCTTCGCGAATCACCTGCGAGCGGTACTGCGGGTCGGCCTTGATCTGCGCTTCGGTGAACGGCGTCGGCTGCCATTGCCTGGCGGAGAAGGCCCGCGTCTGGTCGCTGCCGTGGGGCGAGGCGGCCTCGCTGGACTGGGAGAACACCAGCAGGCCTTCGGCCTTGGGCCCGTTGGCGTCGAAGGTCACCAGTTGCAGGTAGCTGGTACCGCTGACCACCCGGCGTTTGCCCGGCGCGGCATCGACGCTCTGGATCGCGTTGTACACACCGAGGTTGGCCGGGCCGCCATGGATCGGCGTGCCATCGGCGGCCTGCTGGATCTGGCCCCACTGCAGCGCCGGGTCGGCCCCGGCCACCCGCGCCGCCGAAGCGAGCGCCGCCTCGCGCAGCATCTTCGCTACGGCGGCGCGCTCCCAGGCCAGTCCGCGCGGGGTATGCAGGGGATCGGCCGGGTTGAAGGCGACCCGCCAGAAGCCACCCTTCTCCTGCAGGACGTGCATGATGAGCTGGAAGTGCACCAGGCCCAGGCCGCTGTCCAGGCTGGCCCGTCCGTCCCACTTGCCCAGTGCGGCGCAGACGCTCTTCAAGCGGGCATCGTCGCCATTGCCGGCACACCACTTGAGCAGGTCCGGCAGGAGCACGTCGGCCAGGTAGACCTGGTCATCCATCACCATGTTCTTCAGGTCGTCGGCGCCAAGCTTTCCGGGTTTCTCCAGGCGGGTCAGGGCAAACCGCGCACGCGGGCCGAGGGGCAGGTTGTCACGGCTGATCAGCGGCGAGAAACCGCTCAGCGGCTGCGCCGGGTTCACCAGCCAGGCCGTGTCGTTGGCGTGCTGGACGAAGTCCCCGCGACTCAGTCGTGGCTGCATCTGCGCCGGGAAGATTCCCGGCTGGGCGGCGCGCGGATCGACTTTCCAGTTGCATTCGCTACGGGAGCCATCGAGGACGATCATTTCCAGGCCAGCCTTCGGATCGCTGCAACGTCCCAGCAACTCGGTATCGACGTAGGGCACCACCGACTGATTCAGGTACAGGGCCTGGCCGGCGGCGTCGGTGGCCAGGGTGTTGACCCAGGGAATGCCCTGCAGGCGCTGCACCGAGTCCTGCAAAGCCGCCAGGCTGTCGGCCTGGTTGATCGCGCGCCATTGCTGCAGGACACGGCTGTTGTCGAGGTTGGCATCGCGCAGGCTGAAGGCCGCCTGCGGCGTCCAGTCGAGGCGACCCGGCCACTGCACCACCGGGCCGAAGCGACTGCTGAACAGCTCGTGGTTCACTTCACGCAACTGGCCGTCGTCACCCTTGACCGTGACCGTCAGGCGCTGGCGCTCCAGTGGCAGCGACTGACCGTCGAACAGGTAGCGGGTCGGGTCCTTGGGGTCCAGTTGCAGCCGATGCAGGGTGAAATGCCGCGAAGCATCCACCGTGTGGGTCCAGGCCAGGTGGCGGTTGAAGCCGATATTGATCAGCGGAAGCCCCGGCAGCGCCGCCCCCATCACGTCCAGCTGGCCGGGAATGGTCAGGTGCATCTGGTAGAAGCGCATGCCGCCCTGCCACGGGAAGTGCGGGTTGGCCAGGAGCATGCCGCGGCCGCTGGCCGAGCGCTCGCTGCCCACGGCCACGGCATTGCTGCCGCGCTCCAGGGCGAAGCGCTGCTGGTTTTCCAGGGCCAGGCTGAAATCCTTGAGATCACGCTGCGCGGCGGTACTTGGCGGTACCGCCCCCACCACGGCTTCGGCGAACTGGCCGACGCCACCTTCCACCAGCAGCCGGCGGGTCAGCTTGACCAGGTCGAAGGCGGTGATCGGCCGCAGCCATTCGCCCGTTTCGCATTCCGCCGGCAGTCCCGCAGCACGGCGCTCAGCCAGGGCGCGGTTGAAGCCCTGGGCATAGCCTTCGAGCAGCGCCTGGATCGGCGCCGGCTGCGCCTGCCAGAACGCGGAGACCGCCAGCGGGGTGTTCAGCCAGGTGAAGAACAGGTCGCTGGTGAGGTTCTTGCGCTGTTCCAGGGTGCGCTGGTCCGGGCCGAAGAATCGCGAGCGCTGGCCGTTGACCGTCACCACTTCATTGGCCAGCAAGCACAGGTTGTCCTGGCCGTAGGCGTAGCCGATGCCGTAGCCAAGTCCACGATCATCGCTGGCCAGGACATGGGGTACACCGAAGGTGGTGCGGCGGATCTCTGCCGAGGTTTCGCCGGGGTTTTCGCGGGCCTGGGCGGCAAGGCCAAGGCCGACGAGCAGCGCAGCCAGGCAGAGCCTGGAAACGGGGGAAATGTTGATCACGCGAGCTCCAGCCAGATCAGGAGAGTGGGGGCATCCTGATAGAACGAAGTCCAGATGAAAAATTTACGGTAAAGAGACGCTTGCTTCGTTACAGGTAGGAATGCGGATTTTTTTTCTGCTCACGTTGCAGATTTGTCGTTCTCATTCGTCTTATAGATTGGGAGCGTCATTAAGTACGCAGGACAAGTCCGACTCTGGAAAGGGAGTTTTTCACATGTACAACCCGCAACAGCAACCGGCGCAGCCCCTGCGCTACAGACGCAAGGTAAACACCGCATTGCAGGTCAAGAGCGAGCCCACGGACACCGAGGAACGCGCCGGCAACGAACAGATCCGCGAACTGCTGCGGGTCTTCGGCCTGCGCACCAGCCTGATTCGCCTCAAGGTCATCGACGCCTTGCACATGGCCGACCGCGAAGGACGCGCCATCGGCGTACGCGGCATTCACAGCCAACTGGAGAAGCTCGATATCCCGCTGTCGTTCCTCAGCGTGCGCGAGGTGCTCAAGCGCCTGTGCGTCGAGGGCGTCATCAGCATGGGCAACGACAAGTGCTACAGCCTCAATCCCCAGGCCCGCGCAGTGCTGGAACAGGCCCCGTCACGTTGAGCGACCGGCCGGCGATGGCCGGCCGCTCCGATCCGTTCGTCAGGGCTTGACCTTGCGGCGCATGATGCCGTTGATGACGACGAAGATCACCGCCAGGCCCATGGCGATGTACTGGAACATCTGCTCGCTGAGCGTGCCCTGCTTGACCAGCCAGGACAGGCCGAACATGGCGGCCAGCAAGACCAGGGTCATCAGGATCGAATATTTCAGGCGTTGCCTTTGAGTCATTGGAAAATCCTTGCGACAGCGATGGTGACGGCCGATAACTGGCCGGGCGCCATGATACCGCGCGATGTCGTGCCAGAGGATGTTTTCCCGGTTTTTTCCCCGAACGGCAGCTGAAACCATGCCGGGCTCCGGGCCCATGCCCCTTCCTGCGAGCCACCCACGCCATGTCCCTCCGCCTTCTGCTTGGCAGCGTCGCGCTGTCCGCCAGCCTCGGCGCCCACGCGCTGAACACCGAGAACCTTACCGAAAGCGAACTGCTGGCCCTGGCCACGCACCTGGCGCAGAACGCCGGCAGCAGCCAGTGGCAACAACTCTGGCAGCGCACCCGCAGCGCCGGGCACCTGAGCCCTGGCAAGGTGCCCCACTTCACCGTGCCCCAGCAGCAGATCGCCGAACTGGCCCTGGCCACCCTGCAACGCGCCGATGCAGCTCGCGCCGAAAAAGGCACCCGCGCGCGCTATCGCCGTGATTTCCAGCCCCTGGTGGTGGGCAACGACAACGGCACGTCGCTCAGTGCCGTGTGCCTGTCGGTGGACTGGCGCACCCTGCCGGACAACCTCAGCGGTTCCCCGGTGCCCTGGCTGGGCCAGGTGAGCCTCCTGCTCAGCAAACCTTGCCCTTGAGTCAAGGTCTGGCAACCATGCGCCGGTCGCTCTGACCGGAAGCATGGAAATACAGGGGATACACATCCAATACAGCCCTCCTGCCTACTTTCAGCGACCATAAAACTTACAGTGCTTTGACTTCTGGGCTACCGCTCCTGACCTGCTTGCTACCTAGCGACCTCGGTACGCCTGGCCGAGAATCGGTCTCACGCCACCTGGCCTGCCCAGTGCCACGCACCTCTTCCCGCACCAGGCTCGCGCCCTGCCTGGCCCGGACAGAGACCTTTTTGCTCACGCCAAAACAAGGAAGTCATCATGCAACCCTGTGACCTCAAGCGAATCGACATCGAGCAACTTCCGCACTCCCTGCAGATGCTCATCGACTGTATCGGCATCGAACACGCCTACCGCCTGACCCATATCTACGGCGGCCGGCCGAAATACATTCCCAAGCACCGCGAACGCACCTCGCTGGCGGAGATCCTTCCGGCCGAAGCGCTGGAGGCGCTGATCAAGCGCTATGCCGGCATGGCCCTGGAGATCCCCAAGTGCGACCACTTCAACCGCCAGTTGCGCAACCAGCAGATCCAGGAGGAAAGCTCCAATGGCCTGTCGCGCAGCGTGCTGGCCAACAAGTACGGCCTGAGCCTGCGCCAGATCGGCAATATCCGCCGCCAGGAGGCGCACTCGCGCTGACCCCTGACTGACCAGCGGGCGACCCTGCCCGCTGCACCCTGCGCACTCCCGCGCACATCGAGAGAAGGAATTCTTGAATGACCATCGACAGCGGCCTCATCGGCTCGGTAATCAACGCACTGCCCCTCGACCGGATGATTTCCGGCCCCCTGCAAGCCATGATCCAGGCCCAGGTGACGGCGAGCAAAAGCTACGCGGACTTCCTCCTGGGCGTCTGCATCAAGGACGGCAAGGCCGTCTCCATCCAGTTCGACTATGACGAGTCCATCGTCGATGAACAGGGTGTGTACAAGGGCACCATGTCGCGCAAGATGCAGATTCCCCTGCTGGCGGCGATCACCCACCCGAACATCGTGATCGAGGAAGGCACCATCGATTTCGAGCTGACCATCAGCCAGCAGGCCGAGGACACCAGCGAAACCGCGGGGTCGGCGGAGTTCGGCGCCTCCCTGGGCTGGGGCCCGTTCAAGGTCGATGTCCGCGGCCAGGTCAGCCACAAGTCGGCGCAGACCCGCAAGACCGACACCCGCGCCCGCTACGCCATCCACACCCGCGTCACCCGCCAGGGACCACCCGAGGCACTGATGCGGGTCATCGACTACCTCACGGAAGCGGCGACCAAACCGGTCACCCTGGCCAGCAGCGCACCGGACAACCTTGAGGCACCGCCGACCGACAACGCGCTCAAGGGCCCGAACGACAAGAACGAGCAGCAGGCGCCCGCCTGATTGCGCCCCGCCGCCCCGCCCGCTCCGGGCGGGGCACTCCGTCACCTCGATAAGGAATGCTGCCCGTGGAGCAAACGCCCCCCAAGGAACCGATCGCCACCAGCGACCTGTGCGACATCACCCGTGGCCTGCAGGAAGCCGCCTCGGCCACCACCGGACTGATCGCCCAGCAGTACATCAAGCTGTTCGATCAGTTCTTCGACTATGACAGCCAGGCCCTGGGTGCGCCGATGAAGGCGAAGATGGTCGAAGTGGCGATGGACGACCGGCATACCCTGAAGATCCCGCTGATCGCCCTGGTGGCACCGCGCGGGCTGGCACTGGAACGGATGCAGGTGGACCTTTCAGTGAAGATCCAGAACACCCGACCCGCCAGCGGCCAGTGCGCCGACGCCGCGCACCAGCGTTTCTTCGTCAAGGTGGGCCAGCAGCCGCGCCGCCAGGGCGACGCCCGCGACCCGGACGAGGTGCAGATCCGCATGCAGTTCCAGGCCTGCGAGCCGCCGGAGGCGCTGAACCGGCTGATCGAGGAATACACCCACCTGGTCACCCCGTTCCGCCAGCCCGAGTCCCCTGACGACAGCCCCTCCTCCCACAACGAGTTCATCGACGCCGCCACCGTGCGTTGAGCCGCGAACTCAGAAGTCCCGCTTGTAGAACAGGTCCAGGGAGCTGGCCAGGCCACTGGCCGCTTCCAGGTACAGGCGCTTGCTCAACAGGTAGCGCAAGGCAATGGTGTTGGCCGGCTCGAACACGCCCACGCCGTAGCGCAGGCTCAGTTTCTCGGTCAGGTTGCCGCTGGCCACCACGCTGGTGCTCTGCCCGCTGCCCTCGGTGTCCAGCTGGAAGTCCTCGATGCCCAGGCTCGACGCCAGGCTGCCGGTGATCCCCGCGCTCCCCGCCAGCCCCAGGCCCAATGCGGCCTGCGCCAGCATGTTGTTGTCCTCGCCGGTGGTGCTCAGCGGACGGCCCAGCACCAGGTACGACAGGGCCTGCTCCTGGCTCATCGCCGGTTCCGAGAACACCTGGGTGGTAGGTTGCTCGGCGCTGCCGCTCAGGCGGATGCCGGCGATCACGTCATCGGTCTTGCGAATCGCCTCGATGTCCAGGTACGGCTGGTCGATAGGGCCGGCGAACAGCAGGCGCGCGCGGCGGATGGTCAGGCGCTGGCCATAGGCGCGGTAGCGGCCGTCGGCCAGGCTGAGTTCGCCGCGGGTGTCCAGGTTGTCGCCGATATGCACATGGCCGAGCAGGTTGGCGGTCAGGCCGAAGCCGCTGAACGACAGCTTGTCCTGGCCGACCTGGACATCGATGTCCATCGCCACCTGCATCGGTGGCTTGCCCTCCTCGGTCTGGTGACCGACGATCACCGTGTCCTCGGAAACCTTGACCGTCGACGGTGGCAGTTCGCGCACGGTGATCTTGCCCTTGGGCACCAGCACCTTGCCACTGACCGCCAGGCGCTCGCCCTGCAGGCTGATCTTCAGGTCCGGCGCCACTTCCAGGGCCGCATAGGGTTCGACGCTGACCGGCAGACGCTGGCCTTGCAGGGCCAGGTCCACCATCAGCGCACGGCCCCAGCCGATCTGCCCGCTCAAGCGCCCCTGCCCGGCTTCGCCGCTGCGCCAGTCACCGCTCAACTGCACCTGCTCGCCGGCGATCATGGCCCGCACGGTCAGGCCCTGCAGGCTGACCGGCAGTTCGGCACCCGACACCTCGCCCCCGGACAACACCAGGTTGCCGTTGACCAGCGGTGCCAGCAGCGTCCCGGAAATCTTCCCGCTGCCATTCAACTGTCCGGCCAGGCGCTCGACCATCGGCACGAACGGCCGCGCCACCGCCAGGTCCAGACCACTGAGGCTGAAGTCGCCGCTGAGGGGCTTGTTGCGCGCCAGCGGGTCGATGCGCGCCGACAGGCTCAGCTCGCCGAGCCGGCCACCGCGGAAGTCCAGGCGGGTATCGACCCGGCGCGGTCCGAGGGTGCTGTCCAGGCGCAGGCTCTGGTAGGGGAAATCCACCCACTGGCCCTTCTCGCGGATCCGCAGGGTGCCGCCGCTGGCATCCACCTGCACCGTGCCCTTCGGCCCGCTGGCCGGCAGGTCGAGGTTGATGTCGGCGTTGAGCTGGCCCTGCCAGGCAAAGTCCTTGGGCAGCCATTGCGCCAGGCTGTCCAGCGGGAACTGCTTGAGGTGATAGCGGATCCGCGGTTCCGGCGCCAAGCGCTGCGGGTCGCCACACAGGCTGGCCTGGCCGGCGCGCCAGCAATGGGCGCCGAAGTCGATCTGGCCGTTGGCCAGGCGCTGCAAGGTTGCCGGTGCCTGCAGGCGCCAGTCCTGGCCGCCGGCCTGGATCTGGCCACGGGCCAGGCGCCCGCGCCAGTCGCCCTTGTTCGCATCCAATCGGCCATCCAGGCCAAGGTCGAGCTTGAGTTGCGGGCCGTCCAGCGCCAGTTCCAGCGCTTGCTGGCGAATATCGCCCTGGCCCTTGGCGGTGAGGGTACCCAGCGCCGTTTCACCGGCACGGATACCGCTGGCGGTGAGGTTGATCAGCGCCTTCTGCGCAGCGTCGAGACGGGCATCGAGGTCGAGGCTCTGCAAGCGGTTTTCCGCCTGCACCAGTTGCTGCCCCTGCAACTTCAACTGGCCCTGGGGTGCCTTGAGGGTGCCGGAGACATCGAGACGACCGCTGACCCGCCCCTGCAACTGCGGCCAGAGCTGACCGAGACGCGGCAGGTTAAGGTTGATCTGGCCGGCGAGGCGCTGTTGCAGGCTGCCGCTGCCAGTGATCTGGTTGTCACCCAGGCGCACCTGCAGGCTGCCCAGGGTCCACTGCTCGCCCGCGCCCTCGGCCTTGACCTGCAGGACCGCCGGCTGGCCGCGCAGGCGGCCCTTGAGATCGAGGTCGGCGTTCAGCGAAAGCTTGTCGTTCATCAACTCGCCCTTGCTGCGCAGCGGTCCGCCGAGGGTGCCGGGCATTTCCGCGAGCCAGTAGGCCGGGTTCAGGTTGCTCAGGTCCAGCGCCGCGTCCCAGGCCACGCCATCGGCAAAGGCCACGCTGACACTGCCGGCCGCCTTGCCCTGCCCGGCCTCCAGGGCCAGTTGCGGCAGGCTGACCTGACCGAGGTCGCCCTTGAACGGGCTGCTCAGCTTGAACGCGCCGGCAGGGCCGTCGAGGTCGCCGCTGAAATCGCCTTCATAGTTGCCGTCGCGGTACTGCACCTGCGCCTTCAGGCGATGCAGCACCACCTGCGGCGCCTGCTCCAGCGGATACAGGCGCAGCCAGGGGAAGTCCAGCCAATCCAGGGTGGCCTTGGCGGTCAGGGCGTCCTGCCAGTCGGCGCTGGCGGTGAGATTGAGGCGCTGCTCGTTGCTGGCGGTGAGGTCCAGCGCGGCCAGTTCCGCGCCCTTGGCATCGACCCGGCCGCGCAAGGCCAGGTTGATCGGCCCGTCGCTCGCCGCCAGGTTGCCGGCGCCGACCAGTTGGTAGCCCTTGTCCAGGTCGCCATGGGCGGTGAGTTCCAGTTGTTCGAACAGCAGCGTGTCCGGCAGGCTGCCCAGCGCCTTGAAGCCGGTGGCCCTGAGGTGCACCTGGGCCGGCAGGTGCTCGGCCAGGGGTTGCAACTGGCCGCTCAGGCGACCTTGCAGGTAGCCGCTGCTGTCGGCCTGCAGGTCCAGGCTCTTCTGCAATTCGCCCTTGACCTGCAAGGCCAGTTGCCAGGCCTGGCCGTCCACGGGGGGCAGTTGCACCTGGCCTTCGACCTGCAACGGCCAGTCGCCGCCAGGTTGCAACAGGCCCTGGAGGGTCAGGTGCAGGTCTTCGCGCTTGAGGTCGAGGCTGTCGATCTTCAGGCCGGCGCGGGTCCAGTGCGCGGCGAGGGTCAGGCCGCTCAGTTGCTCGGCGCCGTCCAGGCGCAGGGTGCCGACCTGCACTTCGCCCAGCTCGATGGCCAGCGGCAGGTCCAGTTCGGGCAACTTCAGCGGCCCGCTGTCCGGATCGGTCTCGGTGGGGGCGAAGGCCAGTTCGACATCCGCCGCGTGCAGCTTGTCCACGCACAGGGTGCTGCGCAGCAGGCAGCCCGGCGACCACTCCAGCAGTGGCGCGACCAGCTCGACGCGGTCGCCGTCCTGCTCCCAGACCAGGCGATCGGCCTGCCAGCGGTCGGCCAGGCGGCCCTGGAAATTCTCTACCGTGAGCCCGGGCACCAGCCCCAGTGCCCAGCGGCTGCCGGCCTGGCTGCCAATTATCACGGAGACGGCCAGCAGCACCAGCGAGAGCAAGGCGAGCAGGCCGATGGCGGTGATCTTCAATGCCTGTTTCACAGCTCCGGCCCCATCGAGAAGTGCAAGCGAATCCCGCCGTCGTCATCCAGCGCCTTGGCCAGGTCGAGGCGCAGCGGCCCCACCGGCGATACCCAGCGCACGCCGAAACCGACACCGGTCTTGAGGCTGGGCAGTTCCAGGTTGTTGAACGAGTTGCCCTGGTCGACGAAGGTCGCCAGGCGCCATTTGTCGGCGATCTGGTATTGGTACTCGGCGCTGCCGGCGACCATGTAGCGCCCGCCGATGCGGTCGCCGTCGCTGTTTTCCGGGGACAGGGTCTGGTAGTCGTAGCCGCGCACGCTCTGGTCGCCACCGGCGAAGAAGCGCAGCGACGGCGGCACCGACTTGTAGCCGTTGGTGGCGCTGCCGCCGAACTGCACGCGGCCGAGGAAACGGTGGTTCTGGCCGAGGGTGGTGAGGCCCTTGAGCAGCACCGTGCCGTTGAGCAGGTTGGTGTCGGACAGCAGCCCCTCCTTGGCCACCCGTGCATCGAACTGGATGCGGTAGCCGTTGTGCGGGTCGATGCGGTTGTCGCTGCGCAGGTAGGTGTAGCTGATGCCCGGCATCAACAGGGTGCTCAGCCCCGAGTCGTCGCCGAGGCGATATTCCTCGCGCTGCCATTTCAGCGAGATCACCCGCTGCCAGCCGCTGGGCAGCTTGCTGTGCCACTCCGGGCCGACGGTGAGCAGCTTGCTGAGGGTGTCGGTGTTGGCGATCTCTTCGTTCTGGTAGCCGCCGGCGAAACGCAGCTTGTCGGTCAGCGGCGGGTCCAGGGGAATGTCGTACCACAGGCCGATGTTCTGCCGCGGTGCCGACAGCTCGCTCTCGATCCCGTAGCTGTGGCCTTGCGGGTTGACCCAGTGGCGGGTCCAGTTGGCCTTGGCGCGTGGCCCGACGTCGGTCGAGAAGCCCAGGCCCAGGCCCATGGTCCGGGGCTTGCGGGTCTGCACGTTGACGTCCACCGGAATGCTCTGCCCCACGGCTGCGGTGGGCGCGGCATCGACCCGCACGCCTTCGAAGTAGCCGCTGGACTGCAGGGCGTTGTTGAGTTCGGCGATCAGTTCCGAGTCGTAGGGCGTGCCTTCCTTGAACGGCACCATGCGTTGCAGCAGGTCTTCGTCGAACGGCGAGTCGCCGTCGAACTGCACCTTGCCGAGGGTGAAGCGCGGGCCGCTGTCGTAGACCAGTTCGATATCGGCGACGCCGGCAGCAGGGTCAACGGAGAGGCGGTTGCGGGTGAAGTGGCCCTTGAAGAAGCCGTAGCGCGAGGCCTGGTTCTGGATCAGGCGCTTGGCGTCCTCGTAGTGCCCGTGGTTGAGCACTTCGCCACTGCGCAGCGCCTTGCTGTCGGGAACCCGAAAAGCCTTCATCTGGCTGGCCGGGCCTTCGATGCGCACGCTGACGTTGCGCAGGTGGATCGGCTCGCCCGGCTCGATGGTCAGGCGCAGGCGCGGGCCCTTGTCCTCGTCCTTCGGCGCCAGTACTTCGCTGGTGATCTGCGGCTGGTAGTAACCCAGGGCCTGGGCGGCCTTGCGAGCCTGCTCCTCGGCGCCACGGCTGAAGCGCACCAGCGCCTCTTCGTCGCGCTCGCCGAGGCTGCCTATATAGCCCTCGACATTGGCCTTGAGTGCGGTGTTGGCGGGTTTGATGCGGACAACCAGTTCACTCTGCGCCGCGGCCGCGAGACTGCTGGCCAGGCACAGGATCAAACCCAGGGAAAATCGTCCTGAATACGTCATAGGCGCGGATGCTACCAGACGAGGATGTCGGCTTGCATGCCGAAAGCCGTCTGGATCAAGCCCGCGCCCGGTCGATCCGCTGTGGACTGGGATGGAAGAATAGGTGTTCGCGGATCGGTCCGACGGCCACTTCGCCGATTTCCACGTAGCCCTGGCGCTGGTAGAAGGCCAGGTAATGTTCGTTGCCGGTATCGAGGACCACGCCGCGGGAACTGTCGTCTTCCGCGCACCAGTCGTGCACGGCGGCGAGCAGCTGTTCGCCGTAGTGCTGGCCCTGGAACTGCGGGTGGATGCCCAGCAGCGGCAGGACATGCACGGCATCGCCGGGCAGGCAGGCCATGAGCGCGGCGCGGTATTCGAGGTAGCGGCGGGTGCAGCGCAAACCGGTGGACAGCACCATGCGCATGCGCCAGGCCCAGCTCTCGGTCACGCCCAGGCGGCGCACCGGTGGCGAGATCAGGGCGACACCGATCAGCCGATCCTCGACCAGCAGGCCGATGGCCGGCAGGTCCTGGAGAAAGTGCTGGCGCACCCGCTCACGCACCAGTGCCCGCACGCGCTGGTCGAAGCCGGGCCGTTCGGATTCGAACAGGTAGCCGTAGGTGGGTTCGTGGCGATAGGCGTGATACAGCAGGGAACGCGCCTCGCGGCTGTAGCCGCCGTCGAGCAGACGCACTTCGGCCGGCGCGGGGGTCGATTGAGGCATGGTCGCGGATCTCCTGATGGCGGTTGGGCATTGCCCTTTGAGGGGTGGGCGGCGCCAACGTTCCTTCCTGTCCGGCTGGAGTATAGAAGCGGAATCCGGGATAGGCTGTGCTCCCACAGGGTTTGCGAACTGGCCCGCGGCGCAGGACTCAGCTAGCATCCTGCCTTTTCCCCCAGGATTGTCCTTCCATGAAGATCGTCTCGTTCAACATCAACGGCCTGCGCGCCCGGCCGCACCAACTGGCGGCGTTGATCGACAAGCACCAGCCGGATGTGATCGGCCTGCAGGAAACCAAGGTCTCGGACGATCAGTTCCCGCTGGCGGACGTCCAGGCCCTCGGCTACCACGTGCACTACCACGGCCAGAAAGGCCATTACGGTGTCGCCCTGCTCTCGCGCCAGGCGCCGCTGAGCCTGCACAAGGGCTTCCACACCGACGACGAGGACGCCCAGCGTCGTTTCATCTGGGGCACCTTCGCCGATGAGAACGGCACCCCGGTAACCATCATGAACGGCTACTTCCCCCAGGGCGAAAGCCGTGACCACCCCACCAAGGTCCCGGCCAAGCAGCGCTTCTACGCCGACCTGCAGGCCCTGCTGGAAACCCAGTTCAAGAACGACCAGCCGCTGGTGGTGATGGGCGACGTCAACATCTCCCCGCAAGACTGCGACATCGGCATCGGCGCGGACAACGCCAAGCGCTGGCTGAAGACCGGCAAGTGCAGCTTCCTCCCGGAAGAGCGCGAGTGGATGGAGAAACTCAAGGCCTGGGGCCTGACCGACAGCTTCCGCCACCTGTACCCGGAAGTGATCGACCAGTTCAGCTGGTTCGACTACCGCAGCCGCGGCTTCGAGGACGAGCCCAAGCGCGGGCTGCGCATCGACCTGATCATGACGTCCCATGGCCTGCTGCCACGGGTCAAGGCGGCCGGGGTCGACTATGAGCTGCGCGGGATGGAAAAGCCTTCGGACCACGCGCCGATCTGGCTGGAATTGAGCTGACAACACGAACCCTGTGGGAGCTGGCAAGCCAGCTCCCACAGACAGGGGCCTGCGTCGTAGTCGTCATCTTTGTTTCATCTTTCTGTCTTAATCTGCCGCCACCTTCGTCCATCGAGAGTGCCCACCGGCAATGATCCGCCCCTGCGCCCTGCTGCTCGCCCTGCTCACCCCCCTGGCGCTTGCCGACACCCTGCGCATCCAGGGTTCCAACACCATCGGCGCGGCATTGGCCCCGGCCCTGGTGCGCGGCCTGCTGGAAAGCCGGGGCATCCAGGACATCCGCAGCGAACCCGGCGACCAGGCCAATGAAGTGCGCATCCTCGGTGGCGCTATCCAGGTAGACATCGCCGCACACGGCAGCAGCACCGGCTTCATCGCCCTGAAGACCGGCAACGCCGACCTCGCCGCCGCCTCGCGCCCCATCAAGGACAGCGAAGCCGCCGACCTGCAGGCCCTCGGCAACCTGACCAGCGCCGACGCCGAGCAGGTCATCGCCCTCGACGGCGTCGCCGTGCTGGTGCACCCGGACAATCCCTTGCCACAACTGACCATCGAACAACTGGCGCAGATCTTTTCCGGCCAGATCACCACCTGGGAACAACTCGGCGTCGGCGGCGGCCCCATTCAGCTGTATGCCCGCGACGACCGCTCCGGCACCTGGGAAACCTTCAAGGCCCTCGTGCTCGACCCGCATCGACAGTCCCTGGCCAGCACCGCGAAACGCTTCGAATCCGGCGAGGAACTGGCCGAGGCCGTGCGCCAGGACCGCCATGCCATCGGTTTCAGCAGCCTGAGCACGGTGCACGGTGCGCGGGTCCTGGCGGTGGCCGACGGCGCCTCGCGGGCCATGCTGCCGAGCCCCGAGCAGATAGCCAGCGAAGACTACCCGCTGTCGCGCCGCCTGTACTTCTACCTGCCGCCCTCGCAGCCCAATCCCCTCGCCCGCGCCCTGCTGGACTTCACCCAGGGCCCGCGCGGCCAGGCCATCGTCGCCAGCAACGGCTTCATCGACCAGCGCGTGCGCACCCTCAGCGAAGCACCGCAGGCGGACATGCCGCCCAGCTACCGGCGCCTGTCCGGCGAGGCGCAGCGCCTGTCGGTCAACTTCCGCTTCCAGGAAGGCAGCGCCACCCTGGACAACAAGGCCCTGCGGGATGTGCAGCGGGTCGTCGAGTACCTGAAGCAGAACCGCAAGCTCGACCGCAAGGTGGTGCTGGTGGGCTTCGGCGATGCCAAGGACGACGCCCGCCGCGCCGACCTGCTCTCGCGCCTGCGGGCCATGGCGGTGCGGCGCGAGCTGGTGCGCGAAGGCGTGGTGCTGCGCGATGTCATCGGCCTGGGCGCCGAACTGCCGGTGGCGGCCAACACCGATCCCCAGGGACGGATCCGCAACCGGCGTGTCGAGGCCTGGGTTTACTGAAGGACATTTCCTGAGCCTCTGTAGGATTTTGTAACTCTCTCCCCACTCCCCCGGGTCATGCGCCGACTAGGCTCAAGCCTGTGACTGCGGGCCCCTCTGACGGTTATCCAGCCGCCATGTCGGAGTCACTTCTTCGACATAGGGAGGGGCTCATGACAGCTCTGCATGATTTTTTCAGCGGCGAATTCCTCGGCACCAGCAGCCTGCTCTGGCTGGCCTTCATCGTTATCGTCATTGCCCTGCTGGTCTTCGACCTCGGGGTGCTGCACCGCGACCAGCGTGAAATCGAGATGCGCGAGAGCCTGCTGCTGTACGCCGGCTACTTCAGCGTCGGCGTGATGTTCGGTGGCTGGATCTGGTACGAGATGGGCGCGCAGAGTGCCTTGGAGTTCTACACCGGGCTCTTGGTGGAACAGTCGTTGTCGATGGACAACGTCTTCGTCATGGCGATGATCTTCGGCTTCTTCGGCATTCCCCGCCGCTACCAGCACCGCGTGCTGTTCTGGGGGATTCTCGGGGTGGTGGTGCTGCGGGCGATCATGATCGGTGTCGGCAGTGCGCTGGTGAAGGAGTTCGACTGGATTCTCTACGTGTTCGGCGCCTTCCTGCTGATCACCGGGGTGAAGATGCTGTTCAGCCGCGAGGACGCGCACCCGGACCTGGCCAACAACCCGCTGATCAGGTTCATCAAGAAACATGTGCGGGTCACCGACCGCCTGCATGACGCGCACTTCTTCGTGCGCCTGACGCCACCGGGCGGGTCGAAGGCGATCCTGTATGCGACGCCGCTGTTCCTCGCCCTGGTGCTGATCGAACTGGCCGACCTGGTGTTCGCCGTGGACAGCGTGCCGGCGATCTTCTCCATCACCCAGGATCCGTTCATCGTCTATACGTCGAACATCTTCGCGATTCTTGGCCTGCGTGCGTTGTATTTCGCGCTGGCGGCGCTGATGCACCGGTTCGTGTACCTGAAGTACGCGCTGGCGCTGGTGCTGATCTTCATTGGCGGGAAGATCTTCCTGCACGGTTTCATCGGCAAGATCCCGGCGCTGGTGTCGCTGGGAGTGACCTTCGGGTTGCTGGCGGGTGGGGTGGTGTTGTCGCTGTTCAAGACCCGGGATGAGAAATCACCCCAAAAGGAAAGCTGACCGCTGAACCTGTGGGAGCTGGCTTGCCAGCTCCCACAGGGTTCGGTGATCAGCCTGGAGGTCAGTGACTGCTACGCAGCAGCTCCTTCGGCACATACTTGCCGATCTCGTACTTGCCGATCGCCGCCCGGTGCACTTCATCCGGGCCATCGGCCAGGCGCAGGGTGCGCTGCATGGCGTACATGTAGGCCAGCGGGAAGTCCCCGGACACCCCGGCCCCACCATGGATCTGGATCGCCCGGTCGATCACCTTCAGCGCCACGTTCGGCGCCACCACCTTGATCTGGGCAATCTCGCTGCGGGCCACCTTGTTGCCCACGGTGTCCATCATGTACGCCGCCTTCAGGGTCAGCAGGCGGGCCATGTCGATCTCCATCCGCGAGTCGGCGATCTTGTCGACGTTACCCCCCAGCCGTGCCAGCGGACGACCGAACGCAGTGCGTTCCACCGAGCGCTTGCACATCAGCTCCAGGGCCCGCTCGGCCATGCCGATGGAGCGCATGCAGTGGTGGATCCGGCCAGGACCGAGGCGCCCCTGGGCGATCTCGAAGCCGCGCCCTTCACCGAGCAGCACGTTCTCGTAAGGCACCCGCACATTCTCGAACAGCACCTCGGCATGGCCATGGGGCGCATCGTCGTAGCCGAACACCGGCAGCGGCCGGACGATCTTCACCCCCGGCGCGTCGGTGGGCACCAGGATCATCGAGTGCTGCTGGTGCCGCGGGTTGTCCGGGTTGCTCAGGCCCATGAAGATCATCACCTTGCAGCGCGGGTCGCAGGCGCCGGAGGTCCACCACTTGCGGCCGTTGATCACCCATTCGTCACCGTCGCGCACGGCACGGGCGGCCATGTTGGTGGCGTCCGACGAGGCCACGTCCGGCTCGGTCATGGCGAAGGCGGAACGGATATCGCCGCGCAGCAGCGGTTCCAGCCACTGGCGTTTCTGTTCCTCGCTGCCGTAACGCACCAGCACTTCCATGTTGCCAGTGTCCGGCGCCGAGCAGTTGAACGGCTCCGGGCCCAGCAGCGAGCGGCCCATGATTTCCGCCAGCGGCGCATATTCCAGGTTGGTCAGGCCGGCACCCAGCTCCGACTCGGGCAGGAACAGGTTCCACAGGCCCTCGGCCTTGGCCTTGTTCTTCAGTTCTTCCATGATCGCCGTCGGCTGCCAGCGATCGCCCTCGGCAACCTGTTGCTCGAACACCGGCTCCGCGGGATAGACATAGGCGTCCATGAACGCGGTGACACGTTCGCGCAGGGCCTGGACCTTGGGTGAGTAGGCGAAATCCATGAGCAGTACCTTCTTCGTGAAAGGGATCTGGAAAGGATGCTAGATCACCGATCAAAATCCACCTAGTCTATTTTCGGCGTGTATAAACATTCATAACCGATATATGATCGGCCGATAACACCAACAAGAGCGGTGCCCATGAACCTGAACAAGGTCGACCTGAATCTGTTCATCGTCTTCGACGCGATCTACACCGAAGCCAACCTGACCCGTGCCGGGCAGATCGTCGGCATCACCCAGCCGGCGGTGTCCAACGCCCTGGCGCGGTTGCGCGAGACCTTCAACGACCCGCTGTTCGTGCGTACCGCACAGGGCATGGTGCCGACGCCCATGGCGCAGAACATCATCGGCCCGGTGCGCAACGCCCTCTCCTTGCTGCGGGTGTCGGTGCAGGAAAGCCGCATCTTCAACCCCTTGCAGGCCAACAAGACCTTCCGCATCAGCATGACCGACCTCACCGAGGCGGTGGTGCTGCCGCCGCTGTTCCAGCGCCTGCGCCGCCTGGCGCCGGCGGTGGTGATCGAGAGTTTCCTGTGCAAGCGCCGCGAGACCACCAAGGAACTTGCGGCCGGGCGCCTGGACTTCGCCGTCGACGCGCCACTCAACACCGACCCGCAGGTGCGCCACGTCAAGCTGATGCAGGACCAGTACGTCTGCGCCATGCGCCAAGGCCATCCGCTGGCCAAGGACAGGATCAGCCTCGACGAGTACATGGGCCTGACCCACATCCATATCTCCAGCCGCCGCAATGGCCTGGGCTATGTCGACCTGGCGCTGGGCAAGATGGGCCTGCAGCGGCGCATCGCCCTGCGCTCGCAGCATTACCTGATGGCTTCGCAGGTGTTGCAGCAGACCGACATGGTGATGACCGTGCCGGAGCGTTTCGCCCGCCGCCACCAGCTCAACTACGCGAGCCTGCCGGTGAACGACGTGCCGCCGCTGGAAACCCATCTGTACTGGCACGAGAGCACCGACCAGGACCCGGCGAATCGCTGGATGCGCGAACAGATCATCGAGTTGTGCCAGACGGTGGTGGCGCAGGATGAGCGGGAGGCGAAGCAGTAGGCGGGAGCCGGTCTGCGGCAGGAAGTGCGTGGTTCCCTGCCCCGGACCGGCTTGTTGCTCAAGGTGTTCTCGAGGGCCCTATCGCTGGCAAGCCAGCTCCCACAGGGCCAGCGTAGTAAGCGGGCCCACCGTTTGACTCCAGGCCCTGGAGGGACTGGCTTGCCAGCGATAGGGTCCTCGAGAACGGAAGATCAGAAGGTCATTTCCTTCACATCATCGGCCACGATCAGCTTGCCCGCGGTCTTCTCGATGATTTCCTCGACGCTCACCCCCGGCGCGGTCTCCTTGAGGATGAAGGCGCCGTTCTCGATTTCCAGGTAGGCCAGGTCGGTCAGCACCTTGCGGATGCAGCCGGCGCCGGTCAGCGGCAGGCTGCAGCGCGGCAGCAGCTTGGACTCGCCGTCCTTGGAGGCGTGGGTCATGGTGACGATGATGTTCTCCGCCCCCGCCACCAGGTCCATCGCCCCGCCCATGCCCTTGACCAGCTTGCCGGGGATCATCCACGAGGCGATGTTGCCTTCCACGTCCACCTCGAAGGCACCGAGCACGGTCAGGTCCACATGGCCGCCGCGGATCATCGCGAACGACTCGGCGGAGTTGAAGATCGACGCGCCGCGGCGGGCGGTCACGGTCTGCTTGCCGGCGTTGATCATGTCGGCGTCGAGCTGGCTTTCGGTGGGGAATTCGCCCATGCCGAGCAAGCCGTTTTCCGATTGCAGCATCACGTCCATATCCGCCGGGACGTAGTTGGCCACCAGGGTCGGGATGCCGATGCCGAGGTTGACGTAGTAGCCGTCCTTGAGTTCGCGGGCGACGCGCTGGGCCATTTGTTCGCGGGTAAGTGCCATGGTCAGGATCTCTTCGTTGTTCTTGTGCGGGGACGGGTCAGGCTTTGACGGTGCGCTTTTCGATGCGCTTCTCGAAGGTGCCGACGATGACCCGGTCGACATAGATGCCCGGCGTGTGGATCTCGGTCGGCAGCAGCACGCCCGGCTCGACGATTTCCTCGACCTCGACCACGGTGATCTTGCCGGCGGTGGCGGCCAGCGGGTTGAAGTTCTGCGCGGTGTTGCGGTACACCACGTTGCCGTAGTGGTCGGCTTTCCAGCCCTTGACGATGGCGAAGTCGCCGGTGATGGCTTCTTCGAGAATGTAGTGGCGGCCATTGAACTCGCGCACTTCCTTGCCTTCGGCAACCGGGGTGCCGTAGCCGGTGGCGGTGTAGAAGGCCGGGATCCCGGCGCCGCCGGCGCGCATCTTCTCGGCCAGGGTGCCTTGCGGGGTCAGTTCCACTTCCAGCTCGCCGCTGAGCAGCTGGCGTTCGAATTCGGCGTTCTCGCCAACGTAGGAGGCGACCATCTTGCGGATCTGGCGGTCTTCCAGGAGCACGCCGAGGCCGAAGCCGTCGACGCCGCAGTTGTTGGAGACCACGGTCAGGCCGCTGACGCCGCGGCGCTTGATTTCGGCGATGAGGTTCTCGGGGATGCCACACAGACCGAAGCCGCCGGCCAGTACCGTCATGTTGTCGGTCAGGCCTTCGAGGGCCTGTTCGTAGGTTGCAACGCGCTTGTCCAGTCCGGCCATGTGATCCGCCTTGTTGTCGTTGTAAGAACCCGACAGGCTGTCGGGAAGCGTCTGAGGCGCATCTTCACCTGAGCCGACTGATTTGTTAATTTTGTTTTTCTCATCGATTGATTTGGATTTCAAAACAATACATGAACCTCAAGCAACTGCGGGCCTTCGTCGCCGTCGCCACCTACCAGAGCTTCGCCCAGGCCGGCGAGCACCTGCACCTTTCGCAGCCGGCGCTGAGCCTGACCATCAAGGGCCTCGAAGAGCACCTGGGCGGCGCCCTGCTCGCCCGCACCACCCGCAGCGTCAGCCTGACCCCGGAGGGCGAAGTGCTGCTGCCCCTGGCCCGGCAACTGCTGGCGGACTGGGAAAACACCGAGGAACTGCTGCGCCAGCGCTTCACCCTGCAACTGGGGCGGGTGTCCATCGCCGCCATGCCGGCCTTTGCCGGCAACCTGCTGCCGCCGGTGCTCAAGCTGTTTCGCCAGCGCTATCCGCGGGTGAATGTCACCGTCCATGACGTGATCAACGAACAGGTGCTGGAACTGGTGCGGCACCGCCGGGTCGAGTTGGGTATCGGTTTCGAACCGGAAGCCGGCGAGCCGTTGCTGTTCCGGCCGCTGTACCTGGACCGGTTCGTGGCGGTGGTGCCGAAGGATTCGCCCTTGGCCGGGCAGGCCCAGGTCAGCTGGAAGGAACTGCTGCGCGAGGACTTCATCGCCCTGCAACGGCCCTCGGCGGTGCGCCTGTTGCTGGAGCGGCATGTGGCGGCGGATCACGGCAAGCTGGCGGTGGCGTTCGAAAGCCATCAGTTGTCTACCATTGGCCGGATGGTGGCCAACGGGCTGGGGGTCAGTGCGGTGCCTGCGTTGTGCATCGGGCAGATGAGGGAGCTGGGGGCGCAGTGCGTGGCGCTGGTGGAGCCGGTGGTGGAACGCAGGATCGGGGTGACGATGCTGGCGGATCACAAGCTGTCGGCGGCGGCGCAGGCTGTTTTGGAGGTGTTGGTGGCTGAGGTCACCGATCCTGGTTGTGATTTGTGGTGTGGCTGATGGCCTCATCGCTGGCATCAGCCACAAAGAAAATTCAGGAGGAGTTTCACAGATGAGAACAACAACACTCGGCAACCATCAGGTCCCGGTCATCGGCCAGGGCACCTGGTACATGGGCGAGGACCCTGGCCTGCGCCGCCGCGAAGTCTCGGCCCTGCAGCAAGGCATCGACCTCGGCCTGACCCTGGTCGATACCGCGGAAATGTACGCCGAAGGCGGCGCCGAGGAAGTGGTCGGCGAAGCCCTGGCGGGCCGTCGCGACCAGGTCTTCCTGGTGAGCAAGGTCTACCCGCACAACGCCAGCCGCAAAGGCGCCATCACCGCCTGCGAACGCAGCCTGGCCCGCCTGGCCACCGACCATATCGACCTGTACCTGCTGCACTGGCGCGGCCAGTACCCGCTGGAAGAAACCGTCGACGCCTTCGAGCGCCTGCGCGAGGCCGGCAAGATCGGCCGTTGGGGCGTGTCCAACTTCGACACCGACGATATGCGCGAGCTGGACAACCCGGCCTGCGCGACCAACCAGGTGCTGTACAACCCGGAACAGCGCGGCATCGAGTTCGACCTGCTGCCCTGGTGCCGCGACAACGGCGTCCCGGTCATGGCCTACTGCCCGCTGGCCCAGGCCGGGCGCCTGCTGCGCAACCCGGTGCTGGCGCGGATCGCCGAGCGCCACGGCGTCACCCCGGCCCAGGTCAGCCTGGCCTGGGTCACCCGCGAGGACGGGGTGATCGCCATTCCCAAGGCGGTGGAACCGCGCCACGTCCAGCTCAATGCCGCGGCGGGCCAGTTGCAGCTCACCAGCGAAGACCTGCGCGAGCTGGACCAGGCCTTCCCTGCCCCGACCCGCAAGCAGCGCCTGGCGATGGTCTGACCCTCAGTGGAAATCCCGGCTGCGCACATCCAGCCCGCTCAGTAGCGGGCTGAGATCCTCCAGGCGACGAGCGATCAGGTGACGCACGCCATCGGCGTATTCCAGCTTGCCCCGCACCTGCATCAGCTTCGACCCCACCAGCACCCGCCGCTGGCGCTCGGCCAGGTCGCGCCAGACCACCACGTTGAGCATGCCGAACTCGTCTTCCAGGGTGACGAAGGTCACGCCGCTGGCGGTCTGCGGCCGCTGTCGGCCAACCACCAGCCCGGCCACGCTGATGCTGTCGCCGTGCTCGACACCGTCCAGCGCCTGCGAACTGCGGCAACCCAGGCCGGTGAGACGGCGGCGCAACAGCGATAGCGGATGGGGGCCGAGGGTGGTGCCGACGCTGTCGTAGTCGGCGAACAGGTCTTCGCCAACGCTGGGCGCCGGCAGTTGCACTGGTACTTCCGGGGTCGGTTCGACAGCGGCGAACAGCGGCAGTTGCGCCTGTACCGCCGCCACTTCCCAGCGCGCCTGATAGCGGTGCCCGGCCATCGCCGCCAGGGCGCCGGCATCGGCCAGCAGGTCGCGGGCGCGGCCGTCCAGTCCGGCGCGCAGGCACAGGTCACCGACATCGCGAAACGACCGTGCCTGGCGCACCCGTGCAAGGCGCTCGGCATCCTCCTGGCGAAAACCGCGGATCTGCCGCAGGCCGATACGGATAGCCAGCGCGCCACCCTCACCCGGCTCCAGGGTGCAATCCCAATGACTGTGGTGCACATCCACCGCGCGGATCTCGATGCGGTGCCGGCGCGCATCCTGGAGGACCTGGTCCGGGCTGTAGAAGCCCATGGGCCAGCTGTTGATCAGGGCACAGGCGAAGATCGCCGGTTCATGGCACTTGAGCCAGCAACTGGCGTAGGTCAGCAGGGCGAAGCTGGCGGCATGGGACTCGGGGAAGCCGTAGCTGCCGAAGCCCTTGATCTGTTCGAAGATGCGTTCGGCGAATTCCAGGTCGTAGCCATTGCGCAGCATGCCCTCGGTCAGGCGGATGCGGTGTGGCTCCAGGCCGCCATGGCGTTTCCAGGCGGCCATGGAGCGACGCAGTTCATCGGCTTCGCCGGGGGTGTAGTCGGCTGCAACGATGGCCAGGGACATGACCTGTTCCTGGAACAGCGGCACTCCCAGGGTTCTCTCGAAGACCGCCTTGAGTGCTTCCGACGGATAGACCACCGGCTCTTCCTTGCTCCGCCGCCGCAGATAAGGGTGAACCATGTCTCCCTGAATCGGCCCCGGCCGCACGATCGCCACCTGGATCACCAGGTCGTAGAACTCCTTCGGCCTGAGCCGCGGCAACATGGCCATCTGCGCCCGCGACTCGATCTGGAACACACCGATGGTGTCGGCGCGGCTGATCATGTCGTAGGTGGGGTGGTCATCGGCGGGGATCCCGGCGATGGTCAACTGCTGCCCGCGATGCAGTCGGTAGAGATCGAAACAGCGGCGCAGGCAACTGAGCATGCCCAGCGCCAGCACATCCACCTTGAGCAGGCCGACGGCATCGAGGTCGTCCTTGTCCCACTGGATCACCGTGCGGTCTTCCATGGCGGCGTTCTCCACCGGCACCAGGGTGTCCAGCGGCTGCTCGCTGATGACGAAGCCGCCGGGGTGCTGCGACAGGTGCCGGGGGAAGCCCATCAGGTCGCCGGTCAGGGTCAGGACCCGGTGCAGCAGCGGGCTGTCCGGGTCGAAGCCGGCCTCGACGAGACGCTCCGCCGAGGGCACGCGATCGCTCCAGCGCCCGCAACAGTCGGACAAGGCGCCCAGCTGGTCCGGCGGCAGACCCAGCACCCGACCGATATCGCGCACCGCGCCGGAGGCATGGTAAGTGCTGACCACCGCGGTCAGCGCCGCGCGATGGCGACCGTAGCGGTTGAACACGTATTGCAGGACTTCCTCGCGGCGGTCGTGCTCGAAGTCCACGTCGATATCCGGCGGCTCGTTGCGCTCGCGGGACAGGAAGCGCTCGAACAGCAGGTCGGTCTTGCTCGGGTCCAGTTCGGTGATGCCGAGCACGAAGCACACCACCGAATTGGCCGCCGAACCGCGACCCTGGCAGAGAATGCCCTGCTCGCGGGCGAAGCGGACGATGTCGTGGACGGTGAGGAAATAGGACTCGTACTTGAGTTCGATGATCAGGGCCAGCTCGCGGTCCAGGGCGATACGGTTCTTCTCGCTGATGCCCTCGGGCCAGCGCTGGGGAATCCGTCGCTCGCACAGGTCCCGCAGCCAGCTCGCGGGGCTGTGGTCAGGCGGCACGACTTCATGGGGGTACTGGTACTTGAGATCGTCCTTGAGATTGAAGCGACAACGGGCGGCGATCCGCGTGCTTTCCTCCAGCAGGGCCGGCGGGTACAGCGCCGCCAGTTGTGGCACGGCACGCAGGTGGCGCTCGCCGTTGGCGAACAGGCGATGCCCGGCCTCGGCCACGGTGGTGTGATGGCGGATGGCGGTCATGCAGTCCTGCAGGGCGCGCCGGCCGCGGCTGTGCATGTGCACGTCGCCGCAGGCCACCGGGGTGATCTCCAGTTCGCGGGCCAGGGCCAGCAGGTCGTGCAGGCGCTGGCGGTCGTCATGGCCGTGGTGCAGGTGCACTGCCAGCCACAGGCGTTCGCCGAAGATATCGCGCAGCCAGCGACCCGGCGCGGGATCGTGCGGCTGGTCCGGCACCCAGAGCGCCAGCAGGCCATCCATGGGGTGTTCGAAGTCTTCCCGCACCACCTGGTAACTGCCCTTTTCCGCCCGGCGCCGGGCACGGGTGATCAGGGCGCACAGGTGCTGGTAGCCGGTGAGGTCTTCCACCAGCAGCACCAGCTTCGGCCCGTAGTCCACGCGTATTTCGCTGCCGACGATCAGCGGGACTTCGGTCTTCAACGACGCCTGCCAGGCACGGACGATACCGGCCAGGGTGCATTCGTCGGTGATCGCCAGGGCCTGGTAGCCCTGCTGTTTCGCCCGGGCGAACAGCTCCAGGGCACTGGAGGCACCGCGCTGGAAACTGAAGTTGGACAGGCAGTGCAGCTCGGCATAACCGCTCATGCGAACCAGCCCTGCAGCCACAGCGGGCTGTCGCGCTCGTCACCGCACTGGCGATAGGCCCAGCCGCGCTGGCCGGCCTCGGTCTCGACCAGGTAGTAGTCGCGGCGCACATCGCCGCCGTCCCACCAGCCGGATTCGATGCGCTCCGGTCCGGCCAGCAGGCGCAGCCCGGCCAAGGGCAGCGTCCGGGGTTCCTCCAGCAACCAGCCGGGACGCGGCGCCGTGCAGGTGCCGGCATTCGCCACGGGCAGACCGGTGCCACGCCAGGCGCATTCAGGACGGTGGTCGGCGACCACACCGACGCTGCGCACGGCCTCATCGCCAAGGCGCGCCCGCAGGCGCTCGCGCAGTTGTTCCCAGTTCTGCTGTTGCTGGGCCCGCGCCGAGAACAGCTCGCCGGCCTGGGGCACGAAGGCCGGCAGTTCCTCGGCCACCAGGCGCAGGTTGCGCACCGGAGCGCGAAGGGTCAGTTGTTCGAGGCGCCCGCGAGCCAGTTCCAGCAGGCGCCCGGCCTCGCGCTCGGCGGCCAGCAGGCCGACCTGCAGCAGGGTGTCGGCGCCTTCGGCGTGCTCCATCAACAGGCTGAAGCGCTGCACCCCGGCATCGCGTCCGGCGAGAAAGGCGGCCAGGTCCTCGATCATCCGCCGCAACGGGAACAGCAGGGCCTGGCTGGATTCCACGTCGAAATTCAGCTCCAGCCGCGACTCGAAGCGGTCCGGCGGCAGGTAACAGTCCAGGGCCATGGCGCGCAGGCCTAGCAGGCGGTCCAGGTGCAACTGCACCTCGGCGGCAAAACGCCGGGCCAGGGTGTCCCGTGGCAGCTTCAGTATCTGATCGAGCTGGCGCAGCCCCATGCGGGAGAAGGCCGTGGCGGCGTCCACCGGCAGGCCGAGGCGGTCGATGGGCATGGCGGCCAGGGCGGCTCGGGTCGTTTCGGGATCGCTGGCGGCCAGGCCGTCATGGGCGTTGGCCAGCATGCGCGCGGCCACCGGATTACTGGCCAGGACGATGCGATGACGAAAGCCCAGGGCGCGCAGTTCTTCCCGCAGGCGCGCCTCGAAACGCGGCCAGGGACCGAACAGGCCGAGGCTGGATTCCACCTCCAGCAACAAGGCCCGCGGGTAATGCAGGCTGACCTGGGAACTGAAGCGATAGGCCCAGGCGGCGAGCAGTTGTTGCTGGCGCTCGGTGGCGGCGGGATCGTGCTCGACCGTGGCGAAACCCTGGGCCAGGGCCTGGGCGCTGGTCAGGCTCAGGCCGGCGCGCAGGCCGAGGGCACGGGCGGCCGGGTTGACCGCCTGCAGCACCCGGCGATTGGCCGGGCCGCTGAGCAGCACCAGCGGCTGGTCGGCGTCGTCACGCCCGCGCAGGACGCTGTCGAGCGCCAGTTGCGGCAACAGGATGCAGGCCCAGAGCATGGCACTTCACCCCGCGAGTCCGGCCGCGATCGGCCGGTTCGGCGCCAGGCCACCACGGCACTTGAGCACCCGCCACTGCGCCGGGCGGGTGTCGATGGCGATGCGCAGGGCGGCCGGCGACGGGTTGAGCGCGGCGCCCTGGTCGCGACAGGCGAAGGCCAGGGCCTGGCCGGTTTCCGCGGCCACCTGCAGGCGCCGCAGGGCACGATCATCGGCCCGTTGCGGCCAGCACAGCACGGCGGCGCAACTGCCGGAGCGCAGGCATTGCTCGGCGGCCCAGAGGCTCTGGCCGGCATCGGCCTCGACCACCATCAGCCCGCGCAGGTCGACCCCGGCCGCCTGCCAGGCGGGCGGATAGGGAATGAAGGGTGGTGCTACCAGCACCACCCGCTCCCCCGCCTGGCTCAAGCGCGCCAGGCTGGGCCAGAGCAGTTGCAGTTCACCGCCGCCCTCGCCGGACAGGAGCAGTTCGCTGAGCGCCGCCGGCGGCCAGCCACCGCCCGGCAACACGGCGTCCAGCGCAGCATGCCCGGTGGGTTGCAGGCCATGGCTTTCCACCAGCGGCCGGCCCTTCCAGACCCGGCGGGTGTCGAGCAGCCCGTCGAGGCTGACCACCGCGCCCATCAGTCACGCCTCACCAGGCCGCAGAACACGCCTTCGATGACGAAGTCGCGATCCGGGCCGACGATGATCGGTGCGTAGGCCGGGTTGCGTGGCAGCAGGCGGTAGTGGCCGTCGCCTCGCTCGAAGCGCTTGATGGTCACCTCGCCATCGAGGCGGGCGACGACGATCTGCCCGTCGCGGGCCTCGGCCTGCTGGCGGATGCCCACCAGGTCGCCGTCGAGGATGCCGTCGTCGATCATCGAGTCGCCGCGGACCTTGAGCAGGTAGCTGGGGGTACGGCTGAACAGGTGGGCGTCCAGCATGAGCTGCTCGTGGATATCGACGTCCGGGCCGATCGGCCGGCCGGCGGCGACCTGGCCGAGCACCGGGATCTCCAGCACCTCGGGACGGCGCAACGGCCCGGCCAGGCGGATGCTGCGCGCCTGGTTCGGCGTGACCTCGATGAAGCCGGCCTCGCACAGGGCCTGGATATGCTTGCGCGCCACGCTGCGGGAGGCGAAGCCGAAGGCCTGGGCGATATCGGCGAGGCTCGGCGGGCGTCCTTCCCCCGTGATGCGATCGCGGATGAAGGTGAGGATGGCGCTGCGTTTGGGAGAGAGTCTGGTCATGGGGTACATTTGTACTCTTTTCGTATCCCGCTGACCAGCCCCGCTGATCGACGGGTATGATAGCCAGCTACCGATCCAAGGAAGCGAACCATGCTCGACGCCCTGCTCTTCGACCTCGACGGCACCCTTGCCGATACCGACAAGCTGCACCTGCTGGCCATGCAGCAACTGCTGCACGAAGACGGCCGCACCCTGACCGAGGCGGAGTTCGACGCGCATATCAGCGGGCGGGCCAATGCCGACCTGTGCCGCTACCTGTTTCCCGACCGGCCACTGGACGAGCACCTGGCCTTTGCCGATCGCAAGGAAGCGCGTTTCCGCGCGCTGTCGCCGACCTTGCAACCGACGCCCGGGCTGGTGCGTTTGCTGGAGCACGCAGAAGGCAACGGCATCGGCATGGCGGTGGTGACCAATGCGCCGCGGGCCAATGCCGTGCACATGCTGGCGGCGCTGGGGCTGGAGGGACGGTTCGGGCATGTGCTGGTGGCGGAGGAACTGGAGAAGGCCAAGCCGGATCCCCTGCCCTATCTCACCGGCTTGCAGCGCCTGGACGCGCAGGCCGGCAATGCCCTGGCCTTCGAGGATTCGGTGCCAGGGGTGAAGGCGGCCAGTGGTGCGGGGATCTTTACCGTGGGGTTGAGCACCAGCCAGTCGGCGGAGGCCTTGATGGCGGCGGGTGCGAGCCTGGTGGTGGCGGATTTCGAGGATCCGCGGTTGTGGGAGGTGATTGCGGAATTGGCTGAAGGGGCTCGCCGGTAGTTTTGTTGCGCCCTTGAGATCGAGCGCCGCGCGGGCGGCGCATCGCGAGCACGCCTGCCGTGCGTTTGATTCGTTGGCCTCTCAGCATCAGCCGACCTGATATTTCTGCCAGTAGACAAGCAGAGGAAGGCGCTCACTATGAAGGAGACGTGACCAAACCAACGGACACGCCAGCACACTCACGCTTGCAAGGAGAATCAAAATGCCGCAATTCACTTACGAAGGCATCGCAGCCATAACCGGTCAACGAAAACATGGGACCTTGACCGCAGCCAGCAGGGCAGAAGCGGAGAAATTGGTTCAAGCCAAATTTCCTGCAGGTAGCGGTGAAATAAGCGTAATTCTTCGCGACTATGAGCCCAACGCCATGTATACATCTTGGGAGGATTTTAAAAATAGAGACTTTCCCCCCCCATCAGCCGAGATCGAAAAGCCCTCGAAAAGCTGATCTGACGGTGTCGTTGATCATCTAGCACCCAAGCCGCTGATCCCGCCGTCCAGCGGCTCACGCCACCGCCGAAACCCGCCCCCTCCTGCTCGCCGACTGGGCAAAGCACAGCAACTTCCTGCGCCCATGACCCACACCGCACCTTGACGTAAACGTCAACCTGGCTTTAGGTTAACCCTCATTGCCTCCCAGAGCCCCACCCATGAGCACCCAGACCTACAGCATCTCCGACCTCTCCCGCGAGCTGGACATCACCACCCGGGCCATCCGCTTCTACGAGGAACAAGGCCTGCTCAGCCCCGAGCGCCGCGGTCTGGAACGCATCTATTCGGCCCGCGACAAGGTCAGCCTGAAGCTGATCCTGCGGGGCAAGCGCATCGGCTTCTCCCTCGCCGAATGCCGCGAGCTGATCGAGCTCTACGACCCGTCCAGCGGCAACACCAAGCAGCTCAACAGCATGCTGGCGAAGATCGCCGAGCGCCGCGCCCAGCTGGAACAGCAGCTGCTCGACATCCAGCAGATGCAGCTGGAGCTGGATACCGCCGAAGAGCGCTGCATGCAGGCACTCACCGCCACCCTGAACAAACAGAACAACGGCCACTGAGCCCAACCAGGAAACCCCACGCCATGCCATTGCCCGCCAAAGTTCGTCTGGTCGAAGTCGGCCCCCGCGACGGTCTGCAGAACGAAGCCCAACCCATCAGCGTCGCCGACAAGGTGCGCCTGGTCGATGACCTCACCGACGCCGGACTGTCCTACGTCGAGGTCGGCAGTTTCGTCTCGCCGAAGTGGGTGCCGCAGATGGCCGGTTCCGCCGACGTCTTCGCCGGCATCCGGCAAAAGGCCGGGGTGACCTACGCCGCCCTGGCTCCCAACATGCGCGGTTTCGAGGACGCCCTGGGCGCCGGGGTCAAGGAAGTCGCGGTGTTCGCCGCCGCCTCCGAGGCCTTCTCCCAGCGCAACATCAACTGCTCCATCGCCGAGAGCCTGCAGCGCTTCGTGCCGATCATGGATACCGCGCGCCAGCACGGGGTGCGGGTGCGCGGCTACGTGTCCTGTGTGCTCGGCTGCCCCTACGAGGGCAATGTGGACGCGGCGCAGGTGGCTGCGGTAGCCCGCGAGCTGTATGAAATGGGCTGCTATGAGGTGTCCCTGGGCGACACCATCGGCACCGGCACCCCCGGCGCCACCCGCCACCTGTTCAACGTGGTCGGCGCCCAGGTGCCGCGCCCGCAACTGGCCGGGCATTTCCACGACACCTACGGCCAGGCCCTGGCCAACGTCTACGCCAGCCTGCTGGAAGGCATCAACGTGTTCGACAGCTCGGTCGCAGGCCTGGGCGGCTGCCCCTATGCCAAGGGCGCCAGTGGCAACGTCGCCAGCGAGGACGTGCTGTACATGCTCCAGGGCCTGGGCATCGACACCGGCATCGACCTGGACAAGCTGATCGCCGCCGGCCAGCGCATCAGCTCGGTGCTCGGCCGTGCCAGCGGCTCCCGCGTGGCGCGCGCCCGTAACGCCTGCTGACACCTCGCGGTAACACCCCACACACGGACACAAAGTGTTACCGCCTTCACACTTCCCAGGGAAAATCCGGGTAACACGGAAACAAATCAGCGGATTTTCCCGGCCCGGATTTTTCGCGAACCCTGCCAAACCCCCGGTTTCATTGGGTTTTGAAAAGTTGGCACGGCACCTGCTATATCTCTGGCACAACAAGAATAAAAAATGCTGCAAACCCAATAAAAACAAGACGTACCGGATCTGACATAACAAGAACAAAACGGCAGAGACGAAGCTAACTGATTTTTTTGAAGTGGATGGCTTTTCGGGGGCGTGCCCCGCAACCAGGCAGAGAACAATAAAACTACCTCAAGGTAGCGCCCGTCAGGTTGGATCAGATTGATGAAGGTCGATCAGCGCTCAAAAAAATACGTTTGCTCTTGATCCCGGATGGGGATCGCACAAAACAGCAAGAAGAGGCAACGGTTGCCAAAAACAACAATAGACCGCCCTCCAATAACAAAAAAAGAGCACGCAACAATCTTTGAGGGGAGCTTCGGCTCCCCTCAGTGCATTCAGGCCCCACCACTTTCGTCCCCCTTGTCCTGCCTGTGGTCCTTGTCCTCGAACAGGTCCACCACCCACGGCATCACAGCAAACACCGCCAGCGCCAGCAACGTGCTCAGCACCGCCGTGGCCTCGCGCCCCATGCCGGCGGCCACGCCGATGGCGGCGGTCATCCACAGGCCGGCAGCGGTGGTCAGCCCCTTGACGTGACTGGCATCCATATCGTGCCCCTTGAGAATGGTCCCCGCGCCAAGAAAGCCGATACCGGCGACGATCCCCTGCACCACCCGGCTCAACGCGGCATCGTCGACCCCGGCCATGCGTGGCACGAGCACGAACAGCGCCGCGCCCATGGCCACCAGCATATGGGTGCGCACCCCGGCGGCCTTGCCCTTCATCTCCCGCTCGAACCCGAGCACCGCGCCCAGCAGCGCGGCCATCAGCAGGCGCACCGAAACCTGGGTCAGTTGCTTGGCATCGGTGATATCGGCGAATTCCGCCACCAGTGTCACCCACACTTCATGCCACCAGGCGTCCATGGCTGTCATCCGTTCTCAGGGAAGTCAGACGGTGGACAACGAGCGGATCGGCAAAGTGCGATGCGACCGCTGATCGGCTGGCGGCGGTAACCCCGGCGGCGCGACGGTCACAAGCAATAAGCCCCCTGACGAGGATCACGCCATGCCTATCGAGATCAACGAAAAGACCCGCCGCTGCACCCTGATCGGCGACGACCTGAATGTGGAAGGCGCCGCCGAGGAAGTGCAGGTGCTGACCGACGAACAGCTGCGCATGTCGGTCGCGGAACTGGCCGGCAAGCGCGTGCCGATCACCGAAGCCGAGGCCGATGCGCTCACCGTGGCCGGTGCGGTGGATGGTCGCAGGCATCTCAAGAGCAGCGCGCCAGGCTCGATAATCTAAGGCCTGGAGCGATTCAACCGACAATCTGATACGGTTTTTACAGAAATACCTGAGCCTGTTATGCAAACAGATGGGTCGCCATAGTGCTCTGGCCTGATCGAGGCCTGATGAGCGACGAACCATGAGCGAACACATCCCCGTCCAGATCATTCATGTCGAGCCTTCCCACAAGAGGAACGCCGACAGCAGTGGCCACAAGAAGGCCGCCAGCAGTGACGGACACATCTACACCCGCAGCTTCACCGGTCTGTACCGCAACCTGCGCCTGGGTGGCGCGGGTTTCCTTTTCCTGCTGTTCTTCGCCACCGCCTGGCTGGACTGGGACGGCCGCCAGGCCGTGCTCTGGGACCTGGCAGAGAGCAAGTTCCACATCTTCGGCGCGACCTTCTGGCCGCAGGACTTCATCCTCCTGTCCGCCCTGCTGATCATCTGCGCCTTCGGCCTGTTCGCCATCACCGTCTTCGCCGGACGGGTGTGGTGCGGCTACACCTGCCCGCAAAGCACCTGGACCTGGCTGTTCATGTGGTGCGAGAAGGTCACCGAGGGCGACCGCAACCAGCGCATGAAGCTGGCCAAGGCGCCGTGGGGGCCGAACAAGCTGGCCCGGCGCGCCTTCAAGCACAGCTTGTGGCTGGCCATCAGCGTGCTCACCGGCCTGACCTTCGTCGGCTACTTCACGCCGATCCGCCCGCTGGCCGAGGAGCTGTTCACCCTGCAGGCCGGCGGCGTCAGCCTGTTCTGGATCCTGTTCTTCACCGGCGCCACCTACATCAACGCCGGCTGGATGCGCGAGGCGGTGTGCATGCACATGTGCCCTTATGCGCGCTTCCAGAGCGTGATGTTCGACAAGGACACCCTGGCCGTGGCCTACGACCCGCGCCGTGGCGAATCCCGCGGACCGCGCAAGAAGGAAGCCGACCACCACGCCCAGGGCCTCGGTGACTGCATCGACTGCCACATGTGCGTGCAGGTCTGCCCCACCGGCATCGACATCCGCGACGGCCTGCAGATGGAATGCATCGGCTGCGCCGCCTGCATCGACGCCTGCGACAGCATCATGGACAAGATGAACTACCCCCGCGGCCTGATCGGCTACAAGTCCGAGCACACCCTGCAGGGCGGCAAGACCCACTGGCTGCGCCCGCGCCTGTTGGGCTACGTCACCGTGCTGGTGGCGATGATCGGTGCCCTCGTCATCGCCCTGCACGAGCGGCCGATGGTGTCCATGGACGTGATCAAGGACCGCGGCCTGTTCCGCGAGAACGCCCAGGGCCAGATCGAGAACATCTACATCCTCAAGGTCATCAACAAGACCGCGCAGGCCCAGGAGTACCAGCTGCGCCTGGTCAACGCCGAGGGCTTCGAGCTGCATGGCAAGACCCGCTTCAGCATCCCGGCCGGGGAAATGGCCGAACTGCCGGTGTCGGTGGCGATGCTCGCCGAGCGTCCGGCCAGCAGTTCCCTGGAGCTGGACTTCGAGCTGGTCGACAGCGACCAGCCGGACATCCGCAGCGTCGCCCGCAGCCGATTCGTCGCGCCGCTGAACCGTTAACCGCAGCTGCAAGCTACAAGCTTCAAGCCACAAGAAAGAGCAATCCGCGCTGCGGGCTTCTTTTTCTTGCAGCTTGGGGCTTGAAGCTTGAAGCTCCCTCGCGTGCACTTCGAAACAGCCAGAATGACAATGAAACGCTACGAGAAATTCGCCGACGACATCGCCGAGCTGATCTACACCGGGGTCCTCGGCCCCGGGCAGCGGGTGCCGTCGGTGCGCTATGCCAGCCAGACCTACGGGGTCAGCCCGTCCACGGTGTTCCAGGCCTATTACTTGCTGGAGCGCCGCGGGCTGATCCGCGCGCGGCCGCGCTCGGGGTACTTCGTCAACGCCCACGCGCCGCGACCCTTCAGCGAACCGCAGATCGGCGAGCCGGCCAGCGAGTCGACCCAGGTGGACGTCAGCGAGCTGGTGTTCTCCATCCTCGAATCGATCAAGGACCCGCACACCGTCCCGTTCGGTTCGGCCTTCCCCAGCCCGACGCTGTTTCCCCTGCAACGCCTGGCCCGTTCCCTGGCCAGCGCCACCCGCGACATGGACCCGCGCATGGTGGTCACCGACCTGTCGCCGGGCAACCCGCAGCTGCGCCGGCAGATCGCCCTGCGCTACATGGTCGGCGGGCTGATGTTGCCGATGGAGGAACTGCTGATCACCAACGGCGCCCTGGAAGCGCTGAACCTGTGCCTGCAAGCGGTGACCGAGCCGGGCGACCTGGTGGCGATCGAGGCGCCGGCCTTCTATGCCTGCCTGCAGGTGCTGGAGCGGCTGAAGCTCAAGGCCGTGGAAATCCCCGTGCACCCGCGCGAGGGCATCGACCTCGGCGTGCTGGCGCAGACCCTGGAACGGCATCCGGTCAAGGCCGTGTGGTGCATGACCAACTTCCAGAACCCGGTGGGCGCGAGCATGCCGGAAGACAAGAAGCAGGCGCTGGTGGAACTGCTGCGCCAGCACCAGGTGCCGCTGATCGAGGACGATGTCTACGCCGAGCTGTACTACGCCCAGCAGGCGCCGAAACCGGCCAAGGCCTTCGACAGCGAGGGCCTGGTGATGCACTGCGGCTCGTTCGCCAAGAGCCTGGCGCCGGGCTACCGCATCGGCTGGGTCGCCGCCGGGCGCTTCGCGAAGAAGATCGAGCGACTGAAGCTGATGACCTCGTTGTGTGCCTCGATGCCGGCCCAGGCGGCCATCGCCGACTATCTCCAGCACGGTGGCTACGACCGCCACCTGCGGCGCCTGCGCTACGCCCTGGAAGAACAGAAGAACGCCATGCTCGCGGCCATCGGCCGGCATTTCCCGGCCTCGGTGCGGGTCAGCCATCCGTCCGGCGGCTACTTCCTGTGGCTGGAACTGCCGGAGGGCATGGATTCGCTGAAGCTGTTCCAGATGGCCCTGGCCCAGGGCATCAGCATCGCGCCCGGACCGATCTTCTCGCCGACCCGGCGCTTCCGTAACTGCATCCGCCTGAACTACGGCAGCCCCTGGAGCGAGCAGTCGGAAAAAGCCATGGAAACCCTCGGACGGATCGTGCGTTCTTTCTAGCCGCCAGCCGGGCGTCGGTCTAAAGTGGCGCAATTGGTTTGTGTCCGGATTATTCCATGCCCTCCAGCGAACTCGATTCATTGCGCCTGCAGCTGCACGAGCTGCAGCAACGCAATACCGTCCTCGAACAGCAGTTGGTACAACAGCGCCCGCTGGACGAGGACACCTATCGCTTTCTGTTCGACACCATGGACGAAGGCTTCTGTGTCATCGAGTTCTTCGACGGCCCCCATGGCCCGCTGAGCGACTACATCCACGTGGTGGCCAACGCCGCCTATGCCCGACATGCCGGGATCCCCAACGTGGTCGGGCAGAAGCTGCGGGAAATGGTGCCAGACGAGGCCGACGAATGGGTCGCTCGTTACGGCGAGGTCCTGCGCACCGGCCAGCCGCTGCACTTCGAGCAGGAACTGGTGGCCACCGGCCGGGTGCTGTCGATCACCACCTTCCGTATCGAACCGGCCGAGCGGCGCCAGGTGGCCGTGCTGTTCACGGACGTCACCGAGCGGCGTCGGGCCGAGAACAGCCTGCAACGGCTCAACGAGCAACTGGAGCAGCGCGTCCTCGACGCCGTGGCCGAACGCGAGCTGTTCGCCATGCTGGTGGACAGCAGCGCGGCCTGCGTCCAGGTGGTGGACACTGCGCTGCGCTGGCAGGCGCTCAACCAGCAATCGCTGAAGGACTTCCACTTCCTCTACGACCATGTGCCTCGGATCGGTGACAGCGTCGCCGATACCCTGCGCGGCAATCCCCGTGACTGCGAACTCGGCCTGCGCCTGTGGCAGCGGGCCCTGGCCGGTGAAGCCTTCACCGATAACGCCGGGTTCGGCAATGGCCAGCGCAGGCGGCATTACGAACTGCGCTTCAACGCCCTGCACGACGACAATGGCCAGGTACGCGGCGCCTACCTGTTCGCCTACGACATCACCCTGCGGATCGAGGAACAGCAGCGCCTGCTGCGCGCCGAAGAGGCCCTGCGCCAGGCGCAGAAGATGGAAGCCGTGGGCCAGCTCACCGGCGGCATCGCCCATGACTTCAACAACCTGCTCGGCGGCATCCTCGGCGCCCATGAGCTGATGCACCAGCGCCTGCACCAGCAGCGCCACGGCGACCTCGGTCCGTTGCTCGACGCTGCCAGCGGTTCGGCCCAGCGCGCTGCCTCGCTGGTGCACCGGCTGCTGGCGTTCTCGCGCCAGCAAACCCTGCAACCCCAGGCGACCCATGTCGGCGCCCTGATCCGCGACATGGAGGAACTGATCTGCCGCAGCGTCGGCCCGTCCATCGAGGTGCGCAGCCGGTTCGCCGAGGACCTGTGGCCGACCTTCATCGACCCGCCGCAACTGGAAAGCGCCCTGCTCAACCTGTGCATCAATGCCCGGGATGCGTTGCCTAGGGGTGGAGTGATCGAGATCCAGATCGAGAACATCGTCCTCGACGACGAACGCGGGCGAGCGCTGGACCTGGCGACCGGCGACTACCTGCGCCTGAGCGTCAAGGACAACGGCCTGGGCATGTCCGCCGATGTCGCGGCGCGGGCCATCGATCCGTTCTTCACCACCAAGCCGCTGGGCCAGGGCACCGGGCTCGGCCTGTCGATGGCCTATGGTTTCGTGCGCCAGTCGGGCGGGCAATTGCGCATCGTCAGCACCCCGGGCCAGGGCACGCGGATCGAACTGTACCTGCCACGGCACCATCAGGCGCCGGCGCAGGTGAAGCCCCGTGCCGAAGGGTTGCCGGCCGGCGTCCCTGGGCGCGGCGTGCGGATCGTGCTGGTGGAAGACCAGGAAACCCTGCGCATGGTGATCGGCGAGGTGCTGGAAGAGTCGGGGCACCGGGTGGAAGCCTACGAAAGCGCGGTCGCCGCCCTGCCGGCCCTGAAGGAAGGGCCGGCGCCGGACTTGCTGATCAGCGATATCGGCCTGCCGAGCGGGCTGAACGGCCGGCAACTGGCGGAGGCGGTGCGCAGGGTGCATCCGCAGTTGCCGGTGCTGTTCATCACCGGCTACGACGAAAGCGCGGCGCTGAGCGACGGGCACCTGGCGGCGGGAATGAGCGTGATGACCAAGCCGTTCGGGCTGGAGGCGCTGGTGCTGCAGGTGGAGCAGATGCTCGGGGATGGCTGATTTTTCATGAGAGTCCACCCAGCCCGCTGGGCTGCGCTGTCGCGCAGAGAACAAGGGTCGAATGCTCTACGCGGACCTTGTGGGAGCGGGTTCACCCGCGATTACGGTAGTGAATTCACCATCGCTATCGCGGGTAAACCCGCTCCCACAGGTCTGCGTAGAGCCCTCGACTTGTGTTCTCTGCGCGACCTCCCACAGCGCCATCAAATTACCGCCCGCCCCCGAGATCGATGAAGCTCCCCGTCGAATACGACGCCTTGTCCGACAGCAACCACAGGATCGCCTCGGCCACTTCCCCGGCCTGCCCGCCACGCCCCATCGGAATGCTCGGCTCCAGCTTGCTGACCCGGTCGGCATCGCCGCTCAGGGCATGGAACCCGGTGAAGATATACCCCGGCCGCACCGCATTGACCCGCACGCCCTCCGCCGCCACTTCCTTGGCCAGGCCAAGGGTGAAGGTGTCCAGGGCGCCCTTGGAAGCGGCGTAGTCCACATACTCGTTGGGCGAGCCCAGGCGCGCGGCCACCGAGGACACGTTGACGATCCCGCCACCGCTGCCGCCATGCCGCGTCGACATGCGCGCCAGGGCGTGCTTGGCGCAGAGAATCGGGCCGACCACGTTGGTCTTCATCAGCTTCAGCAGGCGGAACTCGGACATCTCCTCGACCCGGCTCTTCTGGCCGATGGTCCCGGCGTTGTTGACCAGTGCAGTGACCCGCCCCAGCTCGTGGTCGACCTGGTCGAACAGGTGGATCACTTCGTCCTCGACGCTGACGTCGGCGCGCACGGCGATGGCCTTCGCCCCCAGCTCGCGTACCTGGGCCAGCACGCCCTGCGCCGCTTCATCGTCGGTGTGGTAGTTGATGCAGATCCGATACCCCTCGCGCGCGGCCAGCAGCGCGGTGGCGGCGCCGATGCCGCGACTGGCCCCGGTAATGATGATGACCTTGTCCATTGCTACTCCAAGTGCAACCCGATCGTTCAATCCCCATGATCCGACCGGCTGGCCGGGCGGTGGGGTATTTTCTCGCTGACAAATCTGTAATTCAAACCTCAGTTTTCTGTCAGCACCATCAGACTAATGTCAGCCCATCCCTGTTGATGGACTGACACTCCCATGCCCAACCTTCCCTCACGCCGTACCTTCGTCAAGGGCCTGGCCGCGGCCGGCGCCCTGGGCGGCCTCGGGCTCTGGCGGCCGACCGCCTGGGCCCGCGGCCCACATGACTTCGCCGAGCTGGATGGCGAGCATTTCGAGCTGTTCATCGGCCAGACCGCGGTGAACATCACCGGCACCCCGCGCACCGCCCTGACCATCAACAACAGCCTGCCCGGCCCGGTGCTGCGCTGGCGCGAGGGCGACACGGTGACCCTGCGGGTGCGCAACCGCCTGGAGGAAAGCACTTCGCTGCACTGGCACGGCATCATCCTCCCGGCCGACATGGACGGCGTGCCGGGCCTGAGCTTCGCCGGTATCGAGCCGGGCAGCGACTACCTGTACCGCTTCACCCTCACCCAGCACGGCACCTACTGGTACCACAGCCACTCGGGCCTGCAGGAGCAGGCCGGGGTCTATGGCGCCATCGTCATCGAACCGAAGACCCCGGAGCCCCATGTCTACCAGCGCGACTGCGTGCTGCTGCTCAGTGACTGGAGCGACGAGAAACCCGCGGCCCTGCTCGGGCAACTGAAGAAGCAGGCGGACTACTTCAACCGACAGCAGCGCACCGTCGGCGACTTCATCGACGACGTCGCCCGCGACGGATGGCGCGCCACCGTCGCCGAGCGCACGCAGTGGGCGCAGATGCGCATGACACCCACCGACATCGCCGATATCAGCGCCGCCACCTACACCTACCTGCTCAACGGCCTGGCCCCGGACGGCAACTTCACCTGCCTGTTCCAGCCCGGCGAAACCCTGCGCCTGCGCCTGATCAACGGCTCGGCGATGACCTACTTCGACTTCCGCATCCCTGGCCTGAAACTCACCGTGATCGCCGCCGACGGCCAGCCGGTGCAGCCGGTGACGGTGGACGAACTGCGCCTGGCGGTGGCGGAGACCTACGACGTGCTGGTCAGCGTCGGCGATGAGCCCGCCTATACCCTGTTCGCCCAGAGCATGGACCGCAGCGGCTACGCCCGCGGCACCCTGGCCCGTGCGCCGGGACTGAGCGCGCCGGTGCCGGCGCTGGATCCACGCCCGCAGCTGAGCATGGCCGACATGGGCCATGGCGACATGCAGGGCATGGATCACGGCGCCATGGCGGGGATGGACATGGCGGGCATGGACCACGGCAACATGGCCGGCATGAACCACGCCATGCCTGGCATGCAGCAGCACCCGGAATCGGAAACGAACAACCCGCTGGTGGACATGCAGACCATGATGCCCACTGCCAAGCTCGACGATCCCGGCCTCGGCCTGCGCGACAACGGCCGCCGGGGGCTGACCTACGCCGACCTGAGAAGCACCTTCGCCGACCCCGACGGCCGCGAGCCGGGACGGGAGATCGAGTTGCACCTGACCGGGCACATGGATCGCTTCTCCTGGTCGTTCGACGGCATCCGCTTCTCCGACGCAGAGCCCCTGCGCCTGCGCTATGGCGAGCGCCTGCGCATCGTCCTGGTCAACGACACCATGATGGCCCACCCGATTCACCTGCACGGCCTGTGGAGCGACCTGGAGGATGAGCACGGCCGCTTCCAGGTGCGCAAGCACACCATCGACATGCCGCCGGGCAGCCGCCGCAGCTACCGGGTCAGTGCCGATGCCCTGGGCCGCTGGGCCTACCACTGCCACCTGCTCTACCACATGGAGACCGGCATGTTCCGCGAGGTACGCGTCGATGAATGAACGACTCGAACGGCCGCTGCTCGGCGGCCTTGGCATGCTGCTGTTGCTGGGCAGCGAGGACGTACGGGCCATGGAGATGAATCACCAGGTGCATGACCGACAGATCAACTGGGCGGTGACCGTCGAACAACTGGAGTACCAGGATTTCGAAAGCAGCAGCGCGCTGAACTGGAACGCCAACGCCTGGATCGGCGGCGATATCGACCGGCTCTGGCTGCGCAGCGAGGGCGAGCGGGAACAGGGGCGCACGCACAAGGCCGAGTTGCAGGCGCTGTGGGGCCATGCCGTGAGCCCCTGGTGGGAAGTGGTCGCGGGGCTGCGCCAGGACTTCAAGCCGGCCAGCGGACAGACCTGGGCAGCCCTCGGCATCCAGGGCACGCCGCTCTACAACCTGGAGCTGGAAGCCACGTTATACGCGGGCGAGCGACAACAGACCGCGCTGCGGCTGGAGGCGGCCTACGCTATCCTGCTGACCCAGCGCTGGCGGCTTGAGCCTAATCTGGAAGTGAATTTCCATGGCCGCGATGACCTCAGCCGTACCCAGGGTGCGGGGTTGTCGGACAGTGAGGCGGGGTTGCGTCTGCGGTATGAAATCACGCCGGGGTTCGCGCCCTATGTGGGGGTGAGTTTCAACCGGGTGCATGGCAATACCGCCGGACTGACCCGGGATGAAGACGGTGACATCGGACAGACCCGCTGGGTGGCGGGGGTTCGATTGCGGTTCTGATCCCGGGTGCCGGACTGCAATCCTTGTGGAAGATGCTCATGCAACGACAAAGTCCTGAAAAACACCGCCAGCTGCGAACTGAAATGCCGAAGGAGAAGAAATCCATGCTGAAGAAGAACCTGATCGCCCTGGGCCTGCTGGCCCTGAGCACCCTGGCCCAGGCCAGCCAGACCATCGATGTCTACCGCGACCCGAACTGCGGTTGCTGCAAGGAATGGATCACCCACCTGCGCGACAACGGCTTCACGGTCAACGACCATGTCGAGTCGAACATGAGCGCGGTGAAGCAGAAGCTCGGCGTCGCGCCGCGACTCGCGTCCTGCCACACCGGCGTCATCAACGGCCAATTCATCGAGGGCCATGTCCCCGCCGAGCAGATCGCCGTGCTGGGCAAGCGCCCGGACCTGAAAGGCATCGCCGTGCCGGGCATGCCCATGGGCTCGCCGGGCATGGAGATGGGCGACCACAAGGACGCCTACCAGGTCATCGGCCTGACCCGTGATGGCAAGGATGAGGTGGTGGCAGAGTACTGAGTTCGCCTGACGGATTGTCCCGCTGAAGAGGACAATCCGTCTCCCCTCACCCCGATTGTCTTGGTCTACTCTCGCTTGCAGAATGCACACTCCTTTTTCAACGCTGCCCCCTTGCAGCTCATGGAGTCCGAGCGATGCCCCACGAAGGCAGCCTTCTGCAAACCGCGGTGATCTTCCTGCTTGCCGCCGTCATCACTGTCCCTCTGGCCAAGCGCCTGCAACTCGGCGCCGTGCTCGGCTACCTGCTGGCCGGCGTGGTCATTGGTCCGCAGGCCCTGGGGCTGATCCGCGATACCCAGAGCGTCGCGCATATTTCCGAGCTGGGCGTGGTCCTGCTGCTGTTCATCATCGGCCTGGAACTGTCGCCACGGCGGCTTTGGCTGATGCGCAAGTCGGTGTTCGGCGTCGGCCTGGCGCAGGTGCTGCTGACCGGCGCGGTAATCGGCGGCATCGCCCTGCTCGGTTTCGCCCAGTCGCTGCCGGCGGCGATCGTCCTCGGTCTGGGCCTGGCCCTGTCGTCCACCGCCTTCGGCCTGCAGAGCCTGGCGGAAAGCAAGCAGCTCAACGCGCCCCATGGCCGCCTGGCTTTCGCCATCCTGCTGTTCCAGGACATCGCCGCGATCCCGCTGATCGCCTTGGTGCCGCTGCTGGCCGCGACCGGTCCGGACACCAGCCACGGCGACAGCCTCAGCCATGGCCTGCGGGTCTTCGCCAGCATCGCCATCGTCATTGTCGGCGGGCGCTACCTGCTGCGCCCGCTGTTCCGCACCGTGGCCCGCACCGGCCTGCCGGAAGTCTCCACCGCCACCGCCCTGCTGGTGGTGATCGGCACCGCCTGGCTGATGGAACAGGCCGGGATCTCCATGGCCCTCGGCGCCTTCCTCGCCGGCCTGCTGCTGGCGGACTCGGAGTACCGCCACGAACTGGAATCGCAGATCGAACCCTTCAAGGGCCTGCTGCTGGGGCTGTTCTTCATCAGCGTGGGCATGGGCGCCAACCTGCGCCTGCTGGTGGACATGCCGCTGCTGGTGATCGGCCTGACCCTGTTGCTGGTGGGCATCAAGCTGCCGCTGCTGATGCTGGTGGGGCGTTTCGCCGGTGGCCTGAACACCCTCAATGCCCTGCGCCTGGGCGTGGTGCTGGCGGCCGGCGGCGAATTTGCCTTCGTGGTGTTCAAGCTGGGTCGTGACCAGGGCTTGTTCGATGCCCAGACCTACGACCTGCTGCTGATGACCATCACCCTGTCCATGGCCATCACCCCGCTCCTGCTGCTGGGCTGCGCACGGCTGGTCAAGCGCCCGCCGGCGGCCCGCGAGGTGCCGGAGCAGTACAAGGCCATCGCCACGGATGCGCCGCGGGTGGTGATCGTCGGCATGGGGCGCATGGGCCAGATCGTCGCGCGGATCCTGCGGGCGCAGAAGATTCCCTTCGTCGCCCTGGAAACCTCGGTGGATGCCATCGAGATGACGCGGATGTTCGAACAGGTCCCGGTGTTCTATGGCGACCCGCAGCGTCCCGAGGTGCTGCATGCGGCCAAGGTCGGCGAGGCCGAGTACTTCGTCATTACCACCGATGATCCGGAGGTGACCACCCGGACTGCGGAGCGGGTCAAGCAGTTGTACCCGCACCTCAAGGTGCTGGCCCGTGCGCGCAACCGCCAGCATGTGCACAAGCTGGTGGACGTGGGCGCCGAACCGATTCGCGAGACCTTCCATTCGAGCCTGGAGATGAGCCGGATGGCCCTGGTGGGGCTGGGCTTGAGCGAGCAGCAGGCGGCGCAGCGGATCCGGCGGTTCACCCGGCATGACGAGGAAGTGCTGGCGGCCCAGGGGCGGGTGCGGGATGACAAGGCCAAGGTGATGCAGACGGCGCAGGAAGCGCGGGTGGAGCTGGAAAGGTTGTTCGAGTCCGATGTCGATTGAGTGGTGATGCCAGCTCCGCGTCAGTGATTCAGCACATGGGTACAAGACCCGTACCGCGGACCTGCCCACAGTGACACCCCCTAACCCAGCGGAACCCGCCATGCCCCCTCGCCTGCTCGCCGGCCTAGCCGCCCTCGCGCCCATCCTGGCCCTGGCCGACGACGCCAGCTGGTCGCTGCTCAACCGCAACTACTTCCTGCACAACGACTACCGCACCCCGTCCGGCAGCGGCCAGAGCTATCGCCAGGAATGGGCCCAGGGTTTCATCGGCGAGCTGCGCTCCGGCTTCACCGAGGGCACGGTTGGCATCGGCATCGATGCCCACGGTTTTCTCGGCCTCAAGCTCGACGGCGGCCGCGGCCACGCCGGTACCGGCCTGCTGCCACGGGACAGCGACGGTCGCGCCGAATCCACCTATTCCAGCGCCGGTGCCGCGCTGAAGCTGCGCGCCGGCAACACCCTGCTGCGCTACGGCGAAATGACCGTGGAAACCCCGGTGTTCGACACCGGCGACAAGCGCCTGCACCCGGAGTACGCCACCGGCTGGCTGCTGGAAAACACCGACCTGCCGGACTGGCGCCTGCAGGCCGGACGCTTCACCGCCTTCAGCAACCAGGACAGCAGCGCCAGCCTTGACGACTTCGACGGCTACGGCGCCAGCACCCGCGGCCATGCCATCAGCCTCGCCGGGGCGACCTACAGCGGCAGCGGCGCCCTGGGTGGCGCGCTGTTCGCCGGGCAGTTGCAGGACACCTGGCGCCAGGCCTACCTCAATCTCAACTACCACCTTGGCGACTGGCGCTTCGACGGCAATCTCTACGACACCCGCGACACCGGCGCGGCCAGCGTCGGGGCCATCGATACCCTGGCCTGGAGCCTCGCCGGCAAGTACCGCTTCGGCGCCCAGGCGCTGACCCTGGCCTGGCAGAAGGTGCAGGGCGACACGCCGTTCGATTTCGTCGGCGGCGATTCCATCTACCTGGCCAACTCGATCAAGTACGCCGACTTCAACGGCCCGGGCGAACGCTCCTGGCAGCTGCGCTACGACCTCGACCTGGGCGGGTTCGGCGTGCCGGGCCTGAGCTTGATGGGACGCTATGTCAGCGGCCGCGGGATCGACGGCAGCCATGCGCCGGCGGACGGTGCCTACCTGCAGTACGGCCAGGGCGGCAAGCACTGGGAGCGGGATATCGACCTGAAGTACGTGGTGCAAGGCGGCACGGCGAAGAACCTGTCGGTGTCGCTGTCCCATGTCAGCCATCGCGGCAATGCCGCCCAGCCTGGCGACGATATCGACCGGGTCTACCTGATCGTCGAGTACCCGCTGGCGGGGCGGTTCTGAGGCGACTTAACAACGATTAACTCGTGCAACGCGGCCCGGCTACGAACAATGGGCGCTGGATTTCCTCGATGGACAGCGCCTCATGGCAGCCTCTTCTTCCGCGTCCGGCCAGTTGAGTCCGGCACGTGAGCGACTGGTCAAGCGCCTGGTCCGCGAGCACCTGGCCAGCGGGATCGAGGTGCAGGCACTGGCAGCGGCCTGCTGCCTGACCCGCAGTCACTTTTCCCGGGCGTTCAAGCGCAGTACCGGGGTGTCGCCGCAGGTGTGGATTCATCGACAGCGGATCCTGCGGGCACGGCGCCTGCTGCGGCGCACGGCATTGAGCCTGAGCCAGATCGCGCTGGAGTGCGGGTTCTGCGACCAGGCGCATTTCTGCCGGAGTTTCGTACGCGCGCAAGGGAGTACGCCTTTGAGCTGGCGGGCGGTATCCTGCAAGCCCTTCCGTCACTGATACCGTCCTTGCCGTGCTGAGCTACTGGGGTCTGTTTCTTGCCGCCTTCGGCGCCGCCACCTTGCTGCCCCTGCAGTCCGAAGCGGTGCTGGTCGGCCTGCTGCTGCACGAGCCGCAGGCGGTGGCGAGCCTGTTGCTGGTGGCGACCCTGGGCAATGTGCTCGGCTCGATCGTCAACTGGCTGCTAGGCCGTGCCGTCGAGCGCTGGCGCGACAAGCGCTGGTTCCCCTTCTCCGCCGCGCAACTGGAAAAGGCCCAGCAGCGCTACCGCCGCTACGGCCAGTGGTCGCTGCTGCTGAGCTGGATGCCGGTGATCGGCGATCCGCTGACCCTGATCGCCGGGATCATGCGCGAGCCGTTCTGGCGTTTCGTTTTGCTGGTCACCGTCGCCAAGGGCGCGCGCTACCTGGTGCTGGCGCTGATCACCCTGGGCTGGTTCAGCCGCTAGTCGACCAGATCATCTCCTCGGTCCAGCCCAGTTCGGCGAAGTCCTGCGCCCGCAGGTGAGCCTCCTCTGCACAGAAGAACTCGTCCAGTTGCGGCGGCTGCACGTCGGTGTCCGCGAGCATGGCGTGGACCTGTCCGCGGTGGTGGATCTGGTGCTCGAACAGGTGCGCCAGCAGGCGCAGGCGGGAATCGCGCTGGAGCCGTTCGGGCCGCACGATGCTCACGTGGCGCTGCAACCCGTCGTCGCGCAACTGGCTGCAGTAGGCGATCAGGCGCCGGTCGCTCTGGGCCTGTTCGCGGTGCAGCTGTTCGGCGTCATCGAAGGGCTCCTCCGGCTCGAAGAAGCGCCCGGCCTCGGCGTCCGGCGGCTCGCCGCGCAGCTCGCACTCCAGTGCCTGGAGGTAGAACCAGTCGACGGTGAGCAGGTGATTGAGGGTGGCCTTGATCGACGGGAAGAAACTGCAGCGCGGCGCCACCAGTTCGTCGCGGCTCAGTTGGCGACAGGCCTTGTACAGGCGGTGGTTGGCCCAGGCGTTGTTGTAGGCCATGGTCAGCAGGTGGTGCGACAGGGGCTCGCTCATGTGCACGTCCTCAGCGGAAGCGTTGCAATTGCATCTCCCGCAGACGGCTGAGTGTCCGTCGGAACGGGAACTCCAGATACCCTTGAGTGTAGAGCGCTTCCAACGGGACTTCGGCTTCCAGGTAGAGGGCCACGCGCTGGTCGTAGCATTCGTCGACCAGGGCGATGAAGCGCCGCACGCCGTTGTCCTTCGGCGACAGTTGCGGCAGCTCGCGGTCGCCCGCCACCACCCGCTCGGCACCGTCCTCGGTGCCACGGGCGATCCGTCCCGCCTGTCGGGGGGCACCGAGGGCCGGCACGCCGCTGAGCAGGATCGCCTCGAACTGCTCGCACAGGGCCATGAACTCCATGGCGGCCAGGGGTTCTTCGCACAGGTGCGGATAGTCGCACCAGAGCACCTTGTCGCTGCGCCGGACCACCTGCACGGTGCGGTAGCCGACTTCCAGGTCGGCGTCGGTCGCGGGCAGGTCGCCGCTCAGGGCGTCGAACACCGCGGCCAGGGCGCAGGGCTGGTCCGGCTGGCGTACCCAGTAGCGCTGTTGCCCGGCGCCGGGGTGCAGGCGGTGGTCCTGCTCGCCGTGGACCGGTACCACCGCCATGTGCGCCTCGATGGCGTCGATGGCCGGGAGGAAGCGCTCGCGGTTGAAGCCATCGGCGTACAACTGCCGGGGTGGCAGGTTGGAGGTGGCGACCACCACCACGCCCGCCTCGAACAGCACCTGGAACAGGCGACCGAGGATGATGGCGTCGCCGATGTCGTTGACGAACAGTTCATCGAAGCACAGCACGCGGATTTCTTCGGCCAGGGACCGGGCCAGGGCCTGCAGCGGGTCGGCGGTGCCGTTGAGCTGGAACAGGCGCTGGTGGGTCCAGCGCATGAAGTGATGGAAATGCTGGCGGCGGGCGGGGATGGTGAGGCAGCGGTGGAACTGGTCCATGAGCCAGGTCTTGCCACGGCCGACCGGGCCCCACAGGTACACGCCCCGGGCGGGCTGGCCGTGCTGCACGGCGTCGAAGCAGGCTTGCAAGGCCTCGGCGGCGGCGAGCTGGGCTGGGTCGACGACGAAACCCTGGTCGCGGATGGCCTGCTGGTAGAGCGCCAGGGGAGTATCGCTGGACATGGAGGGCCCTGTGGGAAAAAGGGCACAGGGTACCTCAGGAAGGGCTTATGGAGTGTGGGGATTTTTATTGTCTTTCCGGGCCTCAGCACTGGCTTGCCAGCGATGAGGTCCGGGAGAGCACCATCCCTCTATTCAGCCAACCCCACCTTCAACAGTTGCCCATCCTCTTCATCAGTCAGCAGGTACAGGAACCCATCCGGCCCCACCCGCACATCGCGCACCCGGGCATTCAACTGCCCCAGCAGGCGCTCCTCATGCACGATCTTGTCGCCGTCCAGCTGCAGGCGGATCACTTCCTGCGCCGCCAGCGCGCCGATGAACAGGTTGTGGTCCCACGGTTTGAACCGCCCGCCGTCATAGAAGGCCATGCCACTGATGGCCGGTGATTTCTCCCAGACATGATGCGGCGCCACGGTACCCTCGACTTCCTTTCCCTTGGCCTCGGGAATCGGCGTCAGCGAATAGTTGATGCCGTGGGTCGCCAGCGGCCAGCCGTAGTTCTTGCCGGGCTTGGGGATATTGATCTCGTCGCCACCGCGCGGGCCATGCTCGTGGGTCCACAGCTGCCCGGTCCACGGATTGAGCGCCGCGCCCTGCTGGTTGCGGTGGCCGTAGGACCAGATCGCCGGCTGCACGTTCTTCTGCCCGACGAAAGGGTTGTCCTTGGGAATCTCGCCATCAGGGAGGATGCGCACCACCTTGCCCTGCAGCTTGTCGAGGTCCTGCGAGGTGGGCCGCTGGTTGTTCTCGCCAAGGGCGATGAACAGGTAGCCGTCACGGTCGAACACCAGTCGCGAGCCGAAGTGGTTGCCGGTGGAGAGCTTGGGTTCCTGGCGGAAGATCACGTTGAAATCCTCCAGTTGCGTCAGGTCGCTGGACAGGCGCCCGCGCCCCACCGCAGTACCGGCCTTGTCACCCTCGCCACCGCCCTCGGCGTAGGACAGGTACACCAGCCGGTCCTTCTTGAACGTCGGCGACAGCACCACGTCGAGCAACCCGCCCTGCCCCTTGGCCCAGACTTCCGGCACCCCGCTCAACGGCGCGCCGACCCGGCCTTCCGCGCCGATCACCCGCAGGTTGCCCTGGCGCTCGGTGACCAGGATGCCCTGGTTGTCCGGGAGAAAAGCCAGGGCCCACGGGTGTTTCAGGCCTTCGGCCAGGGTCGCCACCTTGAGCGTGCCTTCCTCGCTGGGAAAGGTGCGTTCCGGCGCGGCGTGGGCGGCCAGGGGCAGCAGTGCGGCGGCACCGAGGGCGAGGAGCCATGAGCGTGAAGTCATGCGGGATTCCTTATCTGCGGGGGCGATCACGGCGCGCGCTGTGAGTCGCGGGGTGGGCGGATGGGTTCCAGGCGCGGCGTCTGCTGTTCGCGGCGCAGGTTGTCGCCGTTGCCGATACCGCGGTTGTCGAGGGTCGGCCGGCGCGGGTCGGGTTGCGTGGAGGGGCCGCGCACGGGCGGGGTGTCGGGCACCGTGCCCTGCTGGCTGTTGGGATTGATCGCGCGGATCGGGCTGTTGCGCGGATTGTTCGGGTCCGCGGCATGGACCGCACCGCCGAGCACGACGAGCGTGGTGCCGATCAGGATCGGCAGGATGAATCTGGACATGGTCACCTCCCGCACAACAGGCATCTCCAACGGTTGGATAGCCTACGGCGCGAGAGGTTCGGACAGAAAGCCTCAGGGACGCCCGAGGTAATTCATTTTGTTACATGGACAGGATTTCCCTGGGTCTCAATAGGCCAGCGACCAGGTCAGGGTGTAGGTGCGCCCGCGGCCCTGGTAGTCGTACAGGTAGGCCGGGCCGTAGGTCGGCGAGTAGAACAGCGTCGCACGCTGGCCCCAGACGGTGCTGTACTGCTTGTCCAGCAGGTTCTGGATGCCGGCGCTGAAGGTGCCGAAGCCGGTTTCCTGGCTGCCCAGCAGGTCGAAGGTGGTGTAGCCGGAGATCTTGTGGTCGGCGTCGTCCTTCAGGCTGAAGGCCCGGTTGGCCTGCAGGCGTGCACTGCGGCCGTCGTCCTTCCAGCCGACGAAGGCGGTGGACTTGGACAGCGAGGCTTCCCGCGCATCGCGCTTGATCCAGTCTCCCGTCGCGTCCTTTTCCTCGGAGCGCACAAGGTGCAGGGTGCCACCGGCCTGCCAGCCATTCTGGAAGTGCCGGGTCAGGGCGCCCTCGAAACCGAAGTCGCGCTTCTTCTTGTCCTCGACGTTGATGGTCAGCGTCGTCTGGTCTGGCACGATGAGCTTGTCCGACCAGATGTAGTACAACGCCGCCTGCGCATCCCAGTCCAGGTCGGCGAAGCGCCAGCCCATTTCCACCTGGCGGCTCTTGATCCCGGCGAGCGGGTTGTTCTCGACGCTGACGCCGGCCTTGCCGTAGTACTTGGCCGGGTCCGGCAGGTCGAAGCCCTCGCCGTAGTTGGTCCAGACCTGGTGGCCGTTCTTGAAGTCGTAGATGGCGCCGAGGTTGTACAGGTCGACCTGATAGTCGTTGCTACCGCCGGGAATACCCTTGAAGTTGCCGACATCCACGTCCATCTGCTGGCGCCGCGCACCGCCGGACAGGGTCAGGTTGTCGGTGAGGTGCCAGTCCAGCTGGGCATAGGCGGACAGGCCGTCGACGCGGTAGCTGGGATAGCGCGGCGCCTTGCTCGCGGCCTCCAGGTCGAGGCCGCCGCTGCTGGACGAGCTGCGTGCATCGAAGGTGGTCTGCTCGGCGTTGAAACGCTCGCGGTCGAGGTCGACGCCGTAGGTCAGCTTGAGCGTGTCCCATTGCCTGGCGAACAGCGCCTTGAGGCTGGAAACCTCGAAGTTCTGCTGCGAGGCGGCGAAGTACACCCCGCGGGAACCCCGTGGCGTGCCGCTGTTGTAGTACGGGAACGGATAGAAGTTGTCGTCTTCCTTGCGGTACGACGCCTGCAGGTAGAAGTCCTGGCCGAGCACATCGGCGTGGTGGTAGTTGGCGTTCAGCAGCAGGCGCCGGGTGCGCGGTTCCAGGTCGGTGGACAGGCCGCTGCGCAGCTCGGCGTCTTCCAGGTCGGACGGCGCATTGTAGTTCAGGTGCGGAAAGTAGATGCCGGTGCTGCCATGGTTGCCCGAGTCGTAGTACTGGGCCAGCAGGTCGAGGCTCTGCTCATCGGTGAACTGCATGCCCAGGCTGCCCATCACGTCGATGGTGCGGTTGTACTGCAGGTCGGTCTGGGTGTTGTCGATGAAGATCTGCTCGCCGGCGCCGTCGTAGAAGGCTTCGTTCTGCTCGGCGGAAACGCCCAGGCGGGCATTGATGCGCTCGTTGCCGCCGCTCACCGACTGGGCGATGCGGGTGGACAGGTCGTCGCTGTTGTTGAAGCCGCTGCTGGCGCCAAGCTGGGTTTCGAAGCGGGCCGGGCCCGGCTCGCCCTTCTTGGTCACGATGTTGATGATGCCGCCGGTGGCGCCGCCGCCGTAGATGGCGCTGGCCCCGGAGAGCACTTCGACGCGCTGCACGTTGAACGGCGAGATGCTGTCGAACTGTCGGGACAGACCGCGGGAGCTGTTCTGGCTGACCCCGTCGATCATCACCAGGACGTTGCGCCCGCGCATGTTCTGTCCATAGTTGGTACGCCCTTCCGGCGCCAGGTCGAGGCCCGGGACCAGCTTGCCGATGGCCTCCTTGAGGCTGACGCCGCTGCTGATCTGTTCCTTGAGCTGTTCCTGGTCGACCACCCAGACGGTACCGGGGATCTCGCTGATGGCCGTGCTGGTGCGCGAGGCGACGCTGACTTCGATGGGCTTGAGGGCCACGGCGGCCTGGGGCTCGCCCTTGCGCAGGATCACCGTGCGCGCGTCGCTGAACTGCCAGCTCATGCCGCTGCCGGCCAGCAGTTGCTGCAGCGCCTGCTCGATGCTGTAGCTGCCGCGCAGGCCCGGGCTGCTCAGGCCGGCCACGTCGCGGGTGGTGAACAGCAGGTGCAGGTCGGCCTGGTCGGCGAACCGGGTGAGGGTCTGGTCGAGGCTCTGCGGCGGCAGGTCGAGCTCGACCTGGCGGGCCTGGGAAGCGCTGATCTGCGCGGGGCTGGCCGCCTCGGCGGCGTGGACGACGGCGGCGCCGAGCAGGCTGGCGACCACCGAGGAGGCCAGCAGGGCATGCTTGAAGGAACGGGTGGAACGTGCTGAGGACGTGGACGGACCTTTCACTGTTTTCTTCCAGGACAAATGACGTAAATGAGAATGGCTTGCTGATCAGTCTCACTACGACGATTGGGCTGCGAAGAACTTGCAGTGCGGTTGCGAAATTTTTTTCTGGCTCCGGAATTCGCCGGAACGGTCCGCGTCAAGCTATCAGTACAGGACAGCCAGCCACGGCAGGTAGGTGACCTTCAGCGCATACCGCTGTTCGAGGGTGCGCAGCAGCCCGTGGGGATCGTTCAGGTCGAACACGCCGCTGACCTCCATCGCCCCCAGCTGGCTGTCGGAAACCAGGATGCGACCGTGCTGGTAGCGCTCCAGCTCGGCGATCACTTCCCGCAGCGGACGACCGTTGAAGATCAGCTTGCCGCGTTGCCAGGCTGTCTGCGCCTGGGCATCGGGACTGGCCTGGACCAGGCGTTGGCCAACGCGCGCTTCGCCCTGGGCCACTACCACCGCCGTGGCCCTGCCCTGACGGCGCACGCTGAACACCGCGCCACTGCCCTGCACTGCCTCGCCGCCGCTGTCGACCACGAAGGGACGCGGGTCAGCCGCGGGCTCGAACAGCGCCTCGCCCTCACGCAGGGAAACCGTGCGGCGCTCGTTGCTGTAGTTCACGGAAAACGCACTGGCACTGTTGAGGGTGACCCGTGAGCCATCCTCCAGGGTGACGGTACGCCGCTCGCCGGTGCTGGTGTGGTAGTCCGCCAGCAATGCCGGCGCCTGCAGCCAGCCGCCATAACCGACCAGCGCCAGCACCAGCGAGGCAGCGATGGCCGAGCCCCAGTGGCGGCGGCGCCGGGGTGCCGCCGGCAGTTGCGCGGCCGCCTCGGTCTGGCCGATATCGCCCCACAGCGCCTCGGCGTCCTCGGCGGCGGCCAGGTGCTCGGCGCTGAGCCCGCGCCAGCGCTGGTAGCGGTCGCGATCGGCCGCAGTGGCGTTGCCCGAATGCAGCAGGACCTGCCAGTCGAGGGCATCGTCGGACACGTCGGTAAAGGGCAAGGGTTCGGACATGCGGGCTTCAGTCATGGTTGTGCTTGAGCCAGTCGCGGCAATGGCGCAGGGCCTGGCCGATGTATTTTGCCACCATGCTCTCGGAAACGCCCAGCCGTTGTGCGATCTGCGCCTGGGTCAGGCCTTCGACGCGGTTGAGGAGCAAGGCCTGGCGGGCGTTGTCGGACAGTTGCAGGAGGGCTTCGTCGAGAATGGCCAGGCGCTCGCGGGCCAGCAAGGCCGCCTCGGGCGCCGGGGCCGGGCAGACCACCTGGACCGCGGCATCGCTGTCGCCAAGATTGGTCTCCTGGCGCTGCTCGCGGCGCAGGGTATCGATGGCCAGGTTGCCGGCGACACGGAAGATGAAACTGCGCGCGTGCAGCACCGGCACGTCCTGCTCGTCGATCTTCACCAGCTTGAGGTAGGTTTCCTGGGCGACATCGGCCGCCCGCTGGCGGTCGTTCATGCGCCGGGTCAGGAACTGCAGCAGGTCATCGTAATGTTCCTGGAAACTGGCCAGCAGCCCGGACACGGGGGACGTCAGCATGAGTGGGTAGGGTCGCCGCTGAAAGATAACGTGAATGAGAAGGAGTATCTTTCAATTCGCGTCCGACTTTCAACGCCGCCGTGCATTTGCCACACTCACGGGCACTGCTTTCCCGGAGATCCCCCGATGCCCGCCCGCCTTTCCCGCTTGTTGCGCAATGCTGCCGGCCTGCTCATGGTCCTGGCCCTGTCGGCCTGCGCCCTGTTCCAGGGTCGCGACCCGGTGAACATCAATGTGATCGGCATCGATCCGCTGCCCGGCCAGGACCTTGAGGTGCGCATGGCGGTGAAGCTGCGGGTGCAGAACCCCAACGAAACGCCGATCGACTACAACGGCCTGGCCCTGAACCTGGAGGTGAACGGCCAGCCGCTGGCCGCCGGGGTCAGCAACCAGCAGGGCCGCATCGAGCGGTTCAGCGAGGAGGTGTTGGTGGTGCCGGTGAGCATCACGGCGTTTTCGGTGCTGCGCCAGGCCCTGGGTCTGAGCCGGATGGACAGCCTCGACGGCATGCCCTACGAGGTCCACGGCAAGCTGGCCGGCGGTGCCTTCGGCAGCGTGCGCTTCCGCGACCGTGGCACCTTCGAGTTGCCGCGCTGAGGATCAGGCCTTGCCGGCGCTGGCCGCCGCCATCAGCTTGTTGACTTCGCCACGCACCATGTTGGCGTACTCCGGCGGCGACATGGTGTCCAGCTCGGCACGCACCCATTCCGCCCACTTGCCCTTGCGCCGCGGCTTCTCGCCGATCAGCCGGGCGGCCTCGCCCTTGGCCTTGGCCAGGTTGGTCTGCCACAGCTCGAAAAGCCGGGCCTTTTCGTCTTCGATCTCGGCCCGTTCGGCGAAGCTCTTGTTGGCCAGATTGAAACTCATGGGGTAATTCCTGCCACGTGAAAATGGGCGCTATCTTACACTGTAGCCGCCGATGCCCGGCAAACCACTGCAACTTTCCGTACCGGCGGGCATCCATTCAGGACGAACGATCATTTAATCCGAGGAAGCGCAGATGGCCAGGAAAACCACGCATCACAGCGATAGCGAGCAGATCAAGGACCAGGCGTTCAGCGAGTTGCAGGCGTTGATCGAGGAGTCGGAGAAGCTGCTCAACGACAGCGCCGCGCTGATCGGCGAAGACGCCGAGACCCTGCGCGAGCAGCTACGCCTGAAGCTGAAGCAGGCCAGCCATGCCGTGGGCAGCGTGCGTGAAAAGGCTCGCCCGGTGGTGGATGCCACCGAGAGCTACATTGGTGGCCATCCGTGGCAGACGGTGGCGATTTCGGCGGGGTTCGGGCTGGTGATCGGGTTGTTGCTGGGGCGCAGGTCCTGAATCCTCATTGCCCTTGAGGGCCTCATCGCTGGCAAGCCAGCTCCCACAGGTTCTCCGCTGCCCTTGCAAGCGGTGCGGTCCCTGTGGGAGCTGGCTTCTCAGCGCAGCTGCAACGGATCCACCACCCCACACCCGATCGCCATCCCCACCAGTTCCGGCAAATGCTCGGCCTGCATCCGCTTCATCACCCGCGACCGGTAAAGGTCCACCGTCTTCACGCTGACTTCCAACTGCTCGGCAATCTCCCGATTGGTATAACCCCGCACCAACGGCACGAACACATCGCGCTCGCGCGGGGTAAGGCTGTCGATCCGCGCCTGCACCGCCTCGCGCTGGCGGCTGCCGACCTGGACCTTCGACGAACGCCCCAACGCCTCCTGCACGCTGTCCAGGAGCATCTGGTCGTTGTACGGCTTCTCGATGAAATCGCAGGCCCCGGCCTTGAACGCCCGCACCACGATCGGCACGTCGGCATGCCCGCTGACGAAGATCACCGGCAACTCGATACCCCGCGCCCGCAACGCTTCCTGCACGCTCAAGCCACCCATCCCGGGCATGCGCACATCGAGCAGGACGCAGGCCGGCAGGTCACCGTCGCAGGCATCGAGAAACGCCTGGCCACTGGTGAAAGGCAACGCCTCCAGGCCCACCGACTCCAGCAGCCAGACCGTGGAGTCGAGCATGCCCTGGTCGTCATCGACCACATAGACCTTTGGTTCCTGCATGAAAAATCCTCGGTTCAAACACTCGCCGCCGGCGCCAGCCGACAGTTCAGAATCAATCCCCCGCCTTCCCCCGGACTGGCCGTGAGGGTGCCGCCGAAACCTTCGACGATGCTGCGGCTCATGCTCAGGCCAAGCCCCAGCCCTTCCGGCTTGCTGGTGGTGAACGGGGTGAAAATGCCGTCCAGTTGCTCCGGCGCCACCCCCGGCCCCTGGTCGATCACCCGCACCAGCAGGCGCCCGCCTTCCTGCTCGCCACACAGCAGTACCCGCGACGGCTGTCCGGGCTGGCACTCGCGGTTGGCGTCGATGGCATTGCGCAGGAGGTTGAGCAGGACCTGTTCCAGCAGCACCCGGTCGGCGTAGACCGGCGGCAGATTGTCCGTCATTCGCTGCTCGATCGTCACCTGCGCCTGGTTGGCTTCCCAGGCGCACAGGCGCACCGCTTCCCGCGCCACCGCGGCGACGGACAAGGCTTGCAGGCGCCGCGGTTCCTTGCGCAGGAAGGCACGCAAGCGCTTGATCACTTCGGCGGCGTGGGTCGCCTGTTCGCTGATCCGCTGCAAACCCTGGGCGACCCGGCCGGCAGCCTGGGGATCACTCTCCAGGGTGCGCAGGTAGCGCTGGCTGGCGCCGGCGTAGTTGAGCACGGCGGCCAGCGGCTGGTTGATCTCGTGGGCGATGCCCGAGGCCAGCTCGCCCAGGGTCACCAGGCGCGCGGTGTGGGCCAGTTCGTCCTGGTGGCGGCGTTGCTGGGTCTCGCGCAGTTCGCGCTCGGTCATGTCGCGGGCCACCAGTGAGTAGTAGCGCTCGCCGCCCGTGGCCCGGTGCGCCAGCAGCACCAGCGACACAGGAAACGCCGCGCCATCGTCGTAGGGTGCCAGGCGCGCCTCGCACTGCCAGACGCCGTCACGCTCGGCGCACAGCCAGCCTTCGTCGTCGAGACGCTGCTGGGCCTCGCCGTCGAGCAGTTCGCGCAGCGGCGGCACCACCTCCACATCGGTCAGGCCCAGGGCTCGCCGGGCCGAACGGTTGAGGTAGGTGAGGCGCCCTTCCGGGTCGGTGAACAGCACCAGGTCGGTGTTGGCTTCCACCACTTCGGCCAGGCGCCGGCGGTTTTCCTGGGCCTCGATGCGCACGCTGATATCCCGGGAAACGCTGACGATCTCCACCACCGCCCCGGTGTAGGTCTCGCGGATGGCGCGGCTGGCGATCTCGAACCAGAGATCGCGGCCATCACGGTGGCGAACCCGGCAGGTCATGGTCTGGTAGCCGTCGCGCTCCAGCGCCGCCGAGGCCTGGGCCAGGTACTGGCGGCAATCGTGGGGATGCAGCAGCGACTGCACCGGCACGCCACGCAGCTCTTCCGGCCAGTAGCCGAGCAGGCGGTACGACGCCGGCGAGGCATCGAGGAAGCAGCCGTCGGGGGTGTGCCGGGAAATCAGGTCGGTGGTGTTCTCGGTGATCAGCCGGTACAGGCGCCGGGCCTGGGCCGCCTCGCGCTCGGCGCGGCGCTCGCTGGTAGCGTCGCGGCAGCGGGCGATGACCTGGTCCGCCCCCGCTGGAATGAAGGTCCAGAGAAGGATGCGCTCGCCGGCCTGGCTTTCCACATCGCTGATCGCCCGCTGCTGGCCGAGGCAGGCGCTGACCAGCGCGGCATGGTTGGCCGGCAGCAGCAGCGCCAGGCTTTGCGCCGGCCAGCCATTGAGTTCGGCGAGCATGGCCGGGTTGGCCGCGCGCAGCACGGCACCGGCATCGAGCAGCAGCGAGGGCTGCGGGTCCTTGTCGAGCAAGGCCGAGGGAATCAGGGTCACAGCAATGGCTCCGGCGTTTTATAGTATTTGTACCATATTGCTATAGTCTATCTTCCAGGTAACATGGCGAACAGCGTAAAAATAGCATCACCGGAACCGGCCCCCCGTGAGCCGTTCCACGAAACCTGATCAGAGCTAACAATCAGCCATCGGAGGTTTCAGCAGGCGCTTCGGCGCGGGCTGCCTCCTGCACAGGACGCTTTCATGTCGATCTTCTCCCAGGGCCTGCAGCCCGCCGCTGTCAATCACGTCGCCCTCACCCCGCTGAGCTTCATCGAACGCACCGCCGCCGTCTATGGCGACTACCCCGCAGTGATCCACGGTTCGATCCGGCGCAACTGGCGGGAAACCTACCAGCGCTCCCGCCGTCTCGCCAGCGCCCTCGCCGGCCGCGGCATCGGCCAGGGCGACACGGTGGCGGTGATGCTGCCCAACATCCCGGCGATGCTCGAAGCGCACTTCGGCGTGCCGATGATCGGCGCCGTGCTCAATGCCCTCAACGTGCGCCTCGACGCCGAAGCCATCGCCTTCATGCTGGAACACGGCGAGGCCAAGGTGCTGATCACCGACCGCGAGTTCCACAAGGTGATCGCCGCAGCCCTGAAACTCATGGCCCATCCGCCGCTGGTGGTGGATGTCGACGACCCCGAGTACGGCGAAGGCTGCGCGGTCAGCGAGCTGGACTACGAGGCCTTCCTCGCCGAGGGCGACCCGGAATTCGCCTGGCAGTGGCCGGAGGACGAGTGGCAGGCGATCTCGCTGAACTACACCTCCGGCACCACCGGCAACCCCAAGGGCGTGGTCTATCACCACCGTGGCGCCTACCTCAACTCCCTGGGCAACCAGATGACCTGGGCTATGGGCAACCACCCGGTGTACCTGTGGACCCTGCCGATGTTCCACTGCAACGGCTGGTGCTACCCCTGGACCGTCACTGCGCTGGCCGGCACCCATGTGTTCCTGCGCCGGGTCGATCCGCAGAAGATCCTCACCCTGATCCGCGAGCACCAGGTCAGCCACCTGTGCGGCGCGCCGATCGTGCTCAACGCGCTGATCAACATGCCGGACTCGGCCAAGGCTGCCATCGACCACCCGGTCAACGCCATGGTCGCTGGCGCCGCGCCGCCAGCCAAGGTGATCGGCGCGGTCGAGGAGATGGGCATCAAGGTCACCCATGTCTACGGCCTGACCGAGGTCTACGGGCCGGTGACGGTGTGCGCCTGGCATGCCGAGTGGGATGAGAAACCGCTGCAGGAACGGGCGCGGATCAAGTCGCGCCAGGGCGTGCGCTACGCCACCCTGGAAGGCCTGATGGTCGCCGACCCGCAGACCCTCGAACCGGTGGCTCGCGACGGCAACACCCTGGGCGAGATCTTCATGCGCGGCAACACGGTGATGAAGGGCTACCTGAAGAACCCCGAGGCCACCGCCGAAGCCTTCCGCGGCGGCTGGTTCCATACCGGCGACCTGGCGGTATGCCACCCCGACGGCTACGTCGAGATCAAGGACCGGCTCAAGGACATCATCATTTCCGGCGGCGAGAACATCTCCACCATCGAGGTGGAAGACACCCTCTACCGTCACCCGGCGGTGCTGGAAGCCGCGGTGGTCGCCCGCCCGGACGAGAAATGGGGCGAGACGCCCTGCGCCTGGATCACCCTCAAGCCCGGCTTCGAGGACACCCGCGAGGCCGAGATCATCGCCTTCTGCCGCGAGCACCTGGCCGGCTTCAAGCTGCCCAAGACCGTGGTATTCCGCGAACTGCCCAAGACCTCCACGGGCAAGATCCAGAAGTACCTGCTGCGCGACTGGGCCAAGGCGCTCTGACCCTTCTTCCTTATATACGAGAACCGTGATGCCTGAATTCAATGCCCCGCTGCGCGACATGCGCTTCGTCCTCCATGAAGTGTTCCAGGGCCCGGCCCACTGGGCACGCCTGCCGGCCCTGGCCGACACGGTCGATGCTGAGACCGCTGACGCCATCCTCGAAGAGGCGGCGAAGATCACCGGTCAGCTGATCGCCCCGCTCAACCGTAGCGGCGACGAACAGGGGGTCGGCTTCGAGGCCGGCCAGGTCACCACCCCGGACGGTTTCAAGGACGCCTGGCGCACCTACCGCGAAGGCGGCTGGGTCGGCCTGTCCGGCAACCCGGAACACGGCGGCATGGGCATGCCGAAGATGCTCGCGGTGCAGTTCGAGGAAATGCTCTACGCCGCCAACTGCAGCTTCAGCCTGTATTCGGCGCTGAGCGCCGGCTGCTGCCTGGCCATCGACGCCCACGCCAGCGACGCCCTGCGCGCCCTGTACCTGCCCCGCCTGTACAGCGGCGAATGGGCCGGGACCATGTGCCTGACCGAGCCCCACGCCGGCACCGACCTGGGCATCATCCGCAGCAAGGCCGAACCGCTGATCGATGGCAGCTATGCCATCAGCGGCACCAAGATCTTCATCACCGGCGGCGAACAGGACCTGACCGAAAACATCATCCACCTGGTGCTCGCCAAGCTGCCGGATGCGCCGGCCGGACCGAAAGGCATCTCGCTGTTCCTGGTGCCCAAGCGCATCGTCAACGACAACGGCAGCCTCGGCGTGGCCAACGCGGTGAGCTGCGGCTCGGTGGAACACAAGATGGGCATCAAGGCATCGGCCACCTGCGTGATGAACTTCGACGGCGCCGTCGGCTACCTGGTCGGCGAGCCGAACCGCGGCCTGGCGGCGATGTTCACCATGATGAACTACGAGCGCCTGTCCATCGGCCTCCAGGGCATCGGTTGTGCCGAAGCGTCCTACCAGAGCGCGGTGGCCTATGCCCGCGACCGCCTGCAAAGCCGCGCGGCCACCGGTGCGCAGGCGCGGGACAAGATCGCCGACCCGATCATCGTCCACGCCGATGTCCGTCGCATGCTCCTGACCATGCGCGCCCTCACCGAGGGCGGCCGGGCCTTCGCCACCTATGTCGGCCTGCAGCTGGACACCGCCAGGTACGCCGAGGACGCCGCCGAGCGCGAGAACGCGCAACGCCTGGTGGCGCTGCTGACCCCGGTGGCCAAGGCCTTCTTCACCGACACCGGCCTGGAAAGCTGCGTGCTCGGCCAGCAGGTGTTCGGCGGCCATGGCTATATCCGCGAGTGGGGCCAGGAACAGCTGGTGCGCGACGTGCGCATCGCGCAGATCTACGAGGGCACCAACGGCATCCAGGCGCTGGACCTGCTGGGGCGCAAGGTGGTGGCCGACGGCGGTCAGTCGCTGGCCCTGCTGGCCGCGGAGATCCGCGCCTTCTGCGCAAGCGAGCCGCCCCACGCCGGCGCCTTGCTGGAGGCCCTGCAGCGCCTGGAAAGCACCAGCCAGTGGTTGCGCGACCAGGTGGCGAACGACGCCAACGCGGTGGGCGCGGCGTCGGTGGAGTACCTGCACCTGTTCGGTTATGTGGCCTACGCCTACATGTGGTCGCGCATGGCCGCCACCGCCGAGGCCCATCATGCCGACGAGCCGGAGTTCTACGCGGCCAAGCTGGCGACTGCGGCGTTCTTCTTCGCCCGCCTGCTGCCACGGGTGCTGTCGCTGCAGGCGAGCATCGAAGCCGGCAGCGCCACGCTGTACAGCCTCGACGCAGAGCGGTTCTGAGCCTTGGCGAAAGCCGGCGAGCAACGCACTCGCCGGTTTTTTCCGACCATTGGTCGGTTTGTGCGGGAAAAATCGATTTTGTAGGGGATTTCCTGCAAATAAATCACACAACTGATAGTGATTCGCCATGATCTCGGTTCCTGCACCCTGCCGCGCGAGGGTAGAATGGCCAAAACCGGGAGTCTCAATGAATCAGGTCAGCCCCAGCGATGACGAGTTGAATGCCATCACCGATGCCGCCGCGCATTGGTGCATGCGCTTGCACGCTGAAGACTGCACTGAACAGGAACACGCCGAATTCGAGCAATGGCTCACCGCGAGCCAGCTGCACCGCCAGGAATACCAGGCGATGCAGGAAATCTGGGTCACTGCCGACCACCTGCCCCGCCCTCCCGTCCCTGCGCAGATCCTGCATTTGCCGGTGAGGCCACGGCGCCAGCCCCAGCGTGCGCGGCACTATGCCTCGGCGGCGGTGATCACCCTGCTGGCCCTGCCGCTGGCCGGCTGGATCGGCTGGGACCAGGGCTGGCTGCCCAACGACTACCAGTCGGTGGAAAGCACCGACAGCCGCATGACCGTCACCCTCGGCGACGGCAGCGAAGTCGAGCTGAACCTCGGCACCTCGTTGCGCTACCTGCGTTACAAGGACGAGCGCCGGGTCACCCTGAGCAAGGGCGAGGCGTTCTTCAAGGTTCATCATGATGTCCAGCACCCGTTCGTGGTCCGTGCCGGCAGTGGCCAGACCCAGGTGACCGGGACCCAGTTCAACGTGTGGAAGTACCGCGACCAGGTCAAGGTGACCCTGGTGGAAGGTTCGGTGCTGGTCAGCAGCGAAAGCTTCAAGCTGGGCAGCGGTTATCGTCTCGGCCCGGGCATGCAGGCCAGCTACCAGGCCGGCGACCTCGAACCGAGCCTGAACCAGACCTACGCCAACGACTCCAGCCTGGCCTGGCGCAACGGCAAGCTGGTGATCGACAACCTCACCCTCGACCAGGCCCTGCCGCTGATCAACCGCTACCTCGACAGCCCGCTGCGCCTGGCCGACGCCAGCACCGGCAGCGTGCGTATCAGCGGCATCTACAACACCCGCGACGTCAAGCGCCTGGTGCGCACCTTGCCCAAGGTGCTGCCGGTGTACCTGACCCAGGACAAGAACGGCGATACGGTGCTGAACCGGATCTCGCCGCCGCCGAAGAAAGGCTGAAGAGCGGACCCGCTCCCACAAAGTCCGCGCTGCCCGCCCGACTGATTTACAACACCATCGCCGCCACCCACCCCGCTGCCAGCAGCGGCAGGTTGTAGTGGATGAAGGTCGGCACCACCGTGTCCCAGATATGGTGGTGCTGGCCATCGACGTTCAGCCCCGAGGTCGGCCCGAGGGTCGAGTCCGACGCCGGCGACCCGGCATCCCCCAGCGCCCCGGCGGTGCCGACGATGCACACGATGGCCAGCGGATCGAAGCCCAGTTGCACGCACAGCGGCACGAAGATCGCCGCGAGGATCGGCACCGTGGAAAACGACGAGCCGATGCCCATGGTCACCAGCAAGCCCACCAGCAACATCAGCAGCGCGCCGATGCCCTTGCTGTGGTCGATCCACACCGCCGAGGCTTCCACCAGGGTCTTCACTTCACCGGTGGCTTTCATCACCTCGGCGAAGCCGGAGGCGGCGATCATGATGAAGCCGATCATCGCCATCATCTTCATGCCTTCGGTGAACAGGCTGTCGGTGTCCTTCCAGCGCACGATGCCGGATACCGAGAAGATCAGGAAGCCGACCAGGGCGCCGATGATCATCGAGTCCAGCCACAGCTGGATGACGAAGGCCGCGGCAATCGCGCACCCCGCCACCACCAGGGTCAGCGGGTTGTAGCTGACCGCCACCTGCTCGACCTGCTCGATCTTCTCCAGGTCATAGACGCGCTTCTTGCGATAGCTGAAGAACACCGCGATCAGCAGCCCGGCGAGCATGCCGGCGGCCGGGATAGCCATGGCGTGGGTGACGTTGACGCCGCTGATGTCCACGCCGCTGCGGGCGACGTTGGCCAGGAGGATCTCGTTGAGGAAGATGTTGCCGAAACCCACCGGCAGGAACATGTACGGGGTGATCAGGCCGAAGGTGATGACGCAGGCCACCAGGCGCCGGTCGATCTGCAGGCGGGTCAGCACGTAGAGCAGCGGCGGCACCAGCAGCGGAATGAAGGCGATGTGGATCGGCAGGATGTTCTGCGAGGAAATCGCCACCACCAGCATCAGCCCCACCAGCAGCCACTTGACCCGGCGCCCCTGGCCTTCGCTCTGGCCATGGAACATCGCCAGGGCACGATCGGCCAGGGCATGGGCCAGGCCGGACTTGGCGATGGCCACCGCGAAGGCGCCAAGCAAGGCGTAGGACAGCGCTACCGTGGCGCCCCCGCCCAGCCCGCCGTTGAAGGCCTTGAGCGTGCCTTCGATACCCAGGCCACCCACCAGCCCGCCCACCAGCGCGCCGATGATCAGGGCGATGACCACATGCACGCGGGACAGGCTCAGTACCAGCATGATGCCGACCGCGGCAATAACTGCATTCATTGCTTGGAAACCCCTTGGAAACAGACGAAAAGCCAAAGCTTCGGCGACAGTTTTGCCCTCAGGCACTGGCCGAATGACGGTATGTTTTATTGGAAGGCGCCCACTCTGAAGCAGGCCTCCCCCATTGTCAAAGCGCAACGCCCACTGCTGGTGCGGGGGTCGCTTGAATGAACGAAAAGGGCGCAATTCAATTGACTGTTTGAATAAAGAAACAAGCGAAACGGCCGTTAAAGTCGGCAGTGTCTTTTTATTCTGGTTCAAAGGATTTCGCCAAATGTCGCTCAGACAGCTTTCCATCCAATGGAAGATCACCCTGCTTGCCGGACTGTGCCTCGCTGGCATCGTCACCCTGCTGGTCGGTCTTTCGCTGTATCGCATGGAGCACACGACGGAGCTGGTGAAGGCCAGCAGCATGAAGATGCTCACCGAAGCGGCCGAGGGCCGCATCGAGTCCCAGGGCGAAGTCCAGGCACTGAGCATCCGCCGCCAGTTCATGGACGCCTACCAGTACGGTGCGGGGTTCTCGCGCCAGGTGCTGTTCCTTCGCGAACAGGCGGAAAAGCGCTTCCTCGACGCCTTCGACCTGCGCGAGGACATGACCCGCCAGGTGCGCTCGGCGCTGCAGGCCAACCCCGACCTGCTCGGCCTGTCGCTGGTGTTCGAGCCGAACGCGCTGGACGGCAAGGACGAGCTGTTCGCCAACCAGGAAGCCATCGGCAGCAACGAAACCGGGCGCTTCGCCCTGTACTGGTCGCAACCGACCCCGGGCCAGCTGACCTCCATGGCCCTGCCCGAGCGCGACATGGCCGACACCAGCATCGGCCCGAGCGGCGAGCCGGCCAACACCTGGTCGGTGTGCCCGCGGACCACGCGCAAGACCTGCATCACCGAACCCTATTTCTACGAGATCGCCGGCCAGCAGGTGCTGATGACCAGCATCGTGTTCCCGCTGATCGTCGACGACAAGGTGATTGCCACCCTGTCCATCGACATCAACCTGAACAGCCTGCAGGCCCTGAGCAAGCAGGCCAGCGCCAACCTCTACGGCGGCCAGACGCAGATCGGCATCATCAGCCCGGCCGGCCTGCTGGCCGGCTACAGCCCGGATGCCAGCAAGCTGGCCCAGCGCCTGAGCGAAGTGGACAAGGACACCGGCGCCGAACTGCTGCGCCTGCTGGGCGACGGCAAGACGCTGCACAGCGTGCAGCATGAAGGTCGCCTGAAGATCCTCGCCTCGTTCTCCCCCACCCCGGGCGCCAAGCCCTGGGGCGTGCTGCTGGACGTGCCGGAAAGTGCCCTGATCGGCCCGGCCGAAGCCCTCAAGCAGGAACTCGACCAGCGCAACACCAGCGGTGCCGTGATCGAACTGGGCCTGGGCCTGCTGGCCGCCGTGGTCGGCCTGCTGCTGATCTGGCTGCTGGCCCGCGGCGTGACCCGGCCGATCCTCCATGTGGCCCATCGCCTGCGCGAGATCGCCAGCGGCGACGGCGACCTCACCAGCCGCCTGGCCTACAGCAAGCAGGACGAGCTGGGCGAGCTGGCCGGCTGGTTCAACCGCTTCCTCGACAAGCTGCAACCGACCATCGCCGAGGTGAAGCAGTCGGTGCACGCCGCCCGCGACACCGCCGACAAGTCCTCGGCCATCGCCAGCCAGACCAGCGCCGGCATGGAGCAGCAGTATCGCCAGGTCGACCAGGTGGCCACCGCTTCCCACGAGATGAGCGCCACCGCCCATGATGTCGCCCGCAGTGCGTCGCAGGCCGCCCAGGCTGCTCGCGATGTCGACCAGGCGACCCGCCAGGGCCTGACGGTGATCAACCAGACCACCAACAGCATCGACTCGCTGGCGGCCAACATGAACACCGCCATGGGCCAGGTCGAAGGCCTTGCCGAGAACAGCGAGAAGATCGGTTCGGTATTGGAGGTGATCCGTTCGATCGCCGAGCAGACCAACCTGCTGGCGCTCAACGCGGCCATCGAGGCGGCCCGTGCCGGCGAGGCCGGGCGCGGCTTCGCGGTGGTCGCCGACGAGGTGCGCAACCTGGCCCGGCGCACCCAGGAATCGGTGGAGGAAACCCGCCAGGTGATCGAGCAGTTGCAGGCCGGTACCCGCGAAGTGGTGGGTGCGATGGACAGCAGCCATCGCCAGGCCCAGGGCAGCGTCGAGCAGGTCGGCCAGGCGGTGACCGCGTTGCGCCAGATCGGCGAGGCAGTGGCGGTGATCACCGACATGAACCTGCAGATCGCCAGTGCCGCCGAGGAACAGAGCGCAGTGGCCGAGGAGATCAGCGGCAACGTGGCGACCATTCGCGACGTGACCGAGTCGCTGTCGCACCAGGCCGAGGAATCGGCGCGGGTGAGCCAGGCGCTGAACAGCCTGGCGAACCAGCAGCAGAGCCTGATGGATCATTTCCAGGTCTGATTTAGCAGGGACGGCGCGGATCGCGACGCACTTGCGGTCTAGCGCCCTGCCCTGCGCGGCAACTCGATATATACCCGCAACCCGCCCTGCGGACTCTCCCGCAGGTCCATCCGGCCATGCCAGGCCTCGACGATATCCCGCACGATCCCCAGCCCCAGGCCATGCCCGGCAACCTGCTCGTCCAGCCGCGCACCGCGCTCCAGCACACCCTGGCGGGCATCCTCGGGAATGCCCGGACCGTCGTCGTCGACCCATAGCTGATAATTGTCCGCGGCCTGGCGGATACCCAGGCAGACCTCGCTGTCCGCCCATTTGCAGGCGTTGTCCAGCAGGTTGCCGAGCAGTTCCAGCAAGTCTTCACGGTCCCACGGCAAGGACAGTCCAGCCGGGACGTCACGGCGGATCAGCAGGCCATCGCCATGGATCATGCCCAGGGTCGAGAGCAGCCCTGGCAACTCTCCGTCACAGTCGAAATGCGCACCGGGCAGGGCGTCACCGGCCAGGCGCGCACGGTTCAGCTCGCGGCTGAGGCGCTGCTGGATCTGCTCCAGTTGCTCGCGCAGTTGCGCGGCCAGCTCCGGCGATTGCCGCAGGCGCTCGCTGGAGGCCAGGCTGAGCAGTACCGCCAGCGGCGTCTTGAGGGCATGGCCGAGATTGCCGAGGGCATTGCGCGAGCGGCGCAGACTGTCCTCGGTGTGGGCCAGCAGGTGGTTGATCTGCGCCACCAGCGGCTCCAGCTCGCTGGGCACTTCGCTGTCCAGCTGGGTGCGCTTGCCCTGCTGCAGTTGGGCGATCTGTTGTCGCGAGCGTTCGAGTGGCGCCAGCGATCGCTTGACGATCAGCCGTTGCAGGATCAGGACCATGACCAGGGCCAGCAACCCCAGGCCCAGGCCGATCTGCTGCATGCGGCGAAAACCGTCGCGCATGGGGCTGTAGTCCTGCGCGACGCTGATGGAAATGGCCTGGCCCTGACGCTTGTAGTCCGCGCGCAGCACCAGCAGTTGCTGACCCTCCGGACCCGGTTCGAGACCATCGCGCAGGCCGGCAGCATTCGGCCGTGGCAATTCGGTATCCCACAGCGAGCGCGAGCGCCAGGCCTTGCCGTCGAAATCGATGCGGAAGTAGTAACCGGAGAACTGCCGGTTGTAGGCCGCGGAAATCCGTCGCTGATCCAGCTCCAGGCCGTTCTGGCCCTGAATCAGGGCCACCAGCAGGTTTTCGCTTTCCTTGCGCAGGCCACTTTCCAGGTAGCGGTGCAGGCCGACCTCGAACAGCCACAGGCTGACCTGGGCCAGGCCGAGTCCGACCACCACCAGCGTTCCCGCCAGTCCAAGGCTGAGACGCGACTGGATCGACTTCACTCCACCGCCCCGCCAAACCGGTAGCCCTGGCCACGATGGGTCTCGACCACGCCACGGCCGAGCTTGCGGCGCAGGTGGTTGACGTGGACCTCGAGGACATTGGAGTCGCGCTCGGTTTCACCGTTGTAGAGGTGTTCGGCGAGATGGCTCTTGGAGAGGATCTGTTGCGGGTGCAGCATGAAATAGCGCAGCAGGCGGAACTCCGCAGCGGTCAGTTGCACATCTTCGTCACCGCGGCTGACACATTGGCGGCCTTCGTCCAGGTGCAGGCCGGCGGCCTCCAGGGTCGGCTGGTTGGCCAGGCCGCGAGCGCGGCGCAGCAGGGCCTGGATGCGCAGTTGCAGCTCTTCGGGATGGAAGGGCTTGCTCAGGTAGTCATCGGCGCCGGCCTTGAGCCCCTCGATGCGATCGGCCCAGGAGCCGCGCGCGGTCAGGATCAGCACCGGTGTCACCAGGCCGCCGGCGCGCCACTGTTGCAGCACTTCCAGGCCGGGCACGCCGGGCAGGCCGAGGTCCAGCACGATCAGGTCATAGGGTTCGCTGGCGCCCTGGTAGACGGCATCGCGACCATCGGCCAGCCAGTCCACCGCGTAGCCTTGGCGTTGCAGGCTCGCGGTCAGCTCGTCCGCAAGTGAGACGTTATCCTCGACCAGCAGCAAGCGCATCAGTCATCTTCCTCATCTTTGAGCAGCGTGCCCTTGGCGGCATCGAGCTTGATCTCGCGGACCACGCCTTCGTTGGTCAGCAGTTCGACTTCATAGACATAGATATCATCGTCCTCTTCCAGTTCGGCTTCCAGCAGGCGCGCCCCGGGATAACGCCCCAGGGCGGACTGCAGCAGCTGTTCGAGAGGCAGGATGACGCCCTCGCGACGCAGGTGCAGGGCTTCGTCCTGATCGAGGTCGCGGGCCAGGGCCAGCGAGCAGCCCGCCAGCAGCACGAGGGCTAGCCAGCGGGCGGTTTGCGCAAGGTGCGGCATCAGTGGTCCTGGGCGTCCTTGAGGATCTCGCCGGTCTTGGCGTCCATGTCCACGTCCCATTCGACGTTCTGCGCGTCACGCAGTTCGACCTTGTAGATGTAGCGGCCGTATTCGTTTTCCAGCTCGCTGTCCTTGACCGTGGCACCGGGGTGCTTGGCCAGGGCTTTCTGCTTGAGCTCGTCGAGGGACTGGATCTGCTTGCTCTGCACCAGCTTCACCACTTCATCGGGTTGTACGTCCTTGGCCAGGGCGACGTTGGCGCTCAGGGCCAGGGCAGCGGTAGCGAACAGGGCGGTCAGGGTCTTCATGTTGGTTTCCTCCACAGGGATCAATCGGGTACGGTGGAAAGTCTATCGAAGCGAACTTAATTGAACCTGAAAACAGCTGGCGCCATGATAGCGCAGAGCACAGCGAGAGCCGTATGACCGCCATCCACAGCAAATATCCCGCGTTGACCCTCAAGGCCGGCAAACGCGCACTGGCGCGGATTCGCCAGCGCGGCTTGAGCGCTGCGGATGTCGGTGTATTGCCAGGGGCGGCGGGTGGACCTAAGGCCCTGGGCATCCAGGGACTGGACCTGGCGCTGTTCGGTGAATGGCTGCCGGGCGCCGCGAGGGAGCGAGCGCTGATCGGCGCGTCCATCGGTTCCTGGCGTTTCGCCAGTGCCTGCCTGCCCGATCCGGCCAGCGCCATTCGCCGCCTCGGCGAGCTGTACACCGCGCAGGACTTCGCCAAGGGCGTGACCCCGAGCGAAGTTTCCTTGAGTTGCCAGCGCATGCTCGACGACCTGCTGGAGGGACGAGATGCGAGGATCCTCGACAATCCCGACTACCGCCTGAATATCGTCGTGGTCAAGAGTCACGGCCTGCTCGCCGACGACCATCGCGGGCGCCTGGGCATCGGCCTGTCGTCGGTGATCGCGGACAACCTGATCGGCCGGCCACGGCTGGCCCGCCATTTCGAGCGGGTCATCCTGCATGACGCGCGCAGCGCACCGCCGCTACAGGCGCTGACCGACTTCCCGTCGCGCTACCTGCCGCTGGCCGGCGAGAACCTGCGCCATGCCCTGCTGGCCTCCGGCTCGATCCCCATGGTGATGGAAGGCGTGCGCGATATCCCCGGGGCCGGCGCCGGCACCTATCGCGATGGCGGCCTGCTCGACTATCACCTGGACCTGCCCTACAGCGGCGAGGACATCGTGCTCTACCCGCATTTCACCGACAAGGTGATTCCCGGCTGGTTCGACAAGGCCCTGCCCTGGCGCCGTGGCGACGCCGAACGCCTGCGGGATGTGTTGCTGCTGGCGCCCTCGCCGCAGTACCTGGCGCGCCTGCCTTACGGCAAACTGCCAGACCGCAGCGACTTCAAGCGTTTCATGGGCGATGCCGCGGCCCGCCAGCGCTACTGGCATACGGCGATGGACGAAAGCCGGCGCCTGGGCGACAGTTTTCTCGAACTGGTGGCCCGCGGCACCCTGGCCGACCATCTGCAAGCCTTGTAACGGCCTTGCTGGTAAACTGCGTCCCAGCATTGGTTCTCAGAGTTGATTATTTTGGAAATTTTCAAGGAATTTACCTTCGAGTCGGCACACCGCCTGCCGAACGTCCCCGCCGGCCACAAGTGTGGCCGCCTGCACGGCCATTCGTTCAAGGTCGCCCTGCACCTGACCGGCCCGCTGGATCCACATACCGGCTGGATTCGTGACTTCTCCGAGATCAAGGCGATCTTCAAGCCGCTCTATGAGCAACTGGACCACAACTACCTGAACGACATTCCTGGCCTGGAGAATCCCACCAGCGAAGTGATCGCCAAATGGATCTGGGACCAGGTCAAGCCGCTGTTGCCTGAATTGAGCAAGGTGCGGATTCACGAGACCTGCACGAGTGGCTGTATTTATCAGGGCGAATGATGTGACATCCTTGAAAACCACCGCCAGGTGGTTTTTTTTCGAAGGAACGAGCGCTAGAAGATGCAGTCATCGGTAATTTTCCTGGGCGCGGGCCGGCCCTATCAAGGCGATGAACACTCCGCGCTGCGCAGTGCTTCCGGGCATACCCGGGTCATCGACTGGCAGATCCAGGCCACGGACTCGCTCATGTCCACCGTACATTTCGTCGGTGGCTACCGGCTCGAATCGGTCCGCGAACGTTATCCGCAGTTGCACTACTGGGAGAACGCCGACTGGCAGTCCACCCAGGCGGCGTTCTCGTTCCTCCAGGTCGACCTCAGCGAGCAACAGCGTTGCCTGGTGTGCTATTCCGACGTGCTGTTCCGCCGCAGCCTGGCTACCGCGCTGAGTGCCAGCCAGGCTGATGTCTGCGTCGCAGTGGACAGCCACTGGCGCACCCGTTTCGCGGGACGTACCGGGGTAGACCTTGAACGCTGCGAAAAGGTATCCCTGCACAAGCAGGTCATCACCCGCCTGGGCGCGGACATATCACCTGCCCTCGCCTCGGCCGAGTTCGTCGGCTGCGTTCATTTCGGACCCAATGCCATCGCCTTCCTCCTGGAGCACAAGGTTGCGCTGCAACAGCAGTTCCGCAAGGGCAACCTGTCCGACCTGGTAGAGATGCTGCGTTGCAATGGCCTGAGCGTCGAAGCAATCGATGTGCAAGGCGACTGGGCCGAACTCAACGAGCCCCGCGACCTGGCCCACTTCGTCCTCGGCACCAAGGCCCAGACCCTGCGCCGCCTGCGGCGCATGGTCCGCTGCAGCCGCATCGAGGACCAGGTCAGTTTTACCGTGGCGCAATGGCGGGAGAACGAAGGAAAGGTACTGGACGGAATCCAGGCGCACTTCCCCCAGCAACGCCTGGTGATTCGCAGCAGCGCGCTGTCGGAGGATGGTTTCAGCCACTCCAACGCGGGAGCGTACGCCAGCCTGCTGGACATCGACGGCAGTGAGCCAACCACACTGCGCGACGCCATCGAACAGGTCATTGACTCCTACCCGGACAACAACCCGCAGAACCAGGTGCTGGTTCAACCGATGCTGGATGACGTGCTGGTCAGCGGCGTCGCCTTCACCCGCGGCCTGAGCAGCGGCGCTCCGTACTACCTGGTCAACTACGACGATGTCAGCGGCAGTACCGAGTCCATCACCAGTGGTACCAGCGACCAGCACAAGACCCTGGTGATACAACGTCGCGCCGACGATCTCAGCAGTAACATTCCGCATAACCTGCAGAGCCTGCTGCCCGCGCTGCGGGAAATCGAAGGGCTGCTGGGCTACGACTCGCTCGACGTGGAGTTCGCCATCACCGCCGAAGCAGGCCTGCATATCCTCCAGGTCCGTCCGATCGCGGTGGATCATTCGCGCCGGGAGGGTGGCGACGAGCAGATCTACGCCCATCTGGACAAGGCCAGCCAACAGTTCGAGCACTTGCAGGCGCCGTCACCCTTCATGGCAGGCACGCGAGCACTGTTCGGCATCATGCCGGACTGGAACCCGGCCGAGATCATCGGCACCAGGCCCCACCCCCTCGCTTCCAGCCTCTACCGGCACCTGATCATGGACGAGACCTGGGCGACCCAGCGGGCGGAATACGGCTACCGGGACGTGCGTCCTGCACCGCTGCTGGTCAACTTCGCCGGCCATCCCTACGTGAATATCCGTGCCAGCTTCAACTCGTTCATTCCCGCAACGCTGGACGAAGCACTGGCCACCCGCCTGGTGGATTTCTACCTTGGCTGGCTGGAGCGCCATCCCCATCTGCACGACAAGGTCGAGTTCGATGTGGTCCCGACCTGCTTCGCCCTCGACTTCGATCGCTGGCGTCAACGCCTGGCCACGGAGGGTGGGTTTTCCCACGACGAGATCGATCGGTTGCGTGCAGGACTTCGTGATATCAGCGCCCAGGCAATACGCCGCAGTGGTGGCGATCTGGCGCAGATCCACAAACTGGAGCAGCGTTTCGAACAACTGCGCCAGCACGCAATGCCAGCGCTGGCGAAAGTCCGCGCCCTGCTCTTCGATTGCCGCACCTATGGCACCCTGCCATTTGCCCATCTGGCACGCAGCGCCTTCGTCGCCGTCACGTTGCTGCGCTCGGCTGTCAGCAGCGGGGTGTTGAGCGAGGCGGAAATGGACGACTTCCTCAACTCCATCCGCACGGTCAGCCACCAGCTGACCCACGACGCACAAAGCTGCGCTCGCGGGGAGTTGAGCTGGGAGGCTTTCGTCGAGCGATACGGCCACCTGCGTCCCGGAACCTACGACATCAATTCGCCGAGCTATCGCGCCGACCCGGAACGCTATCTGCGGCCCCTGGTCGACAACGTCAGCGAACAGCACGCCAACGTGACGGACAATACCGGACTCCTCTGGCAAGCGGCGCGACCACGCTTCGTCGCCGCGCTTGCCGAACATGGCCTGGCGCACGACCCCGAGAGCCTGGAAAGCTTCCTGCGCCAATCAATCGAGGGCCGCGAGTACGCAAAGTTCGCCTTTACCCGCAACCTGTCGCTGGCGCTCGATGAGCTGGTCGCCTGGGCCGACTCGCTGGGAATCCCCCGCGAGAAGCTGGCCTACCTTGACATCGAAACCCTGCTTGCCTTGCCCGACGATGCCTCTGCGAACCCGGTAATGGGGGAGCAGCTGCGCACGAGCGCGCGGGCCAGCCAGGCCTTGCACCAGCAGCTACAAGCCATCGAACTGCCGCCGCTGCTTTGCACCGCCGAGGACTTGAAGGTGTTCCTCTATCCGGCAACCCAGCCCAACTTCGTTGGTGCGGGACAAGTGCGTGCCGCTTGCATCGACCTCAGCCACTGCGCCGACGAACACGACCTGGCAGGACGCATCGCCCTGATCCCGCAAGCCGACCCTGGTTACGACTGGCTGTTCGGTCGACAGATTGCGGGACTGATCACCATGTATGGTGGCGCTAACTCGCACATGGCGATTCGCGCTGCCGAGTTCGGACTGCCAGCTGCCCTCGGTGTCGGCGAAACCCACTACAACGCCCTGGCCGGTGCCAGGGTGCTGGAACTGGATGCGGGCAACCGCACCATCAGGGTGATCCAGTGATGCGTATCGCGATCACCCAGCGGGTAGAAACAATTGCCGGACATGGCGAACGCCGCGATTGCCTCGACCAGCGATGGGCCGTCTTGCTGGAAGGTCTCGGTATCGATCCGGTGCCGGTTCCCAACAGACTGCTTGATCCAGAGGCATGGCTACTGCGACAGGGGGTCGAGGGGCTGATCCTCAGTGGCGGTAACGATCTTGCGCACTTGCCAGCGGCAAGCAACACTGCGCCGGAACGCGACGCCACCGAAACCGCCCTGCTGTCACTGGCCCGATCCCGGCGACTGCCAGTGCTGGGCGTGTGCCGCGGCCTGCAGATGCTCAACCACTTCCTCGGTGGCAGCCTGGTTCCGCTGGGTGGGCACGCTGGCTGCATGCATCCGGTCGTTCCCCTTGGCGTCGATGAGCGTTTCGAGCAGTACACAGAGGTGAACAGTTTCCACAACTGGGGCATCGTGCCGAACACCCTCGCCCCGTCCCTCCTTGCCAGAGTCCAGGCTGCTGATGGCTCCGTCGAGGCCGTGACTCATGAGCATCTGCCCTGGGTCGGCATCATGTGGCATCCCGAGCGTCCGTCGAACAACACCGACCTGGACAGCCGTCTCATACGTTATCTTTTTTCATTCAAGGACCTACCATGCGCGTGATCATTCTGGCGGCCGGACAAGGCACGCGTCTGCGCCCCTACACTGACGACCGTCCGAAGTGCCTGGTGCAGTTGCAGGGGCGGGCTTTGCTACACCGCCAACTGGACGTCCTGCATGCACGAGGACTGAATGACATCACGCTGGTCGGCGGCTATCGCGCCGAGTGCCTGCAGGATCAAGGCGCCGAACTGGTTATCAACCCTCGCTTCGCCGAAACCAACATGGTTTCCACCCTCTTCTGTGCGGAACAGTTCATGGTGGACGGAGAAGACCTGCTGATCGCGTATGGCGACATCATCTACCAGCCATCGGTGCTGGAAAGCCTGCTGGCTACCGATGCGCCACTGGCAATCGCCATCGATCGGGAATGGCGCCGGTTCTGGGAAATCCGTATGGACAATCCCTTGGCCGACGCCGAAACCCTGAAGCTGGACGCCGCCGGCTACATCGTCGAACTGGGCCGCAAACCCAAGGACTACAGCGAGATCCAGGGCCAGTACATGGGCCTGATCAAGGTTCGTGGTGATCACGTGGCCGCATTCCGCCGCGCATGGCATCAGATGGACCGTTCCTTGCTGCGCGATGGCAAGGACTTCGACAACATGTACATGACTACCTTCCTGCAAAGCCTGATCGACGACGGCTGGAGCGCCCGTGCGGCGTTCACCGACAACGGCTGGCTGGAAGTGGACACGGTCGACGACCTTGATCGCTACCATGAGATGTTACGCAGCGGTCGACTGGCCTCCTTCATTCAGCTTGCGGGCTGAACATCCTCGCGGGGCCTGGCCCCGCGATTTTCTTTCGATCTTTTCGGCCCGGAAAAGACAAAACCCCTACCTGCATACGCAGATAGGGGTTTCGGAATTTAATCTTGACGATGACCTACTCTCACATGGAGAAGC